>CAYNRJ010000001.1:0-613030 GCA_964399865.1 uncultured Candidatus Saccharibacteria bacterium | reverse complement strand
ACATCCTCTTACGAGTTCGCAGGGAGCTGTGTTTTTGATAAACAGTCGCCAGGGAAATTTTAACTGCGGCCCATCTTGCGATGGGCAGACCTTATCGCTAACTTACGGTCGCTTTTTTGCCGAGTTCCTTGAGGATCTCTCACTTGTTCGCCTTGGGCTACTCGCCCTGAACACCTGTGTCGGTTTGCGGTACGGATTCTATATTGATAAGTTTAGAAGTTTTTCTTGGAAGCGCGCTCCTGCAGATTCTCTTTGACGAATCTCCAATTCTCTGCTCCGTTTGCATTTATCCTGCGGATTTTCCTACAAGACACACTCACGGCCCAAACCCCAATCCAATAAGGGGCCTGCAGTACAGCACTCCGTCGCTCCATCACTCAATACAGAAGTCAGGGAATATTAACCCTGTGTCCATCCAGTCCGGCATTCGCCATTCTGTTAGGACCGACTAACCCTTCGATGATCTCCATTGCGAAGGAAACCTTGTTCTTTCGGCGTGCGGGAATCTCACCCGCATTGCGGTTACTCGTGCCAACATTTTCACTTCCGATCGCTCCAGCATGGGTCACCCCTTTACCTTCATAGCAATCAGAACGCTCTCCTACCACGTAACGTATCCGAAGACACGTTACATCCGCAGTTTCGGTACCATACTTAGCCCCGATCATTTTTGGCGCAAGATCTCTGAATGAGTGAGCTGTTACGCTTTCTTTGAATGGTGGCTGCTTCTAAGCCAACATCCTCATTGTCTGAGAAATCTCACCTCCTTCTATGCACTTAGTATGGATTTAGGGACCTTAACTGGCGATCTTGGGCTGTTTCCCTTTTGACGAAAATGGAGCTTCGCCCCCATCGTCTAACTGCCGCACTGACATACTGGTATTCGGAGTTTGATAGGACCAGCGACCTTTCGGTCTGTCCGGTCCTTCCAGTGCTCTACCCCCAGTACGAACATGCGACGCAAGCCCGAAAGCTCTTTCGGAGAGAACCAGCTATTACCGGGTTCGGTAAGCTTTTCACTCCAACCCACAAGTCATCCCAAGATGTTGCACAATCTACGGGTTCGGACCTCCCTCCTCATTTCTGAGAAGTTCATCCTGCTCATGGGTAGCTCACCCGGCTTCGGGTCTGATACGTACGACTAGTCGCGCTATTCACACTCGCTTTCGCTGCGGCTCCAGAGAAAAACTCCTTAGCCATGCCGTACGCATCAACTCGTTGGCTCATTCTTCAATAGGCACGCTGTCGTGGTCTTGCGACCACTTCAACTCCTTGTAGACACGTGGTTTCAGTTCTATTTCACTCCCCTCATCGGGGTTCTTTTCACCTTTCCCTCACGGTACTAGTTCACTATCGATTTGAAAAAGTATGTAGCATTACCAGTTAGTACTGGCGAATTCACCCGAGCTATCCGTGTCTCGAGCTACTCAAGAACTACAGCCATAAAGATGCTTTGTTTTCGAGTACGGGGCTATTACCCTCTGGGGCCAGACTTCCCAGTCTGTTCCTCTAACTAAGCATTTTTTTACTTTACCTATTGCTAGCGCTGTAGCCTTATAACCCCCATCCCCAAAATCGCGTCGCCATTTCTGACGATTCGATTTTGTGGCTGAGTTTGTGCTTTTCCCGTTTCGCTCGCCGCTACTAAGGGAATACCTGTTGGTCTCTTTTCCACTCGGTACTGAGATGTTTCACTTCCCGAGGTCTGCTCCATGTACTCGTTTAAAGTACAGGTTATCGAGGGTTACTCGATAGGGTTATCCCATTCGGAAATCTCCGGATCAAAGGTTGCTTAGCACCTCCCCGAAGCTTATCGCAGCTAAACCACGTCCTTCATCGCCTTTTTCAATCTAGGCATCCACCACGCGCCCTTACTCAGAACTCCCGCTAGGAATTCTAAGAACCGCGTATTCACTTTCTTGCTTGTCCCCTACAAGAAGGACAAGACTTTTTTCTATTTGGTTACTTTACTCTTTCGTCATTTGCATGACGAAAGATTCCTGCATCCCATACCGGAGACTTTGAACCGGTAATGGGACGTTTGATTCTTTTTGTTCGTATCCGATCGCACTTTCTGCAAATGCAAAAAGTCCGATGCGGAAACTTTTTATCGCTCTTCAATTGTCAACGAACGCCGTACAGGTAACAAAAAGGCCGCTTGAAAGCGGCACCGGTCGCAAAGCTTTTCAGCTCGGCTACTTTTGCCACTTCGTGAAGCTCTTAATGGCTACCATATACGTTCGAGGAGTATATGCGAGGCTCTTAGACATGTCAAATCTTCAGGCCCTCTTCATTTCGGGGATAAGCTGTGGACAGTTTTATGGCCTATTTCCAATGATTTCTTCAGCTTTTTTGAGATCCTCTGGAGCTGTAATTTGGAGCCAAAAAGTGGCTGGCTGTAAGTAGAGCGGACTAGAGGCTTTTACGAGCGTTTGAGGAAGGCCGATCTCTCCACTTCCCGGGGACTTTGAAACAGTCCTCGCATCGAACACTTTCATATCAAGATGGTACAAACCTGTGTTTACAAAGCCCGCACCTGCGTCGCGCGCTTCGCTTTCGAGGATATCCGTTACCCTTCCGCGCTTGTTCGTAATTATTTTTGCAGCACTACCAAGTGAGTTCACTTTTAATCCCAGCACCGCCCACGGTTTTGCCTTGACTGCATTTTCAATATCTTCCTTTGCGTAAATATCATCAGCCGACATCACAAGAAAAGAATCTCTAAGATTTGGACGTGCAGCCCACAGAGCGCCCGCTGTGCCATTTTGTTTTTCCTGTATGACATAGAGAATTCGTTTGCCGTTGTACTCACCGCCTAAATATCTTTGGATCGCTCCTCCCATGTAGCCAACCACGATAATGACCTCGTCGACTTCCGGCGGAAGCGCGTCGAGTTTGTATTCGAGAAGAGTTTTACCTGCAACTTCAAGAAGTGCTTTCGGCGTAGCTTCCGAGAGCTTTCCCATACGTATTCCACGACCGGCCGCGAGTATTACTGCTTGCATCGACGCATTCTAGCAAATAAGTACCAAAACAACGCGCCCGCCAAAATGGCGGGCGCGAGCAACAAAACAACCACACTAAAATTAGTGGTGGTGTGCAATGTCTGAACGAATCTTTTCGATCGTACGAGCTGCTGCTTCTTTGCCCCCAAGACCGAAGGCAAGACCTGTTGCGAGAGAAATCGCAACAACGATACCCGTGAAGAGTATCTGCATGAACTCAGGTGCAACCTCGAGCTGATTGAGGATCGCCATTATAGCGACTACCCAGATCGCCCACTTTGCAACATTTCCTGCCAGGTTCCCCGTGTGAGCTCCGGCAGCACGAGCCGAGCTTGATACGATACCCTTCACCGCTTCTGCGACGATCGCCGCGAGAATGAGGATGAGGACCGCAATGATCACCTGAGGCAAGTAGCTTAGGACCACTTGTTGCAAGAATAGCGTGACCATACTGAGGCCAAGCACATCAAGAGCAGCTACGAGGAACACGATAACGACGAACCACTGCACCAAGGTGCCGAGGAACGCGCCAATGTTCAAGGTAAAGCCTGCCTCTCTTGCCATTTCATTAAGACCAGCTGCCTTAAGAGCGTCATCGATCCTAAGGATTTTAACTACCTGGTCTACGACGCGGTACAAAACAATGCTAAAGATCCAGCCGATTATGAAGATAACTACTGCGGCTACGATCGAAGGCAAATAGTCAACGACAGTACCCCACATGTCGACAAATGACTGTTGGAGCACGTTCGCTGATTGCGAAACTATCATAATGTAGAAGGTAAAAACTTAAATTAGTAAGGTTTTATAACGGTTTTCGACCCCTTTATCGCTTAATGATAGCACTCGCCCTTCAGCTTCCGGCCGGATTGACGGTGTAGTGTGGATAGGAAAAATTGGCTAAAAATCGGCCAAAAACCCAAAAGTGAGGAGAAAAACCTACAATAGCCCCCTTCTGTCCAAAAGTACGAAATGAGGGTAATCAATGGTCTCCCGTATGAGACGGTCCTGTATCGTCAATCGATATGAAAATTCAGGAACGGAGAATGTAGCGTAACGAATCTCCCTTCCATATTTTGGCTCTAGCCCCCTGATGATGCTCTCCAGTCGTTTTTCATTCAGACTGTCCGAAACAATGATGAGGTCTGCTGGCCTAGTCGGATCCCCCATGAAAGCCCCCGAGAGAACAACGGCCGCAAGACGGCCAGAGCGTCTCAGCGCCTCAAGCATACTCTTGTACTGAACAGGAGATACTTCATGAACAAAAGAAGAAAGTGCTCTCGCGTGCTTGAATTTCTGATCGAGAGACCACGTGGATATCTTTTGTTTTCCTTTGATTGATTTCTTTGGCTCGTTCGCTAGTTTTATAGTGATTTTTCCTTCCCGTATAGCACCCATATTCTGGAGCTCCTTGATCCCTCTTTCGGCAATTGCGGCAGAGAGTCCTGTGCGTTTTGCCACCTGTGACAAAGTAAAGCTTTCTGCAGGAGAGAAAACGAATAGGCGAATAAGGCGAGCCCGAGGGGCACTTCCGAGAAACTGTGACAGAAATTCCCCTTTCATTCCGGAGAGTATACAGTCCCCCATAGGTTGCGTGCAAAGCAGCATTACTGTCTGAACGAAAACAGCCGCGGAAGTTCATCTTCCGCGGCTGTTTCGGGACGTACCCGCTGAATTATTTCAGTGTTACCTTCCCACCAGCGGCCTCTATTTTCTTCTTCCAGTCTTCCGCCTCCTCTTTCTTCACTCCCTCCTTGAGAACCTTTGGAGCTCCTTCTACGAGGTCTTTTGCCTCCTTAAGTCCTAGTCCGAGAGCCTCCTTCACCACCTTGATGACGGCGATCTTCTGATCACCTGCGGCGGTAAGTTCAACGGTGAACTCGCTCTTCTCTTCCGCTGCCGCTGCTGCAGGACCTGCTGCTGCAACTGCCGTTGCGGACACTCCCCACTTCGTCTCGATTGCCTTGACGAGAGCATTGAGCTCGAGCACTGTCATTTTCTCCACTGCGTCGATGACTGCCTGTGCTCCTGCTGAAATTGTTTCATCTGCCATACTAATTTAATTTAATTTTTAATTTATTGTGTCTTCGTCTTTGCGACTTCGCTAAGTGCGATCGCAAAACGCTGGATCGGGCTGTTTACGATATTCGCAAACATGCCACGTAGTACCTGCATAGACGGAATCGTCGCGATCTCTTGCATCTCGCCTGCTCCCACAATGCGACCTTCGAAGATACCTCCGAGGATCGTAAGCTTGCCTGCGAACTTCTTCGCGAATTCATGCACCATACGGGCTGCTGCTGTCGCATCGTTTCCTCCGTGCGCAACTGCAACTTCTCCTTCAAGTGCGACACTTTCATGCTTGTGACCGAGGGCAGTAAGCGCTCGGCGAATAAGTGTCTTCTTCGCGACGACGTACGAAACGGCGTCTTTCTGAAGACCGCGACGCATCGCTGTCTCATCAGCGACGTTGAGTCCGGTGAAGTGTACAAACACTGAAGAAGCTCCCGTCTTGAGAGCATTTTCAAGTTTTTCGATGATTACCGCCTTTTGCTCCTTGGTTTTTGCCATGTACAAAAAGTACTTCTTCTAGTAACTACCAGGCCTCTTGTTAGAGTACGACCTCGGCAAGCTCCCGTAGGATTGAAGGTATTGCTACCACTCGCTGTCTCTAGCCTGACTCGCGCATTCTACTGATTTAAGGACGAGAGTCAACGTCGTTTGACGTGCACGTAAAAAAATGTCAGAGTGCTGGCGGGAGTGCGTCGTTTCTCGATAGGAGGTACCGATGCCAAAAAGCAGAGTGCTGATGCCGCCCGATGATTCGGCTGCAATTCAGTACATAGAGACAAGGTTCTGTGACGTCCGCGGCGCTTCCTTTGCAATTACGAGGAGCGCGGCTCGACAAGCCGTCCGGGACCTGGTTCGCGGTGATCTTCTCTCCGCGAACACCAACATCGAACTTCTCGGGCCGGAGGGTGCCGAGGACTTTCGAAAGAAGCTCAACGAGCTGGGCTTCGCTATCGAATAGCCCGACGAGCCATGGTTGTGCGCACTCGTCAGGGCGGGGCGTCGGCGGACCTTCGGGTTTGCCGGCGCCTTTTCTATTTAGACTCCAGCATCGCCTGCATCGCGGCGGCTGCCTGCCTTTCTGCACTCTGAGACATTTCGTATGTACTTACCGCAAATGTAATAACGAAACTAACGCTGATAAGCGTAAGAAACCCTATCGTAAATTTAAAGAATGAACCGGCTGGATTCATACTAAGACACCTCTAGTATATCATTGTATAATCAGGGGATGAGGCAATACTGGATGGTCTTCCTCCTAGCCTTTTTATTCCTCCCCTCTCAGCTCGGCGCAGCCGAAATACAGGCCGGATTTCCACCGCAATCAATTTGGGTTTCCAAAAGTACTGCTGTAGCCGGAGAATCACTCGAGATTTTCACAGTCGTTCACAATGGAAGCGATGCAACCTTAAGTGGAACAGTTGCCTTTTTTGATAATGAAAAGCGAATTGAAACTGAAAATTTCAAACTAAGCGCGGAGACGAGCCAGCTTGTAACCATTGAATGGAAAGCCACCCCCGGCGAACATGCTATTTCTGCGATAATAGAAGGAGCCTCTGTTGAAGGTATTTCTGATTCAATCGCACTCTCACAGAGAGCGAGCGCCTCTATAAAAATCACTGTTGCTGAGCCACCACCCCCACCTGCAATCGTAAACGCAGCGACCGAAGCTTCTGCATTCATTGCGGAAACTGCAAAGACAGCGTCACCTGTTGTGCAGGCAACACTCAAAAATGTCCTTGGCAAAACTGAAGAATTTCGAGAACAAAAAATCAATTCCCTTGAAACATACCTTCGAGGTGGCGGAGAAAGCGCGATACTTGGCACATCGACGACTGCGGTAAAAAATGTGGGCGTTAGTTCAAACACGACCGGCTTCAAAGGACCGACCGAAAACTCAACCGCTCTGGAGAAAATGAAACACGCAGCTGCTGTGGGCACTCTCACAATCCTCAAGTCTAAAGCGCTATTTTATTTCCTTCTTATTCTCGCCCTCTTTGGTGGACTCTATCTTTTATTCCGCTGGGCTTTCCGTCGACCAAAATTCTAGAGATTGACGAGCGAACGATTGAGAATAGTATCCAGATAGAACTGAACAAACGGGAGAAACGCCAATGCGTGCGCCCAGACTACCTTGGATGAAGGCCGAGAGCGAGAATCCTCCGGTCCTCAAAGAAGAGCACTGGTACACACTCAGCAGAGTCGCAACTGCAGGTGGACCGAAGGATGCTCTTCTTACCTATCGCGTCAAAATACTCGCAGCGCATACGAACGGCGGCCATTCGTACGTCGCTATCGACGAGTCTGGCGAGAAGTTCGATCTCCATCTCGAGTTCTATGCGGGCTCCGATCAAGCTCCCGGCCACGCGCACTGGGGAGCGAGGATTCGTCCGACACTGCAAACGAGCGGTCCATCCCAACACTTCTCAAACATAAAGGCCGAGTCATGAACTACCACAGGACTCTCGCACCTTCGGCCCCGCCCACGCGGGGCCACTCTTCTACCGCGTACCCTCGATCGCTTTCATGAACTCCGCATCTGATTCGACAAGACCAGGAGATTCAATTTGAAGCTCATTAACTATTTCTTGAGCCCTCTCTTTATTACCCGTGAGAAAATACAGTTTCGCAAGATCATATTTCACTGGATAATCTTGTGGAGTATTTCTTGAAATCTCTTCGTTGAACCGAAGGGCCGTCGCCCAGTCTTCTATCGCAATGTAGTAACGCACAGCTCGGCGAGCAGTATCCATATCCCCTTTGTATAGAGCCTGCCCTTCGCTCGCCCACCTCGCCGCAAGCTCTTCCTCCCCTATAACTAAGTATAGATTCGCGATGAGATAGCGGGGGTTCGCGTAGTTCGGCACCATTTTCACATACTCTTCAAGAACGGCGATCCCCTCTCTGTAGAAGCGATTTCGCTCTGCGACATTTCCGGCCTGCCCCGCCTTATCACCTTTTTTGAGCGAAATGTTCGCCAGAATGTAGTGCGCCTGCGCATGCTTGGGTGATAACTCAATTGCTTTTAGCACTACCTCTCGTAGAAATACCTCATCCGCGGTTTCTTCTGGAGGTACTAAGTCGAGCACGTGAGCGAGGTATGTGGCAGTGCGCGCATCATATGGGTACTTCTCATAGTTTTTTGTAAGCGTCTCGAGCGCAAAGCGGTACGCGGCAACACGATCAGTACCCTCGAGCAAATTTGCCTGCCTCTCAGAATACATTTCATACGCCTGGTAACCGTATTCAATGTCAGCGTATGTATTGAGAGACAGCCCTTTTTGCATCGTATCGACTGACCGTCCAACATCCGCAATGTGATGCATATACCCTTCTGCGAGGAGAAGATTCGCGCGAAGTGGTTGAATAGATACCGGGTACAGGAGAATAAGGATCGCCCCACCTACAACGATCGGAATTACTGGCTTAAGTTTGAAACGAGACGAGGATACAGCTACGTTCTCTCCCGCCGCTCTATACGCAAGAAGTGCAGCGAAGACCGCAAAGAGAAGCCACAATGTCATGGCCGTATCGAACACAAAGAAATTCTGTGCCGCGTATACGACAACCATGAGAAGAATAAAAGGTGCGTACTTGTCGCCAACTCTAAGTAATCGCCATGCGGTGAGCGCTAGAGTCGCAAGTAGCGCGCTAAATAAAAGTAGACCAAAAATTCCGTATTGCGCGAAGTAATCGAGGTATGCGTTGTGAGAGCGATCGAACCACTCCTCAAGTATTCCAGCGGGATCATACACACGATTAAAAAGTACATCTACATGCTCCGCCCCATATCCGGTCAGTGGTTTCTCAAGGCTTTCCGAAAGCACATTCTTCCATACGAAGAATCGGCTTGATACTGTCACATCCGACAGAGATATCGAAGCAATGCGCCGGACTGGTTCGAACGGAAATTGCGTAAGAGGACCGCGGAACAGAAAGAAAAGAGCGGCGAATATGACGACTCCTACGACTCCAAAACGGGCGTACTTTCGTGTCGCTCCCTCCCCCCTCCACGCCAGGTAAAGTGCTGTGAGCGTGCTCGCGAGGAGAATTGCAAGAAGAGTCCCGCGAGTGGAGGTAAGGATAGCTGCGAAAAGCTGTAGTGCAGCGCCTGCATACAAGGCTTTTCTCCATTTACCACTAAATTCTTTCACTACTGCGAGTGTCGCAAAGAGAGTCATGCCCAAATACGCTGCAAGGAACGCTGCGTTACCGAACGTGCCTCCTAGACGACCTCGGGGATCAGTAATGAGAGGGATTTCCATTCCAGTAACGGTCTGAATCCATTGCAAAACTCCATAGACTGCGACGATTGATCCTACCCACGCTGAAATGGAAAAGAGTCTTCGAAGAAATGGGCGATCCGCATACAGAAGAATGAAGTAGAAGAATCCGATAATTGCAGTCATCGTTAAGAGACCATCTCCACGGTCAAAGATTGACCAAAAGCTGTGGTAGAAATCTATGCCAATGAGAGAGGTTCCGTACGCTAGCGCGAGGAGTGCTCCGGGAATCCAGGAGATCCAATTTCGTAGACGCGAGAAATAAAATGAATGACCCGATAAGAGTAGGTACGCGAAGCCCGCTGCCGCGACGATAAATAGTGCACGAAAAAGTAGAGTCTTAGGTGCTACATACGGATAGAGAAGACCTTCCACATACACGAGCGGCAAGATTGCGGGCGCAAGGAGGAGCCATGAAAACCATTTCGCGATTCGGTTTGTCATGTGAGAGATGAATTACTCACGTACGATTTACTCAACGAAATCGAGGTCCCCCGCAGTATCACGAAGCTGCGCTTCAGCCTGTGCGATTGCTGCGGTATTTTCCGGCATTCTTGTCCTAAGGAAATCGAGCCGTGCTTCCTGATTTTGTAAGGATGGCTGAGCTGCGACAGCTGCATCGAATGCCTGCAGTGCACTCTTGTACGCCCCGAGCTTCTCAAATAGTCTCGCGAGATTGTTCCACGCAAGCCCAGTTCTCTCAGAATCTAACGCGAGCGCCTTGTTCAAGTATTCGTACTCTTTCTTTCCATCGCCGAGGAGATCGTATTGATTCGCGATCGAGACATAGAGCTCGTACTCGCTACTTCCCTCTTCACCAAAGAGTCCCTCAAGCCGCTCAATTTCTGCTTCTGCACGTGCCTCCAGTTCAGTGTTCCCTGTATACACGCCAGTAAAATCCCAGTTCGATACGCTCTCACCTGCAACTAGACGAGATTGTCCGGTTTGTGACTGTGATACGTACCATATTCCCCCTCCGATAAGTACGAGTGCGATAAGCACTATCAAAAAATTCTTTTTCATACGTATCACCATATCATAATTAAATTGTCGGGCAAAACAAAAACCACCCCTTTCGGGGTGGTTCTTGCTGCTCGGCCAATTTCCGAGCTGGAGGCTTGCGAATTGTCGCTTCGCTAGGCCTGAGAAACTACTGACCTTAGAACGCTACTGACTTGTTGCCCACCGTGAGAGGAAGGGTCTTAACAAGGTAGTCGTTTGTCCAGTCGTCTGTAGATTCGCTGTGAACTGTCGAGATCGAAGAGCGGTCAGTCCAGATGATGGACGGAGTCGCGTCACCGAAGTTTCCGAGGATGTCGGAGTACTGGTCGGTTGAGATCGAACTCGATGGGTTAGCGAGGGTGACGCTCAAGTTAGAACCTGATGCGAGACCTCCGACAGTCGTACGAATTTCGTACGTTGCTGTAGTTCCAGCTGCGATCTGCTGTTCGCTTGTAGCTTCGAACACAAGGTTACCAGACGTTGCCGCCGTGGTGAACATTTGTGACTGAGTTGGGAAGCTACCGGTTGTGGTTGCCCAGTTACCAGCGATTGCGTTGGAACCCTCGTAGATGTCGATTGTTGTCGTAGCATCGAGAGTTACAGCCGCTGTCTTGTTAACCGTGAAGCTCAAGTACTTCCAGCCGATGTCACCTGCCGCGTCAGCTGTGATGCTGAAGCGAGCGATAACCTGGTTAGCTCCTGCACTGAGTGTGGAACTGTCCAGAGTGACTGCTGCGAGCGTTGGCTTAGACTTGCGTACGTACATCGTACCCTTGCCTGTAGCCGAGACAGAGCTGAGGTCAGTAGAGCTCGTGAGAGCTGTTGTCTGAGTACCAGCTGAGTCGATCGCCTTGAAGCCTTCGTTGCCATCAAGCACCACCGTGATACCACGACCAGTTGTAGCACCGGAAGCGATAGTTGGGATGTTGACGTACACATCGAGGACTCCTTCGGTGTTCTGAGGCACGTAGAACGTCAAACCTGTGAAGGTTGCCGTTGCATATGTCTGAGTACCTGAAGAGAGTGTAAGAGCCTGTGAAGCAGACTGTGTTACACCCGCTGCATCCTTGTACTTCAATGTGACAGCAGAGACAGAGGTTGCGGCGTTAGCCGGAACTTTGACCTTGATCTCCTGCACCGTGAAGCTTGAGTTCTGCGCTGTGAACTTGAAGTTACCGACTTTGACGTCAGTTGAACCTGCGATCACATTCGCATCGTCAGGACTTACACCAACCGCGGTGTTAAGAGTACCGCTGCCGATAGTGATTGTCTGAAGTGTTGCGTCGTTGCCGATCGTGACGGACTGAGCTGTTGAAGCGCCAGTACCACCTGTCGAGTCGTCAAGAGCAGCTGTGAATGCACCGATACCTGCGTTTGACTTGATGTTAGCAACGAGATCGATGGTCTTTGATCCGCTTGCTGGGAGCACGATGTTGACGGAGAACGAGTTGTCGCCTTCGTCACCTGAGCTACCAGATGGAGAGACCTTTGTCGAACCGATCTGTGTACCTGTTGAGGCATCAACAAGGCGGAGGTCCGTGATGGAAGCCGCTTCTGTTGAAGAAAGGTTGATTGCGATCGTGTTGATGTTAACTGCTTCGGTTGAACCAGCTGAAAGCGTGAACGAACCGATCTTTGCATTGTTGGTTCCAGGGATCATTGTCTGATCACCGTAGCCAGATGCCTTCGAACCTGTGAGGGTTGAAGAAGTGATCGAACGAGAGTTACCTTCGACTTCTGAGATGGCGGAGATGGTGTTACCCGAGCTCATACCCTCAGTGTCTGAGGCAGCTGCGATAGATACGCCGACATCAACTGATGTTCCGGAAGCGTAATTTACAGAGTCATTTGTCTTTGCATCACCGTAGATCTCAAGAATCTCGGTCATACCAGCGCGAGCGATGAAGGAGGAACCGAATGTGAATTCAGTACCAGCTACGTCAGGGTTAGCGCCAGATGTGAGGTCCTTTGTAGATCCGATCTGAGAACCATTGAGGAATACCTTGGCATTATCCATACCATCGGCTGCTCCCTGGTCAACCCAGACCTTGATTGCCTCAACCTTGATGCTCTCGCCTGCGGCGCGAACTTCATAGCGTGCAAGAAGGACGTTTGTTGCACCAACTGCGATGTTCTCAGTTGGGGAATTTGCTGCCTTCGTGATTGAAAGCGTACCGGATGCAATTGTGTTTGCTGATCCAGCTGCAAATGTACCCGTCATGAGAATCGGCTGACCGAGTTCTGCGTCAACAAACATTGCGTCTGCTGCGCGACGAACCTGGATGTCGAATGTCTCGCTTGAGCCGTCGACGATGTCGGCGACTACTTTGATGATGCGTGTGCCTGTCTCAAGGCGCTTCGGACTCGATGAGAGATCGAAGGTTACCTTGTCATTGCTTGACTGCGCAACTGTTGAACCAACCTGAACTCCATCTACATAGAGCTTGAAGTTTCGGAGGTCGCCGTCACTTGAAGAACCGCGGTTCTCGAAGGTGATCGCGCGAAGGTTAGCAGCGTGCGTTGAGATAACTGTTGAAGCCTCGAATACACGAATGTCTGTGCCTGGGTTCTCAGTTGAACCTGATGGTGCTGAGTACGTCATGGCAACCGTTCCGAGGGAAGCAGACGAGATCGTCTGGATACCGCCGCGGATTGGGAAGACTACTGATGTATCAAGTGTGCCAGAAGCAGCAAGGGAGTTCAGTTGAACGCCAACCTGCTCACCAGAAGTTCCGGTGTTGATGTTGGAGCGAACTGAGATCGTTACTGAGCTTCCTGCTGGGACTACGAAGAGTCCTGCAGAATCGCTGAAGGTGAACATGCCCGTGTTTACTGCTGCTGAATCTGTGACGCGGGTTGCGCCATTGTAGAGATAGACAGCTGTAAGCGTCGAGTCAGATGAAACACCGATTCTCTGGAACGATGCGCTGGTTACTGTTACTGGTGAGCCAGTTGGGTTCACGAAGACGAACTTCGCGAGTTCACCGATAGCCTGACCAGCGACAAGTGCGACGTTAACTGGAGAGTCAGATGCGAGCATGACCTTGAGGCCGTTGCCCGTTATCGGAACTCCTGGAACCGTCGGTGTACCTGTGCACATCGAGTTTGCTTTTGCGCGCGAGATTGGACCCCAGTATCCAGCTGCTGGCGTGATGCCATTTGCTGCCTGGAATTTCGCAACCGCTGCACGAGTGAGACCACCGAAGTAGCTCGTCTCGTTACCAGGAGAACCTGCTCCTGAAGATGCGATTACTGCACCGTTGCTGTTAAGAAACTTTTGGATAGCCATTACTTCGCCACCTGTGTCACCCATCTGGTGATTACGTGTGAAGGTTGTGCATGATCCTCCGGTGGTTGTGCCACCCTGAAGAGCACTGATTTGTGCGAGCAACGCTGCAATCTGAGCCTGGAGGCTTTCAAGCGTCTGTGCCTTCGCCGGTGAGGCGAATGCGAACGTGACACCAAAAACCATTGCTACAGAGAGGAGCAGTGCTGCAACATTCTTTGTTGCTAATGCTTTACTCATAGTTTTAGTTATTTGACCTTTGTGACTAATCTCCAATAAAAGTAGATCAGCCCGTACACATGTTCTTTCGACGGGAGCATGTGAACGTTTGTGTTCCCAACTACATTATTAAATGTGTGCAGTTGGAAAACTAATAATTTCGGGCCTGGCTTGCCGAAGCAATCGTGCCCTAATTTTGCTAGCCCTACGTTCCCGCTTATTTTTAAATAAGTTGCAGAAGACGCGGGGGTTAGCAGTGAGATGGGATTCTGTCATTCGGAATTTCTATCGCGACCGAAAAATCTCAGAATTTTCTGGAATGAGTTTTGACGCGGGTTCATAGAACCCACATCTGTAATTTGCTTTCACTATTTAAATGTCAACGAACTGCACAGAGAACAGCGCGACGCCGTCCCCTGCTTTACTGATGTGTCATTTCTGACAACATCCGCACAATTATATATCAGCAGGGCACATTGAAGGCCGCCCACACGTCTCTGTTTTGTGGATAACTTGTGCGCAAAAAAGGCCCAAACGGGGCTTTCCTGCTTAACAAGTTACGGGTGATACACTACCTCCCCTCATAAGGGGAGTCAATACCGATGACGCGTGTACTAATAGAATCTTTCCCCAAATATGGGCCAATTATACTGCACGACTGTTATCCCATTCAGTCAATTTTCATACAGTCCCCACACATCTATATATTGAATCTATATCAATTCGTATCTACTCCAACGCTTAAGGCCAGTCTTTTTGATCCGTCCCGAAGTTACTAGCTGAGCCAGTTCGCGCTGAATCATTTTTTCACTGTATTCAGGCAAATTGGAGGATATGTCCTTTATGCCCAAAACACCCTGGGACTTAAGAATACCAATTATTGCTTGAGATCTTATGTCCGCGTCGCGATTCGCTGAAGCTGAAGTAATTGTCCTATCCGTGTCCTTTTGACTCATTTTCGATTCATTCCTAGTCTCATTTCTATCGGACATCTTTCTAAAACTGTCCGTTAGAGAAATCTCCCCAGTTGAAATACGCGCTAGTTCCTGTGCGCCCATAAGATCCTCTTTTGAAAAGAGGATACTCTCAGATAAAGACGATCTTTGTGATGCAATGAGAAACGTGCCGAGCTCATCCACTGCCTCAATTATGATATTCGCATTCTGCAGGGAGACATGACCTGAGACCGAAAGTATTCGTACCAAAGATATAAGCTCGCGAATCGAAGATTGTATTACCTGGAACACAGACGACGATTGGGATCGCATCTCGTCACGAAGCGCCAAAACATTCGAGAGGAGCTCAATTCCAGTCCTCCGTACGTGAACTCTTGAAGGCTCCGCGACCGATATGTGATTAGTCAGTATATGTAAGGCAGCTACCACGCGCTCCGCCCGTCGATAGGCTCGCTCGCCCGATGCGCTTCTGCCAAATGGATTTGTCCGTACTAAATAGCTATCTAGCACTTTAGCCAAATAATCTACTTTTTGTATGTCCTTTCCGCTGTCCATAATATTTACTGTATATGTCCATTAGTCGTCCAATATATAGATCCAATCGATTTAGTCTATAAAGGACAGGTGAAAGCGCAATAAGTGCGTGTTCGATAGGAATAGTATTCCTAGTTTTCACTTTTGCCAAATTATTCAAATTCAGCGCTGTCTCTTATATGTGCGCTAACGAGTCACAGGCAAAAAATCAGACGCGCGTATTGAGGGTGATATCATGTCGAAGATGGCGCGAAAGAAAAAGAACGATAAAAAAAGGAAACGCGATGAGGAAGAGGACGTAGAGTCTTCGCCGCGAGTTAGCCCGGAAGCAATACGCGGCGTCACAGCCGTCTTTTTTCTTGCGCTCGCAGGATTCCTTATTCTCGCCAATTTCGGAGTAGGTGGGACCGTGGGTGCCTTCTTGTATGAGAAGCTATCGTGGTTCTTGGGAATCGGCTACATGCTACTTCCCCTCTCACTTATTCTCTCTGGGATCGCAGGACTGCGCTCTTTTGAGAAACATTTTGGCTTGGTGCAGTTTGCGAGTGTCTGCGTCTTTCTCCTATCTGCACTCGGATTGGTCAACCTCGCTCTTCCTGGAAAAGGTGGCGTTCTAGGCGCCGCGATTTCGGTCCCTGCAGTCGCCGCTGTTGATACTGTTGCGACAGTTATTTTTCTTACAGCTTTTATAGTTGCCTCTCTTATAGTTGCGTTCGATATACGTCTTGATGCTATTTTCGCGGCCCTTCGACTTCGATTTAAAAAGAAAGAGGGCGAGGAAGTGGAGGAGGAAGACGTACCTGTCGTTGGTCTACCAGAGGAGGACTCTGAGACCACTGAAGAAACTCCGGAGGATGCGGAGGTGGAAGAGGAAGTTTCCGAAGAAGATCCTGAACCTGAAGAGAAAGCTACTATAAAGACTTTCGGCGAGAAACGTGGAGGCTCGAAAGAGAAGGCGGGTGACGGTATGGAGGGCTTCCCTCTCGTTACTGCTACAGGTAATGCTTATACACCACCTCCTGTAACACTCCTTTCTAAGAACAAAGGAAAACCGGAGGTAGGGGATGTGAAGGCGAACATGAACATCATTAGGCGCACGTTCCAGAATTTCGGTATTCAGGTAGAGATGGATGAGGCATCGATCGGGCCGACCGTTACACGATATGCGATGAAACCAGCCGAGGGTGTACGCCTATCTAAAATAGTAGCCCTGCAAAGTAACCTCGAGCTTGCGCTCGCCGCTTCGCCCGTACGCATTGAAGCGCCTATCCCTGGAAAATCACTCGTCGGCATTGAAGTACCTAACATCGCGAGAACGACGCTTGGACTCGCGCCACTCATGTCGGACGAAGCGTTCGTACAATCCGACAAACCACTTCTTCTTGCGCTTGGTCGCTCTATTACTGGAGCCCCTCATTACGCTGATCTCGCGCGCATGCCTCACCTTCTTATCGCGGGAACTACCGGTGCGGGTAAGAGCGTTGCAATACACGATCTCATCATTTCACTTCTCTATCGCTGCGGACCTGAACGTCTTCGATTCATCATGGTGGACCCAAAGCGCGTCGAACTTACTGCATACAACTCGATTCCTCACCTCCTCTCCCCTGTCATTACAGACGCAAAGAAAGCCATCCTCGCAATGAAGTGGCTCACAAAGGAAATGGATAGACGTTACAACATTCTTGAAATCGAAAAGGTGCGCGACATTGGGTCATATCACGAGAACGTTGTTGCTCCCGCATTTAAAAAGGCTACCGAGGACGGTGAGGCTCCTACTGGCAAGAATGGCGCTCCAGTTGAAGCAATGCCTTACATCGTCGTCATCGTCGACGAGCTCGCCGATATCATGTCTTCATACCCACGAGAGCTTGAGGCAAGTATCGTTCGCCTCGCCCAAATGAGCCGTGCCGTCGGTATCCACATCATTCTCTCGACTCAGCGTCCGTCCGTAAAAGTGATCACGGGCCTTATCAAAGCAAACATCCCTGCCCGTATGGCATTCCAGGTGTCCTCACAGATTGATTCCCGTACGATCCTCGATACAAGCGGTGCAGAAAAACTTCTTGGCGCAGGTGACATGCTCTTCCTCTCCGGAGAGATGTCCAAGCCACGTCGTATCCAAGCGCCTTACACGACAGAAGCAGAAGTGAAGCGTGTCGTTGCCCACATACTCAAATCTGCAGAAGGACAACTCTCCGATGAAGTCGATTTCAGTGAGCCAAAAGGAGGTACGGCCGTTGACGCAATATTCTCTTCCATGGGAGATGGCGAGGAAGATGATGAACTGTACGCGGAAGCCAAAAAGACCGTCGTGGAGGCCGGTAAAGCTTCCACATCGTATCTACAGCGTAAGCTCGGTGTTGGGTATGCGCGCGCAGCACGACTCATGGATATCCTTGAAGAAAGAGGTGTGATCGGTCCAGCTGACGGTGCAAAACCACGCGACATCATCGGTGAAGGAAACGCAGACGAACTCGCACGTGAACCTGTCGAAGAGGAAGAGTCTGATGAGGAGATGGCTGACGAAGAAGCTTCGGAAAAGGATCGCGTATGAATTTCCTCTCCAACTCCCTCCCCAAGGAAACTCGAATAGTGAGCCACCGCCCCTAACCTCTATGCTGCCCTACCGTGACAGTCGTGTCATTCGTTTCGTCCTCATCGCCTTCTTCCTAATCGCCCTCGCGTATGCCTTCTTCGAAGGTCGTGCCCTTCTCCGAGGTCCATCAATAGAAGTGTCCCCTCGCGTCATGGAGGTCACGGAATCCTTTATCACGATAAGCGGGACAGCAGAACGTATCACTTCCCTTTCAATGAATGGTAAGGAAATAGCGGTCACAGAGACGGGAGCATTCGAGGAGGGGTACGCACTCGCCCCCGGATATAACCGCATAACGCTACGCGCTGAAGATAGGTATGGCAAAACGACTGAGCGAGTGGTGGAGATAGTCTATAGACCAAAAGAGGTGCCAGAAAACACGCCCGAAACCCCAGACCCCGAGACTGAGTAATACGATATACTTATTAGATACCACTTTAGTAATACTTATTCCGTATGGGATTCACCAAGAAAGAAAAGGCGGCACCAAAACAGACAGGAAAAGGCACAGATAAAGACATTGAGCGTGCGATCTCCGACATAAAAACAAAATTCGGAGACGAATCCATCATGATGCTCGGTGCACAGCCGAAAGTAGATGTAAACGCGATCCCCACCGGTTCTATCGGTGTAGATTGGGCGCTCGGCATAGGCGGACTCCCCCGCGGTCGCATCATTGAAATATTCGGACCAGAATCTTCTGGTAAGACTACCCTCTCTCTCCATTCTGTTGCGGAAGCTCAGAAGAGGGGCGGTGTGTGTGCGTATATAGACGCAGAACACGCACTGGATCCAGAATACGCAAAGAAGCTGGGGGTAAAGATCGAGGATCTTCTCGTCTCACAGCCTGACACAGGCGAGCAGGCTCTTGAAATAGTAGAATCACTTGTTCGAAGTGGAAAGATAGACGTTATCGTCGTTGATTCCGTCGCAGCACTCACTCCAAAAGACGAGATCGAGGGCGATATGGGAGCGCAGCATGTAGGAAAACAAGCGCGCCTCATGTCACAAGCTCTCCGTAAATTGACTGCTATTGTCTCTAAGACGAAGACCGTCATCATATTCATCAACCAGATCCGCATGCAGATAGGGGTCATGTTCGGGAATCCTGAAACCACCCCCGGTGGAAAGGCGCTCAAGTTCTACACATCTGTACGCATCGATATTCGCCGCGTGGCGCAGATTAAGAAAGGAGATGAGGTAATGGGAGGACGCCATCGTGTAAAGATCGTAAAGAATAAAGTCGCGGCTCCGTTCCGCCAGACAGAATTCGATATGCTCTACGGTGAAGGTATCTCAAAAGAAGGAGAAGCGCTCGCTCTCGGAGAAAAATATGGCATCGTCGAAAAATCCTCAGGCGGCTCCTACCAATATGGCGAACATAAGCTAGGCCGTGGCTACGATGCCGCCCGAACGTTCCTCCACGAGAATAAGCCCATCCTTGCCGCCCTTTTAAAGGAGGTAAAGAAGGGTCTTACTGAAGGCTCTGCGCCTACAAAAAGCACAGTATCCGAGGGGGAAAACGAAGAGGCCAAGTAGTGCTACACTATCTATTACTTAATTAGTAAATAAAAAAGTTTTATGGAACCAATGACAACGACAGTGAAAACAAATAAAAAACATCTTCTTAAATGCTGGCTGTGGAAGGGTCTCTGGGGAGTATCCGCACTCTGTCTCATCCTTGCATGGGCAACTGTCATCACGCAGTCCCCTCTCTTTATTTTCGCACCTGATCTCTACTTGTGGACCGCGCTCGTACTCGGCGTATTGGCGATTTCAATCAAACAAGACTGCGCGAACTGCTCCGTGTGCCGCGTCGGGAATTAAATCCTGATCCAAAATCTTGATTTGTCGGGTCCGCCGTCCGGATTCGTAACTTCATCCTCAAGCACTCCCCCGTTCGTCTCG
Organism: uncultured Candidatus Saccharibacteria bacterium; assembly: GCA_964399865.1. GTDB lineage: Bacteria > Patescibacteriota > Minisyncoccia > Phycocordibacterales > UBA2100 > UBA10103. The sequence goes on along the minus strand of CAYNRJ010000001.1, from coordinate 593,168 downwards.
ATTATTTTTCGAGAGGGTATATTGGTCACATCACAGGTGAGAAGCACGTTGTGTATGCCAAGCTCCTTTGCCTTCATAAGTCCGAGCTCTAGTATTTTCTTGCCGTATCCTTTGCGTCGCATGGATGGACGAATGTCGTAGCCAATGTGTCCTCCGATCGCGAGGAGTCTTTCGTTCAGTCGATGCCTAATACTGATTCGCCCAATGTACTCCTTACCCTCAACGAGCCAGAAAATGGTCTCTGGAACATACCCAGGGTATAGATTCTTCCCTTCTGCTCTTTCGCGAAGCCCACGAACGAACGCTTCGAAGTCACTTTCTGCGAGTGCAATGTCGAAGTGACGATGAGTAGACATCATGTCTAGTTCCCTGGTGGCTGCAAGGTAGGAATCCCTATACAGAGCCGAAGGGCTCACGAGGTCCATACCGGGAAGTATACACACGGTGGACAAAGTGCAATTATTGAATAGAATAGCGCCTAATATGCTGTCATATAACGAAATCAAGCCAGGGGTTGCTGTTATCGTCGAGGGCGAGCCGTACGTCTGCACATGGAACAACATCATGCAGAAGCAGCAGCGTCGCCCGGTCAATCAGACCAAGCTTCGCCACCTTATCCGCGGCAACGTCGTCGAACACTCGTTCCAGCAGTCAGACAAATTGAAAGAGGCAGAGATCACATCAAAGCCAGCCATTTTCATATACGAGAGAAAGGGTGAATGGTGGTTCCATCCAGTTGGAAAACCGAGCGAGCGATTCTCTCTTACCGAAGAGGCAGTAGGAGAATCTGGACGATTCTTGAAGAGCAACACTGAGGTGACTACCGATTGGTTCGACGAAAAACTAATTCGCGTAAGACTTCCTATTAAGGTTGAATTGAAAGTGACAGAGGCACCACCAAATACCCGCGGCAATACAGCGCAGGGTGGCTCTAAGATCGTCACGCTAGAAACTGGCGCTACGATCGATGCCCCAATGTTCGTCGAGCTCGGCGATGTGATCCGCATCAATACGGAAACAGGAGAATACGTAGAACGAGTATAGGTTTTCCTCTCTCCCCAATAAAGAAAAGTCCCGGTAAACCGGGACTTTTCTTTATTTCTGGATGAATGGGAGGAGTCCCATGAAGCGGGCCCTCTTTATGGCAGCTTCTACCGCACGCTGCTGGCGCGCAGTGAGACCGCTTCTCTTACGAGCGACGATGCGGCCGTGTGGGTTAACGAACTGCTTCAGGAGGTCTACATCCTTGTAGTCCACATGCTGAATGTCGTTCTGCGTGAGTATGTTATTTGTGCTCATAGGTATAAATAAGTTTTTTAAAATGGTATGTCGTCTGGATTAATTTCGTCTTTTGGATAGTCGATCCCGCTCGCACTTCCCCCACCTTGATCCTCCTGCGCTCCGCCTTCAGGCCCTGAGGAGCGGCCACCTCCAGCGGAACCCTTCGGACCAAACTGAACGCGATCCGCGATGACTTCTGTCCTGTACTGTTTCTGACCTTCTTTCTCCCAGCTTCTCGTCTGCATGCGGCCTTCAATAAAGACCGAGCTGCCTTTCTTGAGATACTGGGCGACTATATCAGCCTGTCTCCCGAACACAACGACATTGTGGAAATCAGCCTGCTCCTGCTTCTTTCCGTCCTTGTCCTTATAGACACGGTTCGTTGCGACGGAGAAGTTGCATACGTTAACACCTGATGGGAGTGCGCGCAATTCAGGATCGCGTGTCAGGTTCCCGAACAGCATTGCCTTGTTGATATACATACCCCCAATTGTATCACTAGCGCCTTACTCAGTTGTGATGTCTTTGAGAGCCTTCTCGAGGTCCTCTTCAGAAACTGGTGCCTTATCCTCAGCGCCTGCAGCAGGGCGATGAGTTGTAGCGGCCTTGATCGTATCGGTGCGACGAACTTCACGGAGTGTCGGAGCCTTCATCTTGGCACGCGTATCCTCACGAACGGTTTGAAATACGATCGAGCGAAGGATGTCCTGATTTTTATTGAGGGAAAGCTCCAGTGCTTTTGCGACGGAAATCGGTGCTTCGAACTTTATCCATCCAAAGAAAGCGTGGTCATAGACGTTTTTCTTGCCTCCACCACGGGTAGTGATGTCGTATGCGAGCTTCATGGAAAGAGGTGCTCCTTCTGCAATGAAGCTTCCCCCTGCCTTTTCTATGTCTGAGCGGATTGCGCTGACAACTTTGTCGATTTCTTCCTCTTTAACAGTTGGAATGACGAGATAACCGACTTCGTAAATACGAGGGACGCCGACATCCTCCGTGTCAGCTTCTTGGGTTATTGTCATATCATCTACCATAACGTAGCGGGCACTCTATCACAGGAGACGGCTATTAGGCAACAGGCGGGGGCTCTAAGCCACGCCGAAAACGCGGCGGGCGTTTAGGAGGAGCTGAGCGGACACTGTCTCGAAATCTTCCCCTCGAATAGCTGCGATCGCCTTCACTATCTCAGGAATATACGAAGATTCATTGCGCTTTCCTCTGTGCGGCACAGGGGTAATGTATGGGGCATCCGTCTCAGACAGGAGCATTTCAAGAGGTGCATTCTTTACCACCTCGTCGTAATCATGAGTAAACGTGACTACCCCTGTAAATGAGAGAGTGAAGCCAAAATCGAGGAATTTCTTCGCCGTTTCCCAGTTACCGGCGAAAAAGTGTACATCCCCTTTCACTTTGGCATGAGCTTTTAGAATTTCGAGCGAGTCCTCATACGCATTCCTGATGTGGAGCATGAGCGGCTTTTCCAGTTTATTCGCAAGCTCGATATGTTCTATGAATGCCTTCTTTTGCTTTTCCTTCGTGCTTTCCTCAGAGCGATAATAATCGAGTCCGCACTCTCCTATCGCAATTACTCGCGGCGACTGTCCCATTTTCTCGTAGGCAGCCATATCGAACTCCTCGCCACGAGAGGTAAACTCCTTTCCACCCTCTCCGAGCTCCTTCACGTCGTGATACGACTTAGAAGTATGTATTGGGTGGAGTCCGATCGTCGCGTATAGATGATCGTATTTTTCAGCGAGGGCGACTGCGGATCGAGAAGTGTCTTGCTGCGTTCCCACCACATTCATAATGACACCCGCGTCCTTCGCGCGCTGAATCACCTCCTCCCTATCCGTGTCGTACGCGACGAAATTTACGTGGGTATGAGCATCGAAATATTTCATGAGATAGAAACAGTATTTACGAGTATAGCAATGCGTTTGCGCCCCGACTCTTCGGGCTGCTCAGTCCACTTTTTCCTGGTTTCCGCTTCTGAAGAACCATACCCCTTTGGCTCTAAAAACCACCCTTCTACATTTCCCTCAGAATCACGTTCGAGTAAATCATACTTCTCGAGAATAGCGGGAATGAGCTTAACAAACTCCGCGCGCGCTTTCTGTTTCCTTTTCACAAGATCAGGATCATCGCTGGAAAAATCTGGCTGAAGCCCTTCCTTTGCATTTTTCGTTGTAAACACAACATCAATATCGCTAGTATGTAGAAGTGGCTTTTCACGGACCCTTCCACCAACTATATACATGCGAACTTCTCCTGGAGTAAATCCTACGGTCTTACATGCTTCGCCGTATGCAGCGAGGATCTCTGCGGAAACGTCCGACATCTGCGCAAACGCCCGTTCCATTCGGGCCCTTCTTTCTGGAAGTTTTGCCCGCAATGAATCTGCCGCCTCTCCTTCTGCTACTGCTTCCGCGGGAAGCGCAGTATATGGATCATCTTTTGTGCGACCAAGAAGTTTCAAGAGAAATTCCGTTGGAGCTTCTGGCTCCGCAACACCATCTTTAAATTGCCGTTCAATAAAGTCCTTTGGATTATTTGTGACCCCCTCCATATACTATTTTCGCAAAAAAAGATTCGTCGGTTTCTTGTTGACCATGATCGCCTCGATGATGATTTTGCTCGTTGTTGGAAGAATAGGCTCCAACATGAGATCTATTGCCGCGAGCTCACGTACGAGTTCCGCGATGAGCTCCTTTCCTTTCTCCGGGTCGCTTTTCACCACCTTAAATGGCGCAGTTGTAGTTATTTTTCCATCGAGGTCTTGAATTCGTTGCCAGATGTACTGCGTCGCACGATTAAATTCATACTTTTGGAGCGCCGACAAGAATTCCTCAGGATATGGAGTAAATTCCACTTTCACTGGCTCGCGTAGATTTGTTTCAGCGAGCTGCATAATACGCGCAACGACATTCCCGAGACCATTCGCAAGATCAGCGTTATAGGACTCTTTAAAACGCCCAATCGTCACATCGGAGTCTTCAAAAGGATGGACGTGGCGTGTAAGGAAATACCGAAGAGCATCCACGCCGTATTCTTCTACGATCGCTATTGGGTCAATAACATTCCCGAGAGACTTAGACATTTTCTGTCCGCCGCTCGTCACGAAGCCGTGATAGAAGACTTGTTTCGTCCCTTCGAGTCCCGCGGACATGAGCATCGCCTGCCACATAACAGACTGGAATCGCACCTGATCCTTACCTGCCACCTGGAGCGTAAAGCCATCCTGCCAGAACTTCTTATAGTTCCCCTCTGTATCTTCCGGCCATCCCAATGTTGAAATGTAATTTGTGAGCGCGTCGAACCATACGTACATGACTTGAGATTCATCGCCGGGAACTGGAACTCCCCACGGCATTTTTTCTTTCACACGGGAAATACTAAAATCCTCTAAGCCTCGCTTTACGAAGTCGATTGCCTCTAATCTACGCCAATCAGGAACAACGACTCCCTCCCTCTTCAGATATTCAATTAGCTTTTCTTGGTACCTACTCAGGCGAAAGAAATAATTCTCTTCCTCAATCTCCATGAGGTCCATATTTGGATGATTCGGACACTTGCCGTTTACGAGATCGCTCTCACGCATAAAAGCCTCGTCCCCCACGCAATATAGGCCCTTATACGTCTTTTTATAGATATCTGGACCCTCGGGACCTACATTTTGAGCGCAGCGCCTCCACATCTCTTGTGCGGCCGCTACGTGATTTGTATCCGTAGTTCGGATGAAATGAATTCCGTCATAGAGACCAAGTTTTTCTTTCAGGCCTTTAAATTTTGCTGCGTATCCATCCACATATTCCTGCACCTCTTTCCCCTCCTCTTCGGCCTTCTTATAAATCTTGAGCCCATGCTCATCTGTTCCCGTGTTGAAAAACACATCATCACCAAGAAAAGCTCGGTAGCGGACCAGTATATCCGCTTGCACCATTTCTAGCGCGAAGCCGATATGCGGATCGGCGTTCACATACGGCAGTGTCGTCGTTAAATAAAATGCTTTTTTCATGCGTGAGTACGCTCTACCTCTCTACTCTACTCCGGGCGAAGCAAACACGCGCCCTTCCCTGATATCCTTAACGAATTCCTGGATGATTGCAACAACTGGCACGGAGAGTACAACGCCAAGGAACCCCGCAAGCTGTCCTCCCACAAGAAGCGCGATAATGACAAGAAGCGGCGGCACTCCCACGACCCTTGTCACAACGAGCGGATAGATGAGGTGATTTTCAAACTGCTGGACGATGAGGTACCAAGCAAGGGTGAGAAAGCCAAGAGAAAATCCACCGGAAACGAGTGCGATCGCAATTGCCGGTACCGCGGCCAAAATGGGTCCGAAGACCGGAATTATTTCAAATACCGCTGCTATGACTGCAAGAATGAGCGCGTGTTTAACACCAAGAATGGTAAGTCCGAGATATACAAGAACTCCTACGATAACAGCAAGAAGTAGTTGTCCCTGCATCCATAAGCCGATCTTCTTTCTTGAGCGCTCCCACAAATCCAAAATGTATATCTTGTACCTTTTTGGAGTAACGATCTGTAGGAAATCATCTACCCCCGTTCGAATGACCGCAAAGTAGAACGAAAATACTATTACGAGCACGAATGAGAGGACGCCTCCGAAAATGTTTGCGAGAGCGGTAAATGCGTTACCGTACATACCCGCTGTTCCTAGGAAATTTCCTACGCTTTCGAGCAGGCCATTTGAGGTAACTTCGGGAACTGTCTCTGTGCCAAATAGCTGTGCATATTGATCGAACCCTCCCCAACTATTTATAGTCTCGAGGTATAACGGTAACGAAACGAGGAGCGCACGCAGGTCTTCAAAAAAGGACGGGACGAAGAAGAAAAAGATGCAGAAGAAAGAGCCGAGGAGGAGTAAGTATATCGCAAGTATCGCCAAAACGCGGGGAATTCTCCTTTTAGCTAGGGCCTCTACGCCCGGCTCAATTGCAGAAGCAATGACGATCGCGGTGAGAAGCACGAGAACGAGTTCGTGCATCTGGAAAAGAAGCCATGCGCCCGCAAGAACAAGTACGGCTTTAATGACTGTGCCCGCGGTTATTGCGATAGTGACCGGACGACCATCCATTGCCCGTATCGTAGCACAAGTATAGAGGGAGAATTACGCCTTAATGATGCCCGGCAGCTCCCCGATCGGCACACGAACCTGCACTCCCGTATCTCTATTCCGCACAGTGACGGTATCGTTCTCAAGGGTGTCGAAGTCGATCGTGATACAAGCAGGCGTTCCTATCTCATCCTGGCGGCGGTAGCGCTTTCCTATGTTGCCATTGTCGTCCCACATGATCTCCGGAACGATCTTCTTAAGTTCCGAGTACACAGCGCGAGCTTTTGCGACAAGTTCTGGTTTGTTCTTAAGAAGTGGGAATACAGCCGCTTTAATGGGAGCAACTGCAGAATTAAATTTGAGGTACGTGCGTTTCTCTCCTCCGAGCTCATCTTCTGTGTAGGCAGACACGAGGAGTGCAAGCATGGTTCTATCAACACCGAACGACGGCTCGATGACATGGGGAGTGATAGGCTCCTTCCCCTCTTCGTCTACCATCTTAAGATCCACTCCTGACGCTTTCGAGTGAGCAGAGAGATCAAAATCCGTACGATACGCGAGGCCGTACAACTCTTTGCGACCGAATGGAAAATCAAACTCAAAATCTATCGTGCGTTTTGAGTAGTGCGCGCGATCACCGTCAGCGACCTCCAATTCATGGACTGAGGAACGAGAAATACCTACCACATCTGTAAATCGGTACACTTCATCTCGCCACGCCTCGAACTTCTCTTTCCATTCGCCTGGGCGGACAAAATATTCGATTTCCATCTGTTCCAACTCTCTCACGCGGAAGATAAAATCTCGTGGCGCGATTTCATTTCTGAACGCTTTTCCAATTTGGGCAATACCGAAAGATAGTTTTGGATGAAATGAGTCGACAACATTCTTAAAGTTTACAAAGATACCTCCTGCTGTTTCCGGACGTAGGTACGAGATTCCGCCATCGGATGCACCGATCTCGGTCTTAAACATCATATTAAATTGTCTCGCCTCTCCGAGTGCGCCACCACATTCCGGACACTTCTTTTTATCCACCAGATGGTCCTCTCGGAAACGTTTCTTGCATTTACTGCATTCAACGAGTGGGTCAGCAAAACCTGCGACGTGACCGCTCGCTTCCCATACTTTTGGATTCATGAGGATGGCGGCATCTACCCCGTACATATCATCACGTTCCAGGACATTCATCCGCCACCAGATGTTTTTTATATTGTTTTTGAGGGCAACACCGAGAGGTCCGTAGTCCCAGGTACCTGAAAGACCGCCGTAAATCTCGCTTCCAGGGTATATAAAACCTCGCCGCTTAGCGAGCGAGATTATCTGTTCCATTGTTACTTCAGACATACAAATTTCTTGGGTGAACGACGTACACCATACTACACACTTTTATCTAACAACAGTGGCCTCGGAGGAGTTGAAACCGGCGTCCCCAACGATGTTTGTCGTCACATCTTTAAGCGAACGATTGACGGATACACCTGTAGTCGCATCTGTTCCGACAAGTCTGATGTTTTGAACGAGCGGAGGACTTTGTCCTATCTGACTTGTGGACGGGGTAAAGCCAACAGAAATTGCAGCTTGTCTCGGAAGGGTTCCGCTGAGGCCTACCCCAGGGTTTATCGTGCCGATATCCCAAGTGATCGTTCCGTCGCTCTGATTGAATGTGAGCTTTTCACCGGATGGACTGTAGACTCCGGTCCAACGCACGTACGGAGGCAGCGACGCGGTTAACTTTGCGTTTTCAATCGCATTTGTTGTATTCGTGAGTGTAAATACAACTCCATAGGTTGTCTCGACCCCACTTTTCGGTGGAAGAGGCCCGACGCTTCCAAATGGATTCGCATAATAGAGACCCTGCGAGGTCGCGGTGAGCGAGGTCGTCACGTCAATTCTCTGCAGTGCTGTAGCTTGTAGATTTTCTGGCACACCTTCCTCTGAGACTCTCTTACCCCCCGCATTTACGGTGATCGTAAGTGATGGCTCACGAAGACCTCCTAAGCTGGTGCTTGGAGGAATACGGACGGTGAAGCCGACACTACCGCGCGCTCCTGCCGCGAGATTTCCAAGATCTCCCGCTGTTGTTGTCTTGTCCCAAATGATCGTTCCGTCAGTCGAGCGGAAGAAGCCCGTAGAGGTCTTTATCGCTGTGCCGTCGATCTGGAGACCTGATAGACGTGCAACAATGACAGCATCCGTAATAGCGGTACGAAGATTATTTTCCCAATTGATAGTCACGTTTACCGTTTCTCCTGGAGCCACCACCGCCTTCGGATCCGACCTCCCGCCCACGGACACAGAGAGTCCTAAGAACGGTTCAGAGATCTTTATAGGAAACGAGCTCTCTGCCAGTGTCGTTGAGATACTTGAATCCTGAGCACTCTTTCTCGTCCCCGTCGTGAATCGGAACACACGTTCATCTGCACTTTCACCCGTTAACGTACCTCTCACGATAATTTCTTTTTTCTGCCCAGGTGCAATATCTCCTAGTTCCCAAAATGTACCCTGAGTTGGCTTCGGTGTTGCGCTCGAGAACGAGAAACCAAAAGGAAATCCCGCTGATAGCAGAACGTCTTTGACGGGCGCGTTCGCATTGGAAGTGACCGTCACGGTAAATTCGACTGGTTGCCCGGATACTGTCTCCGTGTTCCCTTCGACAGACACGGCGAGTGCTGCTGCACTAAAGGCTGCATCGTATGTTCCTGACGCAACGAAAATTGCGCTTGAGCCTTGCAGGCGATATTCAAGTTCCGCATTCACCTTCGCAGAAGTATTTACGCCTCCAGAAAATACGGCGGAGACCGTACCTTGCCTTCTTCCTCCCGGCTCGATATCCCCGAGCGATATGCGCTGACTCGATAGATCCGTAACAAGATCCAAGGGAGAACGAGTTCCCTGTGGGTAGGTGATCACAAGATCCGCCAATTGAAGTGCGACTTTATTACGATTCGTGACGGTGATTTGGAGCTGGGTCGGTTCTCCACCAGCAACCTGGAGTGGTCCCGAGATAACGACATCAATATTTCCCGGAGAAGAAGGCGATGCGCCGCCCCCGATCGTAAAGTAGTATGCGAGAAATCCCAGGGCGGCAATAAAAAAGACAACCGCGGCGACAAGCATCCAGCGAAGCGCAGAGCGAGCAATGGCAATCGTGCGCGGAGCAACGCTCATAGTCTTAAGTTCCGGCTCAGGTCGTTTCCAGTCATCACCAACGGTGGGGTTCGTTGATTCCATCGTATGACGCGGTCGATCTTTTATCTGACCCGAAAGTTCGCGTGAGTACATGGCGCGCCTTAAGCGCTCTATTTTCTCTTTCTCGTGATCGAGATGCTCAGGCTGAGGGTCCATTCGGACAATTATACACCGGCACAGCTCTTCGAATTGCTACCCACACTAGAGATGAGTCTCTGTTATCGCCCTATTAATAGAAGACAAGAGTTTGTCTTTGATCGTCTCCGCTTCACGTAAGAATTCGTCTGAGTATGCAGTGTGTGTAAATAGCGCTGTGGCATGCGCTTCGGTCGAAATGTAGCCGAGTGCGTACAATATGCGCGCAACGCAGACGATTTCAATCGTGGCACGTGCGGGACACTCCCCCTCTCGCATGAGTGCATCGTGTGCATCCGCGAGAGCTGAAAAAAGGTACTGATTTTCTTCCTCTCCAGCGAGAAGTCTCTCTGTCAGCTCCGAGACACGCCCAAAGACACTGATGTTTTCCTTGTCGCCCACCGCAGATTTGATCGTCGAAGCACCCGCAACGCGCCATCCCCTTTTCCCTCTCACGAGCGAGATGTTCACATGCGAATAATTCTGGAGAGCGTATCGCATTCGAGATACTTCCTTTCTTACAGAAGAAGCCCGCGCTTTAATAAAGCCGAAGTCCTTAGTAAGGAGCGAATACACTCGGTCCGCCTCTCCTATTTCTCGACTACCGAGAACAAGCGCTTCCGTGTGGTACTTCTGATACATGCTGCTACTTTCCCTTATTCCAAAGATATTTCAACCACATTCGCTTGAAAAAAGGCATCGACAGCGTTGAGAGCATAAATCCAGTAGTCGGGATGATTGCGTTTAACAGTGGTTTATCAATACCGATCGCCCACATATATGTTCCGATCGCAATGTAGGTAAACGTAGCAATGAGAGCCTTCCGCGCAACACTCGTCTCCCACCCTTTATCCGACTCCACCTTCTCGTTTCTGTGTTCTATATCCGCAAGTCTCTCCTCAATGGTTGCCATAGCGAATTAATTTACTTTTTCTACCCGGACTCCATCTTCGGATCCTTTTACGAAATCTGTAGAGTTCGTAGCACTTAGTATCTCGTCCTTATACTTCAAGAGTGTTTCTTCGTTGAAATCCGCACCATAGAAGATGCGTGCCTTCTCCCCCGGTGTCATGTTCGCCTCTTTGCGAGCATTCTGTACGCTACGCACGAAATCTCTCACCTGCCCTTCCTCGCGTAGTTCTGCGGTAATTGTTGTATTAAGAAGAATCCCTTCCCCTCTTTCCACTTTCTTTACGTTTACTTCTTCCGCAATGATCGCAATCAGATCTTCAGATAATTTAATGCTGCTGTGAAATGAAAGAGATGAGAGCGGTTGGCGAACTTTTATCCCGGCCTTCTCGCGCGCCTCCAGGGCCTGCGTGACGATACTACGCGCCTCTTCCATCGCTTCGATCAAAACCTTGTCATCATTTCCACGACCAAGAAGACGTTGGATGAAATTCACCGTCGCGCGAGGCTCTGGCCACAGGGTGAGATGAACACTTTCTTCATCTTCTCCTTCACGCACCGCCTGGAAGAGATGCTCGGCGAGAAATGGCATCGAGGGTGCCATCACCCGCGCAAGATCTACGAGAACGTATCTAAGGGTTGCGAGAGCCGCTTTCTTATCATCGGTATCTTCTTTAAAGCGGTCGCGGCTTCTGCGCAAATACCACACAGACAGGTCGTCTATGAATCCCGTAATAGGACGTACTGCAGAATCTAGTTTGTATGACTCAAATCCCTGCGTCGATTCGCGAATGAGTTCATCGAGCCGGGCAAGGATCCAACGATCAAGAACATTCGTACTTTTCCAATCACGAGGAGTATCGTTTGCGTAGAGCTGATAGAACGCGAGCACGTTGTTAAGGCGGCCGATATTTTTCTTCACCACCTCATCGACTCCCTTCTCCGAGAAACTTAGGTTCTCTGACTGTACGACAGGTGATGAGAGTAGGTAGAAACGTAGCGCATCTGCACCATATTTTTCGACTATTTCCATCGGATCGGGATAATTCTTCAACTTCTTCGACATCTTCTTTCCATCCTCAGCGAGAACGATCCCGTTCACGATGACGTTTTGAAATGCATTCTTTCCAAAAAGCGCGCCCGCAAGAACGTGTAAGTAATAGAACCACGCGCGCGTCTGGTCCAAGCCTTCTGCGATGAACTGCGCAGGAAACACTTTCTCGAATTTCTCTTTATTATCGAATGGATAGTGTCGCTCACCGTATGGCATTGAGCCGGAGTCAAACCATGTGTCTAAGACATCGGGAATACGACGCATCGTACCGCCACAGGAACAGGCGACCGTTATTTCATCAACAATGTGTTTATGTAGATCATTCACCTTCTTCCCACTCGCCCCTTCGAGTTCAGTAACTGACCCAAACACTCGCTGCGTTTTACATTTCTCACACACCCACACCGGAATGACGCTCGCCCAAAATCTCTGGCGTGAGATAGACCAGTCGCGCGCACCCTCGAGCCACTTTCCAAATCTCCCCTCTTTCGTGTGTTCAGGCGACCAGTTGATCGCTTTTGCGTTCTTAAGCAAGTTAGCTTTTATTTTCGTTACTGAAACGAACCACGATGACGTTGCGTAGTTAAGAAGAGGTGTGTCACATCGCCAACAGTGCGGATACGAGTGAACAATATTTTCTTTCGAGAAAAAGAGCCCCTTCTCCTGAAGATATTTCAGGACCGCAATATCTGTACCTAGCCGGACCTTGTCGTCATCAGAGCGAGGTTTTACTTCCATCCCTGGAAAATCCTTCACTTCCGACCTGAATGTGCCGTCAATATTCACGTGCTGCACAAACGGCAGATTCACCTGCCTTGAGAGCTCCCAGTCATCAGCGCCGAAGGCTGGCGCCTCGTGCGCTATTCCCGTACCTGCATCGGTCGTTACGAAGTCCGCGTGATACACCTTCCAGCCGTTCTCATGATTCTTGAGCGACTTGTTGTTCACGTAATAATCGAATGGCGGTTTGTATGATTTACCTACTAACGCACTCCCCTTTACTTCTCCTACGACATGCGGATTCTTAAAATCTTTCTTATTCTTTTCGAGAGTATCTTTGGCAAGAATATAGGTATTCCCTTCATCTTCTACTCGAGCATATGTAATATCTTTTCCAACAGCAATCGCAACATTGCCTGGAAGCGTCCATGGTGTCGTCGTCCACGCAAGCAGAAATGTATTCGGCTCATCGATGAGCTCAAACTTAACTGTTACAGAAATATCTTTTACATCCTTATACCCTTCAGATACTTCCTGCTGTGAGAGCGTCGTCTCGCAACGCGGACAGATGTGCATCGAACGGTAGTCTTCGTAGACCAATCCTTTCTCGTGAAGTTGTTTGAAAACCCACCACACACTCTCCATGAATGGCTTATCCATCGTGCGATACGCATTCTTCATATCAGCCCAGCGGCCGATACGTGGAATTATCTTTTCCCATTCATTTGCATATGTGAGCACGCGTTCACGGCAGATCTCGTTGAATTTCGCGACGCCCATCCCGATGATGTCTTTCTTGTGTTTGAAGCCGAGCTCTTTCTCGACGATGTTTTCAATCGGAAGTCCGTGACAATCCCAGCCCCACACGCGCGGCACGTGATAGCCGCGCATCGTCCAGTAACGCGGCACAGCATCCTTTATGACTGACGCGACGATATGACCGTAGTGTGGAAGCCCCGTCGCAAATGGCGGGCCATCATAAAAAACATATTCCCCTCTTGGAGAGTCTTTAGCGAGGCTTTTAGCGAAAATTTCGCGCTCGTTCCAGAACGCGAGCGTGGCTTCCTCGCGCTTAGCAATATCGCCTTTTTCCGCTGACATGGGGAAAATATAGCACTTCGAGGGCAAAAAGCAGACAACTGGCAGGTCATGGATCTGCTAAAGTATGGGTATGGAAGCACCGAAGAATCGACCATCGAAACTGGATTTGATGCTCGATCCCGAACTAGAATCTCGAGACTCGTCTGCGCAGTATCTGCTTTCTGTACTGGAACGGCTAAAGGCTAAAGAATCTTTAGAGACTCCCGAAAAGCGCGAACAATTCTTAAAGGAATTAACTCCCGAAAAATTCAAGCGATGGCTTCTTTTCATCAACGACGCTCTTCGAGATCAACCTAAATCTGCCGATTTTGATGGAAAGAACGTGCGCGTACAAGAAGTGTTTGGAATGCTCGGCCAAATCTCAGATTCCAGGGTCGTGCATATACCTCCCCACCAAGAGGATAAGGAGGCACTTCTCACAGAAACATTAAAGACTGCGCAGAATTTACCAGATACTAAAGACGCGGCGTTACTTCTCGCCGCGAATATAACCGCAATTCATCCATTTGAAGATGGAAACGGTAGAATTAGTAGACTTACTTATGAACTTCTCACAAACGGATACGACGGCTCTGAAGAGAGGCGGCTGGCCCTGGCGCAATTACTGGGACCTGATGGTCGCAAGATTTTGAATACGGACCCTCGTCCAATGTATCGCGTACTAAATTACATTTTCGAGAGAGCTGTAGGAATAAATCATGACGATCCACACTCTGTAACTGAATCGTATCTGTCTGAAGGATTACCTGGAGATGATGTGGATGTTAAGAGTCTTATACCAAAAGCGGTGGATGAAAAAAGCCGTGGGCAAATCCTCGAGATTATCAATGAGAGAGCATTCACGACCGTCATCTTTTACCGCTTTCTTAAAGAGCAAGGATTGCTACACGAACCGTACATAGAATACAGGGAATCTCCTGGGCGCATGAAAAATTTCCGTAGGCCCGATAATTGGACTTTCATTAATTTAAATGAGGTATTGAAATCTCTCACACCAGAAACAGCCAGTGCACTGCTTCAAGACGATCGGGATCTTAGGAAGACAGTCGTGCAAGCAATTTGTAAGGCCTTTGAGCAACCGGATGGATTCCCGAAAATCGGAGATCATACAATCGTAGAATATTTCAAGACTAAGGCTTTGCAGAAAGCTCAGCCTTAAAAATTAAAATGAGGCCGGTCTGCGAAAACTCCGCGGACCGGCCCGATGCTCATGGGGTAGGGAGCCAGAGAGTGACAACATCTCCAGCATGACTGCCGAACTCCGACTGCTCCAGGGCGCGCGTCAGAGACGCTTCGCTCGGCGCGTACTCACTCGGTGCCCGCGCGTTTCCTCTGATGGCTATAAGGTACGACAACGGGTATCTGCCCTGCGCAGCGCAAAGCGCCTCCTTGACGTTGTCATACCTATTCGGCTCTTGTGCCACTTTGGATCACCTCCTTCCAAAAAAGAGTCTACTCCGCCCTATATTATTCGCAATTACATTTTTTCTGGCGCGGGAATACCGAGGAGCCACAGACCGTTCCTCAGTGTCATACGAACAGCGTCTACGAGTGCGACTTTATGCGCCGCTCCCGGGGTACCGTCGAGAATTTGTTCTTGAGCGTACCAGCTATTGAACGCAGCGGCGAAATGTATAAGGTAATTGGCGACAAGCTGAGGTTCAAGACTCTTAGCTGCGCGCTCCACGACATATGGAAAGCGAATAAGAAGTCTCGCCACTTCATTTGATTCGATATCTGAATTCGTTACTGCAGTAACACCTTGCGCGCTCGCCTTTTCGACAACAGCACAAGTTCGCGCGTGAGCGTATTGTAAGTATGGACCTGAATCTCCCTCAAGTGAGAGCGCCTGTTCTCGATTGAAAATAATGTCTCTCCCCGATTGTTGCTTCAACACTTGATACTTCACCGCCGCAACTGCGACCTGCTCTGCGAGGTGATCTACGTTATCGGCTCGACTTTCTTTTGCGCGCTCCGCGGCAGCGTGAGAGAGATCGGAGAGCAGAGATGCTCCTGTAATAGTGTTTCCTTTGCGCGACGACATTTTCCCCTCTGCAAAACGCATCATGCCGTGCGCGCGATGTTCAATTTTGCCAACCATCTCGGGAAACGTGAGTTCTATCGCTTTCTTCACCACATAAAAGTAATCTGTTTGTTCTGACGCGGTGACATATATCGATCGGTCACACTCTGCATACTCATTTTTCATCTGTGCGAGCCCTACTTCTTTCGCTTCATACGTAGGGAGACCCATTTTGTTTACAAATACGCGAGTGTGTAGATCATACTTCTCACCTTTAAATACGATCGCCCCTTCACTTTCTTCAAAGATTTCTGGGTGAGATTTAACGAGTTCTAATCCAATCGGACCCGTTTCGCTTTCAAAGAAGTAGTGGTCGAATTTTGTTCCAAGGATTTTGTATATTTTCTCGAACTCCTCAAGACAGACAGCACGCCCGTGCTGATACAGGATCTCCGCAGCTTCATTGGTTCGTTGATATATCGCCTTATTTAGCTCATCAATCTTTTTCTTATCTTCCTCATTTTCCTCATACCGATTCGCACCCTCGACGTATGCGGCCCCTATTTCTTGAGCAGTGGGAGTTTTGGCACCTTTTTCCAGAAGAACATACAGCGCTTTCGCCACATGGAGACCAATGTCGCCCTGATAATTTACGCGGATCACTTTTGCGCCCATGAATTGAAGAAGTCTCGTGAACGCCTCTCCAATTGCGTTCGACATGAGGTGCCCAATATGAAATTCCTTGAATGGATTCGGGTCTGTATATTCAACCATCACCGTCTGACCTTCGCCTAAAGAATTCGCTCCCCATTTTTCATTCGTTCGCGCCTCTTCAATCGATTCAGATACTGCGAACGAGGTGACATAGAAATTTATAAAGCCCGGTCCAGCGACCTCTATCTTTGCTATACCCGGCACATCTCCAAGACCCTCTGCGATCCTCTTTGCGAGATCCAGTGGTTTTATCCCAGCTGATTTTGCACACTGCAGAGCAATACCAGTCGCAAAGTCACCATTTTTGAGCTCGGTCGGCTGATCGAGCTGTATTTCAGGGACCTCTATTCTTAGAGTACGGAGTGTGTGAGTTAACGCTTCTCTTATCTTCTGGGCTTGATGCATAGCCCGTATTGTAGCAACTCGAGAGACCTAGAGGTCTGAGTCGATGCCCATTGATCGCGCAGTGCCGGCGATGATCTTCTTTGCCTGATCCATCGAGGTTGCGTTCAGATCTTCCATCTTTTCAGTTGCGATCTCCTCTACCTGCTGCTTTGAGAGCTTCGCGATCTTGGTCTGTGGCTTTGGTGAGCCTTTTTCGATTCCGAGCTTCTTCAAGATAAGACGGGAAGCTGGTGGCTTTTTGACGATAAAATCAAACGTACGATCCTTGTATACCTTCATGAGGACAGGAACGATGTTCCCGGCCATTGGACGAGTGCGGTCGTTGAACTGCTTTACGAATTCACCGATATTAACTCCGGCGGGTCCGAGCGCAGTACCAACTGGTGGAGCAGGCGTCGCAGCTCCTGCTGCAATCTGTAATTTGATGATCTTTGTTACTTCTTTTGCCATATGATGTTTATTTGAAATTAGACTCTCTGGACTTGGTCGGCTTCTAGTTCAACCGGGGTCTCACGGCCGAACATCGGAACCAATACCTTAACCTTTCCACGCTCTTCGTCAATCTCCCCTACCTTTCCTTCAAGGTCCTTGAAAGGTCCGTCGATAATAACGACCGCATCGCCTTCGGAGAGATCGATCGCGTGACGGACCGTATCACCCTCTGCGCGCTTCAATATTTTCTCTGCTTCCTCTGGTGAAAGTGGTACTGCCTGGTTCGCTGTGCCAACGAATCCTGTAACCTGAGGCGTGTTGCGGACAACGCTCCATGCTTCGTCGGACGCGATCATATCCACCATGACGTAGCCTGGGAAAATCTTCTCGCGCGTCTCTGTGCGACGACCATTCTTGATCTTGATCTTCTTTTCAGATGGGACGACGACATTGAAGATCTTATCTTTCATTCCGAAAGATTCGATGCGCTGCTTCAAATTGCGCGCGACAGCATCTTCATATCCTGAGTATGTGTGTATTGCGTACCATTCTCTTCCTTCTCCGTGTGTTTGTCTCATAGTTATTCTGTTGTAGTTGCGCCACTAGTTGTTGTCGTACTGAGATCAATCTGCTCAACATCAAGGAACGGCGTTCCTTGCGGAAGTACTTCGATAAGACGAGCGAGTCCAGTCGTGAAGACGTAATCGAAAAAGCCGAGGTAGAGTGCGATGAAAATAGAAAGAAGGACCACGAGGATCGTGTAGATTATGGTCTGAGCTCGCGTAGGCCATGCCACGTGCTTCAATTCGCCGGTAGTGTCTTTAAAATACTGGAAAAGGCTCATACGTTGTACGGAGAGTATAGAAGAATAATTGCCAATTTAAAAACCCCTTGCGGGGCTTCAAAATATAATACTCTCGAGAGGACAAAAGTCAAGGGACGAGAAGCTGCGCCGCAGGTTTCCACTGCGGCGCAGCCATCCCGTTATTCCTAGCGAATCTCGTACGTAACGCTCACGCTTGAGACGATCTTATTCTCCCCGACCGGGACATCTGGAGCACTTGCTTTGGCCTCCTGGGCCACAGCCATATCAGCTCCCCCCCTTCCGTACGCAAACGGCACAGGATATCCGTAGTCGCTTTCAGAGAATCCGACTACTCGTACCAATCGCACATTAAGGTCTTTCGACAATTCTGATGCCTTTACGCGCGCATCCTCAATTGCCATCTCGCGAGCCTCAGCTTTCAAGCCATCTTCGTCATCGATCGTGAAAGACAGACCGGAGACAGATGAGGCGCCAAGTGTGCCTACTCCGGAGAGAAGTTCACCGGCCTGTTCAGTATCACGGACCTTGATCGTCAGTGTCTGGCTTACCTGGAATCCACGGAGCTTCTGAGTACCTCCTGGGCAGTATCCCCCGCTGCATGCGGTCTGAATGTAATCGTATTGCGGATATACGTTGTAGTCAGTCGTCTTTATATCCTTCTCATCTATATCCTGTTCTTTCAAATATGCGATTATGTCGTTTATCTTTTCTGTCGCGACAGTTTGCGCATCCTTAACTTCCTTGGCCTCTTCTTGGACTGTCACGCTAAAGGTCGCTGTATCCGGCACCGCGAATACCTCTCCCTCTCCTGAAACAGTAATAGTATTCGTAGCCGCTACACCCGTTCCAATGTATCGAAGACCTTTTAACTCACCTATCGCCGCAATGAAAAGGAAGACGGCGAGAAGGCCGAGAGCGGCAGTCGCCATCATGCGCGGCCAATGAGTCGCAGTAATAATTCTATCCGTGGTCACTTCATCCATATAAATAAATTAATCAATAATTTAGGCCATTATACGGCCCGTTACGAGTATGACGTTCGTATGAATTGTTTATTACCGATGAATTGCTGCTCTCGCAACGAGTATACTGACCGTCATGGGACCAGAATTCCTCACTCAACTTCTCCTCACCTGGAAATACTGGGTTCTTGCCCCCGCAAATTTCGTGCTCGGTCCGATCGTAGGCCTGATGGCTGGTGTATTGATTCGGGCAGATATCTTGGAATTTATACCCACCCTTACGATACTAGTGGTTGGAGCAATTCTTGGAGACATACTGTGGTATTGGATCGGATACCATTGGGGTGAACGGTTCGCGACTCGATTTGGTAAATATGTCGGGGTTACAGAATCCCATATATTCATCGCGAAGAATCTTTTCAATAAATATCATATGAGAATCCTCTTCATATCGAAGGTCACCTCGGGACTTGGACTCGCAGTTGCTGTCTTGTTTACCGCAGGATTATCCCGTGTTCCCTTCAAGCGCTTTCTTCTCATTAATATTATTGGAGAACTCGTGTGGTCTACACTGCTCCTCACAACTGGATTTTTCATCAGTAATCTTGTCGTAAAAGTAAATAATGCCTTGGAGTGGGCGTCGGCTGTCGGAATTATCCTTCTTATTTTCGGAATTCTGTTTGGGGCAGGACATTATGCCCGCAAACGACTGTTCAGATCCGCAGTGCCGCAACCCACACCTGAGGAATAGTCCTTATGAAAACTCTCCTACTCGTTACCGACGCATGGTCTCCGCAGGTAAATGGCGCCGCGATTATCCTTTCGAGATTAGTAACAAACCTAGAAAAGAAAAATTGGAAAATTGTCGTCATCCACCCGGAACTTTTTAAAACTATTCCGTCCCCTTTTTATCCGGAAGTACCGTTAGCCCTTTTTCCGGGTAAAAAAATTAAACAAATATTCGAGGAGACGAGACCGGATTTCGTGCATATTGCCGTAGAGTGGACCATAGGACTGAGCGCCCGCCGATTCTGCTTGAAAAACAATATCCCTTTCACAACGGCTTACCACACCAACTTCCGACTATATGCGAGATACTATTTAGGGATCCTTGGTCCTATCGCTGGATATTTTGCAGATCTGTATATGCGCTGGTTCCATGGCGCTGCGGTGAAAACACTTGTAAGTAACGAGATCTTGCGAGACGAGCTGGAAGGACGCGGCTACAAACACTTAGTCGTGTGGCCTTTTGGTGTTGATACAGAATTCTTTAAGAGAAACGAGGCGAGTTCTGTTACTCCGAATCTGCCGCGGCCTATTTTTGTATATTTTGGGAGGTTGGCTAAGGAGAAAAGTGTAGAAGAATTTTTGGACGCAAAGATATCCGGAAGCAAGGTCGTCATCGGAGATGGTCCAAACCGCTCATTTTTAGAGAAACGTGCAGCACCTGACGTAAAGTTCGTGGGGTACAAAAAGGGACAAGAGCTCGTCGACTGGCTATCTGTGTGTGACGTATTTGTGTTTCCATCGCGAACGGAGACATTCGGATTAACAGTACTAGAGGCTCTCGCATGCGGCTTACCTGTCGCAGGACACGATGTGATTGGCCCAAAAAATGTCCTCACAGAAGGAGTCGACGGATACATATCAGAAGATCTTGGCGACGCCGCTACAAAATGCCTGACTCTTTCTAAAGATGCGTGTAGGAAAAAAGCCCTTCAATACACGTGGGGTATTTCAATCGAGAAATTCATTGAACACCAAGCGCCCATTCATTCGCAGAACACTTAATTTCAGGGCGATCGCCGGGAATCGAACCCGGATTGAGAGCTCCACAAGCTCCAGTGTTAACCTTTACACCACGATCGCCATCCCCTCAAACATGTGAGTTATACCAAATTGAGGGCTCTCGCGCGAGAAAATTTAAAACACTTCCTCGACGAATTCGACCTTCTCATCTACATCAATGACAGTGAATGATATGCGTCCGATCACCTGTCCATACTCTGTAATAACGTTCACCCTCCATTTACCTGCGAGTGGGCTTGATGAGAGTGAGAATCCTCGATAGCCGCCGTCTCGTCCGCCCACAATAGCGAATTTGACCTTCGATATCGTGACCCACTCTCCTGAAATATCGTTGTGATGCTGCCATTCGTGATAGATGGTCGTGGTCAGACCTGAGGGCGCGAACACTGCGCTGAATGCGTACATTGATTCTCCGGGCGCACGATGGAATTGTTCGCGCAGTGGTAAATACCTACGGTACCACGGGAGCACTTCGTGCTGAGCGCGATATTCTGTACCCACTCGTTCAACTCTGTGATACACACCTTCATCTTTTAATGCAAGCGGTAGTGGTGGGATCGCATTCGTAAAGTAGAGCACCATAAATACCGTAAGGACCCCGGCAATAATTCGCGCTGTGGTCTTCAGGTTGGTCGTGACGAGCTCTGGCATCATGCGACGCATGCCTTTTATATAGAGCGCGATCAATACGATGCTGAGAACGCAGGTGATGAGAAATATTTCAGGACCGATTCGTTTTACTACGAGCGGCACGAAGAAAATAAGGAAGCCGAGAAGAGTGGTGAAAAGAATTCCTACCTGGAACGGAAATCTTCTGTAGCGTCGCCTAAATCGTTCGTTCCCTATAAGTAAGAGCGCAAGAATAACGACAGAGCCCCAACTTACAGCGACCGTTGCGCTCTGACTATAGAGAACAAAAAAGCCACTGAAGATGGCGCCGAATGCGAATTGAATGATGACCGGCAAAAATTGCGCAGTTTTTAGTAGAAACGGCTTCGTAACACGACCGCTTTCTACGAGGTTGAGGAGAAAAATACCGGTGAGGGCGAGGAGAAGATACAGCATGAAAGCAATGGTCGCCGTCCAGAGGTTCACCGAACGAAAGAAGATGTTGTCCATCAGAAAGCCTGCAAGGAGGGCGAACGGTGCGACGCGACGCTCGTACCATACGATGAGCTCCTCTATACTAGATGGCAAATATTTTCTAATCATCATGAGCGATAGTTGGGTACGCTTTCTGGAGCGCCCGCACGATGATTAACCAAACGGGTCAGAGCATAAAAAAGAGATGAGAGTCGATTGGCATACGCACGACTAGATTCCGACACCGCACGTTCCCCTCCCTCGTGGAGCGTGACAAGCCGCCGCTCTGCCCTTCTTGAAACTGCGCGAGTAACGTCGAGTCGTGCAGAAAATTCAGTTCCACCAGGAACGAAAAAAGTTTTTATTTCCGGCAGCTCTTTCTCAATGTTGTTTATAAGCGCACTGAGGGCTTCTATGCTTGCTTGCGGTACTGATTTCGGAGCGCCGGCAACTTCTGCCTGGATCGTAAAGAGGTGGTCCTGTACTTCGTGAAGGATTTCTTTGCCTGGCCGACCTTCTACAACAAAGTCATTTGGGCATGCGACTTTGCACCAACCTGTAAGAGTATTCAACTCATCGAGCTGCCCTAAACATTCAAATATCGGGGATGATTTGGAAACACGTACTCCTTGAGGAGAATCAAAAAGTTTTGTCGTGCCTTGATCACCTTTTCCTGTAAATAGAGCCATGCGGCAATCATAACAAATCCCATTCAATACCTTCATGTTCTTGATAGAATGCAGGCATGAACAACGGGGAGAACTTTAAGCCAGAAAAGCCTCGTGAGCTCACCGTGGCAGACCACATCGTACAAGAGGTACGAGAGAAGATGATTTTGGGTGATGTCACTAAGGACGACCTCGCGGATCTCATCGCGAGACTACAAAAGCTCCGCTCTCAGACACCCGCAACGGTACGGGAAGGAACTCGTGACTCTGAGGTACTTTCCGCAAACGAGATCCTCCGAACTCCGGGAGTTCGTATTGCAATTGTCGGTACCGGAGATGGTCTTACACAAGCCTGTTCTTTTGAGATTACCATTGGTCCGGACGGGAAACCTGTCTACGGAGAAGCGCCTGAATTTAGTGATGACACACATGGCGGTGGGTTAGAAATGATTGAACTGCGCTCCGATCGGGAGGCATTAAAAATACTGGAAGAGAACGGCCGTGTGCTAACGGTGAATAATTTTGGAGGGTACCAGTATTGGTGTCTGTTTTATAGAAATTCAGATCAAGTGGGTAGGAATGGATTTAAAGGAATCATAATTGGATGGCCAGAGAACAACAGTGAATTGGACCGAGATATGCGAGAGGCTATAAACATTCGCAAGGTAGAGGGAGTAAATAGAATGCAGGAAATCTGGCGAAAAGTGTACGCACGCAATGACTTAGAGTGGAAAAATGGAAGATCGGAAATACGCAACGTTGAAGAAAAGAAATACTTCGAGCCTCCGGCGACTGACCTCCCGCCAAGCAAGTCATAACGCAAAAGCACCCCTTTCGGGGCGCCTATGCTTTGAGTGCGCAGGGGGGGACTCGAACCCCCAAGCCCTTGCGGGCGCTACCACCTCAAGGTAGTACGTCTACCAATTTCGCCACCTGCGCGTGAGGCCTATGTTACTCTGCTTTTGCTTCTTTTCCAACGGCTACCGATTCAGCCGAGGAATCTTTCTTCTCTAGCGTTTCTGGTGTGACTGTCTCCAATTCCGCTGGAGTCATCATACGAGTACGACGTAACTGACGACGAGCTTCACGCGCGACTTTATCGCGGATGTAGTAAAGCTTTGCACGGCGAACAAGAGTTCTTTTGACGATTTCGATATGGTCTATCATCGGAGAATAGAGCGGGAAGATCTTTTCTACGCCAACACCACTTGCAACACGACGAACGGTGAAAGTCGCACCTGCTTCAGCACCGTGCTTTCTGGCGAGAACGAGTCCTTCAAATGCTTGGAGGCGGTACTTACCTTTTTCTTCTTCAATTTTCTGGAATACGCGAACAGTGTCCCCTGGTCGGAGGTCTATAGCCTTTCGCGCGGCCATATCAACTGGTGATGTTTTTACTGCAGTTGCCATACTTTTTAGTGTCGCGGCACTATACCATTCACTCATTAAGAAAACAATACGGCATGTATTGAAGCCTCTTTTTGAGATCGGACCCTTTTGTGGTCACGAATAATGCGCTTGCCGTCGCAATCGCATTTTCTCGACCCCGACTCGCGGTTCGGCAAGCTTGCCTCACAACGCTGCGTCTTGCACAAAAGCACAAAATCCCGCGAAGGCGGGATGTTTGTGTCTTTTGTGCACCCTGTAGGACTCGAACCTACGACCTTCCCCGTGTAAAGGGGTTGCTCTACCAACTGAGCTAAGGGTGCTTCAAATTTGCACTGTACCCTGTCTTGCGGGGCACCACAAATAAAAACCGATCGGTTTTTATTTGTGGTGCCCCTACCAGGAGTCGAACCTAGATCAACGCCTTAGAAGAGCGCTGCTCTATCCATTGAGCTATAGGGGCTCTGTATGAACAATGAAAGAATACTACGTATTCTTTATTTTTCCGAACACATTCACGGAAGTGAACGCGATACACGTTTTATCTCGAAGGATCGGACAGTTGAGGCGGATTCGATTTCAAGAATTCGTATTTTGCCTGTCGATCTTTAAAACCCTGCACTGTAGTCTCAAGCTGAGTACGATTAATGAGAGGGGGGCTAGCTTCACTTGAAACCAAGACGGGGCTCTCTTTCGGGCCACTGAAAACCGCAACGAGTTGCCACAATCCGTATGATACGGCGATAAGCACTATGCATGTGGTCACATATAAAAGCGCGTGCCAGTACACTCGCGCAAGAATACGGAAAGATTCGGGCTCCGTCCGATTGGCATATGCGTCTCTCACTTTATTCCAGTGTGAATGGGAGAATTTCATGATGAAATATCAGCAATCGTACTCACTCGAAGTTCAGTTACTAATCTCCACTCGTTTCCTGCAGAAATTCCATCCCCCGACAAACGTTCGAACTGCATCGACTTTACGACCGAAGGCACGGGAAGAGAGTGAATGAGCGCCGCTGCATGCATAACCTCGCGGAAGCTACCCATGGCCTCCACTGCTATGCCTATGGTGCGAAGAGATGGCACTGTAGGAGAAGCAGCTGTCTTTGTGGGCTCACTCAGGACCTCACCAATTGTGATGTCGACGCCTGCATCCTTCTCGATTGCTTCAATTGATTCCACAATTGAAATCGCCTCACGATTCGCGTTCGTTTCCAAATCCGTACGCAGATCTTTTGTCTCGCGAGCAAGGGTACGTACTCGAATCGCACTTTCTATGTCTTGCTCGCCCACTCCTACGGAAACTTGTTCTGACATGTGCGCAGCCATCTTCCCCGAAAGCGTCCAACTGAGATACCCGACAAGACCCCACATGGATAGCGCGATGAGTAGGGCGAGCATTGATATGTAATTTTTCTTCCGAGAAAGCATATATTTTAAAATGCGCCGGTCAGAGTTATTGAGAATTTACCGCCTTCCGCTCCAGCGAAAACACCTACAGGGACGGTGACGGTTTTGAAAGAAGGAATCTCATCGAGCGCATTACGGTACGCACTGATCGTTGCGCGATCTGTTGCAGTCCCATTTATAACTATTGTTCCAGCGTCGAGTTTTGAGTACCTGATCTCCGTCACCAAAGCACCCTTCGGACGCACGCTGAGAGCAGCCGTTACAGCTTCAAATGATGGAGATGTCGAGGTAGCAAGTGGCATGAAGGCTGTTATGAGTGCTTTTGCTCGAAGCATTTCATTTTTCTCTGCTTCGGCTTCAGCTGCAGTAAGTAATCCACCATCCCCTTCTTGGATTTTATTCTCCTCGTAGAAACCCGTTGCAATCACACTAGGAACGAGTGTGAGTAGTGCAATACAAGCGCCAGCGAGAAGCACGAGGGAACCAACAAGAATGAGATTCGCTCTGTGGAAACTCCATATTTCTTTTTGAGAAGCTGTAGGAAGTACGTTGGACATATAAAAATGATTACACGCCTCGAAGGGCGAGACCTACTGCGGTTGCATATTGAAGTGAAGTGCGTCGATCGATCGGTGGAATGTATTCGTCGAATGAGCACACATGACGCCACACATTCGGCTTTGCAACGGGAGCTTGTACTCGCGCAGAAATGTAGTCACCGAGACCTTTGAGGTTTGCGTTCCCCCCGACGAGAAATACATTCTCGACAGGAGTGACGCGTTCCCCATGATCATTTCGCCTCGTATCCCAGTAATGATAGTGACGCACGATCTCATCAGCAAGCGCAGAGACGGTAGAAATGAGCGCTTCGGCTGTAGGGGATTTCTCACCTGCTGCCGCAAGCAAACCTTTGTCGTTCTTAAAACTCTCTGCATCCTCTTTAGACAGAGAGAGTTTCTCCGCGAGAATACTTGTCATAGCTGCGCCGCCCACATTCACCGTTGAAGTAAATATAGGGACGCCGCGCTTAAGAATGGCAAACCCAGTGCGCGCGCGCCCAAAATCCACAAGGAGCGTGATCGGCTCTTCGGCAGAATCGCTCGAGACAGCACGAGCAATTGAGCGCGCCTCAACTTCGAGAGAGAGTAAGCGAAGACCCGCATCACGGAACGCTGCAGCGTAACCTTCCGCAAGCTCGCGCGGGAACACTACTACCCCGATCTCCTGCCCCCCATCGTCGTGATTTACGATAACGTCAAAATCATACACCGCTTCATTTGGCGGAATCGGAACGCGCGCCGGCAATTCAAATTCAATCGTACTCAGAACACTTTTCCGCGTCGAATTTCCAGGAACATGCATGCCGAATATATATGCAGCCTCTTCGGGAAGCGCTGCATGTACATTTACTATTCCCCCGGATTTACTATGAACATCCTGAAGTGCGGCGACGAGAGCTGGGACGTCTTTTACGAAACCATTCACGACTATTCCTTCCGCAAGGGGTACTTCACCCCACGAAACGATAGGATCTTTCTTATTCTCTGCACCGCGAAGTTGTAGCCATTTTATCGACGAGTCTGAAATGTCTATGCCTGCAGAATGCTGATACAGCATCTTTGGTACAGGAAACCAATGGTCCAAGAGACCAGCGAGTGAGCTGCCTCGTTTGGCAATATCAGAAGGCGCATGCAAATGCATGTGCACATTATATCAACGTTTTAAAAGGAATTAGCGCTCTTAGCGTAATTTTGTTCCCGGCGGAATCGGTCGCTCTGGCTGGATAAGCGCAACACCAATTTCATCACTCGCCGCAAGAAGCATACCCTGACTTTCCACGCCGCGGAGCATTCTCGGAATAAGATTCACGATGTATGGCAGTTGGCGCCCCACGAGTTCTTCCGGACGTTTCCACTCTGCAATCCCCGAAACGATGGTTCTCTGTCCGAGTTCTCCAAAATCAATCGTGCATTTAATAAGTTTATCTGTTTCTGGTACAAGTTCGGCCGCGAGTACCGTGCCGACGCGGATATCGAGCTTTGCAAAATCATTGTACGAGATTTGATCAGTCATAGGTGACACTCTAAAGGATTAGCTCTTGGAATCCAAGTATCGCTGTAAGATCACAGCCGCAGCCGAAGCGTCATTGTGTTCTTCCCCTTTTGGGGCAAATCGTGATGCCTCAATCGAACTCCACATCTCCCAAATCGTCTCAACGGGTATTCCCGCTTTCTCTCTCAGAACTTTTATGAATTCATCCGCTTCTGCAGTGATGGGGTTCGCTGCCCCTGAAAGCACGCGTGTGTCGCCTACCACAATTGCTCCTATCCGCTCTTTTTCGATGCGCTCCAGAATGAACGGGAGAAGTGTTTGGTTGTTTGGCACGACATCGTGTGGGAACGCGATCATGCCGCCGCTATCGGAAACAGCGAAACCAACAGAGTGCGCTCCGTAATCAATACCAAGATATTTCATGGCGCTAGTGTACCATCATCTCGTTTCGAGAGCTTCGACGTCTTATATTCCTCGGGTTTGTATGGTTTCAATCTCTCGATACGAATATTAAGTCCTGCCTTTTTCAAATCCTCCTCAAGATGATCAACATACTCTCCTCGTTGATCATACCCGAGCGCAATAATGGCTGGTGCATTTTCCCGAATATGCCCTACATACCCACTCGTATCTCCGAGCACAGCTTTATCTACAAATGGATTCGCAGCGACGAGCGCCAAACGTTCATCCTCACGATTCCGCGGCTGCGCCCCTTTGATACGTGTGACAGAAGAATCTCTGGCAATCGAAACAATGAGGTGCGGATCGAGCGCAAGAGAGCGTGCTTGGCGAAAGAAATCTTCATGACCCTTGTGGATCATGTCGAATGTCCCGAACACCATAATGCGAGTCATATCGTGTGATTCTTAAAATACTCTCGTACCTTTTTAACATCAGCGTCTATCGCGGCACGAAGTTTCGTATCATTTTCGAACATTTCGCTGTCGCGGATTTTTTCGAAAAGCTCGATCGTAATTTCTTCCCCGTACAGTTCACGCGGCGAAAAATCCAACATATACGCCTCGAGGAGCTTCCTCCTTGGATCTGCAAATGCCGCAGCGCTATATTCTTCCTCCCCCACCTTCACCCGCGCAGTATAAATACCTGATGTTGTCGCATCTTCCAGTTTTATATTAACCGTCGGGAAACCGAGCGGTGTCGCCCGCTTCTTACCTTTCTCGACAACTCCAAGATACTGCTTCACGTTCGAAAAAAGTTTGTCGTTACTCGCCCTTCTTGTGCTTCATGTAAAAAACGAGTGCGATAAGGACGGCAGCAATCGCGAGTCCGAATAAAAATGTATCAAGTGCGTCTTTCCATTCCACTAGATGCTTCAAAAATGTTACTGCGAGAATAAGGATAACAACGCTCGCTAATTTCTCTTTTAGTCCGTCGAGGTTCTTAACCGCGAGCCATTCCGGCACCTCAAGTTTTCCTATAAATAATTCGTACAGAGCAATTGAAAATATATAAAGTATTATCGCCATAAGAACTGAGTCCAGTGCGGATACGATGCCGACGCCAGTGTCAGCGGAATGTACGGCCCCGTCGTTGAGGAGGCCAACCAAGAGACGGCCCGCATTCGCGATTATACTCACCGTAGCCCACACAAATGTCACAGCTGCTGCTATAAGTGTGGCAGCTGATGTAATGAGGACTAGATACTTACTTCTCTCGAGAAAAAATTTGAGTGCGGAACTCATACTGTTCATACTCCCACAATATCATTAAGTTGGCGCCTTTGCGGAGGGGGTGAGATTCGAACTCACGGTGCCTTGCGACACTCTTGTTTTCAAGACAAGTGCGTTAGACCACTCCGCCACCCCTCCGTATCGACTGTTGTACCATAAAGCAAAAAGATGTGCACAGACTCTGGTGGGAATGGTCTCACATCTCTCATACAATGACCTAATGAAAACAAGGGGGTTTACCCTGATTGAATTACTTGTTGTTGTCGCAATTATCGGTCTTTTGGCTTCTGTTGTGGTCGCCTCTCTTGGCGTCGTTCGTACAAAAGCTCGCGACACAAAGCGCATGTCAGAGGTAGGCAGTTTGCAAAAGGCGCTCGCTATTTATGCCGCTACTAATGGCGGTATATTCCCCATCGAAACTACTCAGACTCCCATTACCTCGGGCTCGACTGCGGGCGCGGAGCTTATCGCAGATGGAGCAATCGACACTATTCCTGTAGATCCGCTTGGCGCTGCGTACCAATATGAATACATTTCAAACAGTAGCGGCACCGATTACACGATCACATTCTGTCTCGAAACAAATTCAATCCCTGGATATGCTACGGGATGCGCAAATACTGTTTCTCCATAATTTCTCACGAGGACTGTAAAATAGAGCTTAAATACGTAGTAAGGGTTTGCCGGTTGCAAACCCTTTCTGACTCCTCGGCTCGGCAATGTGAAATCACACTTTCACATTGCCCTCGCTCTACGTCGCCAGTAAACTATACTTAACTTATGTCATTAGACTCCAGTCCCCTACGTTGGCACGCTTACGAACACGATCATATAGAGCGTGAGAAGAGCTGGTTCATTGCGCTAGGCGTCATCGCAATCTGTATCGCGATCATCAGCACTATATTTGGAAATGTATTGTTTGGCCTCCTCATTCTGGTCGGCGCTGGTACCTTAGCGCTTCTTGCTAAAACACCGCCGACCCTGATCGAATTTGAAGTATCAGATCGCGGAGTGCGCGTGGGACACACCATGCACCGCTTTGAAGAAATCATCGCGTTCTGGGTGGAAGATCACGATGTGGATCCTCCCGTCCTTCTTATCGACACCGTAAAGTGGATGTCACCTAATCTCAGCATCCCTCTTGTAGATGTTGACCCAAAGGAAGTACGCGAATTCCTCGCAGAGCGTGCAGAGGAAATTCCAATGAAAGAATCTTCGGCTCACAAGATCCTAGAATTCTTCGGTTTTTAGAAACTACTGAATCGAGATCGTAGTCGTAGCTTCTCGTGTATTGCCACCTATTGTTGTGCACTTTAGGAGGATGTCCGTCTCAACGGTTATTGGTGAAGTTGAAGCAACACCGCTCACGCTTGTACGGCTTGCATTACGCTCCGTGAAATCCGCCTGGTCAGGACTTGAGATCGTGCATTTTTGCATACCTGCTGTTACCCACCCAATGACGGAAACCTCATTGGCGGCTACGGTTTGAGGATTTGCGACGAGAACAATTCCCGGTTTTGCCACCTGCACATTACACGACGCATTCGCGCTCACGCCTTGATTTGTGCATGTAAGACCGAATGTGACATTGTTTTGGCCTGGTTGAGGTGTCGCAAGAACAGTTGACGTTGCACCTGAAAGTTTTCCACCTGTCGAGAATCCGCTACCGACACTTGTACCTCCAGAACATGCGTGGGTGATAACGACACTCATTCCTGCATCCGCGAGAAGCGGCTGACAAGATATTTGTGCAGTTGGAGCCGGAGGCGCATCTACACATGCTGTACCTCCCTGGTTACATCCGTACTGACACTGCTCAACGACGGCATCTACGCATTGAGTATTTCTTTGATACAGAAGGTTTCCGTCGCACAAGAGTTTTGGTGTGCATGTCCCAGGCGCCTGAGGGTCCTGGTTCCCCGCAGGAGGAACTCCTGGACCTCCTCCACCAAAGAGAGAGTTAAAGAATCCCTGCATGAACTCCGTAAATCCACCTTGCTCCTCACCTCGCGGTGGAAATTGTGTACCTCCTGTAGGACCAGGGAAAGTTTGTGGAGTTCCCGGCGTATACACTGGAGCAGGAGTAGTCGGTGGAACAACAACTGGCGCCCCACCCGCGGGAGGCTCCAACCGAGCTTGCGCAGCAGCTAATCGCTGTTGTTGAGTACGAAGAGCTGCGAGGCGTGCCTCTTCCGCTTGTAGTCTCGCGAGTGCCGTATCTACGGTATCCTCCGACATATCTGGATTAGCAGCAAGCTCATCAAGTGCCGCTTCATAATCCCTTCTTGCGTTCGTGACCACGTTCACCTGTGTTTTGACTTGATCTTCAAATGCCAAATAAATGGCTCTGGTATCGGTCGGGGAAAGATTCATTGATTCCATGAAAGCTGCCGGATCACCTGATGCTAGTGCGAGCTCGCCTAATTCCTTATTTCTGATTTGTTCAACATCAAGCGCTCCGTCACCACTGGTCTCTGCTTCACGGCAGAGCTCTTCATCCTCTACCACTGCACAATATGTAACCTGACAAGCGGCAAGGCTGGTGCTTTCGATCGCCCTAGCACCGGACGAGCATATAGGTGTTGGTGGCTTAGCTGGACACCCTGTCATAGTTCGCTCACGAGGATCTGGGATCGCAGAGGTTGTTACGCTTATCGTGCCTCTATTTTCTTTTATCACGTAGTTAAAGCCTGGTCGGCACGGCTGCTCCAAACTACTCACCTCAGCAATTGTGCCCTCTTGATTGCAGGCATAATTAAGCTGGATTCGCTCGACTGGAATTCTACATTGAATGAATACTGGATCGAAATTATTGTCAGTAATAGCTGCGCCCTCCGAAGGATCTTCTGTAACCGTGCCCGCCGCCGCGGCTGCAGCTTGAGATTCATTTGGCGGAGGCGGTGCGGAAGATGCGACTGACATCGCAATCCACAAAAGGATCCCTGCTATAACAGCCCAACGAAACAGCGATGTAAGCTCAGGGTCTTCCTTCTGAAAATCACGCATGTGCCAATTTTGCGGCCATAGTGCTTATAGCGCAACGCATTTCGGTGCGCGAAATGTGGAAAAAACAAAGAATGTGGTACATTTCCTGCACGCTCCCGTCGTTCAATGGATAGGACGCATCCTTGCGGAGGATGCAATGTAGGTTCGATTCCTACCGGGAGCACAAAAGGAAAAAGCGGCCTTCGCCGCCTTTCCAACCTCAGAAGAGGTTATCTATTTCGCGATCGCGCGAATATTCTTCACGATACGTGACTTCATTCGTCCCGCTGTGTTTTTCTCGATCACTTTACCCTTCTGCGCTTTATCTACAGCTTTGAAAAAAGCTGGGAGCATTGCTTCTGCCTTTTTTGCATCTTTTGCAGTTATGAGACGAGAAATATCTTTTACAGATTCTTTGAGAGCCTTCTTGCGGCGTGCATTAAACACATGGCGACGGTCTGCCACGCGCTGTGCCTTTTTTGCGGAACTTGTGTTTGCCATTCCCGGGATACTACTCGACAGACCGCTCAAATGCAAGCTTAATTCGCCTTTATCCCTCCCCCACAGGCAACATCTCACTTTCCACGGTAAGCTATACGGATGATTGGGTATATAGAAGGTAGAGTGCACGCGGTCCGTGCTGGATTCGTTATTCTTTCTGCATCCGGGGTGGGATATAAGATCGCGGTAACGCGCGCAACTCTTTTGAAACTTAAGCCTGGTGAGAACGGCGCGCTTTGGACCCATCTCGCGGTCCGAGAAGACGTGCTCGATCTGTACGGATTCGAACTGGAGGAAGAATTACTTTTTTTCGGACTACTACTCACGGTGCCAGGTATTGGGCCTCGGTCCGCTCTCGCAATTCTAGATCTTGCTGCAATAGAAACGCTTCGTTCGGCGATTTCTGCGGGGAACGCTGGGTATCTCACGAACGTATCGGGCATCGGAAAGAAAACCGCTGAGAAAATCGTTCTCGAACTTCGAGACAAGGTCGGCCTCGCCGCAGAAGATGCGTCGCGTGCCCTCTCAGGGGACGAAGAAGCTCAACAGGCAATGCGCGCACTCGGCTACTCTGCGCAAGAAGCTCGGGACATCCTCCGCAAAGTACCGCACGAGGTCACAGGTGGGAGCGCAAGACTTCGAGAGGCACTGAAATTGATTGGAGGAAAACAATAAAAGAACCATGCAGCGCATAAAAAAGATAATTGCATCTCTCATACCGAAACCCGTACTTGAGAAAATATTGCCCGCGTATCACTTCTCTCTCGCGTGGCTCGGCGCGGTTTTATACGGATTCCCCGGTAAAAAGATGCTCGTCATCGCAGTCACCGGCACGAAAGGAAAAACGAGTACGACAGAGATCGTGAACGCAATACTTGAAGAAGCGGGCTATAAAACAGTCCTTATAAATTCTATTCGTTTTAAAATGGGCGGCACTTCGACTCGAAATCGTACGAGAATGTCGATGCCCGGAAGATTTTTTACGCAGCGCACACTTGGTAACGCACTTCGAAATGGCTGCAATGCTGCTGTGCTTGAAATGACGTCGGAGGGAGCGCGGCAAAACCGTCATCGATTTACATACCTCGATGCGCTTATATTCACAAATCTCGCACCTGAACATATCGAATCTCATGGTTCACTGCAGGCGTATAGCGATGCCAAATTTAAAATTGGACAAGAACTCGCTCGCTCCCCTAAACGCCCACGTACGATGGTCGCAAACGCGGACGATAAGGAGAGCGGAAGATATTTGATGCTACCCGTAGAAAATCTTATTCCTTTTTCGCTATCCTCAGCACCGTTTGAAGCAAGCGATCACGGCGGATATTTCACACTTAAAGGAGAACGAATGCGGGTTCACCTTCCCGGAGAATTCTCACTCAAGAATGCGCTCGCGGCAGCTACACTTTTAAACACACTTGGAATTCCAAAAGACGCGATACGAAAAGGACTAGATCGGATAAAAATGATCCCCGGTCGCGGCGAAGAAGTGAACGAGGGACAGAATTTTACTGTTGTTGTTGATTACGCGCATACGCCCGACTCATTAAAGGCAATTTATGATGCGTACTCTCATTCTTCAGGAGCGAAGCGTCGCCTTGTGTGTGTCCTCGGCTCAATGGGCGGCGGACGCGATACATGGAAGCGGCCGGTCATGGGGCGCATCGCGGATGAAAGATGCGATGTCGTGATACTTACGAACGAAGATCCTTGCGACGAAGACCCGATGCAAATCGTTCAAGACTTATCGCATGGTATGTCGAGAACCCCGGAAATAATTATGGATCGACGCCTCGCAATTAGACGTGCGCTCGCGATCGCAAAAGAAAACGATGCGGTCCTGATAACCGGAAAAGGAACAGATCCAGATATTACAGGAGCTCGCGGAGCGAAAACAATTTGGAGCGATGTGGGTGTTGCACGCGAGGAATTGAAAGCCCTCCTTTCAAACTCGAGAGTATAATAGTCGTATGATTAAGAGCATTCTTAAATGGCTAGCGATTGGGATCGTGGCCGCATTCATTCTCCTATGGTTATTCAGCGGCGGCATTGGCAAAGCATGGAACCAAGCGAAACTTTTCACAAATCCTTTTAAAGATGGTTTCTCCGGCGCGAAGACATTAGGACTCCCGTGGCAACCTACAGCCCCGGTTGTTAAGTCCGTAAACGAAGGGGCAGGCGGCGGGAGCGGGACGATCGAAGAGCGCGATCCCGAGGCAGAACTTGAGGCGCTCCAGGAAGAGTACGAGGATTTAGACGCGGCAATTCAAAAGGCAAAGGAATTTGGAACACCTTCACCGTATCGATACGAGGTGCGCATAGAGAAAAGCGCAGCTGCTAGAGCGAAAGTCCAGGAAGAATACATCCGGATCACCGCAGCGTCTGACAACACATCTCCGATCAATATAACAGGGTGGTCTCTCCAAAGCGCACTCACCGGAGTCCGTGTGTATATTCCACGCGGCGCGGAAAATTTCCTCATGGGCGCAGTAAATGTGCAGAGCGGAATTCAACTCGCACCGGGCGCCTCTGCGATCGCGGTCTCCGGACAATCACCAATAGGAACATCTTTCCGAGAAAACATATGCACTGGGTATCTGAATCAAATGCAAACCTTCGTCCCAGAGCTAAAAGAGCGCTGCCCTGTCGCGGCAGAAGTTATGCCCCTCACCGCGGCTAATCTCCAAACATACGGGGATGCGTGCGTAGATTTCGTAAAGAGAATTCCCTCATGCGAATCTCCCATTGAAATGTTTACACCTGCACTCTCCCCTATGTGCCAAACCTATCTCGCTAACACACTTTCTTACAACGGCTGCGTTGAAAGGACGCGCTATCGATCGGACTTTGCAAATACATCGTGGAGAATTTATTTAAATGCCTCGGGTGAACTCTGGCGCAACACACACGACGTCATCAGGCTTCTCGACGCCGAAGGAAGAACTGTCGCCGCGATCACGTACTAGAGAAGAGAATAATTCCCGCAGCAACGGAAACGTTCAGTGATTCTTTTTTCCCCCGCATCGGTATTTCAATTAACGCATCGCACTTTTTTCGCAGACTGAGGGACAGTCCTTTTACTTCGTTCCCAAGAATAAAGAGTGTAGGTTGTTTTACTCTATAGGTGCGGTAATCGAGAGATTTTGCATCTTGCTCAACTCCTACAATATTCCATCCAGCCTGTTTCAAATCGGAAATACAAACAGAAACATCTGAAACGCGTGACCACGGTACTGATACTTCTGCCCCGAGTGCGGTTTTTGCGATATCTTTCCTGACACGACCGAACCGATCAATTGGAGTAGGTGTGTATCCGGACAAATAGATGTGTGAGACACCCGCCGCATCGCTTGTACGGAAGATGGAACCGACGTTATGGGTGCTTCGAATATTATGAAGCAATACAGATACTCTGTTTTTCATGGCAGCTTCCCCACTGTATACTATTCCGATGCTATCTGTCTTTCCTGAGCTTCTCTTTCTCGCCCCATTTTCTGTATTCATCATTCGCATCGCACTTGGCTCTGTATTCATCTATGCAACGCTCCAGCATATTGGTAATCCCGCTAACATAATCCGGCTTCTCGGTGTTGTCGAAGGAATTATCGCGGCATTCGTTATAGCAGGCGCCTGGACTCAGGCAGCGGCCCTCATCGCGATCGGACTAATTTCCATATGGTTATTCGCTCCAAGATTTCGCACTGTAGCACTTGGCACCATCCTTCTTTCGTTAGTCCTCGCACTGACCCTCGTTCTCTCTGGCGCCGGCCCTTTAGCGTTTGATCTTCCCCTTTAAACCTAGGCGTAATTAGATTTGCTCAAGCGGCCTCTATGCTATAGTTTTGCTGCTACGCCAGCGTTTTTTAGGCAGTGGTGAGCCCCTCGTAGCTCAATGGTAGAGCAGCGGACTTTTAATCCGTTGACGGAGGTCCGATTCCTCCCGGGGGGACAAGAGTACGTAATAAGTAGGGTCTGAAAACTGTGGGCGACCAATTTTTCTTGGCGGTACTCCGCCCTAGAAAAATGAAGTGCCCCTGTGGCATTTCCCAGGACTCCGTGGGGGACTTATTATTAAATCTTAAACTCCCAGTCCTACGGTCACCTCATCTTCAACATATACACCGTTTGGAGTGATGCAACGGATTGTAAAGGTTGTAGGTCCAACAATAGGTACCGTCGCCGCTCCTCCTGATAAGGACGACTCCGAAAAACTCCCGTCAGAACTCGTAACAGCGCACGATGAGACTCCAACAGTATTCCAGAAAATTGAGATTCTCGCTCCAATCGTAACTTTACTTGGCACTGACCAAATCTCCACTTTTGGTTGTATGAGTGGCACGCTCGAGGTAGAGACAATTCCCGTAGTCGGAGAACTAAATGATGTTGATGGTTGGCCTGAAGCTCCTCCAGTAGATGCAGGAAATTCTGGGAATCCCACCGCGTATCCACGCCACGTACATAGCCCATCGAAGAAAGACGGTGGTATCACGTATGAAATAAAGGACTCCGCCCAAGGCCTCGTTTGGCACATTCGAGCAGCGATCCCTTGCGGCTGCCCAAATCCACCACTGCTGCCTCCATAAAACCCTGCAATCTCCTCCCCTTTTGTTAGATCACGAGATCCCGCAAAGATAGTCGCGCCATCATTTAATATTTGAATGTCGCCACGAGTTCCGTCCGGATTTAGTGCAACTGTCTGATCCGCGAGGGATCCCTGACTGCCACCCAGAGGATACAGGAGTGGATTTTGAGCTCCCGTCTGATTATCAGATCCAGCTGGAAGATTGTTTATGAGATTTAGTAACTGACTTCCAATACTCTGAGTCTGACCAGAATTGCTTCCGCCCGCATTCGATGATTGAGAGCCTCCAAGTAGCGCATCGAGAAGTTGTTGCGCAGTACTAGACCCTTGAGGCGTTAGCCCACCTAGAATCGAACCGGAAAGAGATGGGTCATAAATCGCACATGGATCACTAGAAGTAGAGGTGACAGTGTAATATTGCGTACACCCATCCGCCCCAGAATCTTGACCAATGTTTTGCATCACTCGCCCGAGGAGACCTTTAAAAATATCTCCGACAATGCCGCCCAAATCCCCGACTTTTGTAGTCGCGCCGGTGAAGTCCGTATACGTGCCGCCGAGACACACCTCATTCGCAACACAAATCCCCTCGGTGACTCCACCGCCCGGAGCAGCAGCTGCACAGGGACATTGATTCTTGTTCGGGCCCGGCCTACACACACCAAAAAGACCGGGAACCATTCCACATCCACATTGCGGATAAACGGGCGCGCACATCTGATTTGCAGCGTTCCCCATGTTTGGCACATCTGCAAGGAGGTCACTCAATAGATTACTGAGTTCGCCATTTGGACCAAGGTTATCGCATGTTGCGGGATTCCACTGAGTCGAATCAATCGGACGACTCGCTGTGGCACCAGTAGCGGATGTAGTCACACATGTGTACGGCGAAGCCGACACGCTCCATGGAAGCAAAACGAGGGCGGCAAAAATAGAAATGAGCACATAATGCATATGTGTAGATACCAATGGAATAGCACGAGTGACCCTCATTACTCTAAGCGTATCACGCGAAAACACGACTTTTCGTACGAGTGTGATTAAACCGAGAGAAGATACTTCTCGAGAGCATACTCAAGATCAAATCCATGGCGGCGTGATACGTGGGGCAATTCCGCAAGGTCTGCTACCAATTTTTCCGCTCGCCTTTTCTCATCAGCTGAACGCGCTGAAAGGTATGCCTGCTTCGCTCCCCAAAATAACACCCCGTGTACGGCCTCTACCCTCTCCCCGCGAAGGAGAGATTTCTGGTAACTCACCCACAATGTTTTCTTGTCACCGCGACGCAGTGCTGCCGCGAGCGCGAAGATGTCATTACTTTCCTTTTTTTCCTTTGGAGCGTCGAATCTTTCAGAATCTTTCGCGTATTTCTCAAGCAATCGCCTGGTGGCGGCATCTGGCTTCTCTTCAAAGATAAAATATTCGTCCGAGGAATCTGCGAGAGTTGGGAGTATGTCACGCACTATGCTTTCCATCTCTTCATTCGCCAGCACATTTTCAAAAATGATCGCCCTCTTTCCGCCAAACATTCCCCCTCCCTGCAAAACTGCCGAAAGATCCGAAACAGAGTTTGCGTCACTTATTCTGACTACCGAAGCCCCTCGTATTTTTTCGACAGCCTTGCTGAGCTCTGTGCGTACTTTCTCCCGATCAGTGCCTGTAAAAAGATGGAGCATTGCTCAATTCTATCCCCCAAGCCGTGATTGGGCGAGTGTCCTTAGCGACCAATCTTCTTCAACTCGCCCCAATTCTTGCCGATCGCAATCTCAGCAACTATTGGCACACCGGAGAGCATATCTTTTGAAACAACGGATTCCATAACGTTCCGTAATTCCCGCGCCACCTTTTCTCCTTCTTTCTCGTCGACCTCATAGACTAATTCGTCGTGCACCTGAAGAATGAGTTTTGTTTTATCTTGCCAACCGTTTCGTTCAATGAGCTTGTCTGCCTCCACCATCGCTAGCTTAATGATGTCAGATTGAGTTCCCTGTATCGGAGCGTTCACTGCCATTCTTTCTGCCTGCGCTTTTATTCCAGGGAGTGTCGACTTAAGCCCAGGGAAATAGCGACGTCTTCCAAAAAGAGTTTCTGTAAATCCACGACGAGTAGCTTCGACTTTCGTATGCTCGATCCAACGAGCAAGACCGGAGTAATTCTTAAAGTATTCGGAAAGAAAGGTGGCGGCCTCGTCGCGCGATACGGACTCCCCAAGATTGGCACGGAGCGCATTCACGCCCATGCCGTAGAGAATGCCGAAGTTAATTACTTTCGCACGCCGTCGCATCTCGTGATCTACCATCTCCGGTGGCACATTAAATACTTCGGAGGCGACGGCGGTGTGTACGTCCCCTCCTTCTCGGAACACTCGCCCTAACTTTTCATCACCCGAGAGCCCCGCGGCTACCCGTAATTCTATCTGTGAATAATCTATCGCCGCTAAAATGCTTCCCTTAGGCGCAATAAACGCTTCGCGAATTCGTCTCCCGTATTCGCTCTTGATAGGAATATTCTGCAGGTTCGGTTCCTGACTTGCCATTCGCCCCGTCGTCGTGCCTGCTTGGATAAATTCCGTGTGTAGTCTTCCGTCTTCCCCAACCTCTCCAGGGATTTTCTGAATATAGGTTGAGAGTAATTTTTGTAATTCGCGATACGCGAGTATGTCAGCGATGATTGGATGGAGAGACGCCATTTTAACGAGCTCATCTTCCCTCGTTGTACGAGCGCCCGTTGGTGTTTTTTTCTGTTTTGTGGGAGCGATCTTTAATTCTTCGTAGAGAACAACACCGAGCTGTTTAGGCGAATTGATATTGAATTCGCGACCAGCATGCGCAAAGATGCGACCTGCTATTTTTCCTAACTCCGTGCTGTACTCCTTCTCAAGCTCCTTCACGTGCGGCAAGTCGATGAGTATTCCATTCTTGTTCATCTTTTCAACAACAGGAATGAGAGGTTTCTCGATTTTTTCAAACACTTCGGAGACACGCCCTGCCTCTCGAAGCTCTTTGAAGATTGCCTCTCGCGCTTTTTCAAAATCCTGTTCATTGGTATGCGCGAAGATATCGTCGAGACTTGGGTTCGACGTATCAGAATGAACGAGCCAGAGCGCAATCGATGCCTCTCGAAGAGCCTGCGGGTCCACGACGACCTCGGATTTCACGCTTTCTTCTTTCTTCTCTGTCACAGAATTAGCTTTACCTTGTATGCGACTCTTCAGTGCTTTAAACTCGAGCTCGTCACAAAGAGCTTCAATATTTTTTGCATGATCGCTGACATGCCACTGACGATCCGGAAGTGTGAATTGTATTGGTGCATCGCGGCGAATTGTCGCGAGTTGTTTTGAAAAGGCTGCGTCTGCTTTCCCCGTTTTTAAGAGATCGATCGTACGAGGTTTTATTCCTGCTTCTTTAACTTGCCCTGGTTCTGTTTCAATAATTCTATAAATCTCCTCGAGAGATCCGAACGCTTCGATTAATTCTGTCGCGGTCTTCTCGCCAATTCCCTTAACGCCCGGAATGTTGTCCGACGGATCTCCTCGGAGCGCTTTGTAATCTATGACTCTCTCCGGACCAAAGCCATATCGCTCATGTACTCGATCTTCGTCGTATAGGATCGTGTCATTGAGCCCTTTTCGCATAGTGAACACCGAAACACGCGGCGAAACGAGCTGAAGCGTGTCCATATCCCCGGATGCGATAACAACTTCAATATCACGTCGCACTCCAATCTGAGCAACAATAGTTCCGAGCATGTCATCGGCTTCAAATCCCGGAGCTGAGTACATTGGTATCCCGAATGCTTCAAAGACTGACGGGGCGCGTTCCAATTGCCGGATCAGCTCAGGCTCTGTTTCTGGACGCTTCGCCTTATACGCTTCGAACAGTTCGTGCCGAACGGTGGAGCCTGGTAGATCGCGTGTCGCGACAATGTAATCTGGTTTTAGATCTTCTATGATCTTTAAAAGAATCGTGATGAGACCATACAAAGCACCTGTTGGCTCGCCTTTTGACGATGAAAAATCAGGCAGCGCATGATACGCGCGATGAAGAATCGCGTGAGTGTCTAAAAGTACGAGCCGTTGCGTATCACTTTTTTTGTCGCCTGCTTTCTTTCCCATAGGTATTTCCTTCATCGCGCATTCTAGCACTGGAGGCTCTTTAGGCATCTTTACAGTACGTATGTTCATTTTGCGCCATATGAGGCCATGGGCGAGGTACAATATCTCTCATGGTTCAGTTCAATAGCTCAAAACAAGATGACCGTTTGCAGGAGCTTCACGCCCGCGAGGAGGAAGATCTCGCACAGATGCTCGCATCAAAATACGGCGTTCCATACGTCGACCTCACCAAAAGCGCGATAGACACCGACGCTCTTCGTCTCCTTGTAGAAGAGGAAGCGAGAGCAAGCGAGGTCGCAGCGTTTCGTAAAACACATAGAAAAGTTGCTGTTGCGATGCGCGCTCCAGAGCGCGCTGATTCCCTACAGAGCCTGCAGACCCTTGAACACCTCGGGTATGAGGTACAGCGATATATCGTTTCTGAATCTTCTTTGAAACATGCATGGGAGCGATATAAGGATCTTTCGTACGCGACAGAAACAGAGGCGGGTATTTTGATGTTATCCAACGACACGATCCAGGAACTTCTCGAAAAATTAAAGACTCTCGACGACGTGCGCGCAGAAATAACATCGCACGCGGGGAGCAAAGACACGCATCGTATTTCTCGCGTTCTTGAAGTCGTCATGGCCGGAGCAGTAAGCTTAGGAGTATCTGACGTGCACTTAGAGCCGGAAGAAGCGAATGTGCGAATGCGTTACCGACTCGACGGCGTGCTGGTTGAAGTTATGACATTCGACCTCCCCACCTACGCGCTTATCGCGTCGCGTATCAAACTTCTCTCAGGACTGAAGCTCAATGTTAAAAACGCCGCCCAGGACGGCCGATTCTCAATCGTAGTCCACAACAAAGAACTTGAGATACGTACCTCGGTGCTGCCCGGAGCATATGCAGAAACGATCGTCATGCGCGTTCTTGATCCAACGACAATCGCGCTCCCAATGGAAGAGCTCGGTTTTGATACGTATCTCATGGATATTTTCAAACGCGAGATCGCAAAACCAAACGGCATGATCTTGAACACTGGTCCTACCGGTAGCGGTAAAACAACGACGCTGTACGCGTTCTTAAAGCACGTTCATAAGCCGGAAATAAAGATCGTCACTATAGAAGACCCGATCGAATACCACCTACCGGGCGTAGTACAAACTCAGGTTTCAAAAGACTACACGTTCGCAGAAGGACTTCGCTCCACTCTTCGCCAAGACCCAGATGTCATCATGGTCGGCGAGATCCGAGATGCTGAGGTCGCCTCGACCGCGATCAATGCATCTCTTACGGGTCACCTCGTGTTTTCAACACTTCACACCAACGATGCCGCAGGCACCTTCCCCCGCCTTATAG
This sequence comes from uncultured Candidatus Saccharibacteria bacterium, assembly GCA_964399865.1. GTDB lineage: Bacteria > Patescibacteriota > Minisyncoccia > Phycocordibacterales > UBA2100 > UBA10103. The sequence continues at coordinate 550,703 of CAYNRJ010000001.1, read as the reverse complement.
ACATGGGAGTGAACGCTGACGTGCTCGGCGCCGCTGTCACCATTTCGATGGCACAACGCCTTGTACGACGCCTTTGCCCACACTGTCGTGAACCAAAACAAATTTCTGCCGATGAGGCGAAATTACTCGAACCAATACTTAAAAACATCCCTCACCCTGAGGGCTTGCCGCAGGATAGAAACGGGATGTGGGTCCCTAAGGGATGCGAAAAATGCGGTGGCTTAGGATATAAGGGACGAGTTGCAGTCGTTGAAGCTGTCCTTATGGATAAAGAGATTGAGGAGTGCGTGAGACACACATCAAGCGAACGCGATATATGGAAGGCAGCAAAACACCAAAATATCCGTCGCATGGCGCAAGATGGTGCTGTAAAAGTCCTCACCGGTGTCACTTCTCTCGATGAATTATCTCGTGTCGTCGATCTTACAGATGAAGTGATGCTCGAGACGATCGCATAAGTATTAAAAATAGACGCATAATGCGTCCTGCATTTTGGCAATTTTTGAATTGCAACGTTGACGAATTGGAAGAAAGCTTCTCGAACAAAAAAATGCTTTGCATTTTTTAATAGAGTGCTACCCTGAAACGAGTCGGGGGCACGATTACCCGAGCGATGCATTCGTGGGAATGTTGCAGCGTGGACCTATGGATAAAGAAAGTCGAAACTGTCTTGTCCGTGGTAAAGCTACTATCGCTCGGATACTCGCGCCCCCGAATATCTGAAACAAAAACTAGGAGATTCAAACTGGGTGAGAGTATAACATATAATAATTAACTGTCAATACATGCCTCTGCCTGCCTCATATTGAGCTCGGCAAAGCCACGAACATGACAAAACAACAACCGACAACAGAAAAAGCTTCGCGGACGCTCGATCAAGCGCTCCGCCCCGGACTTTGGGACGAATATGTTGGACAGTCCGGCATAAAAGAGAACCTTCGCATCCTCCTTACAGCCGCAAAGAGGCGTAACCATCAGCCAGAACACGTACTTTTATACGGACCACCTGGACTAGGAAAAACTACTCTCGCCCATTTGATGGCGAAAGAGATCGGAGCTTCACTTCGAGCAACTTCTGGCCCCGCGATCGAGCGCGTCGGCGACCTTGCATCCATTTTGACTAACCTCTCTCCTGGAGATGTTCTATTTATAGACGAGATGCACCGCCTCAATCGTGCGATCGAGGAAGTACTCTACCCTGCGATGGAAAACGGGGTCCTTGATATCGTCATCGGGAAGGGGCCAGCGGCACGCACTGTGCAATTGGAACTACCTCCTTTTACACTCATCGCTGCGACGACGCGCATCTCCATGCTCTCTGCCCCACTTCGCTCTCGTTTCTCGGGTGGCACATTCCGACTTAATTACTACAACGACAGCGAGATCGCGGAGATATTGAAACGGTCTGGAAAAATATTGAATATACAGATTGATGACGAGTCACTGATGGAAGTCTCAAAGAGAAGCCGGGCGACACCTCGTACTGCAAATTATCTATTGAAGCGTGCGCGTGACTTTGCCGAGGTAACCGGTGAACCTCTCAATATTAAAACGGTAAAAAAAGCATTGGCGCTTCTGGAGATTGATGAGGGCGGACTCAATCAAACCGACCGAGATATTCTCACCCTCATTATCGAGAAGTTCGGAGGGGGTCCTGTTGGTCTTAAAACTGTTTCCGCGTCCCTCTCTGAGGAAGAAGACACTATTGAAGAGGTGCATGAGCCCTACCTCATGCAGTTAGGACTTCTTGATCGCACTCCCCGCGGCCGAACCGTGACGAAAAAAGGGTACCAGCACGTGGGTATCGATGCGCCAAAAGATGAGCAGAAACTTTTCTAGGTGGGGATAAGAATGACTACTAATCTCTAGGATGTGTATACAATAGACGCACTAACGCACGGTAGCAAAATGGACCTCCCTAGGGAGGTCCATTTTGTTTTGGCCGTTATGGATCTTCGCTACGCGGGCACTCCTCTGGTTGATACGATCTTCCTTTGGAGGCCAAGAAACACTGACGTAAAGCCTGTATCTCCGACTCGTGCAGCCACTACTATGGCCAACGGTTCCTGTACTGTCTCGGGACGTAAGCCCCAATAGACCCTAGGAACTGGATTCCGACTCCGTGCCCTTTCGAGCAGTTCACCAGATTCCGCTGACGCACGGTAAAGCGCATCAGACTTATGATGTTACCGCAGTAAAATCCTGCGCAAACGGAGTGGAAGCATTAAAATTCGTGGATATCGAGTGTACAACGTTGTGCATAAACATGGAGGGCGGCCCGACCTGGAGCCGCCCTTCAAGAAAGTACTGGTCACTAGCGACGGCGGCGAGAGCGCCGTGGGAACATAGTGATCAATAGGCCGATGAGGCCGGCTGCAATTACTGCAGCAGGCCAGAGGATCGTTTCCGCCGTCTTCGGCCCGTCGGGGTCCATTCCGAAAGTGCCTACGGCACTCCACACGAGACCCCCGACCATAACGACCACTAGTGCCACTCTTAACGGTAAGAGCATGCCCTCACATCCTTTCTCTTCTGTTGAGCGGGTAAAGAAAATCTAGCACATAACTTATTTTTGTTGTACCGTACAGGAACTATGTCAGGTCACAATAAATGGGCGCAAATCAAGCGACAGAAGGGCGCAAACGATGCGCTAAAAAGTAACGTCTGGGGCAAGCTCGGTAAACGCATTGCGATCGAATCGAAAAAAGCGAACGGCGACGTTAACGCCGCGAACCTCCGCTCTGCAATTGATATCGCAAAGAAGGCCAACATGCCGAAAGACACGATCGAACGCGCGATTGCAAAGGGCACCTCAGCCGATGCAGCTGCGCTTGAATCTGTAACATACGAAACCTACGGCCCAGGAGGCGCCGCGATACTTATCGAAGTTCTTACTGATAGCCGAAATCGTTCTTCTCAAGAAATAAAACACATTCTCACAAAAAACGGCCTTGTTCTCGCCGCACAAGGAAGTGCATCGTGGGCATTTGAGAAAAGTTTGGAGGGATACACTCCGAAAAGTACTGTCCCCCTTTCGGAAACAGATAACGAAGCGCTTATGAAAGTACTTGAGGAGCTAGACGCGCACGATGACGTGCAAGAAGTGTATACGAACGCTGAGTAGTTTACTCATCAGAGTTTTGGTGATTTAGTACTAAAAGGAAGTTGCCTGATGCCAGGCAACATGAGCGTGAGGAGCGCGAAATGCACCCGATTTACGCCCTTATTGCCGCGTTCGGAGTTCTCGCGGGGATCATTTGCATCCGATGGAACAACTTCCTCTACGGCCTCGTGATCGGCGTAGCCTCGATCGCGGTCGCAGTGGTCACTTCCGCACAGGTCGACGGAGCATCGTGGCCTTTTTTCGGCCTCGCACTCTACACCCGCGAATTTGACAGTGACTACACCGCGATCCGCTTCGCGCAAGTCTTCGGGTTCCTCGGGGGTGGAATCGCGGCCGCGTATATCGGTCACGCACTCTATAGGTTCTGCCAGCAGCTGGCCTATCTCAAGGATCAGCTTCTGGCGCGGATCGGAGCCCGCCTGAGGTTCAAATAGCGGAGGAGTGCGGCGGCGGAGACACTTGTCCCGCCGCCGCAACGATTTTTATACTAGTCATCCCCCACATTCGAGAGTACCCTTACTACATGAGAGTCCTCGCTATCGATCCCGGATTTGGAAGATGCGGTGTTGCCGTAATTGAAAAGGAAGATGGAAAAGAAAGATTGGCGTATTCCGACTGTATCGAGACTTCAGCAAAACTCCCCTTCCCTGAACGCCTCGCCACGGTCGCTGAAGAATGCGTCCGTTTAATAAAAGTATACGCTCCAGATGCGGTTGCTATAGAAAAAGTGTATTTTTCGAATAATCAAAAGACTGCGATGCAGGTCGCCGAGGTACGAGGAGCGCTCATTGGTGCCGCATCAGCCGCTGGAGTGCCTGTAAGTGAATACACACCCGGCGAAGTGAAGAGTGCCGCAGCTGGATGGGGCTCAGCAGATAAGACCCAGGTCGCAAAGATGATTCATCTTCTCGTAAGGATAGACAAGCAGATACGTCATGATGATGAGTACGATGCAATAGCAATTGGCATAACGCACTTAGCCCGCTCGCGTACATAGGAAAACGCCTTCAAAAGCGTTACAATGAGCCCCAAATGAGATTTTTAAGAAAACGATTAGGCAGATTTTTTGTCTGGTTTGAGTTTGCCGCGATTGGCGGTATCGCCCTATTTCTTTTCATATTCGGGGCTGGAATTATTTGGGCGACCGTTGCCCCACTCCCGTCGATTGAAAATTTCGAGAGCAGACGAGTTTCTGAATCAACTAAAATCTATGATCGTACCGGAAGCATCATTCTTTACGATGTGCACGGTGCTATGCGTCGCACAGAAGTGCCACTCGAAGACATTTCTATCAATGTCAGGAACGCAACTATCGCAATTGAGGACGATACATTCTATGAGCACAACGGCTTTCGACCACGCTCATTCTTGCGCGCAGTCCTCGTGAACCTACGAATTGTCCCAGGCATTGTGGGACAAGGCGGATCCACTATCACGCAGCAGGTCGTAAAAAATACACTCCTTACGACGGACAAAACAATCGTTCGCAAGGCAAAGGAAATAATTCTCGCTATCCGACTCGAGCGCGTGTATACAAAGGATCAGATCCTCGCGACGTATCTGAACGAAGCTCCGTATGGTGGCACCATCTACGGCGTGGAGGAAGCGAGCCGCTACTTCTTTGCGACTTCCGCAAAGAACCTCACCCTCGCACAGGCCGCGTATCTCGCTGCCTTACCCCAGGCACCAACTCGTTACTCCCCGTACGGAACACATCGCGACCAACTTGAGAATAGAAAAAATTTGGTCTTGAGACGCATGAAAGATATCGGTTTTATTGATGACGCTGCATATCAGCAGGCGCTCGCTGAAGTCGTAGAGTTCCAAAGCGAGGAGGACTCTGGCATTAAAGCGGCGCACTTCGTGTTTTACGTACGTGAATACTTGGAGCAGAAATATGGCGCAGACACCGTGGCACACGGAGGACTCCAGGTAATTACTACACTCGACTATGATCTTCAGAAAAAGGCTGAGGAGATCGTAAAGACCCGAGCTATCGAAAATGAGAAAACCTTTAATGCAGAAAATGCGGGGCTTGTCGCGATAGATCCAAAGACCGGTCAGATACTGACCATGGTTGGTTCTCGTGGATACTTCGATGAAGACATCGACGGCATGGTGAACGTAACTATCACACCACAGCAGCCGGGATCTTCTTTTAAACCGTTCGTGTATGCGACGGCATTCGAAAAGGGGTACACGCCTGAGACCATCGTGTTCGACCTCAAGACACAATTCACTGCTCATTGTGCGCCTAATGACCTCGAGACGCACGACGATTGTTACTCACCAGGAAATTATGACGATGTCTTCCGCGGACCGATGACTCTTAGAAACGCTCTCGCTCAATCGGTGAACGTCCCCGCGGTAAAAGTTCTGTACCTTGCAGGAGTTCAAAACTCTATCGACACAGCGAGAAGACTCGGTATTACGACGTTGGAAAACAAAGATCAGTACGGTCTCACCCTCGTTCTCGGAGGTGGCGAGGTGTATCTCCTTGATATGGTGGGCGCATACGCAACCCTTGCACAAGATGGTGTAAAAAACACACCTGCTTCAATACTTTCTGTTGCAGACAGAGATGGAGAGATCTTGGAGAAGTACGAAGAACATCCAGAGCGTGTGATCGAACCACAAGTCGCACGTTCTGTATCAGATGTTCTTTCTGATAACAACGCACGTGCGCCAGCGTTCGGACAAACATCCTCACTTTCGTTCACAGACTACGCTGTAGCGGTCAAAACAGGTACTACAAACGATTATCGTGACGCTTGGATAGTTGGATACACTCCCTCGATCGCTGCGGGCGCGTGGGCTGGTAATAACGACAACTCGCCAATGTCAAAAAAGGTGGCTGGATTTATCGTGGCCCCACTGTGGCGAGAATTCATGGACTATGCGCTACAAAAATATCCCCCAGCGCCATTTATTCCACCATCTCCTGAGAGTTCCCTCGAGACCCTTCCTCCGGTACTCCGAGGTGAATGGAATACAAACCCAAGTTTAGGCGTGCATGACATTCTCTACTGGGTAAACAAGGCGGACCCTCGCACCTCTGTCGGAGCACTGCCCGCAAATCCAACTGACCCTCAGTTGAACCACTGGGAATATCCTGTTTCCCTCTGGGCATCTCAGCAAAACTCCATATTCCCTACTGGCTATTCACAAGGTCCTGGAGCGGGTGATTTTAACGTCATCATGCCAGTTCAAAATGCGACACTCTCCGGTGGCGCAGCTGTACCGATCCTTGTTGCATACCCAAGTACCGTTACCGTCTCCCGGGTTTCATACTTCCTGAACAATCAGAGTGTCGGTTTTTCTACCGAGCCTCCGTTCTATCATTCGTTTAACACCGCGGTCCGTGGCCCCGTGACTCTGCGCGCCGTATTTGAAACATCGACTGGATCCGTCGAGAGAACCGTACAATTCACCATTCAATAAAGATTCCGTACGAGCGAAACAAAGACGTTTTCTATCTGTTCAGCGGCATTACGAGGTAGGTAAAGGATGGGTCTGACACACCGCGGATGACGAGTGGCTTTCCTGCACCGGCAAAACTAAGAATGATTGAATCAGATTCAATCGAAGTAAGACAATCTGAGAGATAGCCAATGTGAAAATTAATATCTACATCTTCTCCAGAAACCGCTGCATCAATAAAATCCGACATTTCCCCTACATCAGCACTCTGTGCGATTGCAGTAAATATTTTACGCTTAGGGTACACATGGAGCCCGACATACTGATCAGCACCAGCAAATACCCGCGCCTTTTTCAGCATTTCAGAAAAATCATTTTTAAGCACTGTCGCTTCAGTTATAAATGTTTTAGGGATTATTTCAGAGTAATTTGGAAATGTTCCCTCTACGATACGCGAAACATACCTCACCCCATCAGTAGTTACTGTTAACTGAGATTCATCCGTCGAAAGAGATACTTCCTCAGAGTTTGAGCGCTCTAGAATATAAATAATTTCAAGTGCGTGCTTTAATGGAATTAATATTTCCGAATCAGATTTCCCTTTTCCTTTTGCATCCTTAAGAATTTTCTCTGCGAGCCTAAATGAGTCCGTCGCGACACACGTTAATTCTCCACCCTTAACTGATACATACACACTACCTAACTCTGGTCGTATCATCGATGGGGACGCTGCGTACGAAACTGCCTGTAGAGCGCGTATAAAGCGCTCTCGTGGCACTGTAATCCCCTCACCCTTTCCATTACCCGAGAGAACCGGGAATTCATCGTTAGGAATCGCTTTAATTAGGGTTTTAGTGCCCTTTGAATCGATAATTAAATTACCTTCATTTGTTTTAAATGTAACCTTTTCACCGCCGATCGAACGGAGAGTTTGGGAAAGGACTGCGGCAGACACAGCAACCTTACCTTTCTCCTCGATATCAGATTGTATACGTATCTCAATCCCCGCTTCAAGATTAGTTCCGCGAATTAGAAGATCCTTATCTACATCAAAGAGTACACAGGAAAGGACTGGGAGAGTTTCTTTTTTTCCAGTGATACGTTCTGCGATCAAGATCGCATTCAGTATCTTTTCCTTCACTGTAGATATCTTCATATATAAATACTATTACTATTATTAGTACTGTGGATACTGTGCACAAATCGATTTAACTGAATATTTCATTGCTAATTTTTGGAGATGGGAGGTGTTGAGAACTTTCATACTAAGTGTGAATATTTTGTGAATAAAACTTTTTAAATTTCTTGATGGGGAGAACTCTGGGTTTGTTCGATGGTTATACATGGAGTTACCAACAGGTTATGCATGTATGAGTGCACGTATATGATCTAACTCTTGTTCAAGCGCGGTGTTTGTTTTTATCTCCTCTTTTATTTTTTCACATGAGTGAATAACCGTCGTGTGATCACGACCTCCTAACTTCTCACCGATAGAGGGGTACGAAACATTAAATTCCTCTCGAAGAATGTACATAATAATCTGACGCGGCTTCACCACCTCCTTCTTTCGAGTCTTTTCGTAGATACTCTTTTCAGGTACCTCGTAGTATTGAGCGATCCTGCGGACAACCTCATCCACAGAAACACCTTTAGCAGGGCGTACATTGTGTTTGATTAGGACGCGTACGTCTGCAAGAGAAACCCCCTTCCCCTTCAGCTGAGACTTACACACGATCATGTTTAAAACCCCCTCGAGTTCGCGGATGTTTCCTCGCACATTTTCGGCAATAAACTGGACGATGTCGTCCGGAATAGAAAATCCATGGTTCTCGAGTTTCGTTTTTATAATCGCGAGCCGTGATTCAACGTCAGGCTCTGGTATCTCCGCTATCATTCCTGCAGAAAATCGTCCCTTGAGGCGTTCTTCGAGGCCTGAGAGTAGTGCAGGATGTTTATCTGAGGAAAATACGATCTGTTTATTATTATCATGCAGCGTATTGAAGAGGTGGAAGAGCTCCTCCTGGGTTTTTTCGGTATTTGCGATGAATTGAACGTCGTCCATGATGAGAACGTCGTGATTCCGGTACTGATCTTTGAAGCTGTTCGCGCGCCCGGCACGTACCGCATTCATGTAATCTATTGCGAATCGCTCTGAGGTCACATAGAGGACCTTCTTATTGGCGTGCGATTTTTTAAAGTGATTCCCTATCGCCTGTATAAGGTGAGTTTTTCCATGTCCTGTTGCTCCGTAAATGAAAAGTGGGTTGTAGACGAGTCCCGGACGGTCGATAACCGCTTTCGCTGCGGCGTGAGCGAGCTGGTTAAAGGGTCCAACGACGAATGTCTCGAACGTATAGCGCGGATTTAGGTTATCTCTCTTGTCTATATAGAGAGTAGAAAGGTCCAGGGAGGGCTGAGGTGTCGGTTGGACCCGTCCTGGGCGACGCTCTTCCTTCGGCGGAGAGCGATGTACGACATATTCAATCGCGCGGATGGTGCCATCCAGCGAACGGAGGGCCTTAAGTATGACTTTATTGTGTTTTTCCATCAGCCACTCCTTTACGATCTTCGAGGGGACGGCAACCTGTACTACTCCCCCATCTCTCGCGGCGATATCTGTGTTACGAAACCACGTACGGAAGCTAGCCTCTGAGGTACCTAGTTCGATTTGTACAAGAGCATTCTGCCATAACTCACGATTACTCATTGAAGTTGTAGTAGTCATGGCGTAAGTCAAAGTATTATACGCGTCATACTGAACTGTGGAAGCGAAAGCTACATGCGCGTGCCTGTTCACAACGTGTGGATTGCACGGGGACAAGTTTTTCGGGGTTGAAATCGCCAGACTTTACTGTATAGTGGCGGGCATATGAGCATGAAGCGAACATATCAGCCAAAAAAGAAAAAGCGTGCGCGAACGCACGGCTACAGAGCTCGCGTAGCCACAAAGACAGGCAGAAATGTCATTAAAAGGCGCCGTCAAAAGGGTCGCCGTCGCCTGACTGTATAGGATGCGAAGGAACAGCAGCATCACCAGTGCCGAATTTAGGAGATTTAAAGCGACACGTCGTATACACGGTCGCTTTTTCTCGTTGCTTATTGGCCCCTCGTTTGCCGAGTATACAAAATACGCATGTGTGGTCTCGAAAAAAGTCTCAACAAAGGCAGTTTCCCGCAATCTCATTAAACGTCGCTGCCGGGAAGTGATCCGGAAGGAAGAAATGCAGGGCGGAAAACCACTCTCAATTGTCTTTTATGCCAAATCCACCGCGGTGGGGGCAACGTTTGCGGATATGAAGGCTGATATACAGAATTTGCTCGCCAATCTAAAAGGCTGACGAGACCTGCCACATAAGGTATACTTCCGGAAATGATTTCCGCCGCCTTCCATGCCGTTGTATATGATCCGCTGTACAACGGACTCATATTTTTAGTTGATGTGTTGCCGGCGCACGAAGTGGGGCTCGCTGTTATTCTCCTTACAATCATAGTGCGGTGCCTCCTCTTCCCTATCTCTCGTCGCGCAATACGCACACAGATCCAAATGAAAAAAATTGCTCCTCAGGTCGAGGAGATTAAACAGAAGCATAAGGATAGTCGCGAAGAACAGGGTCGCGCGATATTGACTCTATACCGCGAAAACGGCGTTCGTCCTTTCGCTAGCTTTGCGCTTATACTCTTGCAGCTGCCTATACTCATCGCGCTCTACTTCATATTTTCACATGCAGGATTGCCTCAGGTAGATACTGCCCTGCTCTATTCATTCGTGACCATCCCTGACTCCATAGACATGGTATTTCTTGGTATTCCCATGGATAGTCACAGTATTCTTCTCGCGGTCGTTGCCGGAGCGACTCAATTCGTATACACCCGCCTCTCCATGGGTCGCCGACTTCCACCGCCACCGAAAGTCGCAGGTGCTGCACCCTCTTTTTCCTCGGATATGGCCCGCAGTTTTGATCTACAGATGCGATACATCCTTCCGGTCATGGTGGGTGTCTTTTCGTACTTCGTCGTCGCTGCCGCGCCCTTATATTGGGCCACGAGCACTCTCTTTATGATTGGACAGGAGTACCTCATGGGCCGTCGTTTCTAGGCAAATTTTGAAAAGGTCGTCGGTCAAGGTATAGTGCCCCGATGAATCGGGACTCTATCGTCGAGAATATCCTTAGAGAGCTTCTCACTGCGCTCGGTGTCCCCTTCTCTGGTATTACAAAGAGTGAAATAGCAGGTCAGGTTATCTTTTCCATAGAGGCGGGAGACGGCCGTGCGCTTATCGGTATGCGTGGAGACACGTTGCAGGCGCTCGATATGCTAGTTAAAAAGATCGCAGAGAAACAGCTATTCCCTAAGAATAAAGAGGCTGCAGCCCCGGCTCCTTCCGAAGGGGCAGATTCACACGGGGGCGGACCTCTCCACTTCCTCGTTGATGTTAATGAGTATAAGACGAAACAGATAAAGGATCTCCAGACAAAAGCGCTGATGATGGCAGAAAGAGCGCGGTCATTTCAATACGATGTGGAGCTTACACCGATGAGTTCATACGAACGTCTCATCATCCACTCAACTCTCTCTGGCGCACCAAATATCAAAACGGAATCTCAAGGTGAGGGACGAAATCGCCGCGTCGTTATCAAGTACGCTGCTGAATAAAGGCAAACCTCAAGACGTAAGGGTAGGTCCGTAAGGTCCAAACTGAAGACAGGTGCTGTTATTGATCGGCGCGGGATTGTTCGCTGAGCGAGCAGTGTTACAGATATTTTCATTTACGGCGCAATGATATCGTCTGCCAAATGTTGTTGCGCTTGTCGGTTTCGATATTTCATAACACCAGGATCCGACTGTAATATTGCATTGATACGTTGCCCCTTGAGATGCGGCCCCTGCTTGAAGCTCTGCTGGACAATAAGTGTCACAAGATGTCGTCGTCTGAGTTTGGCTGCTCGAATTTAGAACAAACTCAGTACAGGATTCGGCAGATGCGAAACCACAGTACATCGCGTTGCTTACTCCTCTAGTAAGTACGGTGCAATACCCTCCGCCCGCCGCAATCGCAGAGCTCACGGATCCTCCTGATGCGGAACGGATTGTTGATGCCGCATCCGCTCGGAAACAGGTTTGGCCGCCTTCCTCACAGGCGGCGCGCACCCCGGAACATTGATATGCGCGAGGATTACTTCCCTCTACCCTATGACACCACTGTCCTGCCGGGAGCTGGAAATAGGGATATGTTTGAGCAACAGGAGTGTTAGGCGGCGTGGATATTTGAGCAACAGGTTGCTCCGCTGGAGGATTTACAACCTCAGCTTCAATAGTTGTTTCCTCTTCCCGACCTAGGAAACCTTCCACCATTTGTCGGAATTCAGCCGTCCATTCGGAAGGATGTCGTAGTAATTCCCATAGCTCAAAAAGACGTTGTATTGCGCGACCCCACAACGACACGTTGTCTTTTGGAGGTAATTCATCAAGTGTTTCGGTTGGCGTTTCCGCCGATGGAATTACGGACGTAGCCCCCGTTCTCGTTGGAGGAGGTAATCCTACTCCGGGTTGTGATGCGGGCGTGCTCACCGTACTACCATTTTGATTTCTTAATGTCGCAAGGGTACAGGTTTTCCCTTCCCTGACAGCGAAAGTGTTACATGCCGCTTCATTTGCGACACATCCATATCCGCCCTCATTTGCTGCGAAACAATATTGTTCTAAGCGCGGCGATTGACTCCATTGTAAAGTCGGACCTGGTTCTCGCAGGAGAGATGCGAGGGCGCATGTTTTACCAACTGCTTGTGCAGCTTGAGCGCACGTTATCGCTCCCGTGTAACAACTGTAATACGGAGACGATGTGTTGTTCATCGAGAAGCAGTAATACCCAGTCAGCGGTCCCGGACTGAATGCCTGTGAGTGCGGTGGTGGGTTAGCAATCGGTCCTCCTCGATAACATTGGTATCTTGAGGTTGATAGTAGGTAGCATGTGTATCCGAGAATCGGGGTGTCATGTATAACGTTACTGTCATAGGTGACTGCTGGGTCGGCCCCCACTTCTTCTGGGGTATTTGTCTGTGGCGGATCAGTTTGATTTGGATTTGCCGGCGCGTATGTGTAGGTAGGGTCAGGAATTTCTGGTATTAGTGCGCAATTAGAAAGAGGTGGAGTGTCGTATGCGGCGCATGCTGCGACGTTTTTAAATCCGCAATAGAATTGGTTTGGCCCGCCTTGTCCGCATACAAAGCCAGGTTGAGTTATTGTTGATCTCGCAGGTTTGTATTCACAGGAAACGTCTGTATATCCAATTTCTGCGACCGCAGCTATACACGCATTTTCGTTACCGGGGCAATAAAATTCAGTGCCGACAGGGTTGTAGCACCACTTGTTTTCGGGAACCGCATTCCATGAGGTGTAGAAATTTTCGGTATTCGGACCAGGAATGGAGACTGGGCAGAAGTCACGGGTTTCATTTCCCTCAGCCGCAACGTACGTAGCGCTTGCCCTAGTCTCGCAGTAATTTCTAAAAGATTCACGAGCGTCTTCAATTACAGACGGATCCGCCCCAACGGACGGCTCCCAACTAAGCGCTGCGGTCTGAAATCGGTTCACAGTACCTCTCGTATCGAGAATGGCCGTAACTCCATTAAGCTTCACTTCCCAATTCCCGATTCTATAGCAGTCATCGCCTGCCTCGTTACAGCTCTCTGAGGAAAGGAAGCAGCGGTATGCACCGGACTCTAGAATGCAATATCGCGGCGCGCCCGAAGTTAGTGAATCATTTTGTATCTCGGTGTATGTACTAACATAAGAATTTTCGGTGCCAGACTCATCGCACCGGCTTCCGATGTTTGAGCCGTAAGCATTCCCTGCTGCGCGGCACGCATCTTCAGTCCACGAAGGGTCACAATATTTGCCATCTGGTAACCATGTATCTAAATAACACCAGCCAGGTGGGGTTTCGGCGTTCGGGTAGTATGTGCCTATGGGAGCATCATATGCGACAGATTCGCATTCGTTGTATTGGGGTCTAGCCGCAAGACAATCCTCTTCAGAATGGTATCTGTCACCGTTCCAAATGACTATAGTTGGGCGCCAGTATCCCCCGTTCGGTCCGAGGGTAGGATCAAAAAATGGGCTTGGGATCTCGGCGGTCGGCGTAAATGTGCAGCTAGCGCCTTCTACCTCAGCAACCGCTTCGCAGTGATGCCAGCTTTCGAAACAAAGGTAATTACCCATCGATAGTGAAGTTGGAGAGGCGCAACTCTGAGCTGGTAGTGGTGAGAGGTTCCACGAAGATCGGTAGGTCCCCAAGGTCTGCATCACTCGCATCTGTGCCTGGGTTGGCTGTGGAGTGGCAGGTCCAGGTGAATCAGGATCATCTGCCCCGACATCTTCCGCAGGCGGTGTGAAATTAAAGTCGAGACTTAGAATCCGCGGGTTGATCTGGTTCAAGATAAGCCAGACTGAAAGCAAAAGACAGAGTCCGAGTACGGTTTCCCGTAGCATCTCTTTCGCGCGTTCCTTTGTGTGCCACAGATCACTTGTTATGTATAAGAACCCAGCCCAGGCAACACGAAGGACTGCAAGCACTCCCCCGATTGTGATAGCGAAGAAGAATATTCTTCCAACGTAGTCGGTAAGATTTCCACTAAATTCCGCATCGGGCGCAACATCACCCGTGGCGTATAAATCTCCAAGTACAGTATTATCGACACACGCAAGCGGGATGAATCCGTCTGCTCGATCAGCACACGAAGGAGATATGTCCGCTGCCTCGACAGAAGGAAGGGAGAGGGTGAACGTGCTAATGAGACACGGTAGTACAAGAGCGCCGCCGACCAATATTTTCTTCAGAGTAAGTGTCGTGCTCATATACTTTAGATACGTACCAACCAAAGCGATTTATCGCGACTGTTCGTAAATAGTAGGTATTTCCCAGACGGATCCATTATAGGATTCTCGACATCCACTTGAGGCATAGTTTCGACGGGTAAAATTTCTGCTCTACCTGTTCGTATATCGATTTTCCACCAGGTGTCGGCAGTATGTTCTGTCCCCTGCGCTCTAGCGGTTAGGAAATCTGCTCCTGGTAGAGTTTGTGGGACTGCGCAGTACACAATTAGAACAGCGCTAGGCGACCATACGCACTTATCAGCGGTGGTGCGGATAGAAAGTGTCTTGGGATCCGCGTTTGCATCTGTGAGAACTGAAAGGAGGAAGCCGTTCGAGGCACTGCCATAGAGTAACGCTTTAGAGTTTGGACGAGGTAGTACTACTAGTCCGCCTGCGGGATTTGCGAGGCGCACGAGTGATCCGTTTGCCGCTAATTCATATGCATAATTCGATGTGCCGCCTGCATTCTGTGTCAATATTATTCGATCGTCGGAGAGCCACTTTGCTTGCCAACCCGAAATACCCACCGTACCGATACGTTTAACCGCGGTGCCGTTCCATGCGGCCCGAACAATGGAATACTCGTCTTCCACAGAGTATCCGGGTTCAATATAAAAAACCTCTTCTCCTTCGGGGTGCAGAGCGATCGTACGAATGTTTAAGGGTAATTGACGCAAAGCTAGGGGCTTTGGTGCGACATCTTCAGAAGTTGTTGCAACTATTTGTCCGGCACTCGTTACGATATTGTCAGCCTCATCCAGGCTTCGCAAAATAAGACTTCCATTAGCTCCTACGTAAGCTTCGTATACGCGTGGTATGAGGGTGTTCGTGATGCGAGTAAGCTCCCCTGTTTCAGGATTTGCCTCCAGAACGTATCCCGTACCTCGTTCTACGAAGCGGATTGCGGTCGTAGTTCCATTTAAAATAAAGCTTGCGCCTGCCACAGGGCTTTTCGCCGCATGCCATAAAGGCGGGGTTGTTTGTGGAGCGGCAGGCTCTTCCTCGCTCGTGTTTGATATGGCCGCTCCTATGCTTGAAACAATATTGCCGTACGTGCTCCCGATCGCATTTCCGAAAGAAGGCGCCTCTACTCCTGCTCCCCTTCCGTCATCAGTCGCTTCCAGTGAATCCTGTTTGGCTCCGAGGAAGAAATACCACCACAAGAGGATGCCAAATAGTAAAACAACAAGAAGTATCAGAGTGTAACGGAGGAGTGATGTCGGTATACGTATACGCATAGTATTATTCACCACTTGTGAAAGGGTCCGTGAAAGGACTCACAGTGGTTGATGTGTCTGTTCCAGCGAGAGTCACGGCCCATGCGTTCTGTATGTTCAGTAAGAAATTCGACGCGTGTGTAACGGCGAGCTGTATGAGAGCTACACCATTTGTTCCCTCTGCGTTGATTGTGATTGCGCTAGGTTTCGTAAAACTGCTTGGTATAGATGAGTTACCAACCCGCCATTTATAAATGAGTGACCCGTTATCAGGATTTCGAGTAGGCGCGAAATACGGAACAGCTATAAATGTTGTTTCGGACTCAGTGACTGAGGCAGGGCTCTGCAATCCACGGTGATACAGAACCCCGAAGACTGGATGATTTTCGTATAACACGAGAGAAGGTTCTACCGAAGGTAACCGTACCGAAGCAGATCCTTCCAGTATCCCGTCTGCGGTTGCTATTTCTACGGATATAACGTCGCCGCTCGATATAATGGACGTTTCAATTTGGACCGTGTCTTTTCCGAAGCCAGATGCCTTTGGAATAGTTTGATCGTTCCTTTTCCAGGTATACATGAGTTCACTCGATGGTAAAAAGGAAGTAGATCCGACTCTCGTAAATCGAGGTACCGCAAATAAGCGAACGGTACTTCCCGCAGATGGAAGCGCGCGACCTCGATAAAATGGGGGCACATACGAATCAGCCTCCCACAGAAGATCTATGTCAGTAGGACGAAATACCCCAACGGCAAAAGCGCTCCCTGCTTCTCCAATTGCTTCAACACGCACCCGGGTCTCTGTTCCCAGCGCTCCCGTTGCTACGCTAGTTTCAGTAATCCCAATACCAGTACTTGTAACAGTGCCATTCACGTACCACGTGATCTCGCTTTGGGTGAGGTCGAGCAGCACACTTCTTATCCGAAGAGTAATGTTTGAATTCGGTCGAGGGTTTTCGGGCACTGCTTCAAGAGCGAGATCTGGTGTTGTCCCGGGGAACACTAATTGAGCGTGGGCAGGAGTGCTGGGCACTAGCAGTGAGAAAAAAATAAGCGCAAGAAATAGGAATGGCGCTGCTGCCTTTTTCATATTGCCATGTCTTTGGGTGGCGCGATGTTTGGTGCGGGTGGAACGGCTGGGGTTTGGGGCGCAACTGGGCGATCCGGCATTTCAGGGATTTTTTTGACCTCTGGAAGCGGGGGTGCTTCACCTGAATTTGCATCTTCAAGATCCCTCTTAGCTTTCCTGATCGCGAGAACCTGAGATGGATCGGACGTGATGATTTGATCTTCTGTGTATGATGCGATAACTTTTACCGCTACGTGTTTAAGGCCCGCAAAGAATATTCCCTCCCCCACATCGGATTCAAGCAGGAGGTATTTTTCCTCATCGGATAATTTAAATGTTGATTGCACGAGGTCAACGGATGTCGGAGATTGGCGTAGAAGTATTTGGATAGAAGAGTTAGTTATCATCGGAACTCCATACGGCGAATTGAGGAAGTCGGATACGTCTTGGGTAATGGTTGAAATTCCGAGATAGTATTTACGTCCTCGTTTAGCAACGGAATAGAGAAATGATGCGGTATCTTCTGAACGCATCATCCACCACGCCTCATCGATGACGAGAAGACGTTTACGCAATTCTTTCCTAACCGCATTCCAAATGTGATGTGTGATGATGTACATCGCAATTGGTTTCAAGTCATCCTCCATGTCGCGGACCGAGAAAACAATCAATCTCTTATTCATGTCGACGTTCGTTGGTCTATTCATGAATCCCGACCAAGTTCCTTTCGTATATTTAGAAAGACGAGCGACGAGCGACTCCGATCCTTCTAGTCCGGAAAGTACCAGTTCAAAGTCAGAGAGAAGCGGTGGCTCTATTGCGGCAAAGTTCGCGTCCGGTGTGATGTCTTTCAATGCGTAGGTTTCGGTTATGGCTTTATCAATGATCGCATCTTCTTCAGGCGTAAGGCCCCCGAGCATAATGCGGAAAAGTCCTACGAGAGTAATGATGTTACTGCGCAAAATATCTGATGGGTTTTCATCCTCGCGAGGGACAGGAAGATCGAATGGATTTATGTGGTGCTCAGAGGAGAGTGAGATGTTGAAGTATCGCCCGCCCACTGTTTCTGCGAGATATTCGTACTCGCGTTCTGGGTCGATTACGATAACCTCGGTTTCGAACATGAGAGATCGCAATATCTCGAGCTTGGTCATGTACGACTTGCCGGCACCGGATTTTGCGAAGGTGACCGAGTTGTAGTTTTCCATCGAGAAACGATCGAAGAGAATGAGAGAAGAATTGTGGCGGTTGACGCCATAGAGGATGCCGCGATCGCTCGTAAGGTCGAATGATATGAATGGAAAGATCGAAGAGAGAGGAGCGGAGTTGAGTTTTGTATGGACATCAAGCTCATCGGTAGCGAGCGGCAAGACACTTCTGAACCCACTCTCCTGTTGGAATAGTGCAGGACGAATGTATACGAGACGCGATTCGAGAATTGAACGCACCTCAGATTCCACCTTATCGATTTCCTCGCGGGTATTACCGTAAATTGTTAAGTACAATCCCACTTCGAAAATACGCTCCTGTGCCTGCTGCAGAGAGTCACGCAAAGTTTCCAAGTCGCTGTATGCAGTATCGAGCATAGGGTCTCGCACCATCCCCTTCTCTTCACGTGTCGATATCTGACTCTGCACCTCAGCCACTTTTTTCTGGAACTTTCGAAGCATCTCATTTGTGTCCATCGGGTGGACGTAGATGGCAATATCCAAGACCTTGTCCATGTTGATGATCGGGGCGAACCATCCTGTCGTGAGGAAGCGGGGGTAAGAGATCACGAAAAAAGTTCGCGCGATCTTCTCGCCGAGGTCGAGCTCACGTGAATTAACACGGAGTGCGTGCGGTGCGATGACATCCTGGAGGTCAAGAACTCCCGTTTCGTATATTTCCTCAGGTAACACAGGAAGAACTCGCGCCTCGGGCGGCGTTGGTTTCTTTCCAAATGGCAGTAAGTCTTTAAATCCCATACATTATTGGCTGGTCGCGGGCGCCTCTTCGGTATTGTTAAGTGACATCGGTTTCCCTTCTTCGCCAGGGTTGAACATTTTGTAGAGAAGCTCGATTGCCTCCTCGGTTCCTAACTGAACAGTGCGGACACCTGTGCGGATCAGACCTTGCTGCACGACAGATACTCTTTGTTCGAGCTGAGTCACCTGCTCTTCGAAGCTCTTGTTCGCCTCCTCAGTGCTGTTCTTTTTTTTGCTCCATGGGAGTGAGGGCCCTCCCCCACTCTTGCCGATCTGTGGACCGCCGGAATACGGCACGACGACGAAGAAGTTCTTTGTCATGACATTTGCAGCTTCAGTAAAGCTCTTGATGAATTCTATATATTCACGGATCTGGATTCGCATCAGATCGTCGAGCTGCTTTTTATATGCTTCCTCGAGAGTTGCAATGTAAGGTCTTATATCGAGCATGCGAGACTCTATGAAAATCTGCACAGAAAAATCCAGTGAGTTTAGAAGGCTTTGGAATTGCGTGATGAACGCAGTCTGTTCGTCTTCTGATTTCAGTGCGAAGTTAAGAGAAGATGCGAGAAGAATTGCGCGTAATCCTCCATCCTTAAGTACGACGACTCCATCCCGCACTTCACGCACGGGCACGAAATCTTGAGTGGATTTCTTTCTGTCGCGTAAGTTTTCAAGTCCTGGTGGCATAGATTTTATACTCTCGCATCGCGGGCGGTGCGTATTGGAGCGACGATGCTATCTGTCGGGGCGGCCGCTTCTCGCTCTTCGCTTGAAACGGTGCCTCCTGCAATACGTTCTTTAATGTCCAAACTCCATGCCAGTTCGTGTAATTTGCTTTGTGAAAGTGTAGGCACATATACCTGACTAGTAGGTAGTGTCGCTTTCGTCGCTAATTTCCTAGGTTTTGCAGTTTTTGCCGCGTTGTTCCACAAATATAGTTTTGTTCGTACAAGATAGTAGAAGCCATGCTCCATCGCGAGAATAAAAGGGCGCCCGTTGTATTTAAAGAAGGCTAAGCTTGCGGCAAGGGCTCCAATCCCCATGATGAGGGGGACGGAAAAAAAGAATGGGAGGGTTCGCCAAAAAAGATAGGCTGCCCCGGCTCCTCCTGCGACATACACAAATTGCTTGAATGTGAGAGGACCGAAGATTTTATCCTCCACCTCGATGAATTGTGGTACCTGAAATTGCATATAAATAGCTGCCAGGGACTAGCAGCTAGCTTCGAGGAGAAAACGAGCGCTAGTTTCCAGTCTCCCGTGGCAGAATTATAACACGCAAGCTCTTAGCGTATTGACGCCAGAGTGAATTAAATTAGTTTTTCATTGCGGCGCTTCTCTGTACGGATCATCCACGATCGATTTTCGCGCGCTCGATACTTCTCCGGGCACATATGCGCCCGACGCAGGACCTCTTTCAATCTTTTGAGTGGGTGGTTGTGGGGGTGGGGTCGCTGGTTTTACCAACGGAGGCAGTGAAGTACTAGTTGGTGTAGGCTTTTGCTCAAGTATTTGTGTCCTTACGGTATCAACGTCACTCTCCTCTTCGGACTTTGCCTCAGGATGTTCCAGTGTCCGCTCGAGCTCTTGTCTTACTGGCGCGAAAACTATCGTAGATACATCTCTTGCGAGCGCAATCGATGCTTCTTTGGGTAGGCCGAGGTCGTTTTGGAGGTTGGCGGCGAGGTCATCTGCTGGCTGAAGACCGAGGAGTGTAACGATGACCTCATTCTCGAGTAATTGCCACATGTCCACATGCAACTTATGTTTTGTGGCGAGTTCTCGTAACTGTTTCTCTACGTTTGCAGAGGTAATAGCCTCTTGGAGTACTTTAGGAATCTCTTGAAATCGCTCGCGCAATTTCTGATTTAATTCTTCTTGAGTCATTTTTGTATCCATACCTATTAGTGATGATCGCCTCCCCCGCCCCCTGCAGGTGCTGAGCCCCCTCCATGCGCAGCTTCTCCCTCCGTAACACCTGCACCCTTAAGAATATCCTTTAATTTATTCATCGCACCGCGATTCTTAAGGTACATTTCTCTCGTTTCGTGAGCGACGTGAGCATTGGCTCCAGTAAGGGCTCCAGCTATACGAGTCAGAGTACCTCCGTACCGTCGACCGATTACTTCGGCTACCCCGGCTCCGCTCTCTACAACAGCCTGACCCCCTTCATGTTTGGCTTTCTCGATTGCACCTTTTGTTTCTCCACGGAACTTTTCGATATTTTTTGCAATATCTTTCACGGGCTGATCGATAACGTCAATGCGATCTTTAACAGTTTTTACGGCGGCGTCTGCGGCTTTAACACGATCATTCTCGATCCTTAATTGTCGTTGATGTTCATCTGCGCTTATAGTGCCTGCCCTCCTACTGGCATCGATCGCAGTCTTATTTCGTGCAGCGTCTGCCTTAACTCGTGTAGATTCTCGAATGGCAGTTTCCAATTGCTCAGGCAAATACTCAAGAGCCTTTGTGTTATTGGCCTCCTCCTCAGCCACCCTTCTTGTTGCCTCCAGTTGTGCCTCTTCAATTTTGCGCTGTTCTTTCATTCTGTCTCCCGCAAGATCCCGCGCTTTATCGATTTCTTCTTGCTTTGGAGCAAGTTTTGATGCAATTTTCTCCGCCGCCTTGGCTCTCTCTTCAATTTTTCCGTGATAACTCTGTACTTCCTTTGGCGTCGCTCCAGCCATGAACCCTGTAACCCCCACTGCCCCGAGCACCTTCTTAGCGGTCTCAGTATTCATAAGATTCATCTTGTTCCCGGCAACTGTCGCACCTCGCATCGCGCGTTTTGTTTTGATTGCCGCAATTTTCTTCTGTTCCTCCGCAATCTTTTGTTGTTTCTTAGCCTCCGCCTGTTCCCTATCTGCAAAGCCATGCAGACCAGCTTCTCGGAAATCGTGCGCAGCTTTCAACGCGTTCGTTCTAAGTCCAGTAGCGACCCCGACGTTCCTTCTAGCGGCCTTTGCTTGATCCATACGACTTTCTTGATATTTGGTTGCATATTTACCTCCGATACCGCGGAGTGGAGCTGCGAGCGCTCGCGATCCGAGAGTGATTGGTGCGGCAGTAGCCATTGCAGCGACGCTGAATCCTGCAATTGTGCCGGAGAATTTGCTTGCAAGTTTTATGGACATGAAAAGCAACCCAAGCACGAAGACATAGTTGAAAAGAGCCCCGATACCGATGCCGTTTTCAGGATGATCGATCAGCGCTCCCAGTCCCTCGCCTGCCTCGTTGATTTGAGTCGCTATAGTGAGAGAAGCCCACAAGAAAATCATCAGAAGAGGTGCAAATATCGCAGTGCGTAAGAGTGAATCCCACCATTTGCTCCAACCATCTCCTGCGAATTTGGGGATGAGCCAACTCGCGAAAGCAAGAGGTGCCGTCATCATCAGAAATACTAAGAGTAGCCCCCGTGCAATCAGTAAGAAACAGCCGTATAAGAGCACAAGTGCAGCAAGGAGAAACATAACGCCCATAAAAAAGCCAAAGAGTATTGTGTTCCACATCCCATTACCATTCTGCTGCATCTGAAAAAGTATGTTATGTATCTCCCCAACCCGGGTAATACTCATAGCAGCTAAGAATTGACCTGCGATACCTGGCTCCGCCGCAGGAATTGTTTCGTCTTCAATGTCAACCGCAGCTCTGGCCTCGTCGGCAACGGGGCCACCAATATTCCCAGCTGCATTGTAGAACTGATACGCAGTAAAGTGTGAAGCGTCGATAATTAACTTTGTGAAAAGTAAGCTGAAGTTGATTAACACCGCAACAATGAGTACGCGCGCTATCATTTTCCGCTCGCCGTATTCCTTGAGCCCGAGGATTAGAGAGAGAGCAATGAATACAAACATTCCGATGATGACAATGTTCGCAATATCTCGGAATGCAGTCCATGCATTATCAATACTCTCCCCCATTTGTTCTAAGGTCCCCTTGAAGTCAATAATAGTATGATCGACGAGGTAATTGAAGAACTGCCCTACAGTAGTAAGGAGCCATGCGCTTGGTCCAGACGGTATCCAAGCAATGGTTGCAACGAGTTTTTTCCAATAACAACCAAAGTTGAGGCCACATCCGCCCACATAGCCTTCGGGTGGCTTAAAACCCGGCACTAACTCGTCAGGTAGCTCGCCCACAGTGAGGTCATAACAATAGCTCGCAAAAAGTGCGAGCCCCTCTTTAGGTTTTTCATTGATCGATGGACCACTTGGAGGGTTTTGTAAGCACCCGTTGAAGGCGGCAAGATTTTCTGCCGGAACGTTTGCCATTATTGCTTGAAATCCTTCGCTTGCGGCGATTTCCTCAGGAGTTGCTGCCAGCGCGCTGCTTACCTCGAAGCTGTTATTACTGAATACAAAGGGGGAGAACACGATTGCGATGAAGAGTGACGCAAGTATTCCTATTTTATGATGTCCTAGCATTCGTTTTAGGTATTCCATATGCAAGATCAGTTTCTCCACTCCTCGACCCATTTTTGGGCGACCGCAGGATTATTGACGTTACACCAGCCGACATTTACGTCAGCAGAATCAGCCCATGCTACAACCGTATCTTCCACGAGATTTTCCATTGCCGGCTTTATCTCATCTCTTCGCTTCACTGCCTGCTGGGCATCGTATTCTCCGTGTAGGGCTCCTTGTGCCACGAGAGAATCTAACTGTTGAAGAGCTACACGCTGGGCATCCGGAGAAGTCGTGTTCGTAATGCCCTCTATTAAATGATCTATGAGGGAGAGAGCGGTCTCACTCTTTCGTATATCCGTTATCGTTGTTGAAGCGAGAGATGTTATCTGTGCATTGATAACCGCTTGTGAAAATTGGGTTGAAGTAGCAACGGTTATTTGAATATTATTTGCACTTGCATAGACTTGAGCTTTTGGTACTACTTCTGCCCAACATAGTGCTTCTGCCTGGCGAAGATCCCCTATCGTTGCCGTTAGGGTAAGTGCAATCGAATTCAATGCATTGAAATAGGTAATCTCGGTTTGCTTCGCGCCTTTTAGAATTCCCAAAGCTATATTAACCGCTGCATCGCGAAGGTTTTTGCGGAGCGTGTCACCAATTTGGTCGAGATAAGAAGGCTGGCCAGCGAATCCTTCGGTTACTCCCGCGAGTCCTCGAGTATCGGAAACTACTTGTGTGGAGAGGCCAGAATATAGCGCATCAACCATTTGACCTATCTCGTCGGCGTTCTCAAGTTGCCGGAAGCCGGATGTTATAAGTTGCTGAACATTTTCAGCAACGATGATACCTGGAGTGAGGGTCTCGTATCGCCCGGTCTCCTCGTTGTATGTTTGGACATCTTTGATGGCGTTGCTGTTATTAAGGCGGAAGAGCATCTCTTCCTTATCTGATGCGATATTGTCTATAATATATTCTTGCGCGAGATTGTAAGCTCCAACCGGATTACATGCTGGCTCTGCAATGGCCATGATAGCTCCCCAAATATCTTCCGGTTGTCCTGCGTATACTTTTGCGAGATCGCCTTTGTACGAACATTCTAGTACCTTGTTCGGCTCACGGGTCTGAGTTTTATAATCTTCAGCGATCGCGCGCTTAACTTCATCCTTAAAGGCTGGATTGAGTGTATCAAGCTCCCCTTCTTCAAATGTACGTAGGAATGTTTTGTCGCTGCGCTCCGAAACTTTCGCGATGTAATCTTTTATAAACATTGGTTCACCATCAGCCCCCTTGTTAAACGCCTTTATGCCGAGTTGAACGTGCGAGAAAGCAGCGTTCTCTCGCATGCGCGTGTTTATAGGGTCGAGAACACATTCCTTGTAGACCAAAGATCCGGTGTTTAAGGTTACTCCTGCGTCAGAAACTGGGACATATAAGCTTTGAATCGTGCTTTTTGTTCCGACACTGCTCATCGCCTCAGCTCCGGCTTTACTGTTGCAGTCGAATATACCTGAGCTCGATAATCCTGCAGTGGTGGTTGAGGTATCTGTTTGAGCTTGAGCGAAAGAGGTCAGTAAGAGAAACAGAGTAATTGTTGCGATAGCAAACTTAAACGGTATGAAAATGAGGGAGCTTGTTTTCATGAGGTAGATTTACGGAAATAGTCTGCGAGCTCATCAAACGAAGTAAACATTTTTGCCTCTGCGCCATTGAATGTCCGAAGGAGCGCCGCAGAAGCGAAGGGATCGTCAATGTGCTTAACCATTTGTGCGAGTGTCGCGCCGAATTCAGAGAGTGCGTTCAGAACACTGATATGGTATGTGATCGCGTCTTTCGGAACGACTACTTGTGCGGCATTCTCGATAGCAACATTGTAATTTCGGACCATGTTCTCCAGTTCAGCGAGATACTTTGGGTCCTTAGTCTCCATATATCCTCCGAGTATCTCGAGTTCATACGTAGGATTTTCCAAAAGAGGCTCGAGGGCGATGCGCATATCGCTTCGATATGCGAGCGAACGAGTGAAAGAAGTGCTTGTGTCGGTCTTAATGTCGTCAGTGTCATAGAGACGGAATGAAATATCGGCCTTGAGATCTGTTGCAATTACACCAGCTATTTGTGCCCCTTGTTCTGGCGTATACACTCCCGCGTCTTTTAGCGCGACGTATGAACCAACCAAAGTTTCAACAACATTTTCACCGATATTTGAAAGTCCATCTGGATCGTCGGACGAGATTCCCTCAAGACTTTTCTGCCAATCAAACTGACGATCCGGATCTCCAGTCCGACCCATCGTGATAGTGGAATCGTTACTCCCGGTAGCGAGTTCTTCACCCCCGCTCCGGAGAGGGGCTGTTAGTTGCCACGCAGAAACTCCAATAACAGCTGCGATCGACAGTGTTGCAGTTATCGCCATACGCGAAAAACTCACGCCCTTCAACGCGCTTACTTTCATTGCATAAAGTATAACCGCTTCCTGGGGATTTCGTGGGGACAATGAGTGGACAGTCGAGGCTTAAAACCCTGTCATCGTGAAAGTGAACACACTACCCGGCTCATCAGGAGAAAATGTGACCTCCATGATCGAGAAAAGAGTGACGATAGCCACGTAATTTGTGACGAACGATTCGGCGGCAGCATTATAGGTAAGCATTGTCTCTACCCTACTGTCTTCGGTCATGGCGTTAGGCACGAGCGCAAGTTTTGCACCCATATCTTTATAGCTTGTCGCAAGTTTGGCGTTCTGATTGGCCGCTTCTGCTGGAACAGAGGAGAGTTCTTCTAGTGAAACCCCTACATCTGCTAGAGAGTCCGCTAGTTTTATAAGGGCAGCGACCTTAAGAGGGTCTTCCGGATCTTCAGATTGTGCCTGCACTACATCAGCCATGTTTTGATTCGAGTCTTCAAATGTCTGAATGATCTTTCCAGCCTTATTTCCGTACTCATATAAAGCCTGCTGTATTGGTGTGCGTTCTTTCGTAAGGGAGCTACTCGGGAAGGAGACCCCATTTGTGATAAATGAGTATGGATTCTCAAGAAACGAAAGCGGTTTTTCCTCCTCGACCGCAGTTTCTGATGTCCTCGTTTCTCCCTTGAGATATGCAAGAAACGCGTCGACGTCGAACGTGTCATCTTCCTCATCCGCCGCTTCCGAGTTAGTCGTTGAATAATAGAACGGCGGCCCGCTTTGAATTGAGCTGTAGATATTCTCCTCTGCAGGATTACTTTCGATCGCTCTTTCGCCCGAAAGTGGATAATACGGGGTGCCTCCAAGGCCTCCCCATGCGATTGTCCTAGGTGTATTTTGAGCTGGCGAATATTCTTTTAGTGCGAACGCACCGATCACAAGGAGTAGTGCGGTAACTCCAATGAGAAAAAGAATGAAATGAGCACGAAGTAATTTCATAAAGAAAGTTTACAGGAACCCTCGTCAATGAACAGTAGTGCGGTGGTACAATGCGCAATATGTCACTCCGCTTGCGGACATGTATCGTCGCATTCACCATTATTTTTTCTGCAATCCCCTATATTACTCACGCGTTTCCCGTCGGGGGCCAGGCAAGGATTGTACTTCCCTGTATTCATAACTCAACCATTTACGCTCGCTTGGGACCGCCACGGGGCGGCGCGTATGTGTGGACCGTGAGAACAAAAACATATGAGTACGGTCCGCCGCGTCACGCTGGGCAGTGGGTGCTCGGCCTATCGGGCGCTCCGTATTACTGCTTCTTTAGTGTTCGTCCTATCATCACGTACTCGGGCACGATCATTACAATGATGGGCAGTAGTAAATAATCGCAGAGTACCTGCGTACTCTGCGATATGCGCTACTGAACCGGAAGGATATTTTGCTCATTAGATGAGCAAAATCCTGAGGTCGGGCCGGCGCACTTAGTATTTTGGAGCGTGTAGCGCGAACAAAATGCTTAGTGACGGTGGCTTCGAAGTAACAAATAGAAATTATTTGTGACGTAGAAAGCAACATTTAGCGCAATCTCTGCACCAGCAACTTCCATTTAGCGAGCGGAACAGTTTCTGCGCGCGCTTTCTCTGGGATCTCGCAGCTCGTGAATGCATCAGCGATTGCAGATTTTTCGTAGCCACCGTGCGCGAGGTTTCCACTGAGCAGTTTTCTCTTTGAAGAGAATCCCAGTCGTACGATCTTGAAGAAGTCCCCTTCTTGTATATCGGAGAAGAAAGATTTTGAGATGTTTTCGACTACAAGTATCGCCGAATCTACTGCAGGAGGTGGAGAGAAATTTCCACGCGGAACTTTGACCGCGATCTTTGGGTTCCCATATGCTTTGACGGACAAAGAAAGAATCGACTCCTGTTTAGAAATAATTCTTTGTGCAACTTCCTTCTGAATTAGAAGCGCTATGGTGCGGGGCTGGGAGTCGGTAGAAAGAAATGCTCGGAGTATCTCCCCTGTTATGTAGTAAGGAATGTTTGCGGCGAGAACATACTTTCCGCTTTGAAGTCCATGCGCCGTCGGATCGAAGTCGCGAATATCTCCAGAGATGATTGAAAGCGCGCCCGAGGAGATCTCTGATGGAAATGTGTTAGAAAGAATTTCTACGAGAGATCCATCTTTCTCTACCGCGACTACCTTTGCACCGGTCTGCAAAAGTTCCTTTGTGAGCGCGCCTTTTCCAGGTCCGATTTCAAGAACGACATCGTCCGGGGTTATCTTAGCCGCGTTGACGAGAGCGCGAGCTGCCCATGTGCCCTTCAAGAAATGCTGGCCGAGTTTTCTTCCCATATCTTAATAGATTATGCCCTCACTCTCGGGAGCTTCTTTCCTCGGAGCTATCATGAGTCTTGCATCAATATCGTCGAAAAATTCTGAAGGCATCGTCTGGTTTCGTTCTCCGTATCGCATTCGGTCTCTGGCGTATGAAAGAAAGAGTCTCTCTCGTGCGCGCGTGAGAGCTACATAGAAAAGACGGCGCTCTTCTTCTGGGTCGCGGGTGGAATCATCGGCGCGAATTGATGGGAAAAGTCCCTGCTCAAGTCCTGTTATGAAAACTATGTCGAACTCGAGTCCTTTCGCAGCGTGGATTGTCATGAGTGACACTGCGTCCATTGGTTTCTGCAGTTCATCTTGATCGCTCTGAAGAGCGGCTTCCTCTAGGATTTTATCTATTCCCTCAGGAGGCATCATGTCGTCGTACCTTGTTGCAAGGTTCACAAGCTCGCGCACGTTCTCGAGTCGCTCGGGACCTTCCTCGAGATCTTTCTTGAGGAACGTCTCCATTCCGCTGCGCTCCAGTGTAAATCGTATCGCTTCGGACGCTGGCAGTACTTCGAGCGCGTGTTTAATTTCTGCGAGTGTTTGCCGGAACGTATTGATCTTGAGTGCCGAAGCTCCCGTTACCGTCTCCCCCTTTAGCATTTTTTCAAGAGTCACTTTACCTATGCCGCGAGGGGGAACAGCAGCAATACGTACCAAATCTCCGCGCGCAGACTCATTTCTTCCCGCGCGGAGATAACTAAGCGTGTCTTTCACCTCCTTACGTTCGAAGAACCGTGTACCGAGGACGCGGTATGGAAGTGCGAGGTGGAGAAAAGCCTCTTCAATTGCGCGGGATTGGAAATTCTCTCGATAAAGAATTGCAATTTCACTCGCCTTCGTACCCTGCTCGAGAAGTTTTTGAACATTTTGTGCAATGAACCACGCTTCGTCTGCTTCGTTTTGTGCGCCGTAGACGACTATTGCTTCACCGATACCCTTTTCCGTGAAGAGTCTTTTTGGCTTTCGTCTCAAGTTCTTTTCTATAACACCATTTGCTGCTGTGAGTATTGTTCGCGTCGAGCGGTAGTTCTGCTCCAATGTAACGATCTTTGTGTTCGGAAATGCATGCTCAAATTCGAGCAGGTTCTCTAGTCGAGCATTCCTCCACGTATAGATTGCCTGATCGAGGTCTCCAACGACGCACAGATTCATTCTCTCCCCTGCAAGGAGTCGCGCGATCTCGTACTGCACCTTGTTCGTGTCCTGATACTCGTCAATATGGACATGGCTCCACCTGGCTTGTAGTTTCGAAAGAGTTTCTGGGGAGGTCTCGAATAATCTGAGCGTTCGATCGATAAGGTCATCGAAATCGAGAGCGCTCTCTTCCCTGAGGGCTTTCTCATACAGATCCCACACTCGTGCAATTCGTTGCGCGCGGAAGTCCTTTGCATCCGCTGCATACTCGCTACCGGAAATGCAATCACTTTTTGCACTTGAGATCGCTGAAAGCACCTGTCTTGGGGTCACATCCCCCATATCAAGTGCCTCAAGAGCACGCTTTACCGCTTTCACGCTGTCATCACGATCCCAGATAGTGAAACCTTTTGGGATTCCGGCTTCGGCATGAAACTCTCTCAAAATGCGTACACCAAGGGCGTGGAAGGTGGTTACCATTGGCATTTCTCCTGTTTTTGGAACTAGAAGATTGACCCTGTCTCGCATCTCATGGGCGGCTTTATTGGTGAAAGTTACCGCAAGTATCCGAGAGGGGTGGACACCTTTCTCTATTAGATGTGCAATCCGATGCGCTATAGTCCTCGTTTTGCCTGCTCCCGCCCCGGCGATGATAAGAAGGGGTCCATCTGTATGTAAAACCGCCTCATTTTGTGCAGTATTTAAGCCATTTTGCTGTCCTGGAGGATTCATCAGCGAACTATAGCATGCGACAACTGAAAAATTGACAAAAACGTTATCCCCTGTCGCCATTTCTGGTCGATTGACGCTACTCATTCCTGAAGGTAGTGTGAATGGGACGGTGGACGCACAGCCCTTCCTGGATAGTTACTGTTCTCTCTGCCACTGTTATATATTGGCTTACAATATAGCTATAATCGTCAGTCCGACAGGGCTGGGGTGAGCTATGGAGGAAGGCCTAAATGGCTTATCGAAAACATCCCACAAGACTTCTATCCGAGCCCGGCAAGCTCCTATAGAACGACAAAGAAACCCCGAAATTCCGCAATTGCGGGAAACTTGCGTACCTATTTCGTAGTGCTCGTTTCCCTCATTCTTATAGCTGGAACCTTTATGCCCGCGACCACGCGGGCCAGTCTTTTTGGCGGTATTGTGGCTACAATCAAGGGTAATAAGGGCGGCGAGCTTCATTCGGCGGCCTCCGGCAACGTGCAAACGATGGCGCTTCTGCGACCCGCGATGAACATATCCCCAACTCCAGCTCGAGGTGGTGGAGAGATCACAATCGTAGACAATTCAGCTCTTGTACCCGAAGAAGGCCCATCAGGCACCATGGCCGACATCGAGAAAGCTAAAAACTCCACTATCAGTATCTATGTGGTACGAGAGGGAGACACGATTTCCGGTATTGCCCAGATGTTTGGAGTATCCGCAAACACCATCCGTTGGGCGAACGACATCCCAGTTCGAGACACTATCCGCGTTGGTCAAACCCTAACAATTCTCCCTGTAACAGGGGTTAAATACATCGTTAAGAAGAACGATACTCTTGCATCAATTGCGAAGAACTTTAGCGGTGATGCTCAGGAAATCGCGAGTTTCAACGGTCTTTCTGATGAATCAGCTCTCGCTGTGGGGCTTCAAATAATCATTCCGGACGGCGAAGTAAAGGTTGCCGTTGCTCCACGCTCAACCTCAGTCTCTGGAGGAGGAAGCGTAAACAGTTCAATATCTGCCGGCTATTACATGCGCCCTCTCTCCGGTGGTGTCCGCACTCAGGGTATCCATGGATACAACGGTGTTGACCTCGCTGCTCCTATCGGTACGCCAATTCTCGCTTCCGCCGATGGCGATGTCATCGTAGCTCGTAACTCAGGTTGGAACGGTGGTTATGGTGCATATGTTGTAATTCGTCACAGCAACGGTAGCCAGACCCTCTATGCACACGCTTCAAGTGTAGTCGTGTCAGTAGGACAATCTGTTGCTAAAGGCGAGGTGATCGCCTACGTAGGTCTTACCGGAAAGACCACGGGTCCCCACGTCCACTTCGAAATACGTAACGGTCCTCGAAACCCATTCTAAGGTATGGATATTCATCTCGTACGAGCTTTCATAAACTTGGTCCGCATTTTCATCTAGTGGTGCGTTGCATTCATTCGTGTTCGCGGGTATCATAGGCCAGTCATGTCTGTAACTACGGACGTCATCGTTGATCTCCAGTACGGAGATTGCGGTAAGGGCAAAGTTGCTCACTATTTGTCGAACACCAAGAAATACACTCACGTCCTCCGTTATAACGGAGGGTGCAATGCAGGGCATACGATATTCCACAAGGGAAAGAAATTCGTCACCCACCATATCCCTGCCGGGGTTTTCTTCGGGGT
The DNA here is from genome assembly GCA_964399865.1 of uncultured Candidatus Saccharibacteria bacterium. Classification (GTDB taxonomy): domain Bacteria; phylum Patescibacteriota; class Minisyncoccia; order Phycocordibacterales; family UBA2100; genus UBA10103. Next base: position 519,310 of record CAYNRJ010000001.1, on the reverse strand, counting down.
AAAAAGTATTATCGGGTCAGGATGTGTCGTAGACCCCGAGCAATTCTTCCGCGAGATTAAAATGTTGGAGGAAGGTGGCGTTTCAACTACTGGAAAGATTTTTATTGCGAAAAATGCACACGTTATTACAGAGGCCCACAAAGCTGAGGATCATAATGAAAAGAAAGTAGGTACAACAGGTCGAGGAAACGGTCCGGCGTATCGTGATAAGTATGGGCGTACCGGAGTTCGCGCAGAAACTATTCCTGAACTGAAGCCCTACCTCATTGATCTTTACGAGGAATGGTACAGCGGGAAGAACATACATATCCTCGGAGAGGGTGCTCAGGGATTCGGACTCGATATTGATTGGGGCGATTATCCATTCGTCACTTCGTCTCACTGCACTACCGCAGGAGCGCTCCTCAATGGACTTCCTGCGCAAGCCGTAGAGGATGTGTGGGGTGTTGCAAAGATCTACGAAACGTACGTTGGGAGCAAGAAATTCCAGCCAGAGGGTGAGGTGTTCGATAAGATTGGGGATGTTGGTGAAGAGTTTGGCTCAACAACAGGGCGCCGCCGCCAGACAAACTGGATGAACATGCAAACACTCGAGCGTGCAGTGCGTTTAAATGGTGTAACGCATATCGTTTTTAATAAAGTTGATGTGCTTCGGACAGTAGGACAATGGGCGGTTATAGATGAAGGAGAAGTTGTCCCATTTAAAAATGAAAAAGCTTTGACCGATTTTGTACTGAAACGTTTAAAATCCTTCGGCATTCCAAAGACCAGGGTATTTTTCTCCGAACACAAAGATCGAATCTAGATCTCCTGAACAAGTATTTATAGCTCACGTGCGCGATACTGGAGTGCTTCGAGCATGTGCGAAGGCTCAATTTTTACGCTCTCCGAGAGGTCCGCGATTGTTCGCGCCAGTTTAATGGTGCGGTGATAGCCGCGAGCCGATAGTTTCATTGCCTTTGCAGCCCCAACAAGTGCATCTTCTGCTTTTGCTGATAGATTTGCGAATAGCTCAATGTGCTTTGGGCGCATATCTGCGTTCGTCGATACCCCGGATACCCCTGCGTATCGCTTGCGCTGCAAATCACGCGCAGAGCGAATAGCCCGACGAGCGAGTGCGGTCTCGTTCGTTGTTCTCTTTATGCCTCGAAGTGCTTCGGGAGGCATCTCCCCAACTGAAACCCACATATCAATTCGATCTGCGACTGGTCCCGAGATCTTGCGTCGATATTTTTCTACAAGATGTGGCATGCATTCGCATCTTGGGGTACCCCAAAATCCGCACGGGCACGGATTAAGTGCGGCAATTAGCATAAAATTTGCGGGAAACACTGCAGAACCTTTTGATCTGGAAATTGAAACGACACGGTCTTCGAGTGGCTCCCGAAGGGCGTTGATAACATCTCTATGAAATTCCGGGAATTCGTCAGCAAAGAGAACTCCTCGATGTGCGAGAGTCGCTTCCCCCGGACGTGGCGATGCCGACCCGCCTCCGATAAGTGATGCGTACGAGGACGTGTGGTGTGGAGATCGGAATGGAGGTCGGAACACGGGACCGCCTTGTAAAATTCCTGCGAGAGAATGAATACTTGTCACTTCAAGCATGTCTTCCTCGGAAAGATCGGGGAGAATTGAACGAGTCGCGCGAGCGAGCAATGTCTTTCCCGTTCCCGGTGGTCCGTAAAGCGCAATATTGTGAGCGCCTGCTGCAGCAATGATGAGGCCGCGCTTAGCAGACTCCTGTCCGCGGATCTCGTCGAGGACGAAATCATCTTGCTGTTCATTTTTAGAAGAGCTCGGATTACTTTTTAGTATCTTTAGGGCAGAAGTATCCTTCTCTGGTTTACTAAGGACCGATATCAGATGCTCGAGCGAGGAGACTGCGTGCACACGCAGCTCGCTCACAAGGAGTGCCTCCTCAACATTCTCCTCGGGCACGTAGATATCCGTGAATCCGCGGTCACGCGCGGCGACCGCTATAGAAAGTACTCCCAAAATGCCTCGCACATCCCCATTTAGACCAAGTTCTCCTGCGAACATCTTCTTCTCAGGGTTAAATTTCACTTGTTCCGATGCGAGGAGGAAAGATAGCGCGAGCGGTAGATCAAAAACTGCGCCCTCTTTCTTGAGTCCAGCCGGGGCGAGCGATAGGACAATTTTCTTATTACTTTTCTTCGGAGAATCAAGTTTCTCAGTATTTTTTATTGCAGATGAAATACGATCTTTCGCCTCCTCCACTGATTTATCTGGAAGTCCAACGATAGTAAAAGCGTGGAGACCCTTTGCGATGTCACATTCAACAGTGACGACTACCCCTTTTGGTAAGGATGGTTGGGCTCCGAAGACTCGAGCAAATCCTGATTTTATCTTTTGCTCTTTCGACACACCACGATTGTACCCTAGCCTACGCGTGTTTTATGCACGTACGTGCGGCTGGGTCAGCTTCAAGTCGATCAAACGGTATCTCTTCACCGCTTTTCTCACATATGCCGTATGTTCCCTCGTCTAACTTTGTGATTGCGTCCTTAACATCCTTGAGACGGCGCTCCAATTCTTCAACTAGGGGCACATTGATCGTGAGTTCTTCCATGCGGTCAGCTGTCTCGCTTTCATCCGCTTCACCCGGAGCAAAACCTTTTGGAGTTCCCTGCCAATCACCGCCTACTTTCTTGCCATGCTCAGCAAGCTGCTCCTCGATATCTATTTGTTCACCATCGAGCGCTGCCCGTAGTTCTTCTAGCTGTTCTTCAGATAAATGTTTCATAGGAGTATTCTATCAGCGATAGAGTACAGACGACAAGTTTCCCTATATCCTCCTCTCGGCCCTGAGGCGTGCGAGCACTTCTACGAAGGAATAGGGACTTTCAGCGATAATGAGGATGTTCCTTGTTGGGAACGCGTAGAAAAGCTGGATAACGCCGGCGTTATCTTTAAGAGCCCGAGTATCATAGTTTCGCATAATGAGATCCTCGAATGCACGCCTTTGAAGAAGTCCGTCCTCCCCTACAATCGTATTTGGAACTGAGGTGAATACGGGAGATAGGTCGGCGTTCATCGAGCCCTCCCACTCAAGCATTCCGGCGAATGCGCGCTCGTATGAAGTGACAGGGATCACGAATACAGGCGCATTTTCGTCGACGGTATGAATGCCGAAGAAGAATTGACCTCCAAGTGCGCGAACGAGATTTGATGAAGCGGAAGTCCCCAAAGAAGAAAGGAATTCTTCGAGCGTCGCTTCTCTCGCTCCCGGAGCAGTACTTCCTTCCGCTGGGGCAGTTGCTATGACCGGAACGACTCGTGTAATGGACCCGAGAGCACTTTCACCACGACGCATTTGAGAGAGTGCGCTCTTGATGTCGAATGAAGAGCGGTTTGAGAGCGGTAGTGGAGTGGTTGACTCAGCAAATAGAATTGAGCTGTTGGAAGGTGCGTTCGTTGTAGCGCTTCTCTCAGCCTGAATGAGTAGAACACCAACGAAAACCGCGATACCGAGAATCACAAAGAGAACGGTCGCGGCAACAATTTTAAATGTTCTGTGACTTTTTACGACTTTCTGTTCAATTTCTCCCGTAAGGCGGCTAGCATTTCGTTGTTTGTCTTGTTCCATCGAGGCTGCCCGCACGAGCGATATCTTCTGGTCTCGCACGATATCTTGGAAGTCATTCTTGAGGGTTCGGAGTGGCATGACACTCGATTTCGGGATTGGGGCGGCTGCTGCTGGAGCTTCCTCTATTTTTTTTGCAGTATCGGATACTGCTGCGGCAAGCGAAGTGTCATACGCTTTTGGTTTTATTTCAGGCGCCTCTTTACCTGGCACCTCGCGTCTTTCCGGAAGCTTTATACTTTTCAGCATTAATCCTACGTCTGGGATTGGCTCAGAAGGCGTCAGCGCATTTAGGGGTGCAGGCGTTACTTTTTCTGGTTGAGGTGTGAGGGGAGGAGTCGTGAAAGGTGGCGGGGTAACACGCGTTTCCGCGATAGGTGAAGGCGCAACGACCTTCTTTTCTCCAATTGCTTCCGCAGGTTTAGGAACGAAAGAGCCGAAAGATGCAGGGGGCACAATCATCCCCCGTTTACCGAGCTCTTCTTTAGGAGTAATAGGGGGTACTGCTGGCGGAGTCTGCGGTACTCTTAATTCAGGCGCAACGACCTGATCTCTTGGAGCAGTGGTTTGGGGTGTAGCTAATGGAGGCACGGACGGTGCTGGAGGGACGATCTTTGTAACTGGAGGTAGTGGCCGCGGCGGCACCACAGGTGGCGGAGTAATAGAGGGCGGCACCGGCTTACTTGCCGGTGTTACCGTTTCCTCAATAATGCGCGCTTCTTCAACGCTATCACTTAAGTTTGCACTCTGTTTTGGAGGAGTATTGTTGTTAGCTCCGTTAGAAGCGGCGGTGTTCACCCCTGTCCCCTCTGTTCGATCGTCCGGCATGATTGTTTCCTCCACCACCAGTCGACGGTGTGAGACCTTTTCGGGTTGCCCACTCCGGATCGGCAGCTTTGATAGAAAGATTATACCGTCCTTTCTCATCTATTTCTTTGAGTAACACAGGTACAACATCTCCTAGGGCAACAGCATCTGCGATGTTCTCGATTCTAAACGGTGCGACTTCTGAAACGTGCACCAAGCCTTCTGTGTTCGCACCTATTTTTACGAATGCTCCGAAGTCCATCATACGAGTAACTGTGCCTTCGAACTTCTCGCCCGGCATGTACTCACGGGTGAGGTCCATGATCTCTTTCATTGCTGCTTCTGCCGCACCGTTTTTACCGGTGACGAATACAGAACCATCATCTTCGATCGTAATATCATCACACTTTGATCGCTCCTTGATGCCGTTGATCATCTTGCCTCCAGGACCGATAACGAGACCGATCTGATCTACTTTCACTTTCGTGGAGAGGATCTTTGGAGCGCGTGGTGAGATGTCCGTACGTGGTGCGGCGATTGCTCCCTTGATGACCTCGAGGATCTCAAGACGTGCCTTTTTCGCTTGTGCGAATGCCTGTACGAGAACTGGTATCGGTATACCATCTACTTTCACGTCCATCTGTACTCCGGTCACACCATCTGCGGTGCCCGCAACTTTGAAGTCCATGTCCCCGTGATGATCTTCTGGACCCTGGATGTCGGTAAGTACTTTGTAAATGTTTTTTGAAGAGTCGGACATCATTCCCATTGCGATACCTGCGACAGGTTTCGAAATTGGAACTCCGGCATCCATCATGGCGAGTGTCCCCGCACATACTGAGGCCATAGAGGTCGAACCGTTTGAAGCGAGACAGTCCGCAACGATACGGATCGTATACGGAAATACTTCTTTAGGAGGAAGCACTGCGCGCAAAGATTTCTCTGCGAGTGCACCGTGTCCGATCATGCGACGGTTCGCACTTCCAACACGTCCTGTTTCTCCGACGGAGAATGGTGGGAAGTTGTAGTGGAGCATGAAGGTCTTCTTTTTCTCCTGGAACTCAATCGTGTCGATCAGCTGTGCGTCGCCTGGGCCACCGAGTGTAAGCGCCGCTAGGACGTGTGTCTGTCCGCGATAGAAGAGTCCGGTGCCATGGATCATTGGAGAAATTCCTCCTGCTTGCGCAAAGAGTGGGCGGATCTGATCGAGCGCACGACCGTCAACACGCTTGCCTTCTTTGATTGCAAGTTCATGCACGTACTCGTCGAGACGTATCTCAAAGTATTGATCGAGTTTACCTGGAAGAGTTTCCGGGAGTTTCAGTGCGGCCTCTTTCATCCATGTTGATTTCAGTTCGCCGAGGATTGCCTTATCAAGCAGGCCTCCTGTTGCTTTCAGTTTTGGTGTGACCAATTCCTCGAATACTGGTGGGATTTCTGGATGATCATCTGCTCTTTTGAATTCTGCCTTAGGAACACCCTCTTCCTTAATTATCATTTTCTGCCACTCCTGGATCTTTTCGATCTCTTCGCTCGCACGCTTGAGTGCTGTTTCGAGAACAGATTCCGTAACCTCGCGCGCGTTTACTTCGATCATGTTTACGAGGCCATCTTTTCCAGAAACCGTAAGATCCAAGTTTGCTTTCGGAGGCAACTCCTCGCTTCTTTGTCCGTAGGTAGGATTGACGATGAGGGAGTCATTTCCCTCTTCTGTTCCAATGCGCACAGCGGATACCGGTCCATTCCACGGAATGTTTGAGGTTGCGATTGCAAGAGATGCTGCATTCACCGCAAGGATGTCTGTATCGTAATCATCAATAGCGAGAACGGAAATAATGACCTGCACATCGCGCTTCAGTCCTTTCGGGAAAAGCGGACGAATCGTGCGGTCTACAATGCGGCCTGAAAGCACCGCTTCGTCAGATGGACGTCCTTCGCGACGCATAAAGCGAGAACCAAGAATAGCTCCTGCTGCGTAGAACTTCTCTTCGTATTCAACGGAGAGTGGGAAATAATCGAGAGCTGACTCCTTGCTCCCCATCACAACTGTCGCGAACACCGCGCTGTTTCCGTAGCGAAGCAGAACGGATCCACTTGCCTGATCCGCCCAGTCGTTGAACTCGGCGGTCATCGTTTTCCCGCCTATTTCGACGGAATATTCTTTTTTCTTCATCACTTTTTTGAGTGACGTTCGGATTTCAGCATTGGGCCTTACAAACTACTAGGTCCAAAACTGTCTATCCGCCCGCCACTAGTTATGACTAATGCGGGCACTATAGCACACCACGAAGTCTTGGAAAGAAATACGTATTTCCTACTCGACTCCCGTTATCTTGCCGACGTCAGGAGCGTCCCCTTCCTCCGAGCGTGAATTAGAAGGCATTCTGCGGCTTCCCGCAGCTTTGTAGTTAATGAGATAGCGACGAGGGTCTAGGTCTAGATCTAGGAAGTCGTCTGCAGCCTCTTTAAGTTTTGCAGAACTCGAACGCCCAAAGGAAACAACCTCCACTTGGCATCCGCCGTGAGTTTGAAGGTATTGCACGAGAGGAACGAAATCGCCATCCCCGGTCGCGAGGATAACAGTGTCGAGTTTGGGAGATGCAGTAATTGCATCCACAGCGAGACCCACGTCCCAGTCTGCTTTCTTGGCGCCCCCAGCAAATATCTGAAGGTCTTTCGTTCGCATTTCGACTCCGATCTTAGCGAGAGCGTCAAAAAATCCTTTTTCCTCGCCACTTTCTGTGGTTACTGCGTACGCGCGAGCTCGAATAAGTCGACGTCCGGCAACTGAATCTTTCAGCACGTTGCCGAAGTTCACGCGAGAATGATAGATGTTTTTCGCACTGTGATAGAGGTTCTGTGTGTCGATGAATACACCGACACGTTGTTCTGGATGCTTAATGATAGCCATAAAAGGTCATTTCATAGCTGTAGAGCTATAAAATTGAAACAAAAACGTATTAAAATTTATAATGCAACTTGCTGGAGTGTACTCCTTAAAGGAGTTCTCGTAAAATGTTGCCGAAAAGAGGAAGGCCTATTTCTTAAGCCCGAGCTTCTTTACGATGCTTCCGTACGCGCGCTTGTTCGTACCCTCGAGGTACTTAAGGTGTTTGCGGCGATCTGCTACAAGTCCGAGGAGGCCTCGACGTGAGTGCTTGTCCTTGCGATTTTTATCCAAATGAGCGGAAAGCTCCTCAATGCGGCGAGTGAGGACCGCAACCTGCACTTCAGGTGACCCTGTGTCAGTGTCGTGGCGCTTTGCCTTTGATATTGCAAGCTGTTTCTTGCGTTTGGTCAGCATTTGAGAAGAATAGCATAATATCCTCTCTTACGCAAGAGCTTTTTAGCCCTTATTTGGCGTTAATTACTGCGCCGTACTTGTAGCTGTCGAAGTCGAAGCCTGCACGTTTACGAGCCCTATATTGAAGATTAGGTTGGAATTTGCAGGTACAACCACCTTTCCTGTAGCGTCCTTCACTTCCTCTGCTCCATATGCAAGCGATGCTGGGACTGCGATTGCTCGTTCACCGCCTACCTTCATACCATTTATACCGATTTGGAAGCCAGGGATAAGTCCCGGAGCCCCAAGAACGAATGTTAATGGTTCATTACCATATGCTTCTGAGCTGTCGAAAACTGTGCCGTCCTCAAGACGTCCTATGTACAGCACGGAAACAATAGAGCCAGGTGTTGCCTCTGCTCCTGTTCCTGCAGTAACTTCTTGGATCTGAACAGTATCTTGCTGTGCAGTCTCTTCGACTGGCGCTGCTGGCGAGTAATTTTTGTAAATGTAATATCCTCCCGCACCGAGTGCGATGAGAACGATGATACCCAAAATAATTTTAGTCATAAGAGAAAGGATAACGCATATGAAAGAATGCGCAACTTTTTAGAAAGGGCTAAGGAGTATACTGCACTGCATGGAGCCACTCGCGTCACAAATAAGGCCGAAAACTATCGATGAATTCGTTGGACAAGAGCATTTGACCGCTAAAAATAAGCCTCTTCGGGTTGCGATTGATAAAAAAGAGCTTTTTTCGTTCATTTTGTGGGGTCCTCCAGGCTCAGGGAAGACTACGCTTGCTCGTATATATGCGAGTGCCGTAGGCGCGGAATTTCATGAACTTTCAGCGGTTGATTCGGGGAAGGATGACATAAAAAAGGTGCTCGGTGACAGGCGTGGCGAAAAAACTCTTGGGTTCGAGAAGCCAAAAGTACTTTTCATTGATGAAATTCATCGTTTCAATAAAGCGCAGCAAGATTTCCTCCTCCCCTTCGTGGAGCGAGGAGACGTAACTCTGGTCGGAGCGACAACCGAAAATCCTTCGTTTGAGATCATTGCTCCCCTTCTGTCACGTTGTCGTGTGTTTGTTTTGAATATGCATTCGGAAACTGAGATGGAAAAGATTCTGAAACGCACGAATCTTAAAATACCAAAAGATGCGAGAGACTGGCTTATCAGGATGGCAGATGGCGACGCGCGGCAAGCGATTACGACACTTGAGACTACTCAGAAATTGTACGGAAAAATAAATATCGAGACTCTTAAAGAAGCAATTCAATCGAAACATTTACGCTACGATAAAAAAGGAGAGGAGCATTACAACACCATCTCTGCGTTTATTAAGTCGATGCGCGCGTCACAGCCGGACGCGGCACTTTACTATCTCGCTCGTATGGTGGACTCAGGAGAAGATCCGCTATTTATCGCTCGTCGCATGGTTGTGTTTGCGAGCGAGGATATCGGGCTCGCACAACCCACAGCGCTTGTTGTTGCGAACGCAGTTTTTCGCGCGTGCGAGACGATCGGATATCCAGAGTGTGCGATTAATCTCGCGCACGGAGTTGCTTACTTAGCGAAAGCAGAGAAAAGCCGCGCCTCATACGATGCGTATTTTGAAGCAGTCGAGGATGTAAAAGAGCACGGCAATCTCCCCATCCCAATGAAAGTTCGAAATGCGCCAACAAAATTAATGAAAGAGCTCGGATATCACAAGGGGTACAAACTCTATGACAAAGAATCGTATCTGCCCGATAAGATTAAAAAGAAAAAATATTTAAAATAAGGAGTCGATATTGTGCGACGTATATGTTGCACAATATCGTCAGATTTTCCGACACAGACATGTGTCGGGACAATCTATGTTGTGCGACATGGCATACTTAGAGGAATGGCAACGGATCTTAAGGCGCTCAAAACTCAATTCCTCGAATATCTCGAGATAGAAAAAGGTAGGAGTATAAAGACTGTTGAGAATTATGATCATTACATCACCCGTTTTCTTGCACAGACAAAGATAACCTCTCCAGCGAAGGTAACAGAATCTGCTGTGCGCGAATTTCGCATGTGGCTTAATCGACAAGCGGGCGTAGGAGGAGGAATGAAAAAGAAAACGCAGAATTACTACATGATCGCTATTCGTGCGTTCTTAAAATATTTACGCAAGATCGATGTCGTTTCTCTTCAACCAGAAAAGATCGAGCTCGCGAAAGTAGGTTCGAGAGACTTGGATCTTATTACCTCCGACGAGCTTGAGCGTCTGATGAAAGCGCCCGTTGGAGAATCCGACTCTGCGCTTAGGGACCGTGCGATACTCGAGCTTTTATTCTCGACCGGGCTCCGCGTCTCGGAACTATGTTCCCTGAATGCAGACATTGATCTTACGCGAGATGAATTTTCTGTCCGAGGCAAGGGTGAGAAAGTTCGTGTAGTGTTTCTTTCTCCCTCAGCAAAGAAAGCAGTCGCTGAATATCTAAAGAAGCGAAGCGATATGGGCGAAGCGTTATTCGTGGGGAGCGGAGCACCTGGAAAAAATGATAAAGATGCTCCACGCCTGAGTGTCCGAACAGTGCAAAGGATCGTAAAAAGATATGCAGTGAAAGCCGGCATCACGCGAAAAGTGAGCCCCCACATTATTCGCCACCAATTTGCGACTGATCTACTCGAAGGAGGTGCTGACCTGCGTTCAGTCCAAGCACTTTTAGGACACGCGAATATCGCGACAACACAAATTTATACGCACGTCACAGACAAACATCTTCGCGAAGTGCACAAAGCATTTCACGGCAAAAGACGTCGCTCTTAGTTTGCCGCGCTTAGAGTTCGATTGAACGGATAGACGATACGAAGAATGTGTCCGCTTTCTCTCAGGACAAGCGGATGATCAGGAAGTTTTACGCGGAATAGGCTCACAGTGTCGTCACGTACTACATCGAACGCACTCCACTCCCCCGCGCCCTTTTCTTGCGGTTCTCCAAAAACGTTTGTTGGAATTTTCATACGTGATTTTAGAAATTAGACTCGTAAACGACCGCTCGTGTACAGAGCTAAGACGAAGCTGCTCGTCTGCTCGTTACAGAATATGCTTCTAAGGCTGGTTTTTGTGTGAAGAGATCAAATGGTATCGTGTGCAGATGAAACTCGTTTCATGGAATGTGAACGGTATTCGAAGCGTACATAAGAAAGGTGCATTTCTTCCCGTGATTGAAACCCTGAAACCAGATGTTATCTGCCTGCAAGAGACGAAAGCGGAGAGAGGTCAAGCAGAGATCGACCTTCCGGAGTACGAGGAGTTCTGGAATTCCTCAAAAGGGCGTAAGGGATACAGTGGTACTGCTATTTTCACAAAAATTAAACCCCTGAGTGTCATTTTTGATATTCCAGAAGATATAGTGGAGAAATATGACCTCGTGCGTGATGAGTATGGAAACCCAAATATTGAAGGGAGAGTAATAACGGCTGAATTTAAGGACTTTTTCGTCGTTACCGCCTATACTCCAAACTCAAAACCTGACTTAAGTCGCCTTTCTTTAAGGCATATGCAGTGGGACCCAGCGTTTTTGGAGTTCTGCAAACGCTTGGAGGCCCAAAAACCCGTTATTTTCTGCGGAGATTTGAACGTTGCACATACAGAAGACGATCTCGCAAACCCGAAACAGAACGAGGGTGAACATGGGTTTACCAAGGAAGAGCGTGAGGGGGTCGATAAGATCCTAAGTGAGGGTTATATAGACACTTTCCGTCTATTTACTAAGGGAAAGGGGTATTACACGTGGTGGACTAACTTTGCAAACTCTAGGGCTAGAAACATAGGATGGCGGATAGACTACTTTTTTGTGTCCAAAGCACTTTCCAAGCGTATTAAAGCTGCAGCTATCCACCCCGAGATGATGGGCTCTGATCACTGCCCTATATCCCTTGAGGTATAAAGGACACGTAAGGGGAAAGATATCCACACCCTGTCCTTTACATTGTCCATTAGTAAACTATCCTATAGGACAGGGAGTTCAGAGCACAGCTTTGGACCCTAACTTACACGTTCTAGATCTTTAATTCTTCCTCTTACTCATCAAGCAGGGACTACGTTCTTGCCAAAAGAGAAAAAAGAGCAAGATGAGTCGCAAGACTCAGGGAATCCGACAGGCACACTACGTAATCAAGGGATTGCAAAGCATCCCAAAAATTTAGTTTAGTGCCTACGTTAGATCCTAAACCGAACGTTAAGTAGAGGCCGTTCTTACGGACGGGCACAGATTATCATTGAATCCGTGTCTATCCGTGGGAACGGCCTTTTTCTTTTGTCGCTGTAGTTCGGCTCTTTTTGGGCATGTATTCCCCAGGGCACGGATAATTTTCTGCTGAAAATTTCCTCGAGCTCGCACCGCCGTGCTCGCTAGGCCCCGTTGAACACATGCCCAAGCGAGCCTCCTAGGTGTTTTATTGCATTGGTTAGGAGACGTGGTGTTTTTCTCTAAGCAGTCGGACTGCAGCTTCTTCCTCTTCAGTACGGCGGTCTTTCCCTGCCTCACCAAGTTTCTTTAATTCGGGGTCTGAGAGCTTTGAATATTCCCCAACCATCTTCTCCAAATAGTCTTCCGTGTTCTTTTTTGGGTCATCCAGCACTTCCTCAAGAAGAGCGTGCAGTATCCATCCGATACGAGGTCCCGCTTTCTCCCCCAACTCCATAAGCCTAGTTCCATCGATCTTGAGCATAGAAACTGAAACGGGATCGCGCAGTGCCTCGTCTACCATGGACATATATTTGCGGAGACGAAATGGTTGTTCTTTGGGTCGTCCCGTTCCTATGCGATCGCATATACGCAAATTCAATAGATCTTTTATGTTTGCAGGACTGACGTTTCGGATCGTGCGTCTGACAGCAGAGAGGGTCACAGTATCTGGATCAGAGAAGAACATATGTGTCCGAATGAGTGCTTCAATTTTTTCTATCATTTCTTTCGGCATCCTTAGATCAGTGAGTATTTTTTTTGCCATGCGTGCACTCACTACTTCGTGCCCGTGGAACGTCCAATCTTTCTTTTCGTCAGACCACCGTCTCGTAGCTGGCTTTCCTACATCGTGGAGGAGTGCTGCGATACGCACCTCTAGTGACCATTCTTTATCTGCAGCGCCTTGAAGTGCGCGGAGCAGGTGTTCGAACACGTCGTACGCATGCGCTTGGTTTTGCGCACAACCAATTCCCTCTTCGAGTTCAGGAATAATGAATTTTAAGATGCCGAGCTTTTGCGAAATGTAGAGCGCCTGCATTGGGCGCGGGCTTTCTATTATACGGATAAACTCATCGCGCACTCGTTCGCGAGATATTTTTTCGAGGAGAGACGCCGACTCATGGATCGCGGCTGCTGTTTTTGTTTCGATAGCAAAATCCAATTCCGCAGAAAGCCGCACGGCACGTAACATTCGAAGTGCGTCCTCTTTGAATCGCTCACTCGCCTCCCCTACAGTAGTTACAAGTTTTCTCGCGATATCTTCCTTACCACCATGTTCGTCTACTAAAGTATTCGTGTCTGGCGCATACGCGAGCGCGTTGATTGTGAAATCACGTCGCTTCAGATCATCTCGGATATTATCGCTAAAACGCACTTCATCCGGATGTCTCGCGTTCGAGTACTTCCCTTCTATGCGGTACGGCGTTATCTCCACCACTTTCATTCTTGGGTCGGTGGCTTTCGTTACGACTCCGACAGTGCCGTAATCGTTTTCATAGAAAGTCTCTTCAAATAATGCCTGGATTTCTTCGGGCTTTGCATTGGTCGTTAGGTCCCAATCTTTTGGCTCTCGTCCAATAATGAGATCACGCACACATCCTCCGACAAGGTATGACTCAAAACCTGCAGTAAGAAGTGCAGTGTGGATTTCGAGAATTTCTTTTGGAGTCGAGAGCTTCTCAGTCATGACGGCATTTTAGCATCGTGTGCTCCCGCCAGGATTCGAACCTGGAATAGCAGTTCCGAAGACTGCTGTGATATCCGTTTCACCACGGGAGCGTCCGCCTATAATAAATAACATTCCTCCTTTCTCCTACTACTTTTCCTCCTCCTTTGTGCGGGTACGGAGAATCGAACTCCGCTCTCGTCCTTGGCAAGGACGCGTTCTACCACTAAACCATACCCGCTTATATCTAGCGTGGGATTATACAGTAGCTCTTGATTGCGGCAAACCTATCACGCGCCCGGTTTCTTCGTCGGTGGTGGCGTGACGATAGCTTTGCTGCTTGGGATAGGAAGTCGCTTCTGTGTTTCTGTTTTCATGACACGGCTTTTGATCCATGTCGTGTACACAGTGAAGCGAGGATCATTCCAGTATATTCCGATGAGGCCTGCGATTGCGATCAAGATCGATACTATCGGTGCCCAAATACCAGTTCTGCAAGCTTCGCTAAAGAACCAGAATGCTGCGAGTAGCGCAAATGGCACTAATACGGTAGCTGCACGCTGACCGAGTGAATACGTTTGCGGAGCTGGTAGTCGAGCAAATACGGCGACTATTACGATGACGGCATAGACAGCAACGAGGAGGATCCAGAGACGAGGAGCGTTCCCGGCGAGGCACATATCCACAATCTTGTTCTGTAGGCCAGCTATCGTGAACGGCACCGTGCCCCCTTCTTCCTCGGTGATTTCTGGAGTAGATGTACCCGTACCGATTTCCCCTTCAACTTCTTCTGGCTCCTCTACTACAACGGGAGGAACTGTGACCACAGGCGGTACGGTTTCTGGTTCTGGCTGCTGTGGGATAACTGGCGGCAGCTCGCTTCCCGTGCCCGCGACGGTCATGAGTATAACGGACATACATACAGGGCCTCCCTTAGCAGAAAGCAAAGTGACAGAGATAGGGAGTGATGCTGATACTCTCGTACTGTCTATATCAACATGTATACGAAGGGCGTCAGGAGTCCCTCCACGGGTCATTTGTTGGAATGGGATGGACGAGTCCCCTACCGTGCCGCTAATAGCTACGTACGAGCTGTCAGGCAGCGTAAATTCGAATGAATGGAGGGATCCTTCGTAGATATATGGTGTGAATCCATAGGCTGAGAGCGGAACACAAGAGCCACTTCCCGCCTGTCCAAGCTGACTTGTTTGTACGGAAACAATATCCGCGGAAATGCTAGTTGGAAACATTGCGAGTCCCACGCAAAAGATCGCTGAAATGAGAGTTACAGCTCCGAATCGTGATCGTCTCGCTGCTTTTTGGATCATGATGCAAACCTAGTACATCACGAGTCTTTCGGTCAAGGATAAATTGTGTTCCAGTATTGACAAATCACCGGAGTTGTTTTCTAAAGGACATCAAGGACGAATTGTCTCGAGAACTACCGATCTAACAGACTCTTTGGAACTAATAACCATGAAAAAGCCTTAGAAACTGTGGAAAAGTCTGTGGATATGGGGATAAAGGACATGAAAATACGTACCTTAGGTGTCTTTATCCTATAGGGATTTGAGTATATTCCTAGAAAAATGGCTTGAAATATAGAGATAATGCCCACAGAGCGGCGTTACCTTGTCCATGAATATTTTATGTTACGTAGTTACGATATTTGCTACATTTCACGTGAAATAGCCACAATAGTACCCATATCTGCGGCTAACCCGCATATTTCGCATATATAATGCACGTATGAAGGTTGGGACTGACAGAAGGCAAGTCGGCAACTTAGGTGAAAGCATTGCCTGTCAGTTCCTTGAGGGTAAGGGATACAAGATCATTGAGAGGAACTACCGAAAGCCCTGGGGAGAGATTGATATAATAGCCGAGATACATAACCAGGTGCGTTTTATAGAGGTAAAGGCTATTTCACGTGAAATTCTGCCCGACATTTCACGTGAAATGGACTACAGGCCTGAGGAATTGGTCCATGCGTCAAAGTTAAGGAAGGTTGCCAGAACGGCGACCCTATATATGGAGGCTTCAGGTGATGATCGAGAATACCAAATCGATGTGGTCGGAGTAATACTGTCTGAATCGACTAAAACGGCCCGCTGCCGCCTGTTTGAACAGGTATTGGATGGGGAGATCTAAAGGACATCATAAAGGACATGGAGAGGGGAGGAATGTCCTTTAAGAGTGTGCTAGTATGCTTACTCGACGCACGGGCTGTCGTATACCGGTAGTACGCTTGCTTTGGGAGCAAGTAGACTGGGTTCAATTCCCAGCAGCCCGATTGAACGAAGTGAATGAGGGGTGAGCAGGCAAACCCACTTTGCCTGCGTCTGGAATTGAACGCCGGAGCGATGTGAGGCCAGAAGGACGAACCGCGAGGCGGTGCCCAGACTAAGGTGAGCGACGGCGAGCCTTAGGTCGAGGGAAATTCCCAGCAGCCCGACAAAGAAACTGACCGGATGTGCGGGGCACATCCGTGGCCCCGAAGGGGAAGTAGGCTTAAGTTCGATTCTCGGCGCCCCGAAATTATTATTAGATCGTATGATTTGCGATCTCAGTCAATAGGAGTTCTATAAGCGCAGGCGCTTCATTTGTCCTGTAATCAGCTGCTTTTTTAGATAGATCACCGCTAAGTAGGGAGGATAGGCTTTGTCCGCTTCGTGCTGTCAGGTCCCTGTCGATGTAATTGAGAGTAATACCTCGCAGGTCTCTGTCTGCGGTCGTTTCTCCCTCTTTTGTGGTCGTGATAAGGCCCACTAGGCGATTCCAAGCGTTAACGATGGCTCCTCCAGAAGAGCCTGCCTGTGCTCCAGCAGTACCTCCAAGAGAAATGAGGTCAACGTTACCCACGTAGAAGGTGAGTAATTCTTGGATTTTTGTAACTGTTGAAAGAGGGTACAGATCAAATTGGGCGGCCGTACCACTGATAAATTCCGCAGGGTAGCTTGCGCTGAGTACAGAATCATCTAAGAACCCTATGCCTTCACGGATATCTGGAGTGATCGCAGGGAATGAGGGAGGAAGAGGGGAGCCGTCGACTCGCTTTGTTATGAGTAGAAATGCGTAGTCGTGTTCTCCTGTACCCGTTGAGCGGTCCTTCGTGATGTCCTCTGCATGCTTCTCTATCCAAATAGGTGGAAAATAGAGGATCTCAGCTCTCCAGACTGATCTCGCAGGTGAGCCTTGGCGAATCGTGCACGTAAGGCCAGATTGAGGGCTTTGCGCGAGTAGAACGTACTGGGCGACATGCGCGTTGGTGAGAATAACGCCGCGTGGATCGATGATAATGCCGCTCGCAGTTACGGACTTAACTCCGCGCACGCTTGTTGTGCACGCAATATTAACGAGAGCCGCCCGCGTCTCTATGTTTACGGTCTCAAACGAGAGAGGGGGTGTAGGGTAGGGGTTTTGTATTCGCCGGACGCTATCGTCTTCCTCTTCAGCGGTCGGTTGAGTGGCGATCTGCTCTTCTACTGCTATGGAAGGCTCTGGTTTTTTCGAAATTGGGGCTATTTCCTTAGGTGCGGGGACTACTTCCTCCTCTTGTGGCTCGGCTATTACCGCTACGGAAGAAGTCGCAGTTTGGATCGAGGTGGTAGCTACTTTTTGCACTACGGCTGTCGTCGAACTCCTCGCGAAATCCTCGTACGAACGAACAAAGAGGAATACAGCACCTCCTATGACCGCTATGGCGACTACATGAGCGAGTAAGGATTTAATATATAGAAACATGGATATGAAAGAAGGTCTTTTGTATTCTGACACTCTTCCAGTTTCTCTCCAAAGAAATTCAGTGTATGCTGTCCTTCTTGAGCGCGGGATTAGTTTAATGGTAAAACGTCAGTTTTCCAAACTGAGGTCGGGAGTTCGATTCTCCCATCCCGCACAGAGTGTAACGAAGAGGGGATAAGTAGTGCGCATGAGTGCGTCTTGATGCGAAGGCGAGAGGTTAGGGCGATTCTCCCATCCCGCACTGGTATATATGCAAAAATCCCGCTTCGAGCGGGATTTTTGTAAGGGATTTAAAGAAATTACTTTATTGCGTCCTTCAAAGTCTTTGAAGCGCGGAACTTAGGTACTTTCATTGCCTTTATCTCAATAGTTGCACCTGTGCGTGGGTTTCTGCCCATGCGTCCTGCGCGAGTCTTTGCCTCAAAGATACCAAGGCCTGCGATCGATACCTCTTCTCCTTTCTTGAGGCATGCAGTAATTGTTGCGATAACAGATTCAACAGCTCGTTCAGCGTCCGCCTTTGTGCAGTTTATAGTTGCTGCCACTTTCTCTACCAAATCCATCTTGTTTGCCATAATGATATTGTTTTTGTTTTTGTAATTGATGTAAACATCTACGCTCGACCTAACAAGCCCATTTTGAGCCGTATTTTAGCGATGTCAACTTGCGCAGAAGTCGTTTTTTCATCCTATTTTGGCTTAAATACTGCACAATTTAAACACCTAGAGCGCCAGAGGTGTCTGGCGCTCTATAGAGCCGTTTATTAAGCGGGTAGGGGAATCCTATTTCGCGTACTCGATAACGCGAGTTTCTCGTATGACGCTCACCTTAATCTCTCCAGGGTACTGGAGCTCTTTCTCTATCTTATCCGCGATATCGCGTGCCATCTTACGCGCATCAAGATCGCTGATCTCTTCAGGCTTAACGATAACCCTAACTTCACGTCCTGCAGCGATTGCATACGTCTTTTCGACGCCAGGCTCTCTATTTGCAATAGCTTCGAGGTCTTCAAGGCGTTTGATGTAATTCTCAACGGAATCACGACGTGCGCCTGGGCGACCACCGGAAATCGCGTCTGCGACTTGCACGATCATCGATTCAGGAGTTTCGTACGGATACTCTTCATGATGTGCCTGCATCGCTTTTATGACTGGTTCTCCTACGCCGAACTTTTGCAGAATACGTCGTCCGATCTCTACGTGAGTACCAGGCACTTCATGGTCAACTGCTTTACCAATGTCATGGAAGAGTGCGCCAGCGCGAGCGACGGCTGGGTCTGCGCCCAATTCTTCTGCAAGCATTCCTGCGAGGTGAGCGACTTCAACTGAGTGATCGAGAACGTTCTGTCCGTAGCTTGTGCGGAAGTAGAGACGTCCAAGGATCATTAAGAGTTTTGGATCCAAGTTTGGTACACGAGCTTCGAACGCTGCTTCAGTACCTTTCTTTTTAATGATGGTATTTATTTCTGCCTCAGCTTTTTGCACAGCCTCTTCGATCTTTGCTGGTTGGATGCGACCATCGAGGATCAAATTCTCGAGAGCGATTCGCGCGATTTGGCGGCGCATTGGGTCGTATGAGGAGAGAGTGATCGTACCTGGGGTGTCGTCGACGATGACATCAACTCCTGTAGCACGTTCAAAAGCTCTAATGTTACGGCCCTCTTTTCCGATTATCTTTCCCTTTATTTCATCGCTAGGGAGAGAGATTGTAGTTGCGAGAACGTCGGAAACGACAGAGTTCCCGAGGCGATGCACCGCGGTCGTGAGAATTTCTTGTGCGCGCTTTTCGAGACGTTCATTTGTGCCGATCTCTAATTTACGCATACGACCTTCGAGGTCGTTCTCATACTGTCTCTCGATTGATTTAAGGAGATCTGTTTTTGCTTCTTCAGCAGAAAGTCCTGCGACCTTCTCCAACTTTTCCTGCTGCGCTTTGATCAGTTCTTCGCCTTTTTGTCTCAGCACCTGTACTTCATCCTGCTTTTTCGAAAGATTTTCTTGCTCAGAGTCTAGATTGACCTGTCTCTTGTCGAGAAGTTCTTCTTTTCGAACGAGGCGCTCTTCACGTGTTTTAAGTTCTCGCTCGAGTTCTTTGTGTTCACTTTCAGCCTTCTCTCCTTTTTCTTTTGCCTTCTGTTCTGCCTCCTCGACGATGCGTTTTGCTTTCTCGGCTGCGTCCATCTGCATCTGACGGATCTCGAGCTCCATCGAACCTCGTTTTCCTAAGCTGATTATCCAGCGGAGGAAATATCCAAATCCGACACCGAAAACACCCGCTACTGCGAGTAAGATAAGAATTGTTTGTAATGACATACGCGTGGTTTTCCACGCCAAGCTTTACGTACGCGAAAAAACGGCTGTCCTATTCAGTTTCTTGTTAAGAAAGAGACTCGCGTTCATAGCACTTTGCGCGCTGGAAAATGTAAATTTCATAAATACTAATCTGGTGTATTCGCAGTATACCCCCAAAGTACACGACCGCCAACCGACGGGGTAGTCGGGCGGTATTTACTGCTCTTTTTCCTGAAAATATGGCTTAAACCCTAGCTTAGAACCTTATCCACAATGCCGTATTTCACTGCTTCTGCAGCATCCATGAAGAAATCACGGTCTACATCCTCCGCAATTTTCTCAACTTTCTGGCCAGTGTTCTTGGCGAGTATCTTATTTAGGCGTTCGCGGAGTTTCAATATCTGTTTTGCCGTTATTTCAATATCTGATGCCATTCCTTCAGCGCCGCCTGATGGCTGGTGGATCATCACTTCAGCGTTTGGAAGGGCAAAGCGCTTTCCCTTCTCTCCCGCGGAAAGAAGAATTGCTGCCATAGAAGCTGCCATACCGACACATACAGTAGATACGTTCGGCTGGATGTGATTCATGGTGTCGAGGATGGCGAGACCTGCAGATACGTGTCCACCAGGGGAGTTAATGTAGAAAGAGATATCTTTTTTCGGATCTTCTGACTGGAGGAAGAGGAGTTGAGCGATGACGAGGTTCGCAACGTCGCTGTCTATCGGTCCTCCAAGGAAAATAATGCGTTCCTTAAGAAGACGCGAGTAAATGTCATAGGCGCGTTCGCCCATAGAGGTTTTCTCTATAACCATTGGCACAAGCATCTGAGCAGTTGGAGTATTCATAGGGCGCAGTGTATCAATTTTCATTTCTCGCGCAAATGATGACGTAAATATGATGTCTACATTGGCAGAAGAGCAAAAAACGAAAGCCGCCCGACGAGGAGCGAAGGGCGACCTTTCGTTCTCGAACGGACGGTTAAGTAGAATGGGCAGTCAACCAGGAACTCGCTCCATCTGTAGAGCATCGCGGAGTCGCTTGATTGTCAGGGTTGCCAGATTCTCCACGAGCTCCTTGAACTTGAAGAGGTCGTAGTCCTGCTGAACCATTCCAACGATAGTTGGGGGCGGTTCCGGGACCGTGAGTCCTTGCTTGTGGAGGATCTTCTTGATGAGTCTCCGCTTCTTGAGGCTTTTGACGAGCCCATCGACCATCTTGCTATGCCGCTTATCCAGGCGCTCAGTCACGACTTCCTCCATCAGGCAGCACAATTGCGCCGCCGATAATCTACGTCAGTATAAAAGATGGGTCAAATAATGGTTTGACGCGGGGTTCTTGTTCGCAAAGGCTTTAAGAACCGACCAATTCTCCCTCCTTGGATGACGTACCTTTTGCGGCCTTCCCCAATGGGGAAGGATGATGTATTGTATTGGCCGCTCAAATCGGGAGGTAAGCCGTGCGGAATTTGAAGCTTAGTTATGACTGGCGGTGGAAGGGAATTGATCGCAAGAAGAGGTCGCGCTGGTTTCTCACCGACACGTACCCAGGAGGTGAACTCAAGACAGCTCGCCTCAACGCGCCTCAGACCTATGCGCAGATGGAGGTGATCGCTGCTCAGGTGGCTCCCGAAGCCGAGTTCAAGATGGAGCGTAGTGACCAGGCCGACTACTGCCTCATGGTCAGTATGGCAATCGGTCAGTCGCCAAAGGTCCGGGCCAAAATAGCCCTCGCTCTCACCGAGGAATGGAATCGACTCGAAGCCATCAAGCGCTAGCCGCTCACCACAAGGAAGTCCGCTCAGTGCGACACTTCTATAGTGTGGGCGGCTTCTTGTTTTAAATATCTCCCTCCGTATGGGAGAAGGTGACGAGTTAAGGCTTGTGGAAACGTTTTTATCCACAAGTAATAAAATAAAAACCTATTTTTTGCACGAAGGAGTATAGACTAGTGCACATGGATGATCTCTCAATTTTTCTTGCGCAATTACTCGGACTCTATTTTTTGATCGCCGGCCTTATCATCATGTATCGCCGGAAATCTCTCATACCAGTTGTGTATGAATTTATCGATAACAGAGCACTTATTTTAATAATTGCTCTTGTTGAATTGATGGGTGGTCTCGCGATCGCAATAGCACACCCGATTTGGACACCAGATTGGCGAGGACTGATTACACTCATGGGTTGGCTCATGATCTTAGAGAGCATTATCTACATCTCGCTCCCATTTGCAGGGATGCGTCGCCTCATACGAATGTTTAACAAATCGCAGTGGTATATCTCCGGCGGCTTTATGGCCGTAGTTTTGGGAGGGTATTTAGCTGCTATCGGCTTCGGTCTTATCTAGTGAAACTCCTAAGAGCTATCAGGAGCTTCCTTTACTTGATCGACTCTAGGAAATTTAGAACCGCCTCATTCCTCATTGCGTGAGCGATGTTCGCTCGAAGCATATCTTCCTCTGCTTCTGGGAAGCGTTTCTTTGCATGATCCATTTGGTGTGCGAGTTCCTCAGCAGGCGCATCGATGTTTTCTTTTCGGGCAATTTCTGTAAGCACTAATCGAATCTTTGTGCGCTTATCTGCCGCATCTTTCCACTCCTCTCTAATGGCCTCACGAGTCTTTTTGATTTCACCAAGGTATTGTTCAAGCGTGTGATTTATTCTGCTCAAATCTTCGCGGAGGCGCGCTTCCATGTCATTCAATTCATATTCACGAAGAAGTGTTGGGTAGGAGATCTTTGCTTCCTTAACAAGCTCATCCAGAATTCCTTGGCGACGCTTGTCACGCGCCTGCGTGTCTTTCTCCTTTTGAATGTTTTCTCGGAGTGCATTTGAGAACGCTTCAGCGTTTTCATAGCCGAGAGATTGCACAAATGCGTCATCAAGAGCTGGTAGATCTTTTTCCTCTATCTTTTTCGACTCCTCCGCGGCCTTTTCTGGCTCCACGCCAGTTTCCATTCTTTCTATGCGTGCGCGCTCGCGGCGAAGATGCGTGAGAGCTTCTTGATGCTCGGCATCTGAGACTTCGGATTTTTCAGGAGCTGGATATTTCTTTGCAATCTTTTTGAAATCAGGAAGTTCTACTTTTGGTGCGAGAGCTGCACGAGCGGTAAAGGGGAGGGGTTTACCAGCTTCAGGGACTCCGATCGTGACGTGAGGAGCTTCGATCGCGAGGATCTTCTCTGTAGCAAGAAGTTCTGGTAATTCATGCTGAATCGCGTGTTCCGCAGCATGTTTAAGTATCTCTCCCTCGCCGTATATCGCGATAATGCGATCGAGTGGTGCCATACCCGGCCTGAAGCCGTCGAGCTTTGCAGTCTTCTGCATCTCTTTTAGGGTTTCAGTGCGATAGTTGCTAAGCACCTCTGCCGGGATCTCTCCTGTGATCTCAGCCTCCCAGTTCTTCTCATCCCTGGTGACTTTTACGTTCTTGATGTCATGTGTCATCGCGAGAGCATAGCAAACGAAACGCCCGAGGCAAAATAGCCTCGGGCGTTTCTTGAAATACGATGTTTGTTAGAAGCTTGATTCAGCTGCACTCATGTCTGCGTTAGTTTCGTTCTCGAAGGCGCTCATGTTGGTCGCCTCAAGCTCTGCCTCTATCGCTGCTGCGTCATCAGAATCATTTGAAGGGGGAAGCCACGCGGCATCACTCTCGCTCTCCACTACGGCTCCGTCATCTCCTGGAATGAATGGAAGCTGTTCTGCAGGACCTTCATTCAACTCTGCTCCCCAGAAATACAATCCCCCGAGAGCTAGAATTATGATGACGATAACTGCTCCGATCACGGGCCCGGCAGATGACTTCGATACGGGTTCGGTGTTAGGAACTGGATCGATTGGCGAGGTGTACGGTGCCTGCTCCATGAAGGATATTGTACCCTACTTATTGCACGTCAACTGTAGTTGTACTGTTGATTCCTCCAGAGGCACGCACGAGCGCGGAGAGCTCCCGAGCGGTTTTCATAAGAGCCTGGTGCGCAGCCTTTATGCTTGCCGTTGCTTTCTCGATAGCAGCGCGGATCTGAGCCTTTACTGTAGCAGGATCACTTGTGTCAGTTACGGAATTTAGGAGAGTCTTGAGTGCGGCGACGTCCGCTTTAGCTGTTGCCGTGAGATCGACTGCTGTTTTAAGAGAAGCTTCGACGTTAACGGTATTGATGCCGCGATCGTTAAGCTTATCGATGCGGGACTCAATTCGTTCCGCGATATTCTCGAAGTGGTTGATGGCTGCAGTGAAGCGGTTTATCGACGCGCCGATGTGCGTTCGTGCCAATAATTGAATGCGCTCCTTAAAGCTTTGCATCTTTTCCTTACGATCATTCTTTAAGTCTTCTTTTTTCTCACGGAGGTTCTCCATGATGTTCTTTTTCTCTCCTGAAGAACTTGCTGCTCTCATCTCGATTCGTGCTTTTGCCGAGACATCTTTAATTGCATCTTTTGCGTTTTCTTTGAACTCTTTTAGCTGTTTGTTTTGGAATGGTGCGCCAGGACGAAACTTCGGAGGGGTCCCTGTCGCAGTACGCACGTCTACCTGTACGGTTGTCTCTGCAGAAACCTGCACCGTTGCATCATCCTCTGCGTGGGCGAAGCTTACGGTCCCGAAGGCAATGAGTAATACACCTAAGGCAACAAGAAGCGTCCGCTGTAGTGTTAATTGCATATGTATTGAATTGAGATATCTAATGGTAATAAGGAGAAACTCCTGAAATACAGTGTTTATCCTACACCCTATATGACGTTCAATTCAGCTCCTTATTACCCTTTGGGGACATCCAGAAAACAGGCTTATTTGTTGAATTTCTCCTTGTAGAGCTTCACCGATTTCTTTACCGCTGCGATTGCCTCATCTTTTCCTAGTATGCCGCGGATCTCTACAGGGGCAGGCTTACCCTTAAGCTGCTTATAGGTCTCGAAAAAGTGCTGATATTCCTTGAGAGCATGTTTATTGAGGTCTTTGAGTTCGCGCACATCGTCCCAGCGTCTGTCATTTACAGGAACCGCGATGATCTTGTAGTCAGAATCACCATCATCAACCATGTCGATGACAGCAACGGGTCTGACTGTGACAAGGATGCCTGGTGCGAGAGGGAACGTGGTGAGAACGATGACATCGAGTGGGTCTTTATCTTCCCAGTACGTTTGTGGAGCAAATCCGTAATCGAATGGGTATGGAGCAGAGGAATAGTTGGCTCGGTCGAGCTTAATGAGACCTGTTTCTTTATCCACCTCATACTTATTAGGACTCCCTTTTGGGATCTCGATGATCGCATTAAATTCTTCCGGAGCGTTATCGCCGAGTGGTATATCGTGCCAAAGATTCATATGCCTGAGAGTGTAGCAGATTGACGTGAATCGAGGAAGAGTGTTTGCTGTTGGTAGGCACACGGAGGATCGCCCAATGAATTTTCTCCCGCATGCAGTGATGTTCGTCGCGGCATTAGCTATCGGCTTCTGGTACGCAAGGCAGTATGCAAGGCGTGCTGATCCGAGCGAAAGTACGAGCGCCAAGAAATTGAGGAAGGGCGCGCCATCGCGATTGAAGTGGTGGTCTGCGGTCATCCTCTTGGCGGTAACTAACGCTGTCTGCACTACTTGGGCTGCGATCGGTGTTTGGGCTGCCGAGCCCCCAGTCGAGGTTTCTCTTCTTGTCCTCGGGGTGGTGAATGTGGTGCTGCTCGGCGTCGGTTATGGGATCGGGGCGGCAATCAGTACGACAAGCGAATTGTCCCTCATGGCTGACGAGAGGAAGCTCGAGTTAGCAGCGGAAGCGGAGCGTAAAGCTAGGCGAGCTGCGAGGGAATGAGGTGGATTTCTTCCGAGGGGCGATCCAAAAAAGCGATGCGCGCACCTGAGGCGCGCGCATCGCAAAGACTTTTAATACAAACGTTTATTCTTTTGTAGGCTCTTCTGCAGGTTTTTCTTCTGCTGGAGTTGGAACAGCTGCATCCATCTCGTCTTCCATCTCACCTTTTAATTCGGCAATATCCGCAAGCTTTTCTTCAGTTTTCTCCATGACTTTTACGTCTCCTGCAGCTTCCGCAGCGGCAACTTGTTCGCCACCATTTGAACGGATATCAATCTTCCATCCTGTGAGACGAGCGGCGAGACGCACGTTCTGGCCTCCGCGACCAATCGCAAGAGACTGCTGGTCTTCGGCAACTGTAACCACTGCGCGACTCTCGTCTTCGTGAAGTTCGATGCTGAGAACCTGCGCTGGCTTCAAGGCTTCTTTGACGAAATCGCCAGTATTCTCAGACCATTCAATGACGTCGATCTTCTCTCCGCCAAGTTCTGAAGTCACAACGGCAACGCGGACACCGCGCTGACCAACGAGAGCTCCCACAGGATCAACGTGTTCGTCTTTAGAGTGCACCGCGATCTTAGCGCGGCTACCTGGCTCGCGTACGACGCCCTTTGCTTCAACGATACCGTTTGCCATTTCTGGAACTTCAGTCTCGAAAAGCTTCACGAGGAAGCGCGGATGAGAGCGAGTGAGGCGGATGAATGTGCCGCGAAGTCCTTCGTCAACACGGAGAAGGAGTGCGCGCACACGCTCACCTTGTCGGTATCTCTCGCCCGGGATCTGTTCGTCGTAGGGGAGGATAGCGGTAGCGCGGCCGAGGTCTACATAGAGATTGCCGCGTTCAAAGCGCTGCACGTGACCGGTGACGATCTCGCCTTCGCGCTGACCGTACTCAGAAATGATGGATGCACGCTCCGCTTCGCGGACTTTCTGCATGATGACCTGTTTTGCGGCCTGAGCTGCGATACGGCCGAAATCCTCTTGGGTTTCGAGTGGGAAGGAGATCTCTTCGTCGAGCTCTGCATCCTTTTTAATGCGGCGAGCGTCTTCGATCATGATGTGCTGTTCTGGATTGAAGCGTGAGCGATGATCGTCATCGCCTGTTGCTTCCTCGTCTTCACCGCGAACAAGAGTCTTGTCGACGACGATCTTTGCCTGACGGAATTCCATGTCGCCCGTCTGAGGATTAAAGGTTGCGCGAATGATTTGACCGCGCTTTCCGTACTCACGGCGGTATGCGGCTGCGAGTGCAGTTGCGAGAGCATCCACAACGCTATCGCGCGAGATGCCGCGCTCCTGCTGGAGCTCGTCGAGGGCTGAATTCAATGATTTGAGGTCAAAAAGTGCCATATTATTGTGTTGTTTTCCAGATTTACCTAGCTATCTAATGAAAATTCCGGCTGGAGCCGGAACGAATGAGATTAGTATAGGTAAAGTTTTTTAAAAGTCAAGCAAGGGGCGCTCGGGCAGCTCGATTGGTCCAAAGACGGCTTCGTAGGCTCGGACTTTAGACATTACCTCGGCTTCATCGTTGCGAACAGCTCGGAATAGCTCATCCGATTTTCTTACTTCCCCATCCATTAGCACCTCTACGGCCTGAAGTTTTGCATATATCCGCTCGATGGTATCCCGGGAATCCCGTTCGAACCCCCCATCTTTCATAGTGGGCAGAGGACGTCGCAAAAATGCACGTATGCTTCTCCAATCAGCTCGTTCGACATAGTCGGCAAAATCATCAATTAGGAGTATTGATCGCGCGAGGCGATAGCGCTTTCGAGGGACTGGAGTCGCTAAAAATTGTCTAACTTGCTCCGGGGCTTCCTCTTTGTTCGAAAAGTACCCGTTAAAGAGAGAGAGTAATAGTACGGAATTCTCGCCGCAGGCGCGTTCGATGGTGCGAATGTGCATCATGTGTCCGCCAAAATGCTCCCGCTCAATTCGCTCGCGTATGAGAGAGGTGTCCTCCCCTGTTCTTTTTGCCGTCTCTTCAATGAATACGTCGAGGATTTTGCGCTCAGTTCGATATGTATTTTCGCCGGCTTGTAGTAATTTCTGTAGATCGATGCTCGGAATGATGCCCGCAAGCTTTTGCGCATGCTGCGCGAGCAATCTCTGGGTGATAGATTCGACGACGGCTTCATTAAAGCTCAAAAATGATCCGTCTGAGGCGGAGAGCATGCCGCGCTGCCGAGCGTCATCGATGTTGTATCCGCTTCGCGAACTCATATCGGCTTTCTTCCTTTCCTTGGAACCCCAAGGGGGGGTGACACCGTGAGTTACAAATGCCGAGGAATGCACCGCCTCATGCGTGAGGAAGTGGAGTTTACTTTCTAGCTCTGTCTTTTCTGCGAGGGTAATGACATCTGTAAGTGAGTGGTGGAGACCGTATGTCTTCGAGAAAAAATCTTCTCCAAGCGCCTCAGTTCCACTCACGACGTGAACCTGTTCATATTGCAAAGGTTCGTAACGTCCCATGCCTTCCGACGTGCGCCTTAAGCGAGCGAATTCTCCTGCAAGCATCTCGTTAACGGCATCAATAAGCGCCCGCTCCGATTGGTCCGGGAAACGCTGGCCCTCCTTGAGGGCTTTTGCAGCCTTTTCTCGATGTTTATTAATCGCTTTAAGTAAGAGAGGAGAGGCGACTTTACTGACGATGCCTCGGACACCTACTTTCGGAAGGCCTCGCAAGTGCTCTTTCCCGGTCTTCTTTGGAAAAGATTTCTCAGGTCCTTCGTACATACCCACTAGTATGCCATGTGGAAAAAGATAGAGAGATTCAATGAGGTATACTTTTAATGAAACCAGCGCTATGTATATAAGCGACACTCATCTCAAATCATTTCTCTCTGATGCAGGGTTAGTTTCTGCAAAAGCATTTGATAGCGCAGAAAAAGAGGCAAAAGAATCTGGTAAACCAGTTGGCGACATTTTAAAGGCGCACAATGTAATAGGGGAGGATGAACTCCGCCGAACGTACGCGTACATTCTCGGAATTCCTTTCGTCGCTCTCACGGGAACTGACATCAAATACGAAACACTTTCTTTAGTTCCCGAGCCTATCGCACGACGTAACAACATCATCGCGTACAGTCACCGCGGCGATGAGCTTGAGGTTGCGATGCTTGATACCGATGATCTTGCCGCGATCGATTTCATAAAAAAGAAGACACGGCTCAAGATCCTCCCACGTCTTACGGATGATGCGAGTATCAAATACGCGCTGAAGCAGTATCAGCAGGGGCTCAAGGATAATCTTGGCTCTGTGATCGAGCGCGAAATGGCCGCACTTGAGAAAGGAGGAGCGCCGACAAAAGAAGAAGACCTCCGTCAGATGGCTGAGGGTGCGTCGGCGGTGCGTGTCGTTGATACTCTTATCCGTCACGCGAATGCCCAAGGTGCATCAGATATACATATTGAGCCGATGGAAACCGCTCTACTTATACGCTACCGCATCGACGGCATTCTTCACGACGCAATGGAGCTGCCGAAGCATGCTGCCGCCGCGATCACTGCGCGCATAAAAGTGTTAGCGAGCATGCGTCTCGACGAGCATCGCCTGCCACAGGACGGACGTTTCGGAGCAGAGTCCGCTGGCGAGAAAATTTCGTTCCGTGTTTCTGTCCTTCCAACGTATTACGGAGAGAAAATCGTCATGCGACTCCTGCGGGACTCGATCTCAGGTTTCACATTGGAATCTATAGGTATTCATGGGGTAGGACTCGATCGCATGCACGAAGCGATGCGCGCAACGACAGGAATGGTGCTCGCCTGTGGTCCGACAGGCGCTGGTAAATCAACGACGCTCTACACGCTCCTCGATATCGTAAATACGCCGAACGTAAACATCTCAACGATCGAGGATCCTATCGAATACCAGATGAAACGAATAAATCAGACGCAAGTTCGTCCTGAGATCGGATTCACATTTGCCAACGGTCTCCGCTCTCTCGTGCGTCAGGACCCAGACATCGTGATGGTGGGAGAAATCCGCGATAAGGAGACTGCCTCTCTTGCTATTAACGCCGCCCTCACAGGTCACCTCGTCCTCTCGACACTCCACACGAACTCCGCTGCGGGAGCTATACCGCGTCTACTAGATATGGGAGTCGAGCCATTTCTCTTGGTCTCAACTCTCCGCATCGCAATTGGTCAGCGTCTTGTGCGAGTCCTTACTCCCGAGAAAGAGAAGTACGAACTCTCGCGCGACGAGCAGGCTCATTTAGAAAAGATGATAGATACAGGTGCGGTTCTTCGTGCGCTCAAGGAAGAAAAAGTTGTTTCAAAAGATGCGACATGGAAAAACGTACCGTTCTATCGTCCAAAGGAAAGTGCGCAAAGTCCAACAGGATACGCAGGACGAAAGGGTATTTACGAAATTCTATCAGTCACTCCAACCATTCGAGAGCTCGTGATGAAGAGTGCAACTGCGGCGGAAGTCGAGAAGCAAGCGAAGAGCGAAGGGATGCTCACAATGGCAGAAGACGGAATCTTCAAAGCAGCACAAGGCCTTACTTCGATTGAAGAGGTGCTCCGCGTTATTTCTGAATAGGGGGGCGCTCAGAGTACTACTCTCCTCGGGTCGCTATCTGCGCCTGCTGGTGCAGCGCTCGGTCTCGGCGCCGTCGCGCCTGCGAAGACCCTCAGAGAGCAGTACCCCTCGCTTTTGAATTTGAAAATGCATTTCAATGTTTGCACATTTATTTTGCATCAGACATTTCTTTGAGATTTTGCGCGCTATAATTAATTGAATGACTCGGTACGTCTATACCGCCGAAAAGACGGACGGTGAAGTATATAAAGGTGTCGCGGAAGCACGTGATCGTTTTGAGTTGTACGAAGTTTTGAGAAAAGAGGGTGGACGACTCGTCGCGATGTCCGAAGAAGGTGGGCAGAAGATGTGGAGCCTCGCATACTGGAGTTCGAGGATCGGGAGTGTTAAGGAGTACGACAAAATATTATTTGCGCGCAATCTAGGCGCAATGCTCGCTGCCGGACTTGCTCTCGCGCGTGCGCTTTCCGTTCTCGAGCGACAAATGAAGAATCCGAAACTCGGGCATGTCATCTCCGAGATCGCGGCCAATGTGCGGCGAGGAGATACTCTCCATCAATCACTCGGTAAATTCCCGCACGTGTTCAGTAAGTTGTTCGTCGCCATGGTGCGAGCAGGGGAAGAGAGCGGAGACCTCTCGGGCGCGCTTGCGACAATCGGCGATCAGATGGAGCGCATGTATCAGTTAAAGAAAAAAATTCGCAGCGCTCTCATGTATCCAGCAGTTGTTGTCGTTGCGATTTTTGGTATCGGCGCGTTCATGATGGTGAACGTCGTGCCAACGCTTGCGCAGACTTTTGCAGAAATGAATGCGGAATTGCCAGCCTCGACTCAACTCATCATTACGATCAGTAATATTCTCGTTGAATACACAGTGCTCGCACTTTTTGGTCTCGTCACCTTTTGCGGCGCGTTCTATATGGGCGGCCGCACCGTTATCGGGAAGCGGATTAAAGATATTTTCTTTTTGAAAATGCCACTCATAGGTCCAATGGTGCGCGAAGTGAATGCAGCCCGCACTGCTCGCACGCTCGCATCCCTGCTCTCATCTGGAGTCGATGTTCTAGCCTCCCTTGATATCGCAGGCGAAGTTGTCCAAAATTCTTACTTCAGAGAGGTTATCAAAACGGCTCGCACAAATGTCTCGCAAGGTCAGCCGCTCTCTACTGCATTCACGCGTCGCGAAGATCTCTACCCTGCGTTCGTGGGGGAGATGATGGCAGTCGGAGAAGAGACCGGAGAAGTAACTGAAATGTTGAAACGTCTTGCAGGCTTCTACGAAGATGAGGTAGATCGAAAAACAAAAGATCTCTCAACAATTGTTGAACCCCTCCTCATGCTTTTCATCGGAGGCGCTGTCGGGTTCTTCGCGATATCGATGATTTCGCCTATCTACTCTTTGTCGGAAAACATCGGATAGCTGGTACGTGCGTACGCTCCTAGCTATGCAAAAGAAATTCAAAATAATTCCTGCGGACTCTGGAGAAAAAGGTGCAACGCTCCTCGACTCGATGGTTGCGATCGCTCTCATGCTCGTAGTCTTTGCGGGCATAACGGCGGTATTCCAATATTCTCTTGAGGTTGTTACGAATAACAAAACGCGTGCTGGCGCCATTGCTCTATTAAATGAGCGCATGGAGTATCTTCGTTCACTTTCGTATCCTCAGATTGGAGTCGTTGGAGGTATTCCCGCGGGCATAGTTCCTCAGACTGAAACAGTTACGTGGAACGAAGTGCCCTACACAAGACGCACCTCTGTCATTTATTCAGACGACCCTGCCGATGGTCTCGGGGCTCTTGATGAGAACGATATTATTGCTGACTACAAGACGATTCGCGTCGATGTTTCCTGGACCTCTAGGAATGGTGAGAGAAGCCTGGAACTCGTGGGACGTGTTTCACCTGTTGGCGTTGAGACAGCGGTTGCGGGGGGAGTCCTTACGGTGAGTGTGGTAAATGAAGCAGCGATTCCGGTTTCAAGTGCGCAGATCGATATCATCAACACAGGGACCGTACCCCCGATAAGTATCAGGACGTATACGAATGTCGCAGGAATTGTTTCATTCATCGGGGCCCCCGCGGCAAGTAATTATCAGATTACCGTTTCAAAGCCAGGATATTCAACAGCGCAAACATATCCAGTAAGTGTTTCAAACCCAAATCCAACTCCGCGTCACGTGACTGTCGTGAATGATCAAACAACATCGGCAACATTTACAATTGATCTCACCGCGACGAAAACGATCGAGACATACATGCAATATGTTGTGCGAACTTGGGATGATTCATTTGCTGATGCGAGTTTGGTCTCCGCAACAACAAGCGCGGATATTTCAGGTGGGGAAGTGGTCTTGGCAGGTGGGGCTCCATACGTTTCACCTGGCTCTGTGCGTTCGGTAACACTCACACCTAATTTGCTCGTAGGTTGGGATTCTATTTCATTTGAAGATACAACTCCCGCACAGACAGATATTTTGTACCGCGTGTACGATACCACCGACAATCTCATTCCGGACGCGGTCTTGTCGGGAAATAGTGCGGGCTTCAGTACTTCGCCGATCGACATCTCCGCGATCCCACATGGGACGTATACGAGTCTGCGATTTGGTGCAGAGTTACTTACAGATGATCCAGATGTTACACCTTCACTTGAGTCGTGGAGTGTTTCCTACAGGTCAGGGCCAGAGGCTCTTCCAAATCAGTCATTCTCTATGCGAGGATCGAAGACGATCGGGAATAGTCCGACCGTGTACAAATACAATACGACGCATGACAGTGGTGCAGGCGCATCGATTGTCCTCTCTGGTATCGAAGCGGATACATACCAACTCGGAATTGCGACAACAACAGGCTTCAATCTCGCGGGCTCGTGTAACCCTCAGCCAGAAGTTTTGACGCCAGGAGGCTCTCAGACCACGCGTCTGTACCTCCTCCCATACACGGATAACACTCTACTAGTAGATGTACGTTCAAATACGGGAAGCCTTCTCGAAGGAGCATCTGTACGACTATACAAAACAGGATATGACACGACACTCACCACCTCGTCATGCGGGCAAACATTCTTTAATGATCTCGAAACGGCAACCTATTCGATCAGCGTTTCGAAGGCCGGCTATCAGACGTACGAGAGTAGTGCGGTCACTGTATCTAATGAGTCCCAATTATCAGTAGTGTTGCCTTCGCTATGAGATACGAACACGAGCGAGGGATGACATTCATTGAAGTCTTAGTATGGATCTCAGTATTCACAATGGTGATGCTCGCGATAGTTTCGACGCTCTTATATTTCTATCGAACGAATGCATACACGATCGAACAAGCAGAAGCGGTCACAACAGGTCAGCGTGCACTCGAGCAGTCGGTGAGAACAATTCGCGAAGCGGCATACTCAAGTCAGGGCGCATTCCCGATTCATTCGATCGGCGCGAACGATTTCATTTTTTACGCGGACATAGACAATGATCCGACGATTGAACGTGTGCACTACTACATCTCAGGAACAAACCTCATGCGAGGAGTTCTGGAGCCAACGGGAAATCCACCTGATTACACCGGCGTTGAATCCGCATCAGTTCTTGGACAATATGTTCGCAACACCGCACAAGGACTCGCCACGTTCAGGTACTATGATGAGCTCGGCTCTGAGATAACGAATTTCGCCAACTGGACAAGCGTTCGATTCGTAAAGGTCAGTCTCGCGGTGAACGTGAACGTCGCAGTACTTCCGAATCAGTTCGTACTCAGTTCATCTGCTGCAATCCGAAATCTCGTCGGTCATTAATCTATGACAAAAAGAACATCAGAATCAGGGATCACTGTCATGCTCGTCGTAGCATTCATCGGTGTGTTCGGCCTAATTCTTGGAACGATCTCGAGTTACGCGCTTACACAATCTAAATATGGACGCGCTCTGTATGCGAGAGAGCAGGCACTCCATGTTGCGGAAGCAGGTCTTGAATATTATCGATGGTTCCTTGCGCATAATCCTGAGATCCTTGATGACGGTACTGGGCTCGTAAGTCCATACGACTATGATGTGGATGATCCTGAGGGAGGAGAGATAGGGGATGCCACGGTGACCGCAACTGCAAATCTTCAATGCGATGCGGTGCAATGGGTGGATCTTGTGTCGGAAGGGAGATCGAACGCCGGCGTAGGATTTAAGCGCACGCTTTCAGCACGGTACATGATGCCCTCGGTTGCTGAATATTCATACCTATTAAATAGCAACGTATGGGCGGGTCCGGACAGAAACATTCGAGGACCGTATCACTCGAACGGTGGAGTCCGAATGGATGCAACACACAACTCCGATGTCATGAGTGCTGTAGCGACTTGGAGCTGTGACTCGAACTACAATTGTTCTCCTACGCAATCAAATGCGCCGGGTGTCGTTGGAAGTGGAAGTAACCCAGCGCTCTGGACCTATCCGGTTCCGAATGTGAATTTCGCTGCAATCGGAGTAAATTTTACGGACCTTAGGACTAAAGCTCAAAACGAGGGAGGAATTTATCGAGCAGCTGCCTCCGGCACTGTGAATAATCGCGGGTACCATCTTATCTTCAATTCTAATGGCACAGTGACTATATATAGAGTGTCTGCGACCGTCGGGCACCCAAGTTCCTCTAGTCAGTACGGGTGGGGAACAGAGTACAGCACTATTAGTAATCAGTCGCTCCTTGGAACATACGCAATTCCGTCTGACTGCAGTCTCCTTTTCTTCGAGGACCGCGTATGGATAGAAGGTACAGTAAATGGGAAAGTAACCGTTGTTGCCGCGACTCCGGATAATTCCAGTACGAGTCCGGACGCATATCTACGCGATGACATTTTATACGCATCAAATGATGGAACGGATGGCCTCACGGTGATTGCCGAGCGCAACGTTCTTATCCCGCTCGTGTCTCCTGACGATATGGAAATACATGGGGTCTTCGTCGCACAAAGTGGGCACTATGGTCGCGACTTCTTTACGAACAGCTCTTCATACGATAACAGCCAAAGGGTGGGGTCATCGTACGCGTCGTATGTGACACAAAGCGAACTCACAACAGTAGGGACAGTTGTCTCGAATGGCCGCACGGGAACAGCGTGGGTCTCGGGCGGGGTTACGATATCGGGTTATTTGCAACGATACGATTACTACGATCAATTGCTCGCCTTTTCTCCGCCACCGTTTACGCCAATTATTTCGACGGACTATAAGTTTGCGCTTTGGAGAGAGAATTAACGCTTGGAACGATACCTCTTTCGGGTCGCTATCTGCGCCTGCTGGCGCAGCGCTCGGTCTCGGCGCCGCCGCGCCTGCGAAGACCCTCAAGAGGCATCGTCCCTCGCTTGAGGTAGGGAAGAAGCAGCATGGTACAATCGCGGCAATGGCAAAATCGCTTGTGGTCGCGAACTGGAAGATGAACCCTCCCTCGTGGCGAGAAGCAAAGCGACTCCTTGAAGAGACGAAGCATCTCGCGAGTATGGCTAGTCATACGACGATTGTCGTTGCTCCGCCTGCTCTGTATCTACGTCAGCTCGCGAAAGAAATTCGCGGAGGAAAAGTCTTATTTGCAGCGCAGAACGCACATTTTGAACCAAGCGGAGCTCATACAGGGGAGATCTCAATGCAACAAGCAAAAGAGGCAGGAGCTTCCTACGTCATAATCGGTCATGCGGAAAGGAGGGAGATGGGGGAATCAAATGATGATACTCGAAGAAAAGTAACGGCCGCACTTTTTACGAAACTAATTCCTATTCTGTGCGTCGGTGAAAAAGTACGGACCCAAGGCGCAGAACATTTTGGGATCGTTCGTGAACAATTACGTGTCGGTCTCACTGATGTTTCTGCTCGAGTGAATCGCGTGATCGTCACGTACGAACCGCTCTGGGCGATTGGGGGAGCGACCGCGATGGCTCCAAGGGACATGCATGAGATGGCAATTTTTATACGCAAAACTGTTGTTGAATTGCATGGTGAGATCGGACACAAAATGAAAATTTTATATGGAGGTTCAGTAGATTCAACGAACGCAGTTGCGATGCTCGCGCACGGCGACACGTCGGGCTTTCTTGTCGGTCGTGCGAGTATCCACGCATCAGAATTTGGTGCGCTCCTCGATGCATTAAAATAACGCCTTATGAAATGCATCAACGAAATCCCGGCGGGTGATCTTAAAGGTAAACGTGTACTTCTTCGTGCAGGGCTCGATCTTCCACTCAATGATAAGGGGCAGGTATCGGATATATTCCGACTCAAGCGTTCTCTCGCAACAATTGAATTCCTCTCGAAAAATGGCGCACGCGTGATAGTCATCGCAAAGATCGGTCGCGATGTGAAGGACACCACGAAGCCAGTTGCGGAGGCGATGAAAGCATTTCTCCCGGTCTTTTATGTTCCTGCATTATCGGGACCGGCGGTGACTAGTGCGATTAGTGCGATGCGAGAAGGCGACGTCATCCTTCTGGAGAATTTACAGCAGGACGCTCGTGAGGTAGCGGGCGATGAATCATTTGCGCGCGAGGTCGCATCGCTCGCTGAACTATATGTGAGTGACGCATTCCCGAGCGCTCACCGTGAGAGTGCATCAATGGTTGGTATTCCAAAGTTCTTGCCGTCGTACGCGGGACTTCTTATGAAAGAAGAAGTTGAACAATTAAATAAAGCACGCACTCCAGAATCACCCTCGTTTGCTATCCTTGGCGGCGCAAAATTCGAAACGAAAGCACCTCTCATTAATGCACTCCTTAGTGCGTATGATCATCTCTTCATCACAGGCGCGCTCGCAAATGACGTATTCAAAGCGCGCGGGCTTCCAGTAGGACGATCGCTCATATCAAAGGAACTTCCTGGCGAAGATATTCTTTCGAATCCAAAGTTCCTTGCACCTATCGATGTGACAGGGGAGACATCAGATGGACATGCGGGAGTTAAGAAGCCTGAAGGTGTGACAGAGGATGACAAGATAGTGGACATTGGACCCGAGACAGTGGCGATGCTCGCGCCATTCATCGCGGAAGCAAAAAGTATTTTGTGGAGTGGTCCAACAGGTATGTACGAGAAAGGATATATTACGTACACGCATCAAATCGCTGAGCTTATAGCAAACGCCCACGCGCGAGGAGCAAAGGTAGTGATTGGAGGAGGAGACACCATCGCTGCTATCGAAGCAACAGGAGTGCCGCAAGAAAAACTTGGGTTTCTATCTACAGGAGGAGGCGCAATGCTCGAATATCTATTGAAAGGGACACTCCCGGGCGTGGAAGCGCTCAAGTAAAAAGGAGGGCACCCATGGGGCGCCCTCTCGCATTCTTCGGCGGCACTAGCCGCGGAGGATGAACACCTTCAGTCGGTCGATCACGTCCTGCAGGGGCGGATTCGCCGTGATCTGTCGCTCGAGGTGGCTCAGTCCAGATGCCACGCGCATGTAGTTGATGCGGAGTGCGTCCGCAACATCTCGCTTATCCATCCCCAGTAACTCGACTGCGATCAGCATGGTGATGCGAAGAGCGAGCAGCATGATCTGCTCGTTGCGATGGATCATGTCCAGTTCCGTCGTTTTGAACGCGGCCGCCACCTTGTTCGCTACGTTATCGATCGTAAAGCGCTCAGGGTACCTCTGCCGCAGTCCGGCGATCTCCTCGGCCGCGAGTGACGGCAGGAGCGGGAGCTTCGGCAGGTCCCGATTCGCGATAGTCCGGGCGGGCTTCCGTGCCCGTACTTCTGTGTCCTCTCGCTCGCTTGGCGGGTCCTCTAGAGCCACTCTCGACATGACTCCTCGTCTCGGAACTCGGCGCGGCTTTTCGATCTGTGGCGCCGGGGGAGCGCGTTCAACGCCCCGCAGCACTATCTCCACTTTCTCGATCCCGTACTCCTTCCACAAGTCGAGGAGGTCGGAAACGTAATGCCCGGCAATCCAATGACGCAGCGATCGCGTGGGGACGGACAAATATACCGTCGCACCCTGGCGCGAGTGGAAGTCGAGGGACCTACACCACGTCTCGAACGTGCTGGACCCGATTCGTCCATATAAGAGGCCGTAGATGCGTCCCCAAATCTGCTTCAGATCTGACTCGGCAGCCTCAATGCTCAACGTTTCTGTCATCGTGCCCTCCTGGCGTTCTGACTTCGAATACTTAACCACGAAATCGGAGATATGCAACGGAAAGAAGTTGGCCGCTCGCACGTCTCATCCAGTGCTACACTAAAATCATTATTTAAAGACTAAGTTTTTTACTACGTATGCATAAGCGAATTTTGGCCAGTATAGGGATCGCAGGTATCCTCATCGTCTCGGGGAGTTTTCTCGCGAGTCCAGTAGAGGCTCAAGTAACTTCCGTCGAGCAGATCCAGTCACAGATAAGGGAGCTTCTCGCCAAAGTTGCAGAACTTACGAAGCAATTGAATGGCCTCCAGGGATCTTCTAACGCTACAGTTACCGGTAGCAGTATCATTCTGGACTCCTTCAATAACCCATCTGCTAATCCCCAAAAGCATCGCGTATGTGAGCGGTTAACTCGCTCGCTTTCTGTTGGTGCGCAGGGTGACGACGTGATGAGTCTGCAAGAATTTTTGAATCAAGAGGGATATTTTTCAGCGAATGCGACAGGATACTTTGGGCCCGTCACTGCGCAGGCTGTTGCAAAGTGGCAAGCTGCACAAGGCGTTCAGAGTATAGGAACATTCGGTCCACTAAGTCGTGAACGAATTAAGATCTGGTGCGGAGGCGGTAATTCAGCGCAGCGATTTACTGCAAATCCTCAGAGGGGAACTGCACCGCTTACAGTGAAGTTCAACACGTGGCTCAGTGGTTTCCGCGCTCCGGGACACACATACACAATTAATTTCGGAGATGGATCAAGCGAGGCTGCGACAAATTGTCCAGCACCAGCGGATGCGTGCACCGGTCCAGGAGTAAACACTCACACCTATACGGCAAATGGCACATATACCGCAACGCTTACTCACACTATTGATCCATGTGCCGGGCAAGTTGCATGCCGCGCAGCAATTCAACAGGAAACTGTAGGAAAAGTGCAGATCATCGTCGGAGATCAGATGGCGTGCACGAAAGAATATATGCCAGTCTGCGGACAGACTCAGGTCTACTGCATCACAGCGCCATGCAATCCTGTGCAGCAGACGTACGGTAACCGCTGCGAGATGCTCGCTGCAGGCGCGATGTTCGTACACGAAGGACAATGTAAGACAATAACAACCGACCCTGCGTCTGATCCGCAGTGCAAAACGTGGTACGACGGTTGCAATTCTTGCTCACGTGGCACACCGGGAGGTCCTGGGATGTGCACGCTCAAAGCATGTGCGCCGGGCGATATCGCACAGAAAGCATACTGCACTAGTTACTTTGACCGAACGGTCACAACAAATAAACCACCAGTTGTTTCTACGTTCTCTGGTCCAACAACGCTTTCAGTGAATCAGGCAGGCACATGGACAATATCCGCGAGCGACCCAGAGAATCAGCAGCTTAGTTATCAGATAACCTGGGGGGATGAGTACTATGCCGTGCCAACTATGTCAGCAGGTATGCGCGCGGAATCATTCGTGCAGACTACAACCTTCTCACATACGTATTCGATCGCGGGTACATACAAGGTAACAATCGTTGTGCGTGACGCAGGTGGTGCGGAAACGAAAACGACGACAACAGTAAAGGTAGGAAATGCAGTTACAGCCTGCACAATGGAGTACTCTCCAGTATGTGCGACACCGTATTACTGCCTCATATCTAAATTCGCTCCAGGAAGCTATCCCGCAGAATGTCAGTACGGAAAAACATATTCAAATCGCTGTGCAATGAATGCAGAGAATGCCGTGTTCAAGTATGAAGGTGCGTGCAGCACAGGGTCAGTTGCTTGTACTGCTGATGCTATGCAGTGCTCGGATGGTTCATGGGTAGGAAGAACTGGTCCAAATTGTCAGTTTGTGTGCCAATAGTCACTTAAGCCACCCGTTACCTTAGGGCAGCGTGTATTTTCTGAAGCGTTGTCTCCGCCTCTTTATCCTCGTACATTCTTTGAGGAAATAATTTAAAACCATCTCCTTTGAAACGCGGGATGATGTGCAT
This sequence comes from uncultured Candidatus Saccharibacteria bacterium, assembly GCA_964399865.1. Taxonomy (GTDB): domain Bacteria; phylum Patescibacteriota; class Minisyncoccia; order Phycocordibacterales; family UBA2100; genus UBA10103. The sequence continues at coordinate 479,254 of CAYNRJ010000001.1, read as the reverse complement.
GTGCGCATGATCCACGACTTGCCCTGCGTGTTCGCGATTGTTCATGCCGATATTAATGCCGTTTGCGCCAACTGCTTTTTCGATAACCTCTGAAAGCATACGCACTGCTTCAGTCATCGCAGCCCAATCCTCGGGCGCAACATCAAAGACGTTCTTTGAATGTTTTTTTGGGATCACGAGAGTGTGCCCTGCATTCACCGGATGGATATCTAAGAAGGCGAACACCCTGTCGTTTTCGTAGACCTTGCTTGTCGGTAGCTCTCCCTTAACGATCTTGCAAAATATGCAGTCAGCCATAGGTTCAGTATGGCCCATGAAGTATTCGGTATCAAGCACTGAGGTACAATGGGCAGAATGAGTGTTTCAGAAGTAGTTCGGACCCTGCTCGGAAAGAGAGGAATCACAGAGGATAAGGATGTAGAGCGTTTTTTAACACCTGACTACGAGCGCGATACCCACGACCCGTTCCTTATAGAGGGAATGGAGCGGGCGGTTACACGCTTCCTTGCCGCTCTTACCGGAGGCGAGCGCATCGCTGTGTATGCTGATTTTGATTGTGACGGTATCCCGGGAGCGTCAGTTCTCTCGGATTTTCTTACGAAAGTTGGATATAAAAATTTTGAAGTGTATCTCCCACACCGGGATCGTGAAGGATACGGCTTCCATCAGGAAGCAATTAAGCAACTCTCGGAGCGAGGCGTTTCACTCATTATTACGGTCGACGTGGGAACGACGGCGATCGAGTCAGTAAAATACGCGAAAAAACTTGGTGTTGATGTGATTGTCACCGACCATCATGAGATCACGGGCGCACTTCCCGACGCTGTTGCTGTACTTAATCCAAAACTGGGCGCGTATCCGTTCCGTGATCTTTGCGGTGCGGGTATGGCGTTCAAGCTCGCACAAGCAACTCTTCGAGAAGGGAAGAAGAGGGGGCTAGATGGTTTCACCGCGGTCCAAGATGGGTGGGAGAAGTGGTTACTTGATCTCGTCGCGATCGCGACGGTCGCTGATATGGTGCCACTCGTCGGAGAGAATCGCGCGCTCGTACACTTTGGTCTAAGAGTCTTAAGAAAATCCCCCCGTCCGGGAATTATGGCGCTCTGCAATCGTCTCCGCATTCCACGCGCAAGGCTCACTGAAGATGACATCGGATTTTCGATCGGCCCTCGAATTAATGCGGCCTCGAGAATGGATGAACCGCAACTCGCCCTCTCTCTTCTCACGACAAAAGATCCAAATGAGGGAGAAAAATTAGCAGCTCACCTTGAAGAGTTGAACGCGCAAAGAAAAGGAGTTGTAGCTGGAGTCGTGAAGCAAGCACGCAAAGCGGTACGAGATAGATATCAGGCCGGCGAAAAGGTTGTGGTCCTCGGAAATCCAGAATGGAAGCCTGCGCTCATGGGACTCGCTGCAAATTCGATCATGGGAGATCGTGGTGGCATCGTGTGTATGTGGGGAAGGGATGCGAACGGACGCCTCAAGGGCTCGTGTCGTTCAGACGGTAGTCTTTCTATAGTTGAACTCTTTACGAAAGCAAAAGACGTTCTCGAAGAATTCGGTGGTCATGCTCACTCGGGCGGTTTTTCTGTCTCAAACGAGAAGGTGCATCATCTTGGGGAAGTGTTCACAGCGGCGGCAAAAGAACTTGAGGGGAATTCGCGCGAGGTTGCTATGCGCGAATCAGATTTTCTTATTGCACTCCCGGAAGCATCGGAGGCATTGTTTGCAGATATCTCGCGTCTTGCACCATTTGGAGTAGGGAATCCAAAGCCAGTATTTCTTGTATCAGATGCGATAGTTTCAGGTGTAAAACGATTTGGGAAAGAGAGCGCTCACGTGGAAATACAGCTCGAAAGTCGAAGCTCCCGCACCCGTATTCGCGCGTTTGATTTCTTCCGTTCTGTCGAAACTTTTACGCATACTCCCGCCTCCGGCGGAGAAGCTCGAATTCTAGGCACGCTCGAGCGTGATTCATACCGCGGAGGGCTGGCACTTAGACTCCTCGATGTGTTGCAGTCTTCATGAAGTCTCGCTAGAGTGGTGGCATATGCAAAATAAACTCTCTGCGTCCGCGTGCGTCCGGTTTGGGTGGGAGACCTTCAAGAAACGCCCCTGGTTTCTTATCGCGACTCAGCTTCTCGGAATGGCCGCGAATCAAGTAGTTGGATTGGTATTCCAATTCGTTATCCTGATTGTCACCTTTTTAACAATGTTCCTGCTGCCAGACGCTGTAGGTGCTTTGTTTACGGTCGTGGCGTTTGCAGCACTTTTCGTAGCCGTCTTTGCAATTAGTTTCCTTGTGCAGATCGGTTTGACAAACGTGTCTCTTAAGGCTGCTTCAGATGTATCGACTGTCCAGCTTGGCGACATGTGGGCGCCAACACATTTCTGGAAATACGTTGGAGTAACCCTCCTCTCGGGCCTGGGGATCCTCCTGGGACTAGCATTGTTCATTATTCCTGGATTTATCTTCGCTGTTGCGTGGATGTTTGCATGTCTCTTTGTTATTGATAAAGGAATGCGCCCGATTGCAGCCCTTAAGGAGAGCTGGGGTCTAACAAAGGGAAACCGCCTTCCTTTATTCGGACTACTTATTCTTGTAGTACTTATTAACTTCCACGGGGTTCTTTGTCTCTTTGTGGGTGTCCTCGTGAGTGCTCCGGTTTCCATGATAGCTCTTGCGCACGCGTACAAGACGCTTCAGGGGAGGGGTGGGGATGAGTCAATTCCATCGCCCGCAGTCGTAGTATAGTAATGGCATATGCAAAACAAACTCTCTGTAGGTGAGTGCTTTCGTTTCGGTTGGGAAACCTTCAAGAAACGCCCATGGTTCTTGATCGGCGTACTTATCGTAACGTTCATTGTGAGTGCAGTTATAAATTATGTTGCAGGTCTGTTTGGCACAGAAGGAATGGGAGGTCTCTTAGGCTTTCTCGTTAGCTTCGGTGCTTCGACCTTGCTCGGGATGGGAACCACAGCGTTTCTTCTTAAGGCGCATGACTCAATTGAATCCGCAAAGATTAATTTATTGTGGCACCCACAATCTTTCGTCAGCTATCTCGTATCCTCAATAGTGTTAGGTGTTGCTGCGGTCATCGGTTTTATCCTTCTCATTGTCCCAGGTATCATCATTATCCTCACCTACCAGTTCGGACAGTACATAATTATTGATAGGAACCTTGGTCCTATCGAAGCTCTTAAGGAGAGCGCACGAATTACGAAAGGGTCTCGTATGCAGTTATTCGTGTTACTTCTCGCACTCGTAGGAGTGAATATTCTCGGCGCTCTCGCACTTGGCATAGGGCTTTTGGTAACGATCCCGATATCTATGCTTGCAATGGTGCACGCGTACCGCACACTAGAGCACAAGGCGAGCGAAGTTTCTCCAGTAACACCCATGACTCCGGTTACTCCAGTTACGCCAACCTCAACGGTTGCGTAACATGCACAAAGTCCTCATCTATACAGACGGGGGTGCCAGGGGTAATCCTGGCCCCGCGGGAGCAGGGTTCGTGATTATTGATGGCGATAAGAAAATCGCCGAGGTAGGGAAATACCTCGGTGACAATCTCACGAATAACTGGGCAGAATACGAGGCTCTAGCGCTTGCTCTCCAAGAAGCAAAGAAGCGCGGACTAAACACGCGCGAGGTTGAAGTCCGAATGGATTCGGAGCTTGTGGTAAAACAGATGAGGCGCGAATACAAGGTGAAAGACGCAGGACTCAAAGTACAGTACCTAAAAGTATCCAATCTACTCTCTGATTTTTCATCGATTAGTTTCGTGCATGTCAGAAGAGAAGAAAATAAAGAGGCAGATGCATTGGTGAATGAGGCGCTCGACGCACACGTGTAAATCATCGTTTGGTATACTATTTCTATATGGACGAACAAGAAAAAATGCGCGTCGTAGTAAATGAGGAGGAGCGACGCGGGAATTTTGCTAGTCGCTTCGGCGGACGAGTAATCAATGTGGCTCCTCAAGGGGCGATAAATGGATTTCTTGATTTCATACGTGAGCGCGGTGTGATGGGTCTCGCGATCGGCTTCGTCTTGGGAGGCGCAGTCTCAAAAATTACCACGTCTTTCTCAACCGATGTTCTTACTCCCGCCCTCGGGTACTTTTTTGGGGGTACAGAAAAGTTAAATGATCTGATGTTAGGCTCTGTCGCGATAGGGAAGTTCCTCGCGACGATTATCGACTTTCTTGTTTTGGCACTCGCCGTCTACATTCTTTTTAAGGTGTTAAAACTGGATAAATTGGACAAACCGAAGGAATAGCCAGCTACCTGTATTCGTGGTACAATATTTTCTGATTCTGCAGCGCAAAGAGTGTTGCAGAACATTTTTTAGGTCTTTTAAATATTTGCCGCAGCGAGAAGCACTTTTGTAAAAGAGCGTTTCTCGCTGTGGCAATCTAGTAGGAAATAGATGCGGCACAGCAGAAGGCATGCAAATAAGGGAATGAAAACATGACTCACGTCACTGTGCGGCAGGGAAAACCCTCGCCGTTCTCGACGCCTGAACTCGCCGGCACCTTCGAGGCATGGGGTCACATGAGGATCCGGAGGACCGACCCGGAATATGAACCTCCGGCCAGGTCGGAAGCGTCCGAAAGCCCTGGAGGACCTATCATGCAGTCGGTGGAGACCGACCATGAGTAGGGATGAGTCCAACGTCGACGCTGCTGCCGCTGCTGGCAGGCGTCGTCAGTGGGGTCCCCCAAAGATGGGGCAAGATCCCCATTCGTCCCCCACGCCGGGGATGCAGGAGCCGGAAATCGTCCGGTACGACGACGGTAGGCTGGCGACCTCTGACAATCAGGGGAAGGATGCGCCGAGGCAACACCGCCCTGCGGATGCCGACCGCGCAGACGAACGTCCCCCCTCTGACGAACACTCCTACTGAGCCGCCGAACACGGCGTCTCATCCAACACCTGCCTCCGGCACGCTTGCGCGCCGGAGGTGGTTTTTAATTTACTGAACCTCTTCAAACCTCTTTTCAATAACACTCCAGTTCAGATTTTTGAAGAATGCATCGATATATTTTTCTTTGCCAGCTGCTCCCTGGTCGAGAATGTATGCGTGTTCCCACACGTCGAGCGCGAGAATAACAGGAAGTGTTACGAAATGCCCCTGGTGTTGTTCGCCCGTGAATCCGGTGAGGAATTGCTTCGTCTCCTTATCGTAGTAGAGCATTGCCCAACCTGGGCCTCGCATAAGTCCGATCGCTTTGAACATCGCGAGGAAGTACTCAAGCTTGTGATAGTCCTTATCCAGAGCTTGAGCGAGTGCACTGCCTTCAGTGAGTGCCGTAGGACCACCCTCAAACTGAGGGAAATACAACTCATGGAGGCGCATGCCCCCGAATTCAAAACTGCGACGACGGATTAATTCTGATAGAGCGTGAGCATTCTTCTCTGAATCCTTTGCGTATTCAGGAAGCATCGCGGAAATTGCATTGAAATTCTTTACATATCCTTCGTATAGTCCGATGTGCTGTTTTACGGATTCGTCTGATATGCCCTCGAGGGAGGGGAGAGTAAACTTTTTTGCTTCGTAATTCATGAAGCCAGTATAGCATTTTGACTTGTGAAGATTCGATGTATGTTTATTTGTATGACACAAATTACCTATGACGATTTTGAAAAGGTAGATATACGAGTTGGGAAAGTGATTGAAGTTTCAGATTTTCCGGAAGCTCATAAGCCTGCGTTTAAACTGAAAATAGATTTCGGTCCAGAAATAGGGATTAAAGTTTCCAGTGCTCAAGCGGTTGGTGCGCACACAAAAGAGGAGCTACAGGGGATGCTTGTATGCGCGGTCGTAAATTTCCCACCAAAACAAATCGGCACCTTCATGTCCGAAGTCCTAACACTCGGATTTAAGAATACAAAAGACATCGGCTGGGTCTTGATTAGCCCAGCGAAAGATTCAGTGGAGATAGGCAGCAAACTGCGCTAATTAACGGACCAAACCAGCCTTTTTGAGAGTGAGGTATGCGCCTCGCTTTCTCATTGTTTTCAAGCCCTTTGCAGATACGTTCACAGTGACTTTCTTGCCGAGTTCAGGGACGAAAAGAGTCTTTGTCTGGAGGTTAACCTGACGGCGACGAGCGCCAGTAGGGTTGTACTTGGTTGCACGTGTGCGGTTTGAATACCCACCGCCTACCTGGGATTTTTTGCCTGTTATGTCGCACACCTTTGCCATATGTCGGCGCATACTAGCATTCTCGCTACGTGCATGCAATCTCGGCAGACACCCCTTGTGATAGGATATTCCGATGGAATTGATAGACGGCTTATTTATTTTCGCAGTCATCGTCATGTCGGCGGTGATACACGAAGTAATGCACGGAGTTGCGGCGGAGCGCCTCGGGGATCCGACTGCGCGTTTGCAGGGGAGAATTACTCTGAATCCTGTTTCGCATATTGATCCAATCGGAAGCGTTATCCTCCCCTTGATACTTGTTCTTACACAATCACCAGTACTTTTCGGTTGGGCGAAGCCGGTTCCATATAATCCCTACAATCTAAGACCTGGCAGGTTCAGCGAAGCGATCGTAGCGGCCGCGGGGCCTCTCACAAACCTTGGAATGGCTATTGCGATCGGACTCGTAATCCGCCTCGGGCTCTTTCCGTACGAAGTAACACAGCTTCTGTTTACGGTCGTCGTCATAAACGTAATGCTATTTATCTTCAATCTCATTCCTATCCCGCCCCTCGATGGTTCGAAAGTTCTAGCGTCTATTCTTCCGCGAGGTCTCGCAATTTCTTATGATCGTCTCCGCGCGATGATGGAAGGAAATCCATTTTTAGGCTTTGGACTCGTGATGCTTATCGTGTATTTGGCGGGGAGCGTATTCATCGGGTTCGTCCTACAGATCGCGAGGGTAATTGCAGGGGTGTAGCCCTATCCAAGACGACGCGGACCACCTTCGCTATTCTTCTTCGGAATCTGTACTTCGCACATCAAGACCGGTATCAGATACGGAGGCCCCCATCCGTCTCGTGCTCGCCAAGAGTCTACTAAGACTCGCACTTGTTCTACCCCCGTCTCTTGCAGGGCACGCTTTAATTTTGAATCGCGTGTCTCGAGACTCTGCACTTCGTCAGTAAGAGCGGTGAGTATCTGTATTTGAGGATAGGCCAGGGGAGTCGTGAGTTCATTTGGTTCCAATTTCTTAGTGGACTGAAGCAGTTTGATTATAAGAGTGGGAACAAGCTGCTTCGGAATATCGGGGCCACCTTCGATACGGGCATCTTGCGGCAAGGTCATTCCCCGTTGGAGTACTACTCCGCCCTCGGACCTCTTCTCTGATTCGCTAGGTCCGAGTTTTAGGATCCGTTCAATTAATCGAATCTTTTCGAACTTCTCTTGTCGAGCCCGTAGTGATTTTTTATCTGAGCGCATGTCGTGCATTTGTCGGAAATACTCAGACTTGGAGTTCGTAAGTTCGGTGGCCCTGAGGGTCGATGACGACATCTCCTTCTTTCCAACCGTTGTCGTTACTGCCTTCTCGACGTAAGGGACGAAACCTGCAGCTTCTCGTTCTCGCAGTAGGGCTCGCAACTCAAGGTATGTATACGATTCTACGGGGGAGGTGGTGTCGGTTGCGTTTTCTTGTCGAGCGATGAAGGTGCCCTCTGGGCTTACTTCGAAAGCGAAAGTAGCAGGGGATTCGTTTTTACCAGGAAGTACATACTTTCCCGGGAGTTTTTCACCCGGGCCAAGCGCCATGCATGCCTGGAAGATGTCTTTCGCCGTTTTCAAATCCTCCGGACTATTCTCCGGCGCCTTCTCTCCTTTTTTCTTCGGTCCTAGTGATTCACTCATTATAGAAGTATATGATACAGTCTAAGGAGGTGGGCACAGTATTGCGCTCCCAGGGCTTCTATAGTAGATTGTTCGGGCGCGCAGGGCGCGCATTTCAATTAAATGGCTACAATAAATCAGCTTACGCGAAAGGGACGAACGCAAAAAACTTGGCGCACGAAAACAATCGCGCTCGGACGTGGTTTCAATACACTCAAAAACCGTCCTTCTTTCTATCCAGCACCTTTCAAACGAGGCGTTTGCACACGTGTCACGACGAAAACTCCCCGCAAGCCTAACTCAGCTATCCGTAAGATCGCCCGCGTTCGTCTTACGAACGGCATGGAAATCACTGCATACATCCCAGGAGAGGGTCACAACCTCCAGGAGCACTCAGTCGTCTTGGTACGTGGTGGTCGCGTGAAGGACATCGGTCTTCGCTACACTATCGTTCGCGGTAAGCTCGATACCGGTGGTCTTGAGAAGCGTCGCCGTGGCCGCTCTCTCTACGGTGCTAAGAAGCCAAAGGCAGCAAAGTAATCTCTCATCAATATGCGTAGACCAGTAAAAAACAGAAAACAGCCTCAACCGGACGAAGTGTACGGCTCTCTTAAAGTTGCGAAGCTCATCAACTACGTCATGGAATGCGGTAAGAAGGACACCGCTCGCAAGATCGTCTATAAAGTCATGGATGAATTGAAGAAGGAGGGCGATCCTGTCGTTATCCTCGAAGAGGCTCTCGACAAAGCATCTCCATCAGTAGAAGTCCGCTCACGCCGTGTCGGTGGTGCAAACTACCAAGTACCTCGTGAAGTTCGACCAGAGCGCCGCATGGCACTCGGACTTCGCTGGATAGTAGAAGCAGCAGAGGGAACAAAGGGAAAGCCAATGGATGTCACTCTTCTTGCAGAGATCAAGGCAGCTCACAAGGGTGAAGGAGTTGCGGTCACAAAGAAAGAAACGACTCACAAGATGGCGGAAGCCAACAAGGCATTCGCTCACTTCGCTTGGTAATCTAAGAATTTCGACTGTTATCAAAAGGCCGCACTACGTGCGGCCTTTTAGTTTGAAGTGATGGTAAATAGTTCATGAACGCTTCAGGGAGACAAGATACAGTTCTCTCTATATGAAAGGATTAATTTTGTGGCTTTTGGGTGTTCCGGTCTTCGTTATTATCATTCTGTATTTGATCAACATTCTCTAAATTCTGGAGAAAGCGTGAAGCGGAGAGGGCGACCGTTGTCGCCCTCTTTGCTTTTTTCCTATTTTCCGATACATTACTTGGACGCCTCAGGCGTTTTTTCTTTAAATAAACTATGAGCAACAGAGACTATCCACTCGAGAAAGTACGAAACTTCGGAATCATCGCCCACATCGACGCGGGTAAGACGACCACATCCGAGCGCATCCTCTACTACACAGGGGAGAGCCACAAGATTGGTGAGGTGCACGAAGGAAACACAGTGACCGACTGGATGGAACAGGAGAGAGAGCGCGGCATCACTATTACTGCAGCTGCTATCACATGCTTCTGGAACCCGACATACATGGGAACGGACACATCTGCGAAAGTTCGTTTCAACATCATCGACACTCCTGGACACATCGACTTCACCTCAGAAGTGAAGCGTTCGATGCGTGTTCTCGATGGAGCAGTCGTCGTCTTCGACGGCGTTGCCGGCGTGGAACCACAGTCAGAAACTAACTGGCGCTACGCAGAAGAAGCAGAAGTCCCTCGTATTTGCTACATCAACAAGCTCGACCGCACAGGTGCATCATTTGAAAAGTCATACGCAAGCATCCTCGATCGTCTTTCCACGAAAGCGGTTCGTATGCAGATTCCGATAGGTGCAGAAGGGGATTTTGCTGGAGTTGTGGACCTTCTTACAATGAAGGCATACAAGTTCGAAGGTGAAATGGGTAAGCAGGTTATCGCATACGACATTCCGGAGAATCTTGTTGAAGAGGCAAAGAAATACCGTGCAGAACTCGTCGAGCGCATCGTTGAAAACGATGACAAGATGATGAGCGACTACCTCGAGGGGAAGGAGATCTCAGTTGCCGACCTCAAGAAAGCACTTCGAAAAGGTGTTGTCGCAAACAAGATATTCCCAGTCTTCACTGGCTCATCTCTTAAGAACAAAGGAGTGCAACTCGTTCTTGATGGTGTCGTCGACTATCTTCCAAATCCTCTCGATCTTCCAGCGGCTAAGGGAAAGAATACAGATACAGGTGCAGAAGAGACACGCCCAGCTTCTGACGAAGGTCCGTTCGCAGCGCTCGTATTTAAGCTCCAAGTCGACCCATTCGTCGGAGCCCTCTCATTCTTCCGTGTATATTCTGGTTCCATCGCAGCGGGGGACACTGTCTATAACTCCGCAAACAATAAGAAAGAACGTCTCGGACGCATCGTTCGTCTCCAGGCGGATAAGCGTGAAGATGTGAAGGTTGTGTATGCAGGAGAAATTGCGGCAGCAGTTGGTCTTAAGGAAGTGAAAATTGGAAACACACTTTGTGACCCTGCACATCCGATCGCGCTCGAATCAATCGTATTCCCAGAGCCAGTCGTCTCAATGCGTGTCGAACCAAAGACCAAGGTTGACCAAGAGAAAATGGGTGTCGCTCTCTCTCGTCTTTCAGATGAAGACCCAACGTTCCGCGTGAAGTCAGATCCAGAAACTCTCGAGACAATTATTTCAGGCATGGGTGAGCTGCATCTCGAGATCATCGTTGATCGTATGAAGCGCGAATTTGGCGTCGAAGCGTCAACTGGAAAGCCACAGGTCGCATACCGCGAGACTATTCAAGGAACAGCAGATGTCGAATACAAACACATCAAGCAGACAGGTGGTCGCGGTCAGTATGGTCACGTGAAGATCAAAGTGAAGCCAATGGAACCACTCGTCGAGGGTGCGAAGATCAAGAACAACGTCGATCGCGAGGATCATTTCGAATTCATCAACAACATCAAAGGAGGTGTTATTCCTCAGGAATACATTCAGCCTGTTAAAAAGGGCCTCAAGGAGGCGATGGAGCGTGGTATTCTCGCAGGATTCCCAGTCGTCGACGTGTCAGTCGATCTCTACGATGGCTCGTACCACGATGTCGACTCATCCGAAATCGCGTTCAAATTGGCCGCAATCAACGCCTTCCAGGAAGCTGCTCGCCAGGCTAAGCCAGTTATCCTTGAGCCAATTATGAAACTTGAGGTCGTAACTCCTGAGAAATTCATGGGTGATGTGACTGGATCCATTAACGCAAAGCGCGGTCAGATCGAAGCCTTGGGCGAACGCGGTCAAGCTCGCGTTGTCACCGCAAAAGTTCCACTCTCTGAACTCTTCGGATACACAACGCAACTCCGCTCTCTCACAGAAGGCCGCGCAGTACCAAACTTGGAATTTAGCCACTACGCTATCGTGCCCCGCAATGTCCAAGACGAAATAATTGCTTCTCGAAAATAATTTCTTCTACGAAAGCCGCCCGCACAAAAGATGCGGGCGGCTTTTTTCGTGAAGGCATCTGTGTATAACATTCACGCACATGTGCGACTGCTCTGTATAATGAAAATGCATGCAAGATCTCAAGCGGCCTCTCATCCTTCTCGGAGTGCTCCTCTGCATAATTTTAATTGCGATGCTCTGGTCCATGGTGAATACAGGGACCACACAAGCGCCCGCGCAAGGAGAGCGAATTGCGGCACCAGATTTCATCCCCGGCCCACCACCACCTGAAATCATCGCGATGCTCGAAGAAAGTAAAGGTTTCAAGGTTCTCATTTCGTACACAGACGGCGGATTTGAGCCAGCTGCGGCAGTCATTGAGGTAGGGGATGCAGTAAGATTCACAAATAATTCTTCAAAGGATCTATGGGTCGCCGCTGCGGGCTCTTCGGAAGACCCTGTATATCCAGGAACAAGCGAATGTGGTGCAAGCAGTCTGGATACCTGCATGGTCTTGGAGCCTCGCGAGTTTTGGGAATTCACTTTTGACCAGAGTGGGACATGGACCTTCCAAAACAATTTAGATAAAGGACAAACGGGCGCCGTACTGGTGCAAGTACAATGAAAAAATTACTTTTCATACTGTGCGTTTTTCTCCTCGCGCCGATGCCTGCGTTTGCGGTTGGTTCGCAAACATTTACCTCCTCGGGAACTTTTACAGTCCCCACGTATTACGATTCGCTCACAGTTAAAGTATGGGGAGGTGGCGGGGGAGGCGCAGGAAACGGTAATGGGGGTAACGGAGGCCAGAGTAAATTCAATACTGGGACGCCACTTGTCGCAAACGGAGGGAGTGGAGCGTCAGGCACAACCGGCGGAAACGGAGGTACGGCATCCGGCGGCACGACAAATACTACAGGGGGAAGAGGAGAAGATGGAGGTGAATATGATGATTACGCACCGTCAAATGAAAATCTGTACTGTGATGCAGGCGGTGAAGGTGGGAGTCCTGGTGGAAGTGGCTCGAGCGCAGGACGCGGCGGGTCAGGTTATGAGAACGGTGATGAATGGGAACAGGATGTCGATGGAGAAGAGTATACGTTTTGCCACACAGAGGCAAAAGGTGGTGGTGGAGCCGGTGGGTATACAACACGAACATATGCTCCTGGCGCGCTAACGCCAGGTAGCACTATTACAGTGACCATAGGTAGTGCCGGAGCTGCTGGCTCTGGTGGTGGGGGCGTAGGCACTAAGGGTGAAGTGCAGGTTACTTGGGACACTTGTTCAAACACAACTGCGACGTCAAAAGAATATCTTTGTGCGGGCAGTTACAATTTCACCATACCGTCTTACGGTACCGTAATTGTCGAGACCTGGGGTGGAGGAGGAGGCGGAGGTTCCGGAGGATGGAACTCTGCAAACAATGCGGGGACCGGTGGTGATTCAAGATTTAACTCTGCGACACCAGTTATAGGAAGAGGTGGCTTAGGAGGAAAGCCATCGACCTACTGTTGTAGCGGTAACGGTCCTGGAGGCGCAGGAGGGGGTTACTCAGGAGGTGATACAGGGGACGCAGGAAGAGCGGGAGACTCAGCAAGTGAAGCATATAACACAAGCGGAAAAGGTGGACGTTCGGGAGGTACAAGTGTGTACGGAACGGGCGGCGCAACAGTGGGTCCAGGAAACACTCCCGGGTTAGACGGAAACAATCCGGGTGGCGGAGGTAGCGGAGGTAGTCGCGGCATATCAAATGACGGCGGAGGAGGAGGCGGAGGCGGATACGCCAGGAAGACATTTAATGTTGGACAGCTTACCGTAGGAGCAAATATTGGAGTCACTATCGGTGCGGGTGGAGCAGGAGGTGGGCACGGGGGAGGCCTCATTTATACGATGAACGGGGGAGACGGCGCTGATGGTAGGGTAAAAGTAACGTGGACAAATGCTGCAACATGCTCGATCACAGTCGCGACAAATCCAATTAATTATGGCGGTAGCACTACGCTGTCGTGGACCTCAACAGGTGCCGATTGGTTTTACATCACTGGTATCGGGTACGTCGCAACTTCTGGCTCCACAACCGTTGCTCCCTTAACCACTACTACATACGATGGCACCGTAGGACTCACCTCACAGTCTGCAAGTGGCACTTGTACGAGAACGCTCACAGTAAATACACCTCCAGTTCCTACGGTCACGACGAACGTACCTTCTTCGATAACAACGACCACCGTGATTCTTGATGGAACAGGGAATCCTAATGGGACTGCCGCAACTGGATGGTTCCGCTACTCGGCGACAAACCCTGGTGCTTGTACGGATTCGTTCGGTACTCGACACCCGTCTTCTGGAGGGACCTCGCTCGGGAGCGGCTCAACGGGAGTGAACTTCACGCGCAGTCTGACAGGGCTCTCTGCGGGCACTACCTATTACTATTGCGCCATCGCAAGTAATACAGGAGGGATCGGTCTCGGAACAATTCGATCATTTACGACATTACAAAATCCACCCGTAGTCACTTTTACTCGTTCTCCTGCCTCTATCGCCCAAGGACAAAGTTCGACGCTTACGTGGTCTGCAACTGGTGCGACCACATGCACAGGAAGTGGCGCAGGCTTTAGTACTGGCGGAGCGACGTCGGGAAGCGATCCTGTATCGCCAACACAAACAACCGTGTACACAGTCTCATGTACCGGCGCAGGCGGCACAACTGCTCCACAAGTCACCGTAACGGTCACCTGTACTCCAACATATACGTGCTCTGGTAATGATATTCGTTACACAGATGCAGCGTGCGCGGTCTCAACTATCACGACGTGTGTTGCTCCGTCATTCTGTTCAACAGGATCAGCAGCGTGTTTGTATGACGATATAGAAGTTACGGCATTTGGCGGAGGTGACGGTCACCTTGAAGTACGTCCTAGCCTTATCCGCCTCAACGATACAGCGCAGGTGTATTGGAACGTGGAAAATGTAACGAGTTGTACCGTAGCGGGGGACAATGGGGACTCGTGGACAGTAGTCGGGAACGCAGGGAACAACTGGACCAGCTCATCGGGAGCTTCCGGCAGAACAACAGCTGCTATCACCCAAAAAACCACCTACACTCTCACGTGCACCGCATTCTCAGGCGTGACCCCTCCGACCCTCATTGAGTCAGTGGATCTCCTCATCACTCCAGTGTTCCAGGAAGTCTAGGGGTTGACGCACATTCGGTGTTTGATACTATGTGCGCTACGCACGAGGTGCTTTTCTTTTTGTACCTCCCTTCCGTCGGTTTAGGCGGGCGTTGGCGAAGTAATTAGTCGATAAGTTATTAGAATTTAGAAATTATTTTGTATGGCAGGAGAATTTACTCGAAACAAGCCGCACCTCAACGTCGGAACCATCGGTCACGTCGACCACGGTAAGACGACATTGACGGCCGCGATCCTTAACGTCCTTTCAAAGGCCGGAGCAGGGTATTCAGCACAGGTGAAAGGAGTCGATGACATCGACAAGGCTCCAGAAGAAAAGGCTCGTGGTATTACAATTTCGCTCTCGCACTCCGAGTACGAAACGCCTAAACGCCACTACGCTCACGTCGACGCGCCAGGTCACGCCGACTACATCAAGAACATGATCACAGGTGCCGCCCAAATGGATGGCGCCATTCTCGTCGTTGCAGCATCCGACGGTGTCATGCCTCAGACTCGTGAACACATCCTTCTCGCACGCCAGGTCGGTGTGCCAAAGATCATCGTGTTCCTCAACAAAGTTGATCAAGTAGATGACAAAGACCTCATCGACCTCGTCGAAGAGGAAGTTCGTGACC
Organism: uncultured Candidatus Saccharibacteria bacterium; assembly: GCA_964399865.1. Lineage (GTDB taxonomy): Bacteria > Patescibacteriota > Minisyncoccia > Phycocordibacterales > UBA2100 > UBA10103. The sequence continues at coordinate 464,187 of CAYNRJ010000001.1, read as the reverse complement.
TTCTCGACAAGCAAGGTTTCGACGGCAAGAACGTTCCAATCATCCGCGGCTCAGGTCTCAAGGCTCTTGAGAATCCAGAACCAGGCAATGAATGGTCAGGTAAGGTCATGGAGCTCGCGAAAGCACTCGATGAATTCATTCCAGAACCAGTTCGTGAACTCGACAAGCCATTCCTCATGGCTATCGAAGACGTCTTCTCAATCGAAGGTCGCGGTACAGTCGTTACAGGTCGTATCGACCGCGGTATCGTGAAAGTAGGTGAGGAAGTCGAGATCGTCGGTATCAAGGACACTGCAAAGACAACTGTCACAGGAGTTGAAATGTTCAACAAATCACTCCAACAGGGTCAGGCAGGAGACAACGCAGGCGTGCTTCTCCGTGGTACGAAGAAGGACGACGTGCACCGAGGTCAGATCCTCGCAAAGCCAGGATCAGTTAAGCCTCACACTGAGTTCGAATCAGAAGTCTACATCCTTACAAAGGAGGAAGGAGGCCGTCACACGCCATTCTTCACTGGCTACAAGCCTCAGTTCTATGTCCGAACAACGGACGTGACAGGCGAAGTCAGCTTGAAGGAGGGAGTAGAAATGGTCATGCCAGGGGATACTGTCACTTTCAAAGTGAAACTCGTAGCTCCAATCGCCATGGAAGAGCAAATGCGCTTTGCTATCCGTGAAGGAGGCAAGACTGTTGGTGCCGGTGTCGTCACCAAGATCGTCGCGTAAGACTCACTCGAGTTTTATCGAAGGGAACCCCGCCGAAAGGCGGGTTTTCTTTTGGCTCCAAAGGAAACTAGGGTCAGACCCCACAAAACTCAAGAAATAATGGCCTCATTTGGTCTATTGAGTTTACGATTTTGAAAGGTATTGTATTCGAAGCGCAGCACAAACCGTGGAGGTGAAAAGTGCGCCCGAATCCTGACAGCCGGCACTATCGGCTCTTCGAAAGCACCTACGGCTTCTTCTACGGAGATGGGAATGCTCCGGAAGAACCGAACTGGCCCCTGTATCTGTGGCGGCTTCTCGTGGTCTTTCCGACCCAGTGCATCTTCTTCCTGATCATGATCGCGATGATGATCATCATTGGAATTGCCGGCAGCATGATCACCATTCCGCTCGGCCTCGGAATCTTCTACGTGGAGGGTTTCGTTCCGTTCCGCATCAAGGTGCGCGGCAGGAGGATATATCTGGCGGCGATACTCATTCCGCTGTACCTCCTCGTCGCGTTCATCTACTTCCTGGGCGCAATCGCGCTCTGGTGCATCGGCATCGTCGCCCTCTGCATCATCGGAATCGTGGTGTGGAGGAGCGAGTGGTTCCGGGATCGGCGGAGGCGCTTCCGTATGGTCTGAACGCCGGCGTCTACGCACCAAACGCTAATTTGCGGCCGCCCTTCGGGACGGCCGCCTCTTTTTATCTCGTGAATTCTCTCGCGGTTGCGATTTCCTCGAAAATATTGCACTGTAGCGGCTGTTGTTCCTGGCGGGTGGATGACCCGTTACTGTAAGCCGAAGGAGACAGTCTTGAAGCGAACTGACAAAGCAACGCATGTACTTCTCCTCTGCGCTTCCGAAGGGGAAGCCCAGAAGTGGAGGGAGCGGATTACCAGGGGGATGAAGGACATAGATCCGAGCTGGTCGTGCTTCGTCGCACACACCTCAGGAATCCGTGAGGCGCAGGTGCACATCGAAGGGAACCTCGATCTCGAGGTCGTCTTCGTGGCAAGCGACTACGTCGGCGCTCGTTCCCGCGAGCAGTGCCTCGAAGAGGCGGTGATCCTCGCCGAGACGCTCGCGGATCACTCCCACAAGCCGACCGTTCACCTCTACGGTGACGTCGAATACCTCGAAGGGTTCTTCCAGGTGGTCTCGGTTCCGGTCGCCTACGGCGCCGTCGAGGAGGTCATTTTGCTGCGGTGGCGGCAGCAAGCCGGCGAAGCAGTCGCGGCGTAACTCGCCGTGCGCCTGAAGAGAGCGGCCGTCCTCGAGACGGCCGCTTCGTTTTTTGTATATTGACCGGATATTGCATTTCTCGAGGGAATAGTGCATACTCCGACCGTTCTATGACAGCAGCAAAGACGACGAAGAAAAGCGCCGAAACGCCTGCGCAAGCAGCGAAACCGGCACGAGCGCCTCGTAAGAAAGCGGGTGCTGATGCAACGCATCGTCTTCGAATCCGTGTCTCTGCCTATGAGCACGGCATCCTTGATTCTTCGGTGAAGCAAATCATTGATACAGCTGCTCGTTACAACGCCGAAGTCGTCGGCCCTGTCCCACTTCCTATCGATATCAAAAAGTACACGGTGAACCGCGCAGCGTTCATCGACAAAGACTCTCGTGAGCAGTTCGAGATGCGTATTCATAAGCGCATGATCGACATCCTCAATCCTGCTCCGAAGGTTATCGAAGCTCTCACGAACATCGACCTTCCGTCTGGAGTTTCGATAGACGTAAAGATGCTCTAAAAGATTCCGTTATACACAAAGCCCGCGAACATCGCGGGCTTTGTTGTGTAAGGACGTTATAATGGCGCTAATGGTCAGTATTCATAAGGTCTCATTGCAGATTGTCCTTACCTTCATCGCAATTCTCTCGTGCCTCTCCTTTGCTTCTGTAGTTTCCGCACAGGAAGATTCACTTTCCGCTACTATTCGTGCCGCGATAGCGTCCGACGCTGAGTACGAGAATCTCTCGCAAGAGGAGATAGATGCGATTGTCGCACAGCTCGCTAACGAAGCTCAGCTTGAGGGAATGACGGCAGAAGATATCACCTGGAGGCCTCAACCAACCACCTTCAGTGAGACTGCACCAGCAGACGAGGATACGTGCGGACGCATACCGAGAATCATTTGTCAGTTTAGTGAGGCGCTTGGATTCCGGGGCGACAATATATTCGTACCAAGCTTCCTGCTTCTTCTTATAATGGCAGTCATATTATTAACTGCCGCCATGATCGAACACCATCGGCACCATCATCACCCTATAAGTCAGGACTCGAACTCCATTCCTCCACCCCAGTATCCTCCAGTAGGGGGACAGGGCGGATCAGTGCCTCCACCGTCGTACTAGTTGCATCTTTTTGGCGCTCGCGTATACTCCCCCGAACGCCACGTCCCATATATCGGGACCAATAGCATCTCGCGCCAAGCGGAATGCTAAGGCGCGTTTTTCATTTCATGGCAAAATTCATACTAGGAACAAAAGGCAGAATGACACAGGTGTTCGATGAACAAGGTGTTGTTTCTGCTGCAACTGTTGTAAGCGCCGGTCCAATGGCGGTTACTCAGGTTAAAACAGCTGAAAAGGACGGCTACGCTGCTGCCCAGGTTGGCTTTGGTCTACGCAAAGAGAAGAACACCCCGAAGCCACAACAGGGTCACCTCAAAGACCTCACTATGTTCCGTCACCTTCGCGAATACACTCCAGATGGGGAAGTGAAGCGCGGCGATAAGATTGAAGTCACCATCTTCGCACCGGGAGATGTCGTCACGGTTTCTGCAGTCTCAAAAGGAAAAGGTTTCCAGGGTGTCGTCAAGCGACATGGCTTCAGTGGAGGTCCACGTTCTCACGGTCAGAAGAACAAAGAGCGATCTCCTGGATCTCTTGGAGGCGGAGCCCGCGCTGGTGCTCGTGTTGCTAAGGGAATGCGTATGGCAGGCCGCATGGGAGGCGATCGCATCACGGTCAGAAATCTTCGAGTACTCCAAGTTGATGCAGCGACGAATACGCTCGTCATCTCTGGCGCGATTCCTGGAAAGCCAGGCACACTCGTCGAAGTCCGCGGCTAATTTTTCAATATACGAATATGAAATCAGATATATACAACAAAGAAGGAAAGAAGGCGGGATCCATCGACTTGCCAGAGACAATGTTCGGCATAGCGTGGAACGATTCCCTTATGCACCAGGTAGTTACCGCGATGCAGGGAAATGCTCGTACTTCAACTGCACACACGAAATTCCGAGGTGAAGTACGTGGAGGTGGTAAGAAGCCATGGCAGCAGAAGGGCACAGGCCGCGCTCGTCACGGTTCTATCCGTAGCCCTATCTGGAAGGGTGGAGGTGTAACCCACGGTCCTCGTGCTGAGAAGAGCTACGAACGCACGATCCCGCACAAGATGCGCGCAAAGGCCCTCTTTATGGCACTCTCAAGAAAGTTCAAAGACAACGAAGTAATCTTTGTCGAATCATTCGGACTCTCGACTCCTAAGACAGCAACTGCAAAGGCAAGTCTCGCAGCTCTCTCAAAGGTTTCTGGCTTCGAGAAGCTCACCAGCAAGCGAAAGAATGCAGCGATCGTCGCTCTTCCTGAGGGCGCAGGCGCTTCATACAAGAGCTTCCGCAACATCGGCAACATCTCATGCGTACCACTTCGCAACTTGAATCCAGTCTCGGTTCTCGGCAGCACCTTCATCGTCATCGAGAACCCTGAATCAGCGATCAAATTCCTCTCTGCGAAAGTCGCGTGGAAGAATCAGTCGATAAAGAAGAGTTCTAGATAATCTATATGGCTTTATTTTCACGAACAAAAAAGACAGAATCGACTGCGAAGGCAGTAGAGAAAAAGGTGGAAGCGACTCCAGTCGTGAAGGGTGAGACAGTATTCTCAGCTGGCCTCGCTCACATCCTTCGCCACCCTCACATCACAGAGAAGGCATCTCTCAATGCTGAGAAGGGAGCATACGTTTTCAATGTTTCCACGAGAGCAACGAAGCAGGACATCGAGAAAGCTGTCTTTACCGTATACAACGTAAAGCCTCGAATGGTTCGTGTCGTTACTATTCATTCCAAAGCAAAGCGTTCTGCAAAGACAGGCAAGATCGGCATGAAGGGCGGAGGAAAGAAGGCCTACGTATATCTCAAGAAAGGGGAGTCTATAACGATTACTCAATAAACCTCCCAGCAATACTTTTATGACAATGAAAAGCTTCAAACCAACATCCCCAGGAGTCCGCAGCCGGATAAAGATCGAGTACAAGAAACTCCTCTCCGGTCACGCTCCACTCAAAGCTCTCACATGGGGTAAGCGCTCAACAGGTGGTCGCAACTCGTTCGGCCGCATCACGACTCGTCACAAGGGAGGTGGTCACAAGCGCCGTCACCGCGATGTCGATTTCGTATTCAACAAAAAGAATATTCCAGCTCGTATCACGACGATCGAATATGACCCAGAGAGAAGCGCATTCATCGCACTCGTTGTCTACAACGATGGTGAGAAGCGCTACGCGGTCATCCCAAAGAACATGAAAGTAGGGGACACGTTCATCGTTTCTGAGAACGCTCCGATCGAAACAGGAAATCGTCTCATGCTTGCGAACATGCCGGTCGGTACATTCGTATACAACGTTGAATTGAAGCCAGGCGCAGGAGCAAAGCTCGCACGCTCAGCAGGAAACTTCGCTGAAGTCGTCGCTCAGGACGCTGGCTACACTCACCTCAAGCTTCCTTCTACAGAAGTGCGTAAGGTTATCGGCACTTCATGGGCGTCAGTTGGCGAAGTTTCGAACGACGAACACCGCCTCATCTCCGTCGGTAAGGCAGGCCGCAGCCGTTGGCTCGGCGTCCGTCCTACGGTCCGTGGTACGGTCATGAACCCAGTCGATCACCCACACGGTGGAGGTGAAGGTAAGCAGGGTCGTGGTCTCCGTCGCGCGAAATCAATGTGGGGTAAGCCTACAGGAAAGGGTCAGAAGTCCCGTCACCCAAAGAAATACTCCAACGTATTCATCGTTACCCGCCGAAAAGTCGGAAAACGGCGTTAATCCTAAGTAATTTTGTTTGACTTGTCCCTCTAATTCCTATACATTGTGCGGACCCGCGGTCGCGGGTTTTCAATTGAAACTATGACACGCTCACTTAAAAAAGGTCCATATATAGACGCGAAACTCGCGAAAAAAGTCGGTGCCCGAAAAGCGGGTGCAGGCAGTATAAAGACCTGGGCGCGCGCTTCTCAGATCGCGCCTGAATTCGTGGGCTACACATTTTCAGTACACAATGGAAAGAGTTTTGACGAAGTATTCGTGACCGAAGACATGGTAGGTCACCGCCTCGGGGAATTCTCTTCCACAACAAAATTCATCAAACACGGAGGTAAGATGCAGAAGGAGACAGAAATGGCAGCAAAGGCTGCTGAGATCGCTTCTGCACAGGCTGCAAAGGCAACAACAGCAGATGCTAAAGGTGGCAAGAAATAATCTATGAAAGCGCTTCTCAAAAATTATCATCAGGCTCCACGTAAAGTACGCCTTATAGCGGACCTTATTCGAGGTAAGTCTGTCGATCAGGCTCTTGCAGCGCTTAAGTTCATGCCTCAGAAATCTTCTCCAGCTATCGCGAAGCTTTTAAACTCTGCAGTTTCAAATGCGCGAAATGCCGGACTTCCTACAGAAAATCTTTTCGTAAAGACTATCGCAGTTAATAAAGGCGCTGTCCTTCGTCGCTTCAATCCAATGTCACGCGGCCGAGCAAACTCTTTTGATCACATCATGAGTATCGTCACGCTCGAACTTGGTGCAGGAGAGGTTAAGAAGGCAAAGAGGGCAGCCAAGGAACCTAAAGCAGATAAGGTTGTTAAGAAAGCAGCTCCGAAGAAAAAGGAGGTAACGAAATAATATGACACATACAGTACATCCATATGCACATCGTCTCGGTATCATCCGTGATTGGAAGAGTCGCTGGTTCGCGAAGACCCCTCGTCAGTACCGTGAGAATGTCATGGTAGACGTTATCATTCGCCGATTCCTCAAGAAGCGTCTCCGAGGTAACTACGTTACTGCCGTAGACATCGAGCGTAATCAAAAGCATGTTCGCGTTCTCATCAAAACATCTCGCCCAGGACTCGTTATCGGTCGTGGTGGAGAGGGAAGTGCGAAGCTTACGAAAGAAATCGAGAAGGCTCTCCTTGCTGTTCCTAAGATCGCAAAGCCTGCTATTCGCCTCGACATCGAAGAAGTTCGCTCTCCTGAATCTCAAGCTCCTGTCGTTGCATACATGGTTGCGGAAGGCTTGGAGAAACGTCAGACGTTCCGCCGAATTTTGAAACAGACTGCAGAAAAGACGATGGCAAATCGCGATGTGCAGGGTGTTCGTATCGCGGTTGCAGGCCGCCTTGGTGGAGCAGAAATGTCACGTACAGAAGAGATCAAGCGAGGACGTGTTCCTCTTCAGACTCTTCGTGCTGACGTAGATTTTGCTCGCGAAGTTGCATACCTTCCATACGGTGTTATCGGCGTCAAAGTATGGATCTACCGCGGTGATATTTTCTCTGATAAGCAGAAGGCTAAGAAATAAATATGTTGGCACCTAAGAAAGCAAAATATCGCAAGTGGCAGACAGGCCGTAAGAGCTTTGCGCGCTTGCAAAGGCCAGATACACGCGGACTCTTCGTGTCTTTTGGATCATTTGGTCTTAAGGCAATGACCCCTGCTCGCGTTTCTTCAAATCAGATCGAAGCAGCACGTCGTGCTCTCGCTCGTGCTGGAGGAAAGAGCGCAAAGGTCTGGGTCCGTATATTCCCTGATCGACCAAGAACTCAGAAGGCTGCAGAAGTAGGCATGGGTAGCGGAAAAGGAGACGTGTCTGGCTATGTCGCAGACGTAGGTCCCGGCCGCGTTATCTTCGAGATCGATGGAGCACCAGAAGCTATTGCACGCGAAGCCCTTCGAAAAGCAGGTAAAAAGCTTCCTCTCAAAGTGAAGATCGTCACAAGACAATAATATGGCTGATAAAAAAACACAGAAACCGGAGGATCTTAAGAAAGAGATCTCAGTAAAGCGCGAAGAGCTCCGTGTCATACGATTTAAGGAGAGCGGAAGCCGCGCTCGCAATGTTCGTCTTGAGAGAAATTTGCGTCGCGAAGTCGCACGACTTCTTACTGAGCTTCGTTCGCGCGATCTTCCAGCCATTGCCCCTAAGGCAAAAACAAAGTAATCTGTCCCAACTCCTATGAATTCTACTAATGAAACACAAGGAAAGACTCTTCGCGGCATCGTCGTAAAGGCGGCTATGAAGGACACTATGACGGTATCCGTCGAGCGTCTCACGAAGCACCCTAAGTACGACAAGTACATGCGCCGCTCAAAGAAGTATCTCGTGCACGACGCGGGGAACACTGCGAAAGTAGGGGACACTGTACTCATCCGTGAGACAAAGCCAATGTCTAAATTCAAGAGATTCATCCTCGTTGAGAGAACGGTGATCAAAGAGGTAGAGACTGAAAACTAATATGATACAGCCACGTTCAATCGTTAAAATAGCTGATAACTCCGGAGGTATCCTCGGACGTATTTTCAAAGTGCTCGGCGGCTCAAAGAAGCGCTACGCAGAGCTCGGTGATGAAGTCGTCCTCTCTATTCAGACCGCACAGCCTCGTAAGATGGCAAAGAAGAAAGAGGTCTACTCAGCTGTCGTTGTGCGCCAGAAGAAAGCGTTTCGTCGTAAAGACGGCTCTTACATTCGATTCGATGAGAACGCAGTTGTGCTCGTTGATCGCGAGAAGAAAGAGCCAAAAGCGAACCGCGTATTCGGACCAATCCCACGTGAAGTAGTCGAAAGGGGATACAAGTCAGTCGCGTCCCTCGCACCAGAAGTCCTATAAACTATATGAAACTACGAAAAGGAGACACAGTTATGGTTATGGCCGGCAAGGATCGCGGTCAGAAAGCCGCTATCACACGCGTATTCCCAAAGGAGAATATGGTTGCTTTGGATGGCCTCAATCTCTCAAAGAGACACCGCCGCCCTACTGGCCGAAGCCGAAAGGGGCAAATCGTCGACATCGCAATGCCAATCCACGCATCGAACGTCATGCTTCTTGATCCAAAGTCCGGCAAACCAACACGCGTACGCATCGTCCGAGGAAAGGATGGCGCACGTTCACGGGTAGCAGCTAAAAGCGGACAAGAACTCAAATAATATTTATGGCAAACGTACTTCCAGTAACAGAGACTTTTAAAGCGCTTAAGGACCAGCTCGGTCTTAAGAACATCATGCAGACACCTCGTATCTCGAAGGTGATCGTTTCCTCTGGCGTGGGATCAGGGAAAGATCAGAAGCGTCGTGACTTTATCGTTGAGCGTCTCATGACGATCACGGGCCAGGCTCCTGCGCCTCGTTCTGCGAAAAAGTCCATCGCAACATTCAAAGTTCGTCAGGGAGATGTTGTTGGATACCAGGTGACCCTCCGTGGTGCACGTGGTAAGTCATTCCTCGATAAACTCATCCACATCGTGCTTCCTCGAGTGAAGGACTTCCGCGGAATCTCGCTTAAAACCATCGATGAAATGGGTAACATTACCATCGGTCTTAAGGAGCACACAGTCTTCCCAGAAACCGCAGACGAAGACGCAAAGGATATATTCGGTCTTGCGATCACGATCGTTACAACAGCAAAAAACAAGAAGGATGCAATCGCATTCCTCCGATACGTAGGAGTGCCGCTTAAGGCAGAAGAGGAGAAGAAGGACATAAAGAATTCTCGATAGTCTCTCCTGCGAATAGAAAAGACAAACGGCCGCTCCTCGGAGCGGCCGTTTGTCTTAATCTCCCAATTCCACAAGCTTTTGCGATCCCTGTACTGCCCGAGAGAACATCGCGTGGGCGACGATCCATAAATACAGCATCTCGCAGTAGTGATACAGAATAATGAACCGCATGCGTCCTGTTCGGGGCGGGCAGTACAGGGTTCGCGAAGAGTTTGACTTCCTTCCCCATATCGCGTATATTTTCCGAGCCTCGTAGGGGGCTTTGTTTTTTAACCACAAGTTGGAAGAAGAACATGGCCACGCGAAGAAGCTTCTGTAACCCTGTCGCGCAAGCGCAGGATGCAAGGGCTTCCTAGACTCCTGTCGGGCGCACACCACAATGGCTAAGAAATCAATGATCGCGAAAGCGAAGCGCACACCGAAGTTCTCAAGTCGTACTGTGCGACGCTGCTTCAAATGTGGCCGTCCACGTGGTTTTATGCGTGATTTTAACCTTTGCCGTATCTGCTTCCGCGAAGAAGCGCTTGAAGGCAATATTCCAGGCGTAAAGAAATCCTCTTGGTAAATTTGTATGGTAAACGATCCTGTAGGAGATTTCATAAACCGTTTGAAAAACGCTGGCGCTATTAAGGCAGCGAATGTCTCCGTTCCACACTCAGCTCTCAAGTTTGCTATCGCAGAAAAATTGAAGGAGGCAGGCTTTGTGAAAGCTGTTGAGAAGAAAGGAAAGAAGGTCCGAAAGACTCTCGACATTACCCTCAAATACGACGAGGCAGGGAAGTCCGTCATCAACGGCGTAAAGCGCGTTTCAAAGCCAGGCCGCCGTATGTACCGAAATTCTCGTGAGGTTATGCCTGTTCGCTACGGACAAGGTATTTTGATGCTCTCAACCCCTAAAGGTGTCATCACTGACAAGGAAGCTCGAAAGGCTCATGTCGGAGGTGAGGCTCTCTTTGAGATGTGGTAATACAAATATGAGTAGAACAGGCAAACTTCCGATAAAAATTCCCGCTGGCACTGACGTGTCAATCGTTTCTAATGAAATGATCGTAAAGGGAAAGGGCGGCACGCTTAAGCGCCCACTTCATCCAGCAGTTACGGTGAAGATTGAAGGCGATACTATTCTCGTTACTCCAGCAAAACAGAATCGTCTTTCTCGCGCTCTCTGGGGAACTTACGCAGCTCATGTTCGCAATATGGTAAACGGAGTAAACACTCCATTCAATAAGAATCTTCAACTCGAAGGTATCGGATACAAAGCAGAGCTTGCAGGAAAGCAGTTGAAGCTCGCTATAGGATTCTCACATCCAGTGCTTGTTGCGATCCCTGAAGGTCTTACGGTCAAAGTAGAGAAAAACATCATCGGGATCTCCGGTGCTGACAAAGAAATGGTAGGAGAATTCGCAGCATCCGTCCGCGCACTCAAGAAGCCAGAGCCATACAAAGGAAAGGGTATTCGCTACGAGGGTGAGGTAGTCCGTGAGAAGGAAGGTAAGAAAGCCGCAGCTGCTTCAGCCGCATAACATATATGAAAACACTAAACAAAGTAGATAAACGAGAGCGCCGCCATCGAAGAGTGCGTGCGAAAGTGGTGGGGACTGCGGAGCGTCCACGTCTTTCGGTATACAAATCAAACACACGCATAATCGCGCAGGTTATCGATGACACTAAGGGAGTAGTTGTGGCATACGTTTCTTCAAAAGATGAGAAGGCCGGCACTCCGCGTGAGCGCGCAGAAAAGGCGGCAGCAACTCTTGCGAAACTCGCAGGGGCAAAAGGTGTGAAGGCCGTTGTCTTCGACCGTGGCGGATTCCAATATGTCGGAACCATTAAGGCTTTTGCGGATTCAGCACGTGCCGCGGGTCTGCAATTTTAATTTACATATATGACTGATCCAATCAAAACAGAAGAAGAGGTAGTAATTCCGGGAGAGGAAGCTACGGTTGAGGTTGCCGAAGAGGCTACTGCACTTCCTGTTAAAGAGGATGCGAAATCTCCTCGCGATCGTCGTGGTGCAGGGGGAAACCGCCGTGGAGGAGGGGATCGTCGCGGAGGACCTCGTGGTGGACGTGATGAGCGTCGCAGCGAGTTTGCTCAAAAGATGATAGGTATCCGCCGTGTTGCCCGTGTTATGGCGGGAGGTCGCCGATTCAACTTCAGTGCAGCTATCGTCATCGGTGACAAGAAGGGTCGCGTAGGAGTAGGTCTTGGAAAGGCTATGGATACCGCGCTCGCAATTGAAAAAGCAACACGCGATGCGAAGCGCAACATGGTCACTATCGACCTCACAAAGAATCGAAGCATCAAACACAACATTGAAGCGAAGTACTGCGCATCTGTTATAGAGATCCGCCCATCTCTTGGACGCGGACTCGTCGCAGGTTCCTCAGTGCGTGCTGTCCTCGAGCTCGGCGGTGTTTCCGACGTGACTGCAAAACTTCTCTCACGAAGCAAAAACCCTATCAACAACGCTCGTGCAGCCATCGAAGCACTTCGTCAGGTTTCAAAGAAATAATATTTATGGCAACACTCAATCAATTGAAGAGAACAGGTGCTCGCGCAAGTAGGCGAGTGGGACGAGGCGGAAAGCGCGGTAAGACATCTGGCCGTGGTGGAAAAGGACAGACCGCGCGTGCTGGTAACAAGAAGCGCCCAGAGCTTCGTGACATCATCAAGAAACTTCCAAAGCGTCGTGGATACGGTAAGAACCGTGGACGCACCGTTATCGGCGATCGTGCTCGCGCAATTCCTATAGCGCTCGAGAGACTTGCAAAACTAGCGGATGGAAAGTCGGATATAACTCCAGCGACTCTTGCAAAAGAGCTTGCGATCCACACTCGCAGAAAAATGCCTATCTTCAAGATAGTGGGCGGTGGCACTGCAGAGAAGAAGTACACCCTGAAGGGCGTCCAGGTTTCTGCAGGAGCCCGCGCTGCTATCGAGAAAGCGGGTGGTACGATTGACCTAGCTCCTGTAGAGTCGGCCAAGAAGAACTAACATGTGGGAAAAATTCGTACGAAAAATAAGACTCATCATTGAAGACGAGACTCTCCGTAATCGCGTCCTCTTCGTTCTTGCTGCTCTCATCGTTTTCCGACTTCTCGCGGCTATTCCAGTACCAGGTATTAACGTCGCTGAGCTCCAGAACTATCTTGGCAACAACCAATTCCTTGGGCTCCTCAACATCTTCTCCGGAGGAGGCTTTTCAAATCTCTCGATCATGATGATCGGTGTTACGCCGTATATTACTGCCTCGATCGTTATGCAGCTCTCAACGGTCCTCTTTCCTAAACTCAAGACTATGTACCAAGAAGAAGGGGATGCGGGTCGTGCGCGCTTCACACAATATTCTCGCTACCTAACAGTTCCACTCGCATTCATCCAAGCGTTCGGTTTCCTCATTCTCTTGCGTCAGAACGGCATTCTTCCAGATCTCGATATGTTGCACTTCGCAGCAAACGTAGTAATGGTCGCCGCGGGCGCACTTCTCCTTATGTGGATCGGTGAACTTATTACGGAATTTGGTATTGGTAACGGCATCTCTCTTCTCATCTTTGCCGGTATCGTGGCGTCCCTTCCTTCTGCAGCTGCACAATTCTTCTTCTCATTCGATGTGTCTCAACTCCCTGTATACATCGCCTTTGGTGTTGCAGCTCTCGTTATTACGGCTGGTGTTGTCTTTATTACAGAAGCTGAACGTCCAATTCCCGTTACCTACGCTAAGAGAGTGCGCGGCATGAAGGTGCTCGGCGGCGTATCAACGTACCTTCCTATCCGTGTAAATCAGTCAGGCGTCATGCCAATTATCTTCGCGTTGTCGTTCCTTCTTTTCCCACAGATGCTCGCCACGTTTCTAGCGCAGAGCTCTGCAAGTTGGATCGCAGGTCCTGCGCAATCTGTTGTAAATGGTCTCGCAAACAACTGGATTTACGGCGCACTCTATTTCGCGCTCGTCTTTATCTTTACGTACTTCTACACAGCCATTACGTTCGAGCCGAATCAGATCGCGAAGAATCTTCAGAAGAATGGAGCATTCGTTCCAGGGGTACGTCCGGGAGATACCACCTCTGAATACCTCGGTAACATCATCACGCGCATCACGCTCGTGGGCGCACTCTTCCTTGGCACCCTTGCTGTCCTTCCTATCATTCTGCAGGGCGTCACAGGTATCACCACACTCACAATCGGTGGCACCGCGCTTCTCATCGCAGTATCTGTCGTTCTCGATGTGGTCAAGAAAATTGACGCACAAACCTCTATAAGAGAATATTAAACGCATGACTGTGACGGCCGGCGGACGACGAGTGGTAGTTATCGCAGGGCCTTCCGGGAGCGGAAAGAACGCGATCATCAGCGAGATACAGAAAAAGTATCCTAAGATCTCACGACTTGTCACCGCAACGACTCGTGCAAAGAGACCAAATGAAGTGGATGGCGTTGATTACCATTTCCTTTCTCAAGAGAAATTTGATCAAGAGCTCTCCGCAGGGAATATTCCAGAGCACCGTTTTGTCCCCGGGCTTGGTACCTATTACGGTACCTATATACCGGATCTCGAGAAGCAGGTAGCAGAGGGAAAGTTGGTTTTTGCACAGGTAGATATCGAAGGAGCTAAGTATTTAAAGAAGAAATACAACGCAGTGACGATATTCATCATGCCTGAATCTATCGGGCAGTTTAAAATGCGCCTCCGATCTCGTTCGCCGGAGTGGTCTCATAAAGAATTCGAAGAGCGCATGCAAATCACCGAGGAGGAGTTACGTGTACATGCTCCTCAGTACGACTACCGAGTTGTGAATGCCGACGGAATGCTCACTGAAACAGCCGAGCGTATCGTAGCAATACTGAAAAAAGAAGGATACAATCTCCAATAATTATGTCACCAGTCACCGTAGCTTTTTTTGGTATTTCCGGTTCCGGTAAAGGGACGCAGTGCGATCTTCTTGAAAAGTTCCTCAAGGAGAATGATCCTTCACGTCCTGTCGTGCGACCAGAGATGGGCAGTCTTCTTCGCGAGTTTATGAAAAATGGGACATCGCTCGGCTCCCATGTGAACGATATTCTCGCAGCGGGGAAACTCGTACCTTCGTTTATTCCGATATATCTTCTTACCGGTATTCTCAATACATCGTTTACTGGCTCAGAACACGCAATTCTCGATGGCACCTGCCGAAGACCGGACCAATCACGAGCAGTCGATGAGATGATGCGTCTCTGGGAGAGAACTGATCTACACGCGATCGTGCTCACGCTCACCCCTGAATCAGCTAAGAAGCGTCTCATCGCACGTGGCCGCTATGATGACGCAAAAGAGGAGGTCTTGGCTAGTCGTTTCGCATGGTACGAAGAGCATGTTGTCCCCTCGATAAACGAACTGCGCAAGCTCGGATGGAATGTACACGAGATAGATGGCGAACCAACGGTAGAGGAGATCCACAAGAATATTCTAGGAGCTTTGAATCTCTCAAAATGATCGCGCGAACAAAGGAAGAAATAGCGATACTACGCGAAGGGGGAAAGCGTTTGGCGCGACACGTCCGCACGCTCTGTGAAATGGCGAAAGTCGGTGTGACGGCATTCGAACTTGAAGAAAAAGCCCGCGAAATGGTTGCAAAGGATGGCGACACCATGGCATTTTTCGGATACAAGGGGAGGAAAGATAGGGAAGGATATCCGTCAGGTCTTTGCGTCTCAGTGAACGATGTCATAGTCCACTCGCCAGCGAGTGAGAACGGTGCGGTGTTCCAAGAAGGAGATGTTGTGTGTATCGATTTCGGTATCAAACACAAAGGACTCTTCACTGATCACGCACGTACGGTAATCGTCGGGAAAGGTTCACCAGAAGATATTCGTTTAGTGAAAGGTACACAGGAAGCACTTGATGCCGGGATAAAAGAAGCGAAGGTAGGGAATACCACGGGGGATATAGGACACGCTGTCGAGCGGGTCGCAGCGAAATATAAATTCGGATTCCCGAAGAATCTTTCCGGTCATGGCGTTGGCAAGGCAGTTCATGAGGAGCCGTATGTCCCGAATTACGGGGCACCAAAAAGCGGCACAGAGCTTGAAGAGGGTCTAGTTATAGCGATTGAACCAATGATGACACTTGGAAGTGGTGATCTGTATATTGACAAAGACGGTCACTCCTATCGCACAAAGGACGGTTCTCGTACCGCGCACTCGGAAGATACAGTTCTTATAACCAAAGACGGCCCAGAGATTTTGACTAGAGAATAGAGTAGAATGCGCCCATGTCAGTGGACGTACTCATCGTAGGGAGTGGTGGACGAGAGCACTCGCTCGCGTGGAAATTAAAACAATCGCCAAAATTGGGGAAACTCTACATTGCTCCAGGAAACAGTGGTACAGCACTCCTCGGAGAGAACGTATCGATATCTGTAAAAGAGTTTGAAAAATTAGCGGACTTTGCAGCAGAAAAAAAGATTGGTCTTACTGTTATCGGGCCCGACGATCCTCTCGCCGGCGGAATAGTAGATGTATTTAAAGCACGAGGTTTACGTGTGTGGGGACCAAGTAAAGCCGCCGCTCAAATCGAAGGATCAAAAGCCTTTTCAAAAGAGCTAATGCGTGAGGCGGGAATTCCCACCGCCGAATTTGGAGTATTTACTGATCATGAAAAAGCGCTCTCCTATGTCAGAGAAAAAGGTGCGCCAATAGTAGTAAAAGCGAGCGGGCTCGCTCTTGGGAAAGGGGTGTACGTGTGTCAGTCCGTAGAAGAGGCAGAGACTGCCCTCAAGGAAATAATGCTTGATCGTGCGTTTAGTGATGCAGGGAACGAAGTCGTTATAGAAGAATATCTCGACGGCCAAGAAGTATCGATCCACGCACTTTCGGATGGAAAGACGCATATCATGTTCCCGCCATCGCAGGATCATAAGCCAGTCGGTGAAAGTGATACCGGGAAGAACACTGGGGGAATGGGAGTAATCCTTCCAGTGCCATGGGTCTCTACGGAAGCGCTCGGAGATATTGAAAAGAATGTTGTTACGCCGACCCTCGCTGCGCTCGCGCAGAAAGGAAATCCGTTCGTCGGGCTTTTATATCCGGGACTCAAAATGTCTTCAAAAGGACCAAAGGTATTGGAATTCAATGCACGTTTCGGAGATCCCGAGTGTCAGACATACATGCGTCTTATGAAAAGTGATCTCCTTGAACTTCTGGAGGCATCAACCGACGGAAAACTCGACACGGTGAAAGTGGAGTGGAATCCAGGATTTGCTGTAAACATTGTGCTTTGCTCTGGTGGCTATCCTGATACCTATGAAAAAGGATTTCCTATAACGGGCATTGAAGAAGCAGAGAAAATTCCTGGAGTGATGGTGTTCCACGCGGGGGTAACTCTGACGAACGGTAAGATTGTAACCTCAGGCGGGCGAGTCTTGGGTGTCTCTGCTGTCGGCGACACACTCAAAGAAGCGCTCAGTAGAGCCTACGAAGCGACAGGGAAGATTCATTTTGAGGGTATGTATTTCCGACGTGATATAGGCGCAAAAGCATTCAAGTAATCTTTATTGTATAGTTGCGGCGGTGTCACACGCACGTTGTGGCATGAGAAGAGGGACTCAAAATGAAGGACGAGAGCGGGCCTCCGCTTGTGTCAGAGGTGGTAAGGGAAATACCGATGCCTACCGGCCCCACTGTTCGAGAGACGGATAAGGTAAACAACCAACAGGCTAGAATTGCCCTTGCTCGGTCGTTCCGGCGCTACATAAAGGAGGCAGTGAGAAACAAGCAGCGATACGTAACGGTCGACGTGAACGATCTCTTTCATTGTGCCATGTGGGCGGAGCACGATGTTGTCGTGGAGGATGTCCCAGATTTCCCCGAGCGAGCACTAATTACCTTTTCCACAACTATTTTGTGTCCGAGCACGCCGAACGGCGATAGCCCAACCGCAATGGTAAGGTTCGTGCTACGGACCCCTGGATTCTGGTTCCGCTTCCGCTTCCGCCGCTGAGCCGCTACGAGAGGAGACGCCCGAACATGTGTTCGCGTCCACTCGGGCGGCTCTTCTCTTTTATGCGGTATAATTTTCAACATGCCTCCTCTGTCCATCGAGCGTACTCGTGCGACGAGTCCACAAGAAAAATTCAAATCTCCTCAAGAGGAGCTCGCGTATTTGCGTGATCGCGTTCGCGAAAAAGAAGAGGAGATTGAGACAGCGCCCAGTCGTTTTGAGAGTGATCGCATCGCAAAGAGAGAAGTCGCCACCTATGCTGAAGCACACCCCGCAACCATTCTCCATGAGGAGGTCATTATGGCTGAGCATGACATTCTTCGAAATGTCTTGAAACTCGAACCAGAGGAGCACGATGTACAGATGGACGAACTTCTTAAGATTGTCACACAGCATGGCATAAAGAACGCTCTTTCAATCGTTGCGCGCATGAAAAATCCTCACCTCGAAGACGATCTACACCGCGTACTGGTGCGCTATATTGCCGAAGGTCTCCCACAAGGCGGAAAACACGCGCCAGAACGCATTCGCCGAGCGCTGGAGTTGGTGCTTTTCACAATAGATCCGCAGGCACACAGTGAACGCGGGAAAGAGGAGTCTCGCCAGATGAAATTACAGGAGATCCTTGCTTCCTCGGAGCAATTATATGCAGGACTGGTCTCCCTTATCACTAAGCGCGAAGGATTTTCTCTAGAAATCGCAGTTCCCGATGGGACTGAGTCAGCCATTTTATATCTTGCAGTGCCGCGAAAAAAGAAAGATCTGGCGGAGCGTCTCATTTCCTCAGTCTTCCCGAACGCCCGTATTTCAGAGGAGAGAGAGGATTACAACATCTTTAATTACGAGGGCGTGCACGCTGCTGCGTATGCGACTTTGTATGAAAATCCGGCATATCCTTTGAAGACGCCGGAAATGTTCGAGCATGATCCGATGAACATTCTCCTTGCTGCATTCGCTAAGATCGCGAAGCACGGAGAAGGTGCAGCACTCCAGATAACGGTGTCGACAGAAGGGGATCGCTATAACAAGCATTATAAAAAGATCCTTCGACGTCTTGAGGGAGGTAAAAGATTATATCGGGCGCTAAAAGTACCTGAAAGTGTTATTGGGGAGATGTTCTATGATCTTACGGAGACAATGTTCAAGTCTGAGAAGGAGATACAGGAAGATAAAGATCGCACGTACCGCCGTCAACCTGACCAAGTCGCGACGGAAGAGATCGGACGCAAAATTAAAAGCCGTATAGTACCGACCTCCATTCGTCTTGTCACCTCTGCGCCGACTAAGGAGAGAGCCGACGCGCTTCTTCAGAATCTCATATCACCGTTCAGTCAGTACGATGACTCAAAGGGGAATCATCTCGTTTTCCGAGAGGTATCAAATTGGCACAAACAGCAATTCTTGCGAGATTTTGCATACCGTATTTTTGATCACTCGTACACGATGCCGCTCTCGCTTGCAGAAATAACCTCGATCTTCCACTTCACTGCAGAGCGCGTAACGACCTCTCGTGAATTGAAGAGAAGTTTTGCAAAGCAAACTCCTGCGCCGGTGGAAATGTCGGGGGAGGGTATCACCATAGGAGTAAATCGATATGGTGCAGAAGAGAGGCCAGTCCAGTTTGCTGCGCCGGACCGACTCCGTCATTGCTATGTCATAGGACAAACCGGTACAGGTAAAACGGGTCTCCTCAAGAACATGATCATTCAGGACATAAAAAATGGTGAAGGTGTTGCCTTTATCGATCCGCACGGCAACGATATCGAGGATATTCTTGCTTCTATTCCTCAGGAGCGCATGAAAGATGTCATTTACTTCGATCCTGCCTACACGGATCGTCCGATGGGACTCAACATGCTCGAGTACGACAGGAATAAACCAGAGATGAAGACATTCGTGGTTGATGAGGTGTACGGTATCTTCCGTAAGCTCTATGCCGATGTGCCGGAAGCATTCGGTCCGATGTTCGAGCAATACTACCGAAATGCCGTGCAGCTTGTGGTTGAGGATCCAGATTCAGGTTCCACGTTCGTAGAGATACCACGTGTATTCGCAGATCCCGCATTTAGGAACTTGAAACTTTCAAAGTGCAAGAATCCTATCATCGTGCAATTTTGGAAAAAGATCGCGGAACAAGCACAAGGGGATCCTTCGCTTGAAAATGTCGCGCCGTACATCACCAGTAAATTCGACGTATTCCTCACGAATGACATCATGCGACCGATCGTCTCGCAGGAAAAATCATCATTCGATTTCCGCGAGATCATGGATGGAAAGAAAATATTCCTCGCCAATCTTTCAAAGGGTCGGCTCGGAGATAGAAACACGTCTCTCCTCGGCCTCATTCTCGTTTCTAAATTCCTCCAAGCGGCGTTCTCGCGTGTAGATACGAAAGGTGATCTTCCGACGTTTTATCTCTACATCGATGAGTTCCAGAACTTCGCAACTCCATCGATCGGAACAATTCTCTCCGAGGCTCGAAAATACAAACTCTCTCTCGTTATTGCGCACCAATTTATCGCGCAGCTTGATGAAAAGATACGTGATGCTGTGATTGGTAACGTGGGTACTAAAGCAGCGTTCCGCGTAGGTACGACTGATGCGGAATTCCTTGCGAAACAATTCGAGCCTACCTTTAATGCTCCTGACATCGAGAACCTCCCAAATCGTCATGCCGTTCTCTCGCTACTCGTAAATGGCGTTCCGGCGAGACCGTTCTCCATTCAGACCGTGGACCTGCCTCCGATGGATCATTCAATAACACCAGGCTTGAAGGAACTTTCATATCGTACGTATGGCCGAGATCGCGAAGAGGTGGAATCAGAGATGCGAAAGAAATTCGATGCAAGTTATGGGGCAAAACCGCTCCCAGCGGACGTACCGCCACCGCTTTACCAATAGTTTTCTCTCTACCGGAAACGTGTTAGAGTGTCGCCCATGACTAAAAACGCACATCCGAAGGAAGAGCGCACTCTCGTCATTATTAAACCAGACGGAGTACAGCGCGGGTTAGTAGGGGAGATCATCAAGCGATTTGAGAATGTCGGCTTGAAGTTAGTTGCTATGAAGATGGTAGTTCCAGAAGAGGCTCACGTAGAAGCGCACTACACACTTGATCCGAATTGGCGCCGCGTCACTGGTGAAAAGACTATCGAAAGTTATGTAAAGAAAGGTCTCACTCCGCCTTCGACTGATCCTCTCGAGATCACTGCAAAGATCCTTGCCAATCTTAAGAAATACCTCGCATCGGGCCCAGTAGTTGCCATGGTGTGGGAAGGAGCTCACTCTGTGAAGATCATTCGTAAAATTACAGGTGGTACCGAGCCACTTACATCCGATGTCGGAACCATCCGAGGGGACTACGTGCTCGACTCGTACACTATGGCGGACACAGACACTCGCGCTGTGAGAAATCTCGTCCACGCATCTGGTTCTCCCGAGGAAGCTACAATGGAGATCAATCATTGGTTTAAGGCGAATGAGCTTACTGACTACAGCATCATTCACGAGAAGATCCTCTACGACGTAAACCTCGACGGCATATTAGAATAGGGGAGAAGCAAAACTCTTTTTCGGTATGTATTCTCCGGAGCACGGATATTTTTCTGCTGAAAAATTCCTCGAGCTCGCGCCGCCGCGCTCGCTAGTCTCCGTCAAACACATACCGAAGCGACTTTTGCATTGGGGAAGGGGGCTGGAGGGAGTCTGTTCACAGTAATTTTAAATAAAGTGATATACTTCTTTTTAGCGGCTGGTACTTAAACCTGCTTGTTTAAGTCTCGGGATTCTCATATTGCTTCATACCTTGGTGTGAATGCTGCGGAAACCCACCTGGTCTCAACACCCAGGCTTTGACGTACCTGTCGCCCCTAGCATCCCGCCACTTTGGCGGGATTTTGGGCTTAAAAAAGCGTGATGCTGAATGTTAGAATAGGAAATATGCCTTATCGCGCTCTGCTTATCGCACAATTCTTTATTCTTGGCGCGCTAGCTACCCTCCATCTCCTCGGCATCGAACATTACTTATACTGGCGTTTTGTCTGGTTGGACACGCTAGCCCACACACTCGGCGGCATATCCGTCGGGCTTTTCTTTTTATCTCTGCGTACGTTCTTCGGTTTTGCACCGAGCATCGCGTGGAGTATCGCTGGCGCAATTCTGGTAGGTCTTGTATGGGAAGTGTTTGAGGTTGTGATTGGTATGCCTCGAGAAGCAAATTGGGCATTCGATACGAGCATCGATCTTTTTATGGACGCCTTCGGTGGAGCACTCGGTGGTTTTTTGGGCCGATCTATCGTTTTGCACTCAAAATCATCTAAAGCAGTGTTATAATTTTCCAATGTCATTGAAGCATCGCATCATCCACCCAAATCATTTGGCGGTGCCACGTAATTTTTGTCGTCTTCCAAGTGGGTACGGAGTAGTAAAGATCTGCGTTTCTGGAGCCGCAGAAACAGGGTACTGCGGTTTGGATGCATTTGATAAGGCAAAAGAAGTGGGACGAGAGATTGCACGACAAGGGGCGATCATCACTACGGGTGCAACCACCGGATTTCCACTCTATGCGGCGATGGGCGCGAAGGACGAATGTGGTTTTTCAATAGGATTCTCCCCAGCAGCTACAGAGCGTGAGCATCGCGAAGTGTATAAGCTCCCACTTGAGTACATGGATGTCATCGTATATACAGGTTTCGGCTATTCAGGGCGCGATCTACTCTTGGTGCGCTCGTCTGATGCGGTTGTGATCGGCTGTGGTCGCATCGGCACACTAAATGAATTCTCAGTCGCCTTTGAGGATAAGCGCCCTATAGGGATCCTGGAGGGGAGTTGGGAGACAGACGAGATACTTCAAAGAGTCATGGAATCTGCGCACCGTCCAAATAATAAAGTAATACGTGATTCCGATCCGAAGGCACTTGTTGAACGCCTCATAGAACTTGTCGTCAAAGACAAGGAAGCGACAAACCTGGTATTCAATAATCCCGAGAAGTGGGATGCTAACGCAAAAGGGGCCGAGTATATTCTCTAGCCCCTTTTTGCCTCAAAAACTGCGGAGACGCTTATTTCTTCAATTGCTCTGAGAGGCGAGTGAAGATCTCTGGGTAGTCCTTTGCGAGGGCCGAGAGGGTCTTACGATCGAGAAGGATGTTGTTCTTCTTTAGAGTTCCGATGAATCTTGAGTATGAGAAACCAAGAGGGCGGACCGCGGCGTTTAGGCGAAGTGTCCAGAGGTTGCGGTACTCGCGTTTCTTAGCGCGGCGATGGCGGAACGCGTGAGCTCCTGCATGATGGATTGCTTCCTTCGCAACGCGCTCTTTGCTCTTCCTACCGAAACGATACCCCTTGGTTTGCGCCAAGATGTTCTTGCGGTGCTTATTCTTCATTACTCCTCGCTTTACTCGTGACATATATTATTTATGAGAGGAAACGGCTCTTATCGCTCGCTGTTAGTATCCCGTGGAAGGCGACTGAGCGGCGGCGGTGCATGCGACCCTTGCCTGATTCCTTGGCATTGAAGTGGTTTTGGCCTGGGGCACGCGCTATGATCTTGCCCTTTCGAGTCACTCGAAGGCGCTTAGAATATGACTTATTTGTTTTCATACAGTCGCGCCATTCTGCCAGAATTAAGCCAAAAAGCAAGCTTTCCTGGCAGCAACCCTTTACGCCGTGTGCCCTTGAGGGTCGCTGTCTCCGCCTGCTGGCGGAGCGCTGCCTCTCGCGCCGACGCGCTGCGAGACACCCCCAAAGACACACGTCTTAAAGTGTTTCTTTCTCTTCTGTTTCAGACTCCTCTGCTTCGAGCGGTGCTGGCTCTGCTTTGGGCGCAGCCTTAGGTTTTGGTGGTTTTTTGGATGCGTCGCGCTCAAGAACTATAGAGAGACCCTTCGGGCTCTTTTGGATATCCTCGGCTACTTTGTATCCTTCCGGAATGAACGCGAGGAAGCGCTCCAAACGTTCCTTGAGGAAGTTAAATTCCATGTACTTATAACGACCCCACAAAAAGAGGTCTACTTTCACGCGGTGGCCATCGCGTAGCCAGGTGGCTGCCTTCGATGCCTTGATCTGCATGTCGCGCTCCGATGTTCCGATCTTTACCTGTGTCACCTTTGTTTCTGTGACGTGTGCGTTCGCTTTCACTTCCTTCTCTTTCTTTTTCAATTCGTACTTAAACTTGCCGTAGTCTGTAATTTTGCAGACAGGAGGAACGGCGTTAGGGGAGATCTCAATGAGGTCGAGGCCACTTTCGCGAGCTTTGAGGATTGCATCTTCGATCTTCATGACGCCGAAGTTCTGACCTTCAGCTCCTAGTACACGTACTTCACGAGCGCGGATGCCCTCGTTCATTCGAGCGCGCTCCTTTTCAACCTGCGAAGTGTATTTTGTGAATCCCATTTGTGTTTCATCGCCCGTCTTCCGTGCGATTTATTGTGTCGGAACTATACCACTACCCTTTAGTTTCCGAAAGACGTCAGGTATTCGAGTAGGCCGCGGAAGAAGGAGGCGATACCGGCTCCTATTCTTTCTGAAAAGGTGGACCCTCCGTCGTTACCGCGCGGAGAATTATTAGATCCGAATGTTCCATCTCCGAAAGTCTCCTGCGCCACAGGTGTTAACTGATACGTATTTCCTTGCCAGACGATTGTTGGATTGGAGGATGTGCCGTTCTGGATTCCCGTAACGTCATTTCCATTCACGATCAGGATGAATGGGGACGATGTTGACCCTCCTCCCGGATTGTTTTGCCAGCCAGAGTAAATAGATATACCTCCTGAGGTGGGTGAGTCATTGTTATCGGAGAAAATGCCCGGACGATCCCCAGTGAGGAAAGGAAAAGGATTATTCTCGTCGTTATTCCCAGATGGGTTTTGGGTCATGGGGAGAGAGAAGATCGTTTCGATGAGTGCAGATAAAAGAGGATATGGTGAATCCTGATACTCCTCTGTTAGGTCTGGATACAGGTACTGTCCAACAGTCTGGGCAATCTCGATAACAGGTCTGTCCACGTTGGGAGAGTATGTAATTGTGCTTGGAGTATATGACTGTCCCTCGCAAGAATATACGACACCTTGCATCGCACATAGCGAGGCTTCATTACCTCCGGTCCCCGCAAGCACCATGTGGGGGCGGTCGCTATACCCATTTATTCTGCCGTCTTGAAACGGAAAACAAACTCCAAACTGAGGGTTGTTCGATGCAAATTCCCACATTGTTTCGTAATCTCCGTTTGCTGGGTGCACATCCATAGCAATGCCTATTGTGTGATTTGATTGCTCGGCACCTCCCGCGCATTGATTGGCGCTCTCACCGCCACCATTTGGTGAACTCCCCGGCGTGCCGTCTCTAAAGGCTGACGTGATGAGGACATTTCCGTAGGCAGCTGTGTATGATCGGAAAAAACGCGCCGCACAGATAGCGAACGTCGAGTTAAGGCGCTGGATGTTTTCATCATTCTCGGGAGGTGCACATCTTGATCCGTTAACCGCTTGTCGTGGCAAACTCAACAGATATGTTTTTGCCTCAGAGGGTGTTGTTCCTAGATCCGCATCGGTAGGGTCCCAGCACATGCCAACCACAGCACCCGATATACCCGCTGCACGCATGAGAGGGAGATCCGCGCTTTTCGCAGGGCGCGTACCCTCGGGACACGCATCAGCTGCGGCGATTGTCGATTGTCCCAATGGGAAGAGAACGAATGCGATAAAAGTAAGCAAACCTATACTTTTCACACCTGCAGATATAGCGCGACGCATGTAGTAAGAAGTATAGAGCATCTGAGGAGGGAAAAGTGCAAGGCTGGGTATAGAAGGCTTCATTGTACGAGCAACTATTTGGCGCTACTATGCGCTTATGACGGAGATCGTACAGTTGAAAGCTGCAAACGAAGCAGCATGCGCCGAAATAAACACGCTGCTAAATCAGCTTTCAAATGGCCGGACCTGCACGCTCGCTCATTTAGAGAGGGTTGTCCAAAACGAAACCACGGAACTGTGGGTTGCGATGGATGAAGGGAAGATAGTCGGAATGACGACCCTCATTCTTATCGTGAAGCCCGGTGGCATCACAGCACTTCTGGAAGATGTCGTTGTTGACGAGGCTGCGCGAGGAAAAGGCATCGGCAAGATGTTGTGTGAGAAGGGGGTAGAACGTGCGAAAGAAAATTGTGCTCGCTCGATCCAGCTGACAAGTCGACCTGATCGAGTCGCTGCAAATAAGCTCTATCAGAAACTCGGGTTTCAGATACGGGAGACGAATGTGTATCGACTAGAATTATAAATAGAGTATCAGAACAACTCCTCGATATATGAAATTAATTGGTGCAATCGTTCTACTGATCATCGGCATATTCATCGGCTACAGTTTTTCGCCGCAGATAGCGAAGGTGATGGACGAGAAGACTGAGCACAGCGATGCGGAGATTCAAGTGGCTGAGATAAACGAGTCGACCGATACGTATTCCATAAAAGCAAAGTATCCTCAATTTGGAATGCCGCTTATCGATGCGCAAATAAAAGCAGATGTGGAAGACGCGATCGCAGAATTAAAATCTATGCCCGCCAACCCTCCAGAATCTGCGACCCCAAAGAATTCTTTTGACGGCTCGTTCAGTAATGCGTATGTAGGACCCGATGTGATTAGCGTCCAACTCGTTCTCTCTCAATATACGGGCGGTGCGCACCCACTTTCTCTTATAAGCGGAGTTAACTTCGATCGAGTAACAGGGAGGAGGCTCGCGTTAGAGGATGCACTACGAATGATTGACCTCACAGTCGAAGAAGTTTCAGTGAAAGTTACGACGGAGCTCCAGGCAAAACTGGGGGAGGCGTTCTTCCCGGAAGGAGCGACAACGAATCCTGAAAACTTCAGTTCGTTTAGTATTTCAAAAGATACAGTGACATTTATATTCCAACAGTACCAAGTGGGACCATACGCAGCTGGCCCACAGGAAGTGAGTTTCGAAAGGAAAAGATAAACAACTTCACTCACTCTTCATGAGCTATTGATACCGTGTAACCTGGTTGCAGGTATCGCATCAGAGCGCTGTACTTTAATGACTTGTGACTGCTCCGACAGTCGGCTGTGATTGTCTCAGACATTCCCAGTGGAAAAGTTCCAGGTTATATTAGCGCCCTTCACACGATGTCCTAAGGATCATCGATCCGAGGAACACCACAATACCTACATAAGTCTCATCTTCCAGCTAAGTATGCACAGATGCTTCGTTGGCCGAAGACTTACGCGTACGGCTACCACTTATTACTCGCCTCAATCAGAAAAAATATGACAATAACAAAGACAAATCTCAGAACTCTCGTACAAATTGGAGGCCTCGCACTCTTCCTGATACTCTCGGTCTTTGCGACTGTAGGCATTGCTCACGCTGCTTTGACCCGTCAATTGGAGATAGGAGATAGCGGTGCTGATGTTTCATCGCTCCAGACGTTCTTGGCGCAGGATCCAACAATCTATCCACAAGGTCTTGTGACGGGATACTTCGGTACACTTACTAAAGCTGCAGTTTCAAACTTCCAAGCAAAGAATGGAATCGCAACTGTTGGTCGTGTAGGACCGGTTACCCTCGCCGCAATTAACGCGCAGATGAGCGGGGGAGGCAGCGTCGGAGGGGATGTCACTGCACCAACTATCTGGGCAATCACTCCTGCCGTGGGCAGAAACTCTGCTTCCATCCAGTGGAACACAAACGAACAGGCGGCAGGTATCGTCTACTACGGCACGACGTGGCCATCGCTCTCGGATTCTCCGACTGACGTAACGATCGGTGGCACTTCTGCTATGACTGACACTATGCTCCGTGTTACACAAAATGTAAGTATCTCGGGACTCCAACCGAATACCACGTATTACTACGTGCTCTACGCAAGAGATGCATCGGGTAACGTCCAAGTAACGTGGCCATCGAGCTTCAAAACAACTAACTAACGGGAAGTTGGTGAGCAACAGAAAAACCGCCGATTTCTCGGCGGTTTTTCTATTTCTGGTGGAGGTGGGGAGAATCGAACTCCCGTCCAAAGAAAAACAGTATGTGTGATTCTACGAGGCGTAGATCATTCTGAAGGTTTAAGCGATGCGAGTATAAGATTGATCAGAAACTCGCAAAGCCGAGTCCTTATCTTAGAGACGCGCGGACGTGCGCCTCAGTGCCTGAGTGAAGTGACGCCCAAATGAACCGGCCTCAGGTAGCCATGTTCACGGACGGCCGATTAAGCGTTAAAGCTTAAGCGAAGCTGAGGTTTCCCATCTGAATAGGTGAGAGAACCCCCCGTGCAGTTTTGTTTGCACTTGAATTGTTGCAGCGGTTTAGAAAGCTACTGCAGCTTTGCCCGCACACACATATGTCGATTTCCTTGTCGAAGCCAGTCACCCCCGAAGAGAGCACTTCATTCTCCCTTCGCGAACGGCTGACATTCTCCAATTATCGTGATTTCAAAGTTCTATCGATCC
Organism: uncultured Candidatus Saccharibacteria bacterium; assembly: GCA_964399865.1. Taxonomy (GTDB): domain Bacteria; phylum Patescibacteriota; class Minisyncoccia; order Phycocordibacterales; family UBA2100; genus UBA10103. Next base: position 436,269 of record CAYNRJ010000001.1, on the reverse strand, counting down.
GACGTTTCTCTTCGCGTGCCCGTATAGTTTGACGTTTATCTTCCTTTTTCTTACCGCGGGCAACACCGATAGAGAGTTTGAGATTTCTCCCTTTATTATACACCTTAATTGGCACAATTGTCAACCCTTTTTGGGCCTCTGCGGCAGCAACTTGCAGGATTTCCTTGTGAGAAAGGAGAAGTCTTCGAGTTCTCTCGGGATCATACGATTTGGGAGCGTTGGCAATCTGCCATGCTGGGATGGTAGCTCCTACGAGATAGACTTCTCCGCCACGGGCGACTACGCGCGCTCCTTTTATTGAGCCAAGTCCCGCTCGGAGGGACTTCACTTCAAGTCCCAGTAATTCCAAACCCGCCTCGATTTCCTCGAGGATTGAGTACTCAAGACCTATGCGCTTGTTCTCAATGAGAGACATGTCGCTACTATACAACTATTTCATTCAGCGCACCTGAACTCGTAAAGGTGTGGAGCAATTTCCGTAATGCAGGATGGCAGTGTGCCGATCAGATCCTCCACGGTACCTAGAGTTGATATGTAGAGCGGTTGTGGAAGGGAATGTAAGAAAGCGATTTGCTCTGAGGTGGAGGTGGAAGTCCACAATGCCATCCATTCTTCAAAATTGTGCGAATCGTACAACATACCCGGCGCAGCTACGTGTGAAGAGGTCCACCCTTGGAACCATGGAGCTTCGTCTGAGGTCGTAAGGATAGTCGCATCTCTTGGCACCGAGCTCCCAATTTTTTCGATCACTTCAATACTCTCCGGTGACACTAGTGGTTGAAGAGCACGTATTTCATTCCAAAGAAAACCTGCATAGAAACCAAACGCTACACAAAGTGTCGCACCTAAAAGGTAGGTTTTCTTTTTTGGATTAGAAAAGTCTATTTCAGAGAGTATGCGCTCGATAGCAAATGCCGCGAGCGCGACGAGCGCGATGTCACCGTAGATGAATATTCGCTCGTGGAAGGGAAGTTGTAGGATCGGAAAAAGAAAACTCGCTACCGCGAACGCGAGAAGCGATATCGGAATGTTTCTCAGACTCCACGTTCTGCCGACGAGGAGAATCAGGAGTAACGGTACAGAGAAAAACAGATACTCGCGCCAGCTCATAAAGATTGCAACCGGTGCAGCGAGAGAGACCGTGTGCAAAATATCAAAATTTACCACTGCGAATAGAGTAGCGGTTAGTATTGTATGTATGAAGATCCACCTTCTCTCCTTCGTATGTATAAGAAATAAAATCCCAAGCGTAACGAGATATAGGATTGCAGTAGTCTTGTGGCTTAAGGCGATTGCAATATCCAATACGAGAAGGGGAATGGTCCACCTCCTTTGAATGGCGATAAGGGCAAGAATAAAAAGGAGTGCTGCGAATGAATGCTTCCAAAGCATGAACCAGTACGCCTTGTACTGAATGGCGGAAAGCAGTATGAGGAGGCCAGCGACGAAGGAGCCGCGCATACCGAGATGTGGTCGCAGCAGAAAATAAATAGCAACCGGCAGAAGAGCCCAGAAAAAAATATACGTGCCGTAGAGTATTTGATCGGTTGAAATAGGAAGTAGTCCTACGATATCTAAGAAAAGTCGCGGCACGAGCGCATCATCTCCTAGGCCTGGTACTGAAGGATTGGGGAATGAGTGGAATGGCTGAAGTATATAGCGACGATAAAATCCGCTGTCATATCCGAGAGGGTGAGGGCCATGAAGAAGGAAGGCGAGGAGGTGAATCAGAGACGAGCTTACACAAAGAAAAACAATAAGTGCGATCTCACGCGCATGAAGTTTTATGAAAGCCCCCACAGACTTCATGGAGGAAGTGTAACGTACGTAGAATAAAGGTTTTCCCCAGTTGAGCATGGCAGCCGTAAGAAGGGGGGTATATCGTGTAGATACTTCATGAAAAAATCATCTTTTTCGAAGCGCTTGCGCTCGAAGGACAAGATTATTAAAAAAGCGGGATTAGTAGTCGCAGCGGTCGCTCTCATTGGTAGTTCATTTACCTTAGCCTCCGCACAATTCACGGGCGGGGCAGGGACGTTTTTCGCAGCCGCGATCACTGCATTCAACGGGAATCCGCTCATAGCAATAAGCCGCAACGCCTCGACTCCAAACGGCGCGGTCACTCTCGGAAATCCAACGATACTCGCCACTTTTGACGTGCGCTCTAAGAACGTAACAAATTTCGCGAACCTTAATTCTATTGAGGTGAAAGTAGCAGCGGCAGGTAGGGGGGCGACCACGGTACTACTCAGCGAGTTCACTATGGATTATCGGTACTGCATACCTGCAGGTGTTACGTACGGGTACGGATATCCAGGGGGAAGCTGCGGCAACATCAAACTTCCAGTTCGTGCAGAGGCTCGGTCTGGTAACACGTACATAGTTTCATTCTCACAACCACTTCCCGTATATCCCGTGCAGTCTTCGGGCGTGCTCACGTTCGGTGCGACGGCGCGATCTGCATCTAACGCAAAGGAAGTTGGAGGTGCCGCTACGATACAAGCATCTATCTCGGGTAGTGGATCTGGTGACCAGTGCAACAGAGTTACCTACGGATACCAGGGTAAGTACGGATACACCAAATGTGTCTCACAAAAAGCTATCGTGAGCGGTGCAAGTGGCAACAAGCTCACGCTGAATACGTCTTATGGATATGGTTACAAACCGACTACTGGTAGATCGTGCACGTTAGATGGGCAAACGGTTGCTAACGGTTCTTCAGCGACGTTCTACAAGACAGATAGGGAAGTTCCACGCATAGGATGTCAGTCGGAGACTCGTGTATGTCGAAACGGTACATTGTCGGGAAGTTATCAGTACGCAAAATGCGTGCCTCAATTTGTAGAAAATACCAAAACGTACACTGTCACCGGTATTGTTTGGATAGATTCAAATTCAAATGGGAGGAAAGACCTCTCTGAGAAATCCTACGGCGGGGGAGTAGTTGAGCTCATGGAAGCAGCGGTAACTCCCGTTAAGCATACTGCGGCTGTCGGAAGGGATGGAAGATATATCTTCAGCAAACTACAGGCGGATACCTACGAGATGTCATATGTTGCTCCACGAGGGTACAAAGTGACGACTGAAAATCCACTTTCCTTTAAGCTCACAGCGAACAGGACTCAGAATATAGGTATCGTCGTTTCTAAGTAGGTTTGGCGTAAAAACTGGCTCAAATCGGGCTTATGAGTATAATGCCCCGATATGCCAAATTCGCCGATGGGGAGTCAAAAGATGCCAAAAGGGCCAGGTGCCGGAGGTCGCGTACCGGGTAGACCCTCTATATGGTTACAGCTTGCGATTGCATTCGCAATCTTTCTCATGCTTTCTACGGGGTTCTCTCTCGTTCAGAAGTACATCATTGAGGATACCGAGGAAGTCTCCCTCTCACAAATCGTCTCCGATATTGAGGCGGGTCTTGTAACCTCGATCCTAGTTGAAGGAACCGATATTACCGTTACGTATAAAGATGAGACTGAAAAAACATCTCGCAAAGAATCAGAGAGTTCACTTACAGAAACGTTTGCGAACTACAATGTCTCGCCAGAGAAACTCTCAGCTGTTGAAATAACAGTCAAAGATGAGGGAGGCGCACGTTTCTGGTTTTTGACGCTCGCTCCACTTCTTATTCCGGTCATTTTAATCGTGGGTATCATCTGGTACCTCTCTCGTCAGATGCGAGGATCGGGAATGCAGGCGTTCACGTTCGGTCGCTCGATGGCGAAGCTCGTGAATCCGGAAGACGCTGCGCAGAAAGTGACGTTCGCTGATGTTGCTGGCGCGAAGGAAGCGAAGGCAGAACTCACGGAGATTGTAGACTTTCTCAAGAATCCGAAGAAATTTATTCAGATCGGTGCCCGTATTCCAAAGGGAGTGCTCCTTATGGGTTCCGCTGGTACTGGAAAGACACTTCTTGCGCGCGCTGTTGCAGGCGAGAGTAATGTGCCGTTCTTCTCGATCTCTGGGTCAGAATTCGTAGAGATGTTTGTGGGCGTAGGAGCTTCCCGCGTCCGTGACACATTCTCGGTCGCGAAGAAAGCGGCCCCAGCTATTCTTTTCATCGATGAAATAGATGCAATCGGCCGCGTACGTGGTTCTGGTGTAGGTGGGGGAAACGACGAAAGGGAACAGACCTTGAACCAGATACTTGTTGAAATGGATGGCTTCGAGCCAAATGAGAAAGTTGTCATCATGGCAGCGACGAACAGGCCTGATGTGCTCGATCCAGCGTTGGTCCGTCCGGGCCGATTCGATCGACGCGTAGTCATCGACCTTCCTGATAGAAAAGACCGCGAGGACATAATGAAAGTGCATGCTCGCAAGAAACCACTCGGCCCTGACGTGAATATCGCTGTTATCGCGGAGCGAACTCCGGGATTCTCAGGTGCAGACCTCGCAAATCTTATGAACGAGGCTGCAATTCTTGCTGCGCGTGAGGATAGAAAGGAGATCACTCAGTACGACCTCATACGATCCATTGAAAAGGTTATGCTCGGGCCCGAACGCCGCTCTCACATTCTCAACAAGAAAGAGAAAGAGATCACTGCATATCACGAAGCAGGTCACGCACTTGTGTCCTCTGTCCTCCCGTACGCTGACCCAGTCCACAAGATTTCCATCATCAGCCGTGGTCGCGCTGCAGGTTACACATTGAAACTTCCTTTCGAAGACCGAAAGATGCAGTCACGTAATGAATTCATTGACGACATCGCGGTCTCGCTCGGCGGTTACATCGCGGAGAAGATGATCTACAACGACGTAACAACAGGCGCATCAAATGACCTACAGGTATTAACTGCACTCGCTCGTGACATGGTGACTCGCTACGGCATGTCAGAGAAATTTGGTCCTATAGCACTTGAACCTGCGCAGGGCCGCACTATGTTCGGCGCGGGTATTGAACCAAGCGAGCAGTCTCAGGTAGTTGCTGCGCAGATCGACGAGGAAGTGAAGAAGATAGTCGAAAGCGCACGAAAAACTGCAGAGGATGTTCTCACCAAACATCGAAAAGTGTTGGACGCGATAGCGAAGAAGCTTGTGGAGGTGGAAACGATCGAACGTGACGCATTTGAGCAAATTCTCATAGCAAACGGGATCACACCAAAAAAGAAAGAAGATATCGAGCATCAGCCGCTCGTGTAAAAAAGTGATCGGGCCCGCATCGCGGGCCCGATTCATTTCTCTTGGGTACAGCCTACTCTCCAGGAGGCTCGATCGCTCTCAGATCGGGCAGGCGAAGGGTGACGATCGCGCCGAGCGTGAAGTAGAAGACGCTGGCGAGGGAAAATCCCTCGTACCAGTACGTTTCTTCCGCCGCCGCGGCCATGAGAAGACAGAGCCCGAAGATCATCGCAGAGAGCGTCAGCATCATCGTGCCGGTGAACATGTGGTTTGGCGCGAGCTTGTGCTTGATCACTAGCCAGAGTAACCATACCCACCACAGGACAAAGCGCATGACGAAGATGCCGATCAGGATAACGACGCTTCCGCCTTGGGCGAGCGCAAGTTTAAACATGATTCCTCCAATCTGCCCCTTGAAAAAGGAACGATGTGGGGCTGCCGGCACTATATCAGGCATGCACCTGCCAGTGAATCACTTCGTTTCCGAGGCCGTATTCTTTATGTGCAATCGGCCACACCTTTATTCCTTCTTCGGTGACAATTGGCTCAGTGACCTGCCAATCTTTTTTTACAAGAGTGAGGGATTCATTTGAAGGTTCGAAGCTAAAAAAACGTGGACCGTTCACAGAAAGGAAATTTTCAAGCTTATCCAGGGCGTGCAATTCATCGAATATTTGCGTATAGAGCTCAACTGCTACCGACGCGCTGAAAACTCCGAACGCCGGGGTAGGGGACAATTTTTTCTCCTCCGGGTGTGGAGCGCTATCGGTGCCTGCGGAGATAAAAGGGAGACCTTTTGCAGCGAGCGCGCGAATTGCTTCGCGATCTTGCGGTGATTTAAGAAGAGGTTTGCAATTAAGGAGTCCTGGATATTTTGCGGCCGCAGCCATTTCTTTATCGTACATAAGGTGATGTGGGGTGAGGGTGGCAACCAGCCTGCCGGCTTTACCATTTTTTTCGATGAAGTCTGCGCCGAGCGCAGTACTTACATGCTCAAGCGATATTTTTAGATTGGGATATGTTTCGAGTAAACGGGGGAGAGTCTCTTTTATGAAAAGCGCTTCTCCTTCGTATGGATCTTCCTCCTCGTTATGATCATTTAAGTGTACTTCGCCATGCAGTAGAAGTGGCATACCAAGCTCCTCCATTTTTTTTAGCACATCACTCGCATCAAGGATTGAACGGTAGCCCCACTGCGAATTGGTAGTTGCTCCGAATGGATAGAATTTTACGGCATGGATTTTCACACCAGTTTTCGCAAGAAAACCCTTCTCTATATCTGCAGCGGTGAGTTTCTTAGTTAGGTAAAATGTCATCAATGGCTCGAATGACTTGCCTGCAGGAATAGCGTCAACGATCTCTTCTTTGTATGAGGCAGCGAGTTCAACTGAATCAATAGGCGGATCGGTGTTTGGCATGATAATGCCGCCCCAAAAGCCTTTTGTAGACTCCGGCAATACGGCCCTCAGCATTGCTCCGCGCCTTATGTGGAGGTGGGAATCGAATGGTTTTTTGATCGTCACCGAATCCATGTGAATAGCAGTATACAACACACCCCCTAATGGTATACTCGTTTCTGATGCAGCATCTCATAGAGACACAGCAGCTCACGAAAGAGGCACTCGCAGAGCTTTTCAAGCTCGCAACATCATATGAAGGGAAGCGCGATGAATCACTGCGGGGCAAAATACTTGCCTCTCTTTTTTTTGAACCTTCCACACGCACGCGTCTCTCATTTGAGAGCGCCATGCTGCGACTCGGCGGCAATGTTCTCTCAATGGAAAATGCCAGCGAGTCTTCTTCTTCAACGAAAGGCGAGACGATCGAAGACACTGTTCGTATCGTTGATAATTACGCGGATATTATCGTCATGCGTCATCCCGAAGAGGGAACGGCAGCGCGCGCAGCAGCAGTTTCAGAAGTGCCGATAATAAACGGAGGTGACGGTGCAGGACAGCATCCAACCCAGGCGTTTCTCGATCTCTACACTATTCAGCGTGAAATTGGGCGTACCGATAATTTTCACATAGCGTTCGTGGGTGATCTCAAATATGGCCGAGCGGCCCGTTCACTCGCGTATCTTCTCGGTAAGTACGAGAACATTCACATGTCTTTTGTTTCCGCTCCTGCGCTCAAAATGAAAGACGATATAAAACAGTATCTCACCGAGAATAAAGTGACGTTTGAAGAGACGACAGAACTTACCTCTGCGATGAATGCTGCGGATGTCGTGTACCAGACACGGGTGCAGAAAGAGAGATTCCCGTCAGAAGATGAATACCTACAGTTCAAAGGTGCGTATGTAATAAATCGGGACATGGTTGATCATATGAAAGAGGGTGCAATTCTCATTCATCCACTGCCGCGAGCAGGGGAGATCGCTCTCGAGGTGGACGATTCGCCACGCGCTGTCTATTTCAAGCAAGCGGGATACGGGGTACTGGTCCGCATGGCTCTCCTTAAGACTATTTTAGGTGAGAATGGAAAGATAATTCGCCCAAGGCGAAAGAAGTGATATTGTTGTCGGAATGAAAAAAACCGATGTGTATAAAAAAGCCATCGCGCTTCACAAAAAGCTCGGTGGCAAACTCCGAGTAACGCCCACCATCCCCGTAAAGAATCGCGCGGATCTCTCGCTGGTCTATACGCCCGGTGTTGCCGCCGTTTCTTCGCTCGTTGCAAAAAATCCTGCCGCAGCGCGCGAGTACACAATGAAAGGCCGCACGATAGCTGTCATTTCAGATGGCTCAGCAGTTCTTGGTCTCGGAAATATCGGTGCACTAGGTGCACTTCCCGTGATGGAAGGGAAATGTGCACTTTTTAAAACCTTTGGAGGAGTTGATGCATTTCCAATTGTGCTTGATACGCAGGACACAGAAAAGATAATTGATACGATCATTCACATCGCGCCGGGCTTTGGTGGTATTAACTTGGAAGATATTTCAGCGCCGCGCTGTTTTGAAATTGAGCGTCGTCTCATCGAAGCACTAAACATTCCAGTCATGCATGATGACCAACATGCGACAGCGATCGTCGTGTTTGCGGGGCTTTTGAATGCGCTCAAGGTCGTTAAAAAAGATTTAGCGAAGATACGTATCGTGATCTCGGGGGCAGGAGCCGCCGGCACTGCTGTTGCGAGGTTTCTACATTTGGCGGGAGCAAGGAATATTATCGTTCTCGATAGTAAAGGTATTATCGACGAAACTCGCACCGACTGGCACAAACGAGATCTCGCCATGTTCACAAATCCCGAGAAGATTCAGGGCGGTTTTCACGAAGCAATGAAAGGAGCCGATGTGCTTATCGGAGTTTCTGGGCCGGGGCTTGCGACAGCGGAGGACATTAAGCTCATGGCCAAGAATGCGATCGTATTTGCGATGGCGAATCCTGTTCCAGAAATTATGCCGGATGAGGCGAAGAGGGGCGGAGCGCTCATCGTAGCGACAGGCCGCTCAGATTTTCCAAATCAGATAAACAACTCACTCGCATTTCCTGGAATTTTCCGCGGTGTCTTGGATCACCATGTGCATGCGATAACGGATGAGATGAAACTAAAGGCCGCCCGCGCGATAGCGGCCTTGGTGAAAAAGCCGACGCCAGAAAAGATCATTCCCGACATGTTCGATAAACGGGTAGCGAAGGCAGTCGCAAAAGTCATCCGCTAGCAAAATTGAAGGGCGGGTTTATAATCGTTTTCTACGCCTGAAGCGCACTCTGGTTGAGTGCAGAGCTTATGGTGGCTAGTGAGGATCGATTGAAAGAATGTGTCCGCCCGTAGCTCAATTGGTTAGAGCACAGAGCTTATACCTCTGGGGTTCTTGGTTCGAGTCCAAGCGGGCGGACACATTCTTGCAGTTCGTCCGAACGAAGACACCATATCGAAGATATGCTCTGGGGTTCCTGGTTCGAGTCCAGGCAGGCGGACATGAAATTTACTCTATATGCTCTCGCGATACTTGCGTGTGTGGCGCTGTATTACGGAATTTCGATATATCGCAAAATCGAAATCTCGAAACAATTAATTGAAAAAAGTACACTCTTTAGTCTTGTGAGCGATGACCGCACGAAGACCATGTTGATTTTGGGAGACAGTACGGCGGTAGGGGTTGGGGCCGAGAAGAAAGAAGATACGACAGCGGGACGGTTAGCCGCACACATCGGTGCAACCTATGCAGAAAATTATTCGGTCTCGGGTGCAAAAGTGGCGGACCTGCAATCGCAAATATCACAAGCCAAACTTGATCACTACTCTGTCATTCTCATCCACATCGGGGCGAATGACATTATCCGTTTCCGTAGTGTGAAAAAAAGTGGAGAAGAATTACGACAGGCGATGCAGTCACTCCCTGAAGCAGACAAAGTTCTTGTTGCGACAGCGGGGAACGTGGGTGGCGCGACGTTCTTTCCTTGGTTTATCCGGCCGCTTCACACAATGATAAACCGTACGTATCACGAAGCTTTCTCGAAGATCGTAGGGGAGGAGGGAGGAATATACGTTAATTTCTATGAGGATCCGAAGACTGATCCTTTCGTGAAGGATCCTGCGACATATCTCGCGGCAGACGGCCTTCATCCGTCCTCTGATGGGTATCGTCTCTGGCACGAGAGAATACTTACAAAGATAGGCCGGTAGAGGGCTTCATTCGTGTGGATTTTCGTGATTGCATGGCGCTACGAGCATGCGACAATATGGTGATGCGTACATTCTCCAAATTTATAGTCGTACTGTTTATAGCGTTTCCTTTCTTTACAAGCGCTGAGTCGATAGAAGAGTTGCAGGCTCAAGCGAACGCACTCATGCTTCGCGTGCAGCAGCTTCAACAAGAATTAAATGCTGGCACTACTGCTGCTGGGACACCCGCGGGATGCCCGCTCATTGGTCGCATCTTGGGCCTAGGTTCCACAGGTGAAGATGTAACACGTCTGCAACAATTCCTCGCTCAGGACAGAAATATTTATCCAGAAGGAATGGTGACAGGTTACTATGGGTCTCTCACAGAAAATGCCGTAAGACGATGGCAAATTGCGTATAACATTGTTTCTTCTGGAACTCCAGGCACTACTGGATTCGGACAAGTGGGACCTCGAACAGCTGCGGCGATGTCGCTCCAGTGTTCAACGGGGGGAGGAGGCGGTAATCCCGCAGTCGGCGGATTCATTCGAGTAACGCCAATTTCAGGACAAGCACCTCTTCAAGTTACGATTGACGCGACAGTGAATACGGTCACGTCCTGCTCTGGTGCGGTGTATATGGTTGATTACGGAGATGGTACACAGTCTACTCAGATCACCGTGCCTCAGGGGAACTGTCAGCAATTGTTGCAGAGCTTGATACATACGTATAACAATCCCGGCACATATCAAATAACACTCTCTTCTGGTGCGCATCGCACATCCGCTGTGGTCACTGTCTCGGGTTCGAGTCAGCCGGCAACCTCGGATTCCATTTCTGCAAATCCAACGAGCGGCACCGCTCCAGTATCAGTGACGTTGAGCGGTACCATGAATGGCTCGAGGTCATGCAATGGGGGAGTATACACACTTGTATTTGGTGACGGTCAGAAAACAGAATTGCAGTATCCAGCTGATGCGTGCCAAGCGTTTTCTTACAGCGTGACCCATCAATACACAACCGGAGGCTCGTTTGCCGCACGCTTATACAAAGGCACGCAGACCACTTCTGCAGCAGCCGGAACCACGGTGACGATAACTGTTCCTGCTTCAACTTCTTACACAATTGATTCTCTCACTCCCGCGGTCGGCGGTAATCCATTCGCTGTTGCGGTGAAAGTAACCACTCCGGGCTGTGTCGCGTATACGCTCAATTGGGATGATAATACTTCGCCAGTTACTGTTGCTGCAAAAACAAACTGCACAGCCTATTCGACAACTGCAACACACACTCATACCTATTCAACAGGAGGAAATTACACAATCGAACTTAAGGATGGAAGTGGGAACGTGAAATCGAATGCAGCTGTAGTGATTTCGAATTAACGTTACTCTGAGTGCATTTTTCCGGAGACATTCAAGATCCTTTCAGCGAGGGCTGCATGCTTTGAAAGTGTTGGGTCACTGGTGACTAATTTCAACGCCTCTTCGCGCGCAGCTTGAATGAGGCGCGGATTCTTCAAGGCTTCCATGCCAAGGTCAGAGACTCCCCACTGTTGTCGTCCATATAGATCGCCGGCCCCGCGATTTTCGAGGTCTGCTTCAGCTAATTTAAAACCATCATCGGATTTTTCGAGCGCCTTCAGTCGCTTCATTGAAATCTCGCTCGAAGTTTCCGGAAGAAGGAAACATTGCGGGGGATGGGACGAGCGCATAATACGCCCGCGAAGTTGATGTAATTGGGCAAGTCCGAACCTCTCAGCTCCTTCAATCAGTATTGCCGTAGCGTTCGGGACATTTATTCCGACCTCAACGACCGAGGTTGCGACCAAGACCTTTATTTCGCCGCGCGCGAATCTCTCCATCACTTCGTCTTTATCAGCTGGCTTCATTGCGCCGTGAAGGAGTCCCACTTCGTATTCCGGGAACACATCACTTTGTAGTCTTTTTGCTTCCGATTTTGCAGATTTCGCTTGAAGAGCATTCAGTTTCTTTGGATCTGGCTCGTTAATACGTGGGCAAATAACGAACGCTTGCCGACCCTTCGCGAGTTCTTCTCTCAGGACCTCGTACACTCTTCCACGATCCTTTGGTTTAACGATAGTCGTCGTGATCTTCGCTCGCCCAGGAGGAAGTTCATCGAGGACAGATAGATCAAGGTCTCCGTAGATAGTAAGTGCGAGAGTGCGGGGAATAGGAGTTGCAGTCATACTGAGAAAATGAGGAGCGGCATCTCCCTTGTGAGCGAGTGCGCGTCGCTGCTTCGTTCCGAATCTATGCTGTTCATCGACGACGCAAAGTGCGAGATGCTGAAATTTTACAGATTTTTGAATAAGCGCATGAGTGCCTACGAGCATTGCGATCTCACCGTTCGCTACCCATTTCAAAAGTTGGGCGCGTGATATATCCGTGGCCTCGCCGCGCTTTAATTTAGAAGGGAATTTCTTGCAGCCGCTCCCTGTGATGAGTGCAATATTGATCGGGAGGTCTTTGAAATACTCAATGAATGATTGAAAGTGTTGGCCAGCGAGAATTTCGGTCGGGGCCATGTACGCAACCTGCAAAGTTCCACTTACACGCTCGGGTGGTCTACTGTGAACAACTGCATAACTTGCTGCTGCTGCAACGAGGGTCTTTCCACTACCCACATCGCCCTCGAGGAGTCTCGCCATAGGGTGTGGTTTCCCAAAATCCTGCAGGATATCTGTAATGGCTCGATTTTGGGCACCTGTTGGGGTTACAGGAAGGGATGAAATGAATTTTTCTACCCGCACGGGACCGTCCGTGATCGGGAAGGAGACCAAAGCATTATTCTCTGCGCGCTCCTTCATTCGAGTAATTTGAAGTGCAAAAATTTCCTCAAATGCAAATCGCTTACGGGCAGCTTCTGCCTCGCGTTCATTCTTCGGTCTGTGCATTGCAAGAAGCGAACGTGCAAGGTCGGGAAGGTGATAGGTCTCTCTGATTTCTGTTGGGATCGGATCTTCCACGTAGTGGAGTACGTCACTCGAAAGGATCCGCTCGAGAGCGTGATAAAACCATTTGCTCGTGATACCTCTGCTCTCGGGATACACAGGGAATACTGAATTCTCGACGGTTTCGTTCTTTTCTCCAGCGAATAAACCCTGGGGAATAGCACCACTTGGAACGGCTTCAACTTCTGGATTTGTAATGTAGGGTTTTTCAACGCTTCCTCCTACCGTCCCACTCATCTTTACTACAGTAGTTTGTGGGACGTACGAAGCCATGTAGGGCTGGTTGAACCACATCACCTTCACTTTGCCCGAAGAATCCTCGAACCATCCTTCAGTGATATTTCGACGACTTTTCCAAAGTTTTTTTGCTTTCAGGTTTGAAAGAGTCCCGATAAGCACGACTTTCGTACCGGGAACAAGATGGGCCACTTCGCCTGAACTTCCTGTTGTTTCGTACCGCGCAGGGAAGTGGCGTAACAAATCATCGACTGTCTTTAGGCCGAGGCGTCTCAAGGCACCCTGTTGTAATGGGGTAAGCCGAAAGTGCTTTGCGATCTCATCCGAGGGCAACATGTGGGCATTGTATAGTATTCCTTTTCGGGAGCGGAGGGACGGGGAATCTTCCGAGCGAAGAGTTATACACAGCGCCGATGTAGGCAACTTGCACAGCGATATTGGATTAGTAAGATAGTCGTGTTCGGCCTAGAAACATTATTTTTCAATATTTATGGTACATCACGACGACGATGATAAGGAAAAGGACTTGGCGGACCTTCCCGACGCCGCTGTTGAAGAGGTCCTTGATGAAACCGCAGAAGACGAAGACGATCCTCTCATTGGCTCTGGAATAGAGGAGACGGATGAGAAGGCGTGGGAGTAGGGGAGGCGAAACTCTTTCTCGGCATGTATTCTCCGGAGCACGGATATTTTTCTGCTGAAAAATTCCTCGAGCTCGATGTCCGGGGTCGGCAGACGACGCCTTCGCTAGGCTCCGTCAAACACACGCCTCGACGAGTTTCTTTAAAAGTGAGTTAGAATAGGGAAATGCATCTCGTACTCAAATTCCTTGGCACCGTTGCGGCTGTGTATCTCACGGTGAGTCTTGTTCCCGGAGTCGATATTGTTGGTGGATGGATGACACTGCTTGTCGTAGCGCTTGTGTGGTCCGTCATCGTCATGGTGATTAGGCCCGTGCTTCGCGTCCTTACATTTCCGATCACCCTCATAACATTTGGACTCTTTTCAATTGTCTTGAATGCATTTCTTTTCTATGCGATGCAATGGGTTGTTCCAGGGTTTACCGTCGCCGGATTAATTCCTGCGCTCATTGGTGCACTCGTCCTATCTCTCCTTACCTGGTTGATCGATAAGGTCTTGTAAATTAGTTTTCAGATGCGTTTGGTGCGTTTTCTGCTCGTGGAGTAGGGGACGCGGTAAACCATTCCCCCGTGTTGCTGCGCTGAGCTGTGTCTTTTGTGCCGTTATTTCCTTTTTGAGGAGTTCCCCCGATTGCCCAGCCATTACCACCGTCGACAGCGTCTATTGCGGTGCCCTCTGGGTCGAATAGCGTTAGAAATTCTCCATCGTTACTCATTGGACTAGAATAGGTACAATCCGCAGACACACCGTAGACACTACTGGTACGCGCGAACAGATAAAATCCGCCAGGTTGAATGATTGTATTTGTGCAAGCATTAACCACCTGAATGTTAGGCGCCCCATCCATTGCGATGATTGCCCATCCGATGAGATCGACTGCTTCAGTTCCTGTATTTCTCAATTCCACCCACTCGGCGTTTGTATTTGAGGCGCCGTCTACCATACTGCCCATCCATGCTATTTCATTAATGAACACACCTCCTTCTTCGGGTGGGGGTGGCATATCGCATGACGAGCCATTCCACATACCTCCCACCTCTACACAGACCACATCAAGGCAGGGAGACTCTTCCTGTACGCCCGGAACGTTAAGGCATATATCAATTGGAGGCGGTGGTGGCATGACACAATCTTCACCGTCCCACGTACCACCATTTACTGCACACTCGATATCGGCACACGGACCCGTCGCTTGATCTCCTGGTATATTCGGACAAACATCAATTGGGGGAGGAGGCATTACACAAGAGCTTCCATTCCATGACCCACCATCTTCTACACATTCAATATCAGCGCACTGACCTTCAGTCATTTGTTGTGTGCCTGGCACATTTGGGCACATATCGATTGGAGGAGGCACTGGATTGCAAACACCCGGCAGAGTTATCGGCAAACCTCTTTGTATAAGCATCGAGAGTTGATCACATAGTCGCTCTGTTACGGACATTAGGCGGGCATCAATACGTCCTGCCGCACTGTCAGGTCGACTCCGGTCAGACTGGGCCGATGCTGAGGAGGGAAGGCTGCTAAAGAGAATACCGACAACTGCTACGAGCGCAAACCCCGTGAAGAGTTTTTTCATACGAGCGGTGTAGGTTAGCGAATTAATACCGCAATTGTACGCTCTTCATGAAGACTGCAAGCGGTAATCCACAGCCCGAATTTTTGCACTTACTGCCACAAATCCCACACGGCCCCCGCGATATTTTTCGGTTTTCCTTCGAGTGCGTAGTAATGAAGGTCGATGAAAGGCAGGGTATTGCATTCGATGATGCCCCAACGCTGAGTATTGGCGTCACGAGTGGGATCCGGAATAATGCAGTCGAAGCCAATAACAGGTAATTGCACAATTTCTGCAGCGCGTTTCAGAACAGGAATAAAACTTGGGTGCAATTCGTCCAGCATTTCTTTTGTTGCTCCTCCGAAAAATCTGCCTGTGCGATGAGAAAGGGGGAGACGCACACTAGGGGGTAGTGCAGAATTCATTCCATATCCCGCACGTTTTATCTGACTCTCTACTTCCTCTGTAATAACAATTTTTTCAACACGCTCGGGGCGAACTTTATCTTTTTCATCTATGAGCTCGCGTACGGTTTTCTTACCATCTCCTATTACGTACGGAACGGAGGCTCTATAAAATCCCATAAGCTCATCGTTCACGAACGTCGCGCGGCAGACATCCCCGTTAAGATGCTCTTCGGCCATGAGGTACGGGCACAGTTTCTTGGCAATTTTGATTGCAGATTTAAATTCTTCAACGGTATGGATGTTAGTCACCGTGTGCCTGCCGCGAGAGCCGACTCGTGGCTTTACTATGAGAGGTTTCCTGAGGACTCGGAAGAGTGCGGCTATGTTTCGTGGCCTAAAAATAGAGAACTGAATATACTGAGGAACAGGAATGTTGGCTTTGGTGAATTCGTTTTTCAAGACGAACTTATCATCCCAGCTTTTCTTTGAATTGATGAGTCGTTGGGGGATAGGGAGACTATTAAAATAAAGCGTCTTTCCATTTTTCTTCGCACGGTAGTGGTCGGTGGGTTTCCCGAGAAGAATTAACTGCTGCATCTCTATACCGCGTCTTCTCGCTTCTTCCCATATAACTCGCGAGCGAAACGTAACGGTCTTATCAATATCAGAGGAGAGCGTGGCCAGTTTTAAAAGTAAGAATATCGAAAAGGAAAGTTTAAGAGTCCAATCTGCAAAGTCTCGAAGGAATGTGGGCGCGAACTTTGAGACTCGGAGCACATGTCCATCAAATACGACAGAAAATAAACTGCCCAGGAAAAAGAGGTAATGACTCATCGGAGCGTCTCCGCAGTACGGGCACGCGATTTTCTGAGAATGTGGTTCGGGAAGAGTTGCCATAGTGAGAAACGCAAAGAGACAGCTCTTTTCAAGCTGTCTCTTTCAAAACAAAACGATCATCTTAATGTCCTCCGTTCATACAGGTGAAGGCTAGCTTGAGGGCTGGTAAATCGACTACTCCAGAAAGTGTACCACGTGTCAAACCAACTATTTTGTAAGGTGTGGAAGAGCTTTCTGTCTAAAATGCGCTCACTATTGCGTCGAATTCCTTAGGCGTAAGGAGCTTTTTCTCCAGGACGATTTCTCGCAGAGTCTTTCCTGATTTAACCGCCTCTTTTACGCATGTGGCCGCGGCATCGTAGCCAATGATGGGGCTAAGGAGGGTAGCGTAGGCGGTCGAGTTCTCGAGATGTTCCTTAATCCTCGCCCGGTTTGGCTCTGCGATCGCGACACACTTTTTAGCAAACTGCTCTATCATCTCTTGCGAGAGCTTGAGCGACTCTATAAGTCGGTCGGTGATTATTGGCATCATGACCGCAAGTTCGAGCTGTGAGCCGTGAGCGGCGTGTTCAATGGTGAGGTTGTTACCAGAGACGAGATAGTAGAGCTGTGAGAGTGCCTCAGGAAGCACGGGGTTCACTTTTCCAGGCATTATGGAAGAGCCTGCTTGTAGTTCAGGAAGAACGATCTCGCCGATACCACCCTTTGGTCCACTTGAGAGAATGCGAAAATCTCCAGCGATCTTCGAGAGGTCAACGCAAAGAGCAGTGAGAGATTGTGACAGGACGACGAAATCAGTCGCGCTCCCTGTTTGAGACATTAAATTCTTTGCAGGGTGTAGTGGAAGTTTCGTTACCTTTTTTAATTCCGCATACAGCAGTTTCAAATATTTGGGCGAGACATTTATAGAGTTGCCAATCGCGCTTCCTCCGAGATTTAGTTCATGGAGTTCTCTTTGAGAGTGTTCAATTCTAGTTCGTCCTCTTTTGAGGCATTCTGCATAGGCAGCGAATTCTGCGCCGAGAGTTGTCGGGACCGCATCTTGCATGTGTGTGCGACCGAGTTTCGGAATATTGGAAAATTGCTTACCTTTCTTTTCAAAGGTAGCGATAAGAAGATCGAGGGATACTAGAAGTCTTTCTGTGAGACGAATTGCAGTGATCTTTAGCGCCGACGGCATCACGTCGTTCGTCGAGTGCGACATGTTCACGTGATCATTCTGGTGAACGGCGATGTTTTTCTTTCCGAGAATTTCCGTTGCACGATTTGCAATCACCTCGTTCGCATTCATGTGGTTCGAGGTTCCCATGCCGCCCTGAAAGGAGGGGAGTATGAATTGATCATCAAGTTTTCCTGCCAAGATCTCATCGCACGCTTCTACAATTGCATGTGCGCGAGTAGTATCGAGTTCTCCTGCCGCCGCGTGCGCTCGCGTTGCAGCCTTCTTTATCTCAGCGATTGAATACAGTAGTTCTTTGTAGGTGCAACGAAAATCAAAGGGGAAGTTCTGGCTCGCTTTCTCCGTCTGCGTCCCGTAGTACCTTTTAGCCATGGACCGTCATTGTACTCAATCCATCACCGGGGTCTATCTTCGATAAAATCTCTTTAACTATAACTTCGGGATCATGGTTACCATTCAATACATAATCAGCGGACGCTTCATATATAGGTGTGCGTTCCGTGTATAGGTCAGCAAAGGTCTTGTTTTCCGTTATGATGATACCGCGCGGAACATTCCCCACCCTTCTTTCGAGAATTTCTAATGGTACGTTCAGATAAAATACTCTCGATAATTTCTTCAGATGATACATTGTCTCCTGACGGTAGATGACGCTGCCCCCCGGGGACACCACAATGTTCTTCCGAGCATAGGTACTTTTTATTACAGTTTCTGCCTCTTTATCTAAGAATGCCTCGTTGCCTAACTTTTCGGCAACTTGCTGTAGAGGGAGATTGAATTCTCGCTCAATAATTTTATCTGTTTCTATCAGGGTAAACCCAAGATGTTCTGCAAGTTGTTTTCCGACGAATGACTTTCCCGAACCCGGCATTCCTATGAGCGTTATATTCATGAAAGATTCTCGACCGGTCAGTACGTATTTCCTGCGGAGGGAGTGGGATTCGAACCCACGGAGCCTTTTTAAAGGGCTCACAGGTTAGCAACCTGTTCGTTTAACCGCTCACGCATCCCTCCAGAGTGCTCAAAGTAGCACATCCGGCCTTCTTTTTCACGCTCTACCGAGCGCCAGGAGGGTGACAGGTATTTCATTTTTTTTGAACGATTTTCCCGCTTCAACGAGGGTCGCCCCGGTTGTCGTTACATCGTCAATCAAGAATACATGCGAATCTGCAAGGGACGATGGGTAGGGGATTTCAAATGCGTTCTCGACATTGCGAAGTCGCTCGTCCCGGGAGAGGTGGGTCTGTTGTTTTGTCGCGCGGATGCGTTTTAGCGCAGGAGTCACGAACGACAATTGACCGTTATGGAATTCCCGCGGTAAGTGTTTCAAAACAGCTTCTATTTGATTGAATCCTCGCTCTGTATGTCGATCTGCGTGGAGTGGTATGGGAATAAGGAGGATCCTTCGCGGAGAAAACGCACGAAGCGAAGAGATTTCCTCTCGCAGATAATCTTCAAGAGCAGCGGCGCACAGCTTTGCGGCGTGTCCGGATTTATCGTACTTAAGTGAACGTATTAAATCTTCGACGGTACTCTGGCGATAATCCATCACTGTTTGGATTTCTGATCCAAGAAGTTGGTGAGATGCTGGTGAGAGGGGGATATCTGAAAAAGTTCGTGACTCAGTCCGAGCACGACGTTCTCTTCGCGGCAGGATGGCATCAAGTGCGATATTCAATACATTGAATATGCCCATACGGTATAATTTTGCCATGGATTTATCTCAGAAACGTTGCGTTCCGTGCGAGGTTGGTGCAGTGCCGCTTACGTATTCAGAAGCCGAGGAATTTCTCGCGCAGGTCCAGCGGTGGACGCTCTCGGAAGATGGAAAGAAAATATCCAAATCCTTCAAATTCAAAGATTTCGTTACGGCAATGGAGTTTGCAAACAAGATTACACCTGTCGCAGAACACGAAGGGCATCATCCAGACCTATTTGTAGGGTGGGGGAAGGTGCGAGTTGAACTTTCTACCCACTCGATCAAGGGCCTTTCTGAGAACGACTTCATTCTCGCAGCGAAGATAGATGTATTATGAAGAATCTTGCCAAGCTGCTCCGTAATGTGCGTTATACTATATAAGCAATGGCGTTCTCTTTTGGAGGTTTCGGGAAGAAGTTTTCATCCGCACTCGGTGGCGGAGGTGCTGAGGGTAGTATTTTTGGAGTTGATATCGGATCAAGCTCAGCAAAGATCGTCCAACTGCGCGCTTCTCGCGGTGCGGCAGTCTTAGAGACGTATGGTGAGATAGCACTTGGTCCGTATGGGGGACAACCGATTGGTAAGGTAGTGAAGCTTTCTCCTGAAAAGACTGCGGAGGCTCTTCGGGATCTTATGAAAGAGGCGAATGTCACCGCAACAACTGGCGGCATCTCCATACCGTTCTCCTCGAGCCTTATTTCGATCCTTGATCTCCCAAAGGTCGACAAAGAATCTCTGAAGCGCATTATCCCGATCGAAGCTCGCAAATATATCCCGGTACCCATTTCTGAAGTCACTCTTGATTGGTTTCCAATCCCTGAAGAAGAAGGGGAGTCGAGCGCGTTCGATAGAGTTGGCCCAGGCCCTGTTCACCCAAACGGCCAAGAGGTACTCCTTGTTGCGATACACAACAGTACTGTGGAGAATCTACAGACAACGGTTGCCGACGCCGGGCTCACTTCAGATTTTTATGAAATAGAAATATTTAGCGTTGTGCGCTCTTCGCTCGGTCATGGCATAGCTCCTGTCATGGTCGTCGACTTAGGCGCCGCAACGACGAAGATGTACGTCGTCGAACGAGGGATCGTTCGGCTCACACACCTCATCACTGTGGGCGGTCAACAGATGACAGAAGTACTTTCACGATCGCTTGAGTGGGATTTTGAAAAGGCAGAGCGCGTAAAACGCGAACGAGGATTAAATAATTCGGAAGCATACTCAACGGATGAGAACGAACGCATCAAGACATCACTGTTATCAACACTTGAGCGTGTTTTTGGTGAAGTAAATCGGGTACTATTGAGTTACGGGCAGCGATATAACAAAAACGTGGCACGCGTCATTCTTTCGGGCGGTGGCGCATCCTTGCCCGGAATTGCTGAGGCAGCAAAAACCTCTTTACACGCGGAAGTGGAGGTAGCTGATCCGTTCGCTCGGACAGAAGCCCCAGCATTCCTCGGAGATGTGCTTCGCGAAATCGGTCCTGGGTTTGCGGTTTCAGTAGGGTTGGTCTTGCGCAAGTTGAAACAATCCTAGAGGAAGTGAAGAAAAAAATATTTACATATGCCGGGAGCACCAAAAGCACCACCATCTTTTATCCCTCACGACGCGGGGGAGGCGATTCATCCGCATCGACGAGGGTCGAGCGGTCTTCTTGAGCTTTTCACACTCATCGCGGTCGTGCTTTTCGTTGGTTCAGCTGCACTTGGGGCCGGAGTATTCCTCTACGATCAATTCTTGCGCAGTAGCCTTACGTCAAAGAAGGCTCAGCTCGAAAGAGCCAGCGCAGCGTTTGAGCCTGAGCTTATTCATCAACTTGCGCGGCTCGACGATCGCATGCGAGTCGCGGGGGATGTTTTAGGTAGGCACGTTGCGGTATCTGCGCTTTTCAGAATGTTAGAGCAAACGACGGTAAGCGCGATCACATTTCGATCTCTCGGATTCGAGGGGGTAGAGTCTGACCGTATGACCCTTCGCATGGAAGGGGTAGCAGGAAGTATGAATGCGATAGCACTGCAAGCCGATCTTTTCACTAAAGTAGGTATGGTCACAAGTCCAATATTCTCCAACATTGATCGAAAGCCGGACGGTGTTCATTTCAGTTTTAACGCGCTCATAAATCCATCCGCGATTAATTACACCAATCTAATACGTGGTGTCTCGCAAGCGCTTCCTGAGCAAATTCAAACAACCCCCGTCCCTACAGAACCTGTCTCACCATTCGATGCTCCGCCTGCGGAAGAACCTGCTCTCGACGAATAATATAAAGGTATGATTAAAATCATTTTTGCAGCAGTAGCACTAGGTATCGGAGCGGCGATATTTTTCATGTATACGCGCCCAACCTACGATGCGCTTGCCTCAGTAAAAGTTGAGATCGCTCAGTATGATCAGGCCCTCGCAAAGGCAGCCGAACTTCAGCAATTGAAGCAGTCACTTCTCTCTACATACAACACATTTGATCCAAACGATGTGTCGCGACTCGAGAAAATGTTGCCAAATCACGTGGACAACGTTCGTCTCGTCCTAGATCTCGATAATCTTGCGGCTAAGCATGGCATGGCGCTCCAGAACGTTGTCATCAGTACTCCCGGTAGTGAAACGGGCGAGAATTCCGTCCTCGGCACGATAGGAGCCGCAAGAGAGAAATTTGATTCCTTGACGCTCCGATTCTCCACCAGAGCAACCTACGAGTCGTTTGTTCAATTCATCGAGTCGCTCGAATCGAGTTTGCGTATAACCGATATCGTATCGTTGTCGCTCACGCCTGATACGGGAACGGAAGAGCAGACTGAACCAACGTATCGCTTCGACATTACTATTAGGACCTATTGGCTCAAGTAATCCTATGGTAGCAATGCTCTCACGTCACTTACTTCTCACCATCGTCATCGGGGCGGTAGTTCTCGGCGGCATGTGGTATTTCTTTTCTTCTGGCGATTCAAATGATGAATTGTTGACGACAACCGTCGCAAATGAGAACCCAGCGGAGCGAGGAATTGTCGACACTCTTCTCACGCTTCGAGCTGTATCTCTATCCGGTACGATCTTTACCGATCCCGTCTTCGCGATTCTCCAGGATTTTGGTTCTGAGATCGTTCCTGAAAAAACTGGTCGCGTAAATCCATTTGCTCCTCGCGACGGGCAAACTGCACCTACTCCAGCAAGTGGCACACAAACCGTTCCTCCGCGACCGTAATGCCACCTAATACATAGGTATGGCAAGAACAAAAGGAGATATAGCGCAGGGAGACTCGCCTCAAGAGGAAGATCTACCAGTAGATGGTGGTACTGGTCTTACCGTACCGAAGCGTACCCTCGGGGATAATAAGGTCCCCTATGATGTCCTGAAACTTATCCCAGAAGAATCGGCAGAACATTATCGGTTGGCGCCGCTTTCTGTTACCGAAGGAGTGCTTGAAGTCGGCATGGTGGACCCAGACGACATTCAGGGGTTTGACGCGCTGAATTTCATCGCGCGATCGACCGGAATGCCGTTCAAGGTCTTCAAGATCACGAAAGAAGATTTCGAAAAAGTACTCTCAATGTACCGAGGTCTTGGCGGGGAAGTGGATCGTGCGGTTGTTGATATTGAGACAGAGCGAAAAGAAGATAAGCCTATAAATGTCGAAGCAGCTCCACTTGATTTGGACGATGCCTCTGTGCGCAAGAATCCTGATGGGGGACCACTGAAGAATTTTCAAGAAGATGCGCCGACCATCAAACTCGTTTCGACAATACTCCGCTATGCAATCGATGGGAAAGCTTCAGACATCCATATCGAGCCGAGACCCTCTGGCGTGCGCGTCAGGTATCGCGTTGACGGTGAACTCCACACAAGTGTCATTCTTCCTGTGGCGACGCACCGATCGCTTATCGCTCGCGTGAAAGTGCTTTCCTCAATGCGACTCGACGAGCAAAGAAAACCGCAAGATGGCCGATTCTCCGCTTCGATCGAGGGTAGGGAAATAGACTTCCGTGTTTCAACATTTCCTTCGTACTACGGAGAGAAGATCGTGATCCGTATTCTCGATCGTGAGCAAGGCTTTATTCCACTTGCCGACATTGGTCTTACCGAACGTAGTCTCGGTATACTCCGAAAAGCGATACAAAGACCTCATGGACTTATTCTCATCTCTGGTCCTACAGGAAGCGGTAAATCAACTACGCTCTATTCCATGCTCTCGGAAATGGATCGCGAGCACAAAAACGTTCTCTCACTTGAGGATCCAGTGGAATATTTCGTAGAAGACGTGACGCAGTCCCAAGTACGTCCGGAGATCGGATACACTTTTGCGACAGGTCTCCGTACAACGCTCCGCCAGGACCCGGACATCATCATGGTCGGGGAAATCCGTGATGGAGAGACCGCGAAACTCGCGATCCAAGCTGCACTCACAGGTCACCTGGTGCTCTCCACAATTCACACCAATGACGCAGTCGGTACCATCCCTCGTCTTATCGACATGGGTGTTGAGCCGTACCTTATTCCGCCAGTTCTCATAGTCTCAATGGCACAACGTCTTGTACGAAGATTTGCCGAAGGAGCAGAAGAGGAGATAGAGATATCTCCTAGCGATAGAAAGAATATCGAAACCCAAATAAAATCCCTTCCGGAGCAGTATCGTTTCAAGGTTCCAAAGACGGTGTGGGAAGCAAAACGTACTCCTGAATCTCCAACGGGAATGCGAGGACGTATGGCAGTGTTCGAAACACTCGAAATGTCAGCGCAATTGGAACGCATCATCCTCGAGAATCCAGTAGATTCCAAATTGTGGGCGGCTGCACGTGCGCAGGGAATGCTCACTATGCAAGAAGACGCGCTTCTAAAAGCGTTCGATAAGAAGGTGCCGTTCTCAGAGGTAAGTTCGCTCTCAAGGCTTCTCATAGGCGGTGAAGATGAGCCGACTCCTCCTGTTGCGGCGGAAGGAACACCTCCCGAAACTGGTCCAGAGGTTGTACCCCCTCCTAAGAAGGATACTGGGGAACTATCCGTATAATTAAACTATCTATGGAAAACGCACCCACAAGTACTGATAAGACTTCCGGAACTGTGCTTCTTGTGGACGATGACAAATTCCTCATGGATATGTACAGCATGAAGTTTAAGGCGGCGGGTTTTACCGTGCACGCTTGTCTTTCCGTAGGAGACGCTCTTACTGTGCTTCGCGGAGGATTTGATCCAGAAGCGGTTGTGTTCGACATCCTGATGCCAGAAGGGGATGGGTTTTCATTTTTGGAGACCATGAAGAATGATTCCTTGGCACCCCATGCGGTAAAGGTCGCGCTTACGAACCAGTCGAGTGACTCGGAAAAGAAGCGTGCAGAAGATCTCGGCGTAGATCGGTACATCGTAAAAGCGAGCATGATTCCTTCCGAAGTCGTGGAAGCGATAAAAGGAGAGATAGCGAAGGGGAAATCAAAGAAATAAATTTTTCCTACAACGCTCTAATTCACAGTAGAGGACGGAATCTAGCGCATAAACACGATATACTACATCTATGACCGATTACGCAGCGACGCTCAAAAAATACATCAATGTGCTCGTGCACGAAGGTGGAAGCGATCTACACTTATCGACTGAAGCTCACCCTACGATCCGTGTTGCGAGCAATCTCTCTCCCATGCTCAAAGAGCCCGTGCTCACTCCTGAGGACAATCTTGCCTTCTCTAAAATACTGCTCTCTCCGGACCAGGAAGCACGATTCCTTAAAGAGCAGGAAATGGACTTCGCATATGAAACGGAAGATGGCTTACGTTTTCGGGGGAACGCATTCGTGCAGCGAGGCTCGATCGGTATAGCACTTCGTCTCATTCCAAAGACTATTCGCACGATCGCAGAATTGAATTTGCCTGACATTTTGACGAGTTTTGCGAGGAAGAGTCAAGGTTTCTTCCTTGTTGTAGGTCCCGTGGGGCAAGGGAAGTCGACCACACTCGCATCTCTCATCGATCTCATCAATGGCGAGCGAATGGAACATATTGTGACAATAGAAGATCCGATCGAATACGTTCACACTCCAAAACAGTCCCTCGTCGATCAACGAGAAGTGCATATAGATACAAAAGATTTCGCTACAGCACTTCAATCAGCATTCCGTCAGGACGTGGATGTACTCCTCGTGGGAGAAATGCGAGGGCCGGAAACGATGTCTGCGGCAGTCACAGCGGCAGAAACAGGGCACCTTGTCTTCTCTACGCTCCACACGAACAACGCTGCCCAAACCATCGACCGTATCATCGATACCTTCCCGGCTTCGCAGCAGGATCAGATACGACTGCAGCTTGCGTCGTCCCTTGCCGGTATTTTCAGTCAACGTCTCATCCCACGAGTATCCGGCGGGCTCATTCCAGCGTATGAACTTCTCATAAATAATAAAGCGATTGCGAATTTGATACGTGAAAAACGCACTCACGAGATAAATACGGTGATCGAGACAGGTTCGGGTGAGGGGATGATCGATATGAACCGATCACTCGCGGACTTGGTGGCACGCGGGGAAGTAACGGTAGAAAGTGCCTATCAATATTCACTCAATCCGAACGTCCTCCAGAAACTTTTGTAGGTAAGTTGTCTATATGTCCCTATTTAAATACACAGCAGTTGATTCTGAAGGCGCGCAGAGACAAGGTACGATCGATGCCGTCAATATTGACGTTGCAATCACTGCACTCCAGAGGCGCAATCTCGTTATTTCAGACATTGATCCAGTACAAGATAAAGTTTCTCCCCTCAGTCGCATATCATTTTTTGACCGTATAACGAACTCTGATCTCGTGATGATATCGAGACAGATAACAACGCTGTTCGAAGCTCAGGTCTCAGCCCTGCGCGCATTCCGTCTCCTTGCTTCTGAAGCGCGCACACCTAAGCTCGCTGGGAAATTGACTGAGATAGCAAACGACATTCAAAGTGGAAGCGCTATCTCAGTCGCGCTCTCGAGGCATCCTGATGTATTCACGTCCTTTTACGTGAACATGGTGAAAGCAGGAGAGGAATCAGGAAAACTGGACGAGACATTCACGTACCTCTCTGACTATATGGATCGTAACTACGAAATAACGCAAAAGGCGAGAAATGCGCTCATCTACCCAGCATTCATCACCCTTACGTTCCTCATCGTCATGATCGTGATGCTCACGGTCGTGATCCCAAATCTTTCAAGCATTCTTTCAGAAGTGGGACAGGAACTACCTATCTACACGAAAGTCGTCATAGGCCTCAGTAATTTCTTCACAGATTATGTTCTTCTGCTCGCGATCATGGTAGGGGCGGGAGGATTTTTCTTGTTTAGATTCGGCATGACAAAAGCGGGAAAGGAGATGTTCTCCCGAGCACGACTTCAGATTCCTGTCATCGGAGGAATCTACAAAAAATTGTTCCTCTCTCGCATTACAGACAACCTCTCCACCATGCTTCAAAGCGGTATTCAGATGTTGCGATCTCTCGAGATCACAGGAGTTGTTGTAGGGGATGTGACATACGAAAAGATCCTTGCGACGGCAGTTATTGATGTGAAAGCAGGTCTTCCTGTGTCCGAAGCGCTCAGAAAGCACCCAGAAATCCCCGGAATTATCGTGGCGATGCTCAAGATCGGTGAAGAGACAGGAAATACCGGGCACGTGCTCGATACTATGTCACGCTTTTATCGTCGAGAGGTCAATCATTCCGTCGATACGCTCGTTTCCCTTATCGAACCATTCATGATCGTGGCCCTAGCGCTTGGTGTCGCCATGCTTCTCGCGTCGGTCCTAATCCCAATTTATAACCTTGCGTCAGGATTCTAGAATGATGTATGTCACTTTTTCCTAAACGCGGTCTTGAGGTAAGTGGTTCGAGGGGCTTTACCCTCATCGAACTTCTTGTCGTCGTTGCAATTATCGGCATTCTTTCGTCTATCGTGCTCGCATCTCTTAACAGTGCTCGTAAGAAAGGTAGGGACGCACGTCGTGTTTCCGATATTAAGCAGCTTCAGTTGGCGCTCGAGCTCTACTACGATTCCTGCAACAGATACCCGAACGTAGCTCAGTTCTCAGCTACAGGAGCAGGATGCATTGGAAATAGCGCCGGTCTCGTAGGGAATGGCTTCATCTCTACGCTCCCGAAAGATCCTTCAACAGGTGCGAATTATTCCTACGCCGCTAACGGTACAGCGACAAATTGTTCGTCGTACCATCTCGGTGCGACGCTAGAACTTACAACACACCCTGCGCTTGCAAATGATGCTGATGCGGATGTAGCGGCAACTTGTACGGGCGGTATCCCCGAATTCAGCGGATTATCTGCAGGTTCTACGTGCGATTCGACCCCCGGTACTGCCCAACCCGGTGGAACGGAGACTTGTTACGACGTAAAACCTTAAATTTAGGGGTTTTTTGGGCTTCACGTTATCCACACGAGTGGTCACACTCCCTTAAAGAGAGAGTACAATTACACGACACGGGGATACTCGTACATTTATTAATTTATCCTATTAACTAAGATTTTCATGTCACTTTTTCCTAAACGCGGTCTTGAGGTAAGTGGTTCGAGGGGCTTTACCCTCATCGAACTTCTTGTCGTCGTTGCAATTATCGGCATTCTTTCGTCTATCGTGCTCGCATCTCTTAACAGTGCTCGTAAGAAAGGTAGGGACGCACGTCGTGTTTCCGATATTAAGCAGCTTCAGTTGGCGCTCGAGCTTGCATACGATGCATCTAATGCATACCCAGCAGCTCTCAACGTCGCATCTGTTGTTACCCCAGGATATATATCAGTTCTTCCAGCTGATCCAAGCGGTGGTACTGCAGCATACGGCTACGTACAGACAGGAAGCGGTACTGGCTACTACCTAGGAGCAATCCTTGAAGGTGCCGGACAGACAAGCGCACTTTCGAACGACAACGACACAGCTCAGGCAATTACGATCAACGGAGGCGCTACGAACTGTAACGCAAACGCAGGTCTTGCAACTGAAGTAGTCTATTGCGTCGCTCCGTAAGTGTTATCGGTTTTTTCGAGTCAAGAAGCGCCCAACGGGCGCTTCTTGCGTTATACTACTCTTCAATGCTCCCGCTCGTTTTTGGATGTTTTGGCCTAATTATAGGAAGTTTCCTTAATGTCCTCATTTTGAGACATGGCGAGAAATCGCTTGGGGGACGGAGCGCATGTCCTTCCTGTGGTACTACTCTACAGTGGTACGACCTTCTTCCAGTCCTGTCTTGGATTATCTTAAAAGGTCGTTGTAGGTATTGCAGCAGTTCTATATCCGCTCAGTATCCTCTCGTTGAAGGAGTTACCGCGCTCCTTTTCATCGGGGTAGCTCTTGCATCCATCACGCTACCGTTCAAGATCCTTGCCCTCCCTATTGTCGCGCTTTTCATCGCGATCGCATTGCATGACCTTCGTACGACGATAATTCCAGACCCGTGGGCGTTCATTCTCGGAATCCTTACTCTTTCAGCCGCAATAATTGGCGCAGTCGTTACGGACACGTCTGTTATAGCCGCGTTTATTGCTGGCCCAATAGCAGCGCTTCCGCTTTTTGCGCTGTGGCTCGTCTCAAAGGGGAGATGGATGGGACTGGGGGACTCAAAACTGACTCTTTCAATCGGATGGCTTCTAGGAATTGAAGGGGGACTTACGGCGCTTTTCCTCTCGTTTGTTATAGGCGCACTCATCTCCGTCCCCTTGATGTATTTTTCTTCAGAGTCCTTCACTCGATTCAGAAGGAGGCTCCTCAGTTCTCCACACGATGAGGGAAACGAAGGTTCATCGAACTCTTCTCCGCTTACAATGAAGAGCGAGATACCCTTCGGGCCGTATCTAATTGGCTCATGTTTCTTAGTTTGGTTCGCGCACATGTACGGGTTCCCTCTGACAATACTGAGTATTGTCTACGGAATATGAGAAGACAAAGCAATCTATGAAATTCCAATATCCAATCACAGATAGGAATGTCGTATCGCATACACGAGGATTTACTCTCATAGAGCTTCTCGTTGTTACAGGGATCCTAGTTCTGATTTCGGGTTTAGTTCTTGCAAATAATACGCGCTTTGGTGGCGCGATCCTACTCAAGAACATGGCCTATGATGTTGGTCTTTCCATTCGCGAAGCGCAGGTATATGGAACAGCAGTTAGGCGATTTGGGGCGGGTGATTACGACACAGGGTACGGAGTCTATTTCAACAGAAGTAGCCCAACATCCTACGTGATGTTCGCGGATATTTATCCTGCAGGTTCAGAAAACGGACTATATGAGGCAGCTCACGGCGAGCTGCTTCAGTCGACCACTATGCAGCGCGGTTTCCATATACAAGATATATGTGGCACTCCTTCAGGAGGCGGAGCCGAAGTATGTGGACTAAATACGGTGAGCATACTGTTTCAGCGGCCCGAGCCTGACGCATATATAAGCGTGAATGGAAATTCTGGGATCATAAGCCCTGGGTCGCTATATGAGCGCGCACGAATCGTTCTAGAATCTCCCAGAGATGATCAGGTGAGCGTTATCATTGAAGCTACGGGTCAAATAGCTGTTGAGTAGTCTTATGAAATCTACCGAAGAGAAAAAGAAGAAAACAGGTGAAGCAGGATTTACTCTTGTCGAGATGATCGTTGCCTCAGCTCTTTTTGCTGTGGTGATGCTTATTTCAGTTGCTGCGCTTCTGTCACTTGTGGACGCCAACAGAAAAACACAGGCTCTTCACTCTGTTATGAATAACCTAAACGTTACGCTCGATAGTATGGTCCGTGCGATACGCATGGGTAGCAATTATCATTGCGGTCCTGGAGAGTATGCGACTGCAGACGACTGCGATGTCGCGGGGGATGTGGTACTCGCGTTCGAGCCATTCGGGGGTAATCCGAATGACGACCAGGATCAATGGGTATACGCCTATGACGCAGTTACACAGCGTATTTATAAATCGGAAGACAGTGGCGCGCACTCTTTTGCAGTCACTGCTCCTACCGTAGCTGTCGAAAGTATGACGTTCTATGTTGTAGGTGCAGAAGATCGGGGGGATTCTGTACAGCCGAAAGTGGTTATCGAACTAAAGGGAACAGCGGGGGCGGAGAAAGTAAAAACAACAACCACATTTCATATTCAGGCGACTGCTGTGCAGCGAATATTGGACCTATGAAAAAAACACTAGTACTACGACAGAGCGCACGAGGGTTTACCTTGATAGAAACTCTCGTTGCCATAACGCTTCTAACCACCGCAGTCGCCTCAGCGATGACACTCACCGCACGAAGTCTTGCGACCGCGTACTATGCGCGCGACCAAGTTACTGCATTCCACCTCGCACAAGAAGCGGTGGAAACTGTACGCCATGTCCGTGATGGAAATATTCTCCAGAATGCTCTTGGGGCGTCGATTGATCTTCTGACAGGTGTTCCTTCGACGAACGGCGCTGCATTCGTCGTGGATACTCGTGACGACAGCATGCATTCTTGCCCCTCGGGAGTGTGTCCACCACTTCAGACAGACGGAAACCTGTATGGGTATCGTCCAAGCTGTCCGTGGCCTACGAGTAATTGCGGAAATGGCCAAGGTTGGACGAATACAAGGTTCACGCGTTCTGTCTCAGCACAGTTCGTAGGAGCGGGTACCGATGAAGTGAGAGTTTCCGTCACGGTTTCCTGGCAATCGGGATCTTTCCAGGTTCGATCATTTACCATCTCTGAGAATCTCTATCGATGGGTAGAAGATGGAAGTGGTACATGAGTATGAAAAAATATTTCATTCATTTTCTACATAATAATATTCGGTGGCCAAAAGCCGATAAGAGGGGATTTACACTCCTTCTTTCAGCTCTTGTGGCGTCTATTGTCCTTGCGCTAGGTACTTCGGTTTTCGGAATTGCTCAAAAGGAGCTCATGCTTTCATCGATTGGGCGTGATTCACAATTTGCGTTTTATGCTGCGGACACTGCGGCCGAGTGTGCGCTCTATTGGGATGCTCGTCATAATTATTTCGCCACCACCACTCCTCCAATTGACCCAACATGTGACGACGAGGACCTTGTTACATCGGGTCATTCCACGTCGTATCCATATACCATCCTCTTCCAAATTGAGCCAAATGGCTATTGCGCTGATGTGACTGTCAGTAAATCGCGAACTGGTAATCCAGTAACTGGTCCTATACGAACTGTCGTTCATGCTGACGGATTTAGCACCACCTGTGCTGCTGTAGCGACAAATCCTCGCACTCTCCAACGCTCTGTTGAGATCAGCTACTAACGTTTTTTGATTACCTCGGTGATGCTAGAGTAGTGCCTATGGCAAGGCAGATCCCGAAAGAGGCTAATGATAGGTACGAGAAACTAAAGAAAACGATCAATCAATATCGTATTGCGTACCATGTGTACGATAGGGATGAGATATCACAACAGGCTCTCGATTCTCTAAAACATGAATTAACGGAGATCGAAAAGGAATATCCGGAAATAATCGCACCCGACTCTCCGTCGCAGCGTGTAGCAGGGAAGCCCCTTCCGGGATTTAAGAAAGTTCCTCACAAAGTGACTCAGTGGTCTTTTAATGATGCATTTTCTCCGGAAGAAATGCGTGAATTTGATGCGCGTGTAAAAAAAGTCCTTAAGACACAGGATTCAAACGCGCGCCCTACGTATGTATGCGAATTAAAGATCGATGGCCTTAAGATAGTCCTTGAGTATGAGAAAGGAATATTAAAAACCGCCGCGACGCGCGGTGACGGGCTCGTTGGCGAAGACGTAACACACAATGTGAGGACGATCGAATCTGTGCCACTCTCTCTTTCGCGTCCTATAGATATCATAGTGGAAGGCGAGGTATGGATGAGTACAAAAGGCTTGGAAGAATTGAATCGGCAACGGGCAAAAGAGGAAGAACCTCCGTTTGCGAATCCGCGGAATGCTGCAGCCGGATCCATCAGACAACTTGATCCTGCCATAGCGGCATCTCGCAAACTGAATGTGTTTATCTACGAAGTAGCAAAGACAAGTGAGAATTTCCCGAAGACACAGGGAGAAGAACTCGAGTACATGCGCGAACTCGGATTCAAGGTGAATCCGAACCATGTAAAAGCGGAAACAATAGAAGAGGCGATCCACTTTTGGGACGCGTGGAAAAAGAAGGGACGTCATCAAGAGTACTGGCTCGACGGCGTTGTCGTGAAAGTAAATGAGAAACGATACCAAGATATGCTTGGGTATACCGGAAAAGCCCCACGGTTTGCGATCGCGTTCAAATTCCCGGCCGAGCAAGTTACCACGGTCCTCGAAGATATCGTGCTTCAAGTAGGACGCACAGGAGTCTTAACACCCGTCGCACACTTACGTCCCGTATCCGTTGCAGGTACGATCGTTTCCCGTGCGACTCTTCACAACGAAGATGAGATAAACCGTCTCGATGTGCGCATAGGCGATACCGTCGTCCTGCAAAAAGCAGGGGATGTGATTCCGGATATTGTTGAAGTGGTACTTGGTCTCCGACCAAAGAACTCAAAGCCGTACAAATGGCCTACCAAAGTAGAAGAGTGCGGGGGTGATGGACGGATCGAGCGCGTACCAGGCACAGCCGCGTGGCGATGCGTTAACAAAGATTCCTTTGCCGTTGTTCGTAGGAGATTCCATAACTTCGTGGGAAAGCACGCGCTCGATATCGAAGGTTTAGGAAAGGAGCGTGTGGACATGCTTCTCGAGAGGGGATTGATACAGCACTACAACGAGATATTTACGCTCACTGAGGGGGATTTTCTTACACTCGAGGGATTTGCAGAAATCTCCGCAAAGAAAGCCGTGGCAAGCATACAAAAAGCGCGACATGCAGAATTCGCACGACTTATCGTTGGGCTGTCCATCCCACAGGTAGGAGAGGAGACAGCAATACTTCTCGCGAAAAAGTATCGCGACGTAGACGCGCTTGCCAAGGCTAGCGAAGAGGAGTTGATGTCGAGCGAAGGCATTGGACCGATCGTGGCTCACGATATTGTCGAATGGTTTTCCTTAAAGCGGCATCAGGAACTGATTTCCGAACTCAAAAAAGTTCTCACGATCTCGAATCCTCTGTACGCAAAGGTATCGGGAGGAAAACTCGCCGGAAAAACGTTTGTCCTCACGGGGAGTATAGAGAGTATGTCTCGCGATGAGGCGAAAGAGAAAATTCGCGCTCTTGGTGGCGATGTTTCCGAGTCTGTCTCCAAGAAGACCTCATACGTGGTTGCAGGGGAAAGCGCAGGATCGAAACTAGATAAGGCCGAGAAGCTGGGCGTAACAGTACTGGCAGAAGACGAATTTCTCCGTATGATAGGGCGATGAATAAGGTGGAAGTAGACATCAAAGGGCTCGCGCGGCTTGCACGGCTCGAAGTATCGGACGAGGAGCTTGCGAAACTAGAGCGGGAAATCCCGGATGTTATTCGGTTTGTGGAAACAATTCAAAAAGCTGATACAAGCAAGGTCTCAATTACGCCAGAATTGCATAATGTAATGCGTGCGGATGAAAACCCTCATGAGAGTGGTATTCATACGGAAACGCTTCTTTCCGCAGCTCCGGCCCGAGAAGGGGATCGAATTGCAGTGAAGCAGGTAATTTCAAGAAAGAAATAGCATGGACCTTGGAACTTTAACAATTGCTGCAGCACGAAAGGCACTCGATGCTAAAGAGTATTCTGCGCTCGACCTCACGAACGCGTATTTAGCTGCTATTGAAGAAAAGGATAAAGAAATTCACGCCTACCTTGAAGTGTGGGCAGACTCTGCGCGAGAAGAGGCAAAAAGAGCTGATGAAATGATAGCTCGTGGTGAACAGAAGCCTCTTACCGGGATTCCCATTGCAATGAAGGACAATATTCTTATTGAAGGACGCATCGCAAGCTCAGCTTCTAAAATATTGGAGAATTACAGAGCCTCATATGATGCAACGGTCACAAAGAAATTGAAGGCCGAGGGCGCTGTCTTTCTCGGCAGAACTAACATGGATGAAATGGCGATGGGAAGTTCCACGGAGAATTCAGCGTTTGGTCCAACTCGTAATCCGATAGACCCATCGCGTGTGCCGGGAGGGTCATCCGGCGGGTCAGCAGCGGCTGTTGCCGGCAATATGGCGCTCGCTGCCCTCGGATCTGATACGGGAGGTTCTATCAGACAACCCGCATCACATTGTGGTATCGCTGGTCTCAAGACTACGTATGGTTCTGTATCTCGATTCGGACTAATGCCGATGGGCTCGTCTCTTGATCAGATAGGACCACTTACTAAGACCGTGGAGGATGCGAAGATATTGTTTGAGGCAATACGCGGGCATGACTCGAACGATAGTACCTCAATAGCCGACTATCAACTGACTGGAACGGGAAAGAAAATCGGAGTGCCACGAGAATTTCTTAAGGCAGGCGTTGAACCAGAAGTACTCAAGATTTTCGAAAAGACATTAGAGGATCTAAAGAGTGCTGGGTACGAAATACAAGACATTGAGATGCCGAACCTGCCGTTCTCTCTTCCTGTGTACTACGTCATTTGTCCCGCAGAAGTTTCAACAAATCTTGCGAGATATGACGGTATTCGATACGGATTATCTGTCCCGGCAGAAGCCATCCAAGATGTATACACAAAAACTCGAGGCGTAGGATTCGGAAGGGAAGTTCGTCGTCGAATTCTCATTGGCACATTCGTACTTTCATCTGGCTACTCAGATGCGTACTATCGCAAAGCTCGTACTGTACGTGAGCTCATCAGATCGGATTTCAATACGGCCTTTAAGAGTGTGGATGCGATCGCACTTCCAACTTCTCCTGGTCCTGCATTCAAAATTGGAGAGAAGGCAAATGATCCGCTCGCGATGTATGCGGAGGATATTTTCAGTGTGACCGCAAACCTTGCAGGCGTGCCTGCGATCTCCGTCCCAGCGGGCACTGTAGAGCGGGATGGAAAGAAATTGCCTGTAGGTTTCCAGCTCATCGCTCCGATGAGAGGGGAGAATACACTGTTCGAGATAGGTAAGGACATTGAGCGTCGCTAACTTGATATACTAATCGAATGCAACCAGATCCGACGATACCGGATTCCTTTGGATACGGACTAGATTTTCTTGGTGAGATCCTTTTCAAGTGGATACCAGGAATGGTCGCTACGGTCGCCGGAACCGCAGACCCTAGCGTAGGAACTACGACTCTCGACCTAGGAGAACTTGCGCAACCGGTGTATCCGGGCGGCTTTTCTGATCTCCTTCAGCGCGTATCTAGTGATGGTGCGTATGACATGTTAGTCCAAGGTTGGTCCGTCTTCGTACTCATTTCGCTTCTCTTGTCGCTCCCATTCCTAATGGTCTCGGTGTACTGCTTGGTTCGAGTGATGCTTCTTCGTAGAAAAGAAGAGGCAGCATTTCGCGCAGTACAAAGACCAGTGGAAGCAAAAGATGTTTCTAAAACACAGCTTCGCTGGGCAAAAATTCTCGAACATTCTCGCTCCGATGCAGAGCATGATTGGCGCATAGCCATACTTGAGGCCGATATTCTTCTCAATGAACTACTCGATGTGCAAGGGTACAAAGGGGAGACGATGGCAGATAAGATGAAACAAGTGGATCGGGCGAACTTTAATACGATCGATCTTGCGTGGGAGGCGCACAAGATCCGTAATCGCATTGCGCACGATGGTTCGGCGCATACGCTAACATCACGCGAAGCGCGTCGCGTTATCGGACTCTACACAGAAGTGCTGAAAGAATTCGGATACGTCCATTAAAGCGGTGTACGTAGCGCCACTTTTGTAGTACATTATCCCGCAGCGGGGTGGAGCAGTAGTAGCTCGTCAGGCTCATAACCTGAAGGTCGCGGGTGCAATTCCCGCCCCCGCAACACGAATAGAGAAAAATCCCGCTTGTCGGGATTTTTCTCTATTCGCTACTTGAGCGGGGGAGCGAAGTGTCTGCACACTTCGCGTCGGGAATTGCAGGCCGGAGCGATATTTTGCCAGTAGGCAAAATCGCGAGGCGGGGTTCGCGACCGAGGTGAGCGGCGGCGAGCCGAGAGTTGTGAAAATTCCCGCCCCCGCAACAAGTTTTAATTATGTAGAACCCCCGCGATTGCGAGTTCTATACCTACGAGTACGATGAAAGTCACAACGGCGACAACGAATCGTTGCCACTCTAGGAAGATAAGCATCATCCCCGTTGAGTAAACGAGGAAAACAGTCGCGGCAGCCAAGAGTACTGAATTGATGGTGAGCACAAGATTCCAAAAATTCCCCATGACGTAATTATAGCGTGCTCTGTAATTGGAGTGCGCTCAAGTGTTGAGGACGCAGGGATAACCTGGTATCGTAGGCAAACCGCCGGGGTAGCTCAGTTGGTTAGAGCATAGCATTCATAAAGCTAAGGTCGACGGTTCAATTCCGTCCCCCGGCACCAAGACAGGGAGAGAATATTCTGCTAGAATGCGCCCGTTTGTAGAGATGCGGTCGTGGTGTAGCCCGGTTAACACATCCCCCTGTCACGGGGAAGATCGAGGGTTCAAATCCCTTCGACCGCGCCAACGTCAAAATCGGATGCCAAATCGGCATCCGATTTTGCGTTATGGAGTCGGTCAGAGCGAGTGAACTGCTTTACTCGCGGAAGGGATTTGAACGCCGGAGCGATATTTTGCCAGCAGGCAAAATCGCGAGGCGGTGCCTAGACCGACCCGAGCGACGGCGAGGGGAGAGGCGAAGGAAAATCCCTTCGACCGCGCAGTATATA
Source organism: uncultured Candidatus Saccharibacteria bacterium (assembly GCA_964399865.1). GTDB lineage: Bacteria > Patescibacteriota > Minisyncoccia > Phycocordibacterales > UBA2100 > UBA10103. The sequence goes on along the minus strand of CAYNRJ010000001.1, from coordinate 399,290 downwards.
TAATGAGTACATATGAATTCCTCATATGTACGACAAGAGACCGAATATTTCTGCGCTCCAGCAGTGGCACAGATGGTGCTCACGCATTTTGGAGAGCGTGCAGCTCAATCCGAAATTGCAGCAGAACTTAAGACGAGTGATCTGACAGGGACTCGTGTAGAAGCGCTTCAGGCATTCTTTTCTCGCCGCGGTCTTACTGCTTCCTATAAAAATCATGCAGAGTGGAATGAGATAAGAGATGCGCTTGGCAAGGGTCTCGTGATCGTGGGATATATCGAAAAGGGAGGGGATCCGCACTATGCGCTCGTGACGAGCGTTACCACGAGCACCGTAGTGCTAAACGACCCATGGCATGGTGAAGGATACAGAGTCGACAAAAAAGATTTCATTGAAAGATGGAAGGATATTGAGCCGCCTGGGTATGGTGACCAGATGCTGATGATGGTTCAAAAAAAGGAAAAAAAAGAGTAGAATCCCTAGATGAAAACCCCACAGGATTTTTACACTGCGTACCAAATAATGCCCATGCTGCAATTGCATCAGCTACGCGTTGCGGCGGTCGCAAAGATGGTATGTGAGAGCTACGAAAAATCACTCGATAGTAAGTCGATCATTCTTGCGTGCCTCTTTCATGATATGGGGAACATCATCAAATCAGACCTCAAATATTTTCCGGATTCTACCGAACCCGAAGGTCTCTCTCATTGGGAGCTAGTCAAGAGAGAATTTGTAAAAAAGTATAGTTCCGATCATCACACAGCAACCGCTAAAATTGCAAAAGAGATTGGTTTGCCGGAACGCGTCATTAAGCTGCTTTCAAATATTGGATACTCAAATATCGGGAGAATAGTTTCTGGTGATGATCTCGAGCAAAAGATAGCCGAGTATGCTGATACAAGAGTGGGACCGCACGGTGTTCTGTCACTTAGAGGCCGACTCGCGGAAGGGAAGGCTCGGTACCAAGACACGAGGATGAAACGACCGTACTACGAAACAGATGAGGGGTTTGAAAAACTCGCGGAAGCCGCACATGAATTAGAGAGACAGGTTTTTAAAAATGCGACTATAGCCCCCGAAGACATTACGGAAGCTGCTATCGCACCGGATATTGAGACACTGCGTGAATACGTGGTATTTCCGTAGGGGAGGGCCTCTGTGCTATCATCCTCGGACAATAGCGCCGATGTAGCTCAGTTGGTAGAGCACGTCATTGGTAATGACGAGGTCTCCGGTTCAATCCCGGACATCGGCTCATGATTTATCATGAGACAACTCTTTCGGGATTGAACACGAAGGGGGTCGGGGAAACTGTAGTTTCCCCGTGGAAGAAGGCCTGCCGAGAGGCAGGATTGGGAAAACCGTGGGTTTCCCAGGGGTTCTTTCCCGGACATCGGCTCACGGGAAAGATATCGTATACAATTGATTAACCATGGCGTTAAACAAACATCACTGGATCATTCTGATCTTCACGCTTGCCTACGTGAGTCTTGCAGGTCTTTTCTTCGTTCGCGCAGGAAATTATGAATTTCTCTGGTACATTGCCATTCTTCTATTTTTCACGATATTCATTTGCGCGACATTCAAAGTATCCCATCTACCCATATGGCTTTTGTGGCTTCTCTCGGTATGGGGCTTAGTCCACATGCTTGGTGGAGGATTAAAAATAGATGGGGAGGCGCTCTACGCGTATGTGGTGCTCCCAATCTTTACCGATGGGGGTGAATTTACGATCCTTAAATTTGATCAGATAGTCCATGCGTTCGGTTTCGGAGTTACTGCTGTGTTGGTTCGGCACCTATTTCTCCGGGATGTACCAAAGGTGATCCGTCCTTTCTGGGTGGGGGTGATATCTGTCTGTGTCGCGATGGGAATGGGGACCTTAAATGAGATCGTAGAATTTATCGCAGTCATCTACTCTACCTCGACAGGTGTCGGAGGTTACATTAATACTTCACTAGACCTAGTATTCAACGCGGTCGGAGCAATAGGTGGGGTGGTAATCGCAGAGATTTACGGGCGTTTCAAACGACGCAAAGCGTTGAGAAAGTAGCTTAAGACAGTTATAGTGTGCCGTAACGCCACCTTAGCTCAGTTGGTAGAGCACGTCTTTCGTAAAGACGGGGTCCGCGGTTCAATCCCGCGAGGTGGCTCCGAGTGTAATGAAATGTAACGAGGAGACACCTCGCGAGAAGGGGGTCGGGGAAACATTTGTTTCCCCGTGTCGGAAGGCAGCGAGCGATAGCGAGCGTTGGAAAACTGAGGGTTTCCAAGGAGCGTGGTGGCTCCGGTTTTAAGCCAGGTTATCGGTACCAAAGATTTGTATGAACTGTTCGTCGGATAGGTACGAAGCAAGACCTGCTTTAATGAACATCATAGTAGTCGCAATCGACGGACTATCTGTCTTTTCGAGAGGGCGCGAACTGATATCTGCGCGCACTTTTTCGATATGACTGCTCGCGTTAGCGAGATCAACGCGTTGTTCAGCATTAGGCTGACCTCTCATTCCATTTCCTGAGGAGGCGAGAGCTAGTGCTCGTGATGCCTGATCAAGTTGTTGTAGTAAAGTTCGCTTCTCTCGCAATTCGGAGATGTTCTCAACCCTCTTTCCTCCGACGTCTTCCATAAACGAAATCGTACCATGGGGGATAGAGTTATCCCCGTAAAGCGACAAACGGGCGCAAAAAAGGTCAAGAATCATGCAATTATTTAGTGTACTTACTAACCCTTAGTACTCACTCCTCATGTGTAACAAAGCAAGCGTCCTCGTAATTGCGGCCCTTTTTTTAGGCTCTCCATTGGTAACGTTGGCACAAACACCAGGCCTCATAGCCGCGAAGTATACGGGCTTCAGTAATCAGACAATGGTTGCTGGCGTTGCCAACACAAAACTCGGGTCTTTCACCCTCAGCGCAGGTTCCGCAGAAAATATAAATATCAACACGATAGCAATTAACCTCTCTGTGACAGAAGCTACTGCAATCACGAACTTACGTATTGTGGACGCAGCAACGGGCACCCAACTCGGTTCAACGAAAGTCTCTCCAGTCGGTAGCGCAAATGAAGAAGGGGACAATATATTTTCTGTCAGCTATACGATTCCAGCTGGGAATATAAAAACCATTGATCTTATTGGTACCATCAAGTCTAGTGCGAGTGCCGGAGCATTCATAGCAACGCTTGATGACTCAACTGGCGGTGCGGGTGTTATTTCAGCGCAACCTGTTACTATCGGCTCAGATGTAGTGCTCCAGACAATCACAATTGGTAGCGGCTCACTCTCAGCAAGAGTCAGTAGTGCGGATCCGCTTAGCTCCACACTTATTCCCGGGTCTTCTCTTAATCCAGTCGGGAAATTCGAATTTATTGCGCGAAACACGAACTATTTTGTCCAAGAGCTCAAAGTGAAGATTCCAAGAGATGGAGTTCAGTCGGTTTCCTCTGTATCCCTACGATATAAAACCCAATCAGGCGTGGGCGAGACACGAACAGCGTACCTTGTAGTACCTGCGGGATCGCAGACCCAGGCGACCGCCACATTTACGGGACTAAATTTTTATATTCCTAAAGATACTCAACAAAGCGTTGATGTTCTTGTTGATATTCCCTCAGTTGCAGAAGGAGCGATAATCGGAAAAGTTGTACATGCGTCTATCGATTCAAATGAAGGGTTTCGCGCAGTAGACACAGCATCTGGCCTATCTCTCACATCTTTTGGTCCCGGGGACCTTGTCTCCAATGGTCGCCACATAATTGGAGGAAACAGCACTCCAGGGGGCAACCCTCAATCCATACAAGTTACCGCCCCTTCTTCTGGAGCGGCATATGCATACGGAGAATTGATTACTGTCAGCTGGGTAATTCCTTCGAATCTTCCTGTGGGCAGTAGAGCTTGCATCACGCTGCAAGAAAATGTGACTTCAGGTAAAGAGTTCGCGTTCCCTGATGAAGGCAGTTGTTCCGAGGTTGAAAATTTGGGCGATCAACTTCAAATAAAAAGCATAAGCGATTCATTTGTTCGCACGCCGGGCTACGATATTGCCCCAGGTACGTATCAAGCCATCGTAAGGATTGTAGGAGCGGGGGAACCAAACGGAAAGGATGGTCCAATTCTCGCAATCGGGGAAAGCGCGCCATTTCGGCTGTATGAAAAGGTGCAAGACACAGGCTCAGGGGTAAGCTGCTCTATACGTGCGAATAAAACCGCAGTGAAGCCTGGAGAAACCTACACGCTTTCGTGGATGACAAAAAATATTACGAACCCAGTCATGAATCAAATCGTGAAAGCAGGCGGACTAGTTGAGATTGCGCCGAGCGGATCAATGAAATGGACTGCTTCCACAGGGAAGGAGCCGTTTACCGAAACGTTTCAAATCGTAGATGGGGGAATATCGGCAGGCAGGTCCAATGCGCTATGCTCGGTTTCGGTGAGGGTGATCGTTGAATCTGTAACAAAGCCCACAATCACTGTGAAATCTCCAAACGCACGACATAGCTTAAGGAACGCAAACACAATTGTTACGACATGGAGTGTAAAGAATATGCCACGTGGGGCAGGCACATATGTCGAATTAGTGGATTCAAACGGCAGAGTCCATAAGTCACAGAAAGTAAATGGAAACGGTACGGTCGCTTCAATAGATGTGCAAAAGAATTGCAATGGAAGTTTCTCCGATGCGATCGATGGTGGATGCACAGGATTACGAAAGGCGATCGAGGACGGAAATACATCCTTCTACGTTCGGGTGAACGTGTACACGCCTTCAAATGCATGCTTCGGATATTGTTCTCCCGATGCGGCTGATGCCACCATTCTTGCAAGCGCAAACAGCGAGACCTTCACCATTAAATCAATAAAACCAATTCCTACATTACGCCGGCAGTCCTCGGTGCTTCCTGAAGGAAATTTCGCAAATATATTCACTGCGATTCAGGCGTTTCTAGGTGGTAATAGATAAGAATTGCATCTCTATAGGCCGGGCTATAGAACCGATCCCTTCGGTGCTCTGCATAGTCATTAATCATTTATGCAGAAAAGAGGCTATACTATACATACGTCAATTTACTTATTATTAATTCGTAACTATTCATGAGAGCAAAAAGAATCGCCGCGATTGTCTGTAGCTTACAGGTATTGCTTATGTTTGGCGCTTTTATACCGAATCCTCACGCTTTTGCGGAGGAGTGTACTCTTTCAACGTATGGTTTTCCTGGGAGCGCTGAGACCTACTCTAAAGACCTAAATAATAGTGGACAGACAGTCGGTTTTTATAGTGATTCCGACGTCCATTACGCTTTTTTGCGAAATGCGAACGGGAGTTTGGTGACACTTAACCTACCCGGCAGTGTCAACGCTGAAGCACTAGCCATCAACGATAATGGACAAATCGCCGGTTGGTATGATGACGATGACATTTCCACCTCCGCTGGGCGCCATGGTTTCATCGGGAATGCGTCGTTCGATGTGCCAGGAAGTTCTGAGACATATCCTGTAGCCATTAGCAATACAGGACAGATTGCTGGAACCTACTATGATTCTTCCTCTGCTTGGTCACACGGTTTTCTGCGAAATGCTAACGGAAGTATTGTTACGTTTGACGGGACACCAAACAACCTTACCGTACCGTACGACATAAACGACGCCGGGCAGGTTATCGGATGGTATCGCGATGATGCCTCGATATATCATGGTTTCCTCCGAAATCCGGACGGAAGTTTCGTGACGATTGATGTCCCAGGAAGCACTGCTACATATGCTCGAGGTATTAACGAGGCGGGGCAGATCGCAGGATATTATCTTAATTTCTCTGGAGCTCACGGGTTCCTCCGGAATCCGGACGGAAGTTTTGTGACATTCAACGTGCCCGGCAGCGTTGAGACTTTCGGTCAAGACATTAATGAGGCAGGCAAAATTGTAGGAGATTATCGAGATTCCTCGGACCACTATGGCGGTTTCGTCCGGAATCCCGATGGAAGTTTTATAAAGTTGGATGCTTCATCAGAAGCAGATATTCGCACGTACCCTCAGAATATTAACGATACGGATCAGATTGAAGGTTATTATTACGACGCTTCATTCGCGACCTACAGTTTCTTGGCATCGGGTGATTGTGGGATTGTAAACCAACCGCCAACTGCGACAGGGGACACATATGAAGTTCAGAAGGGTAAGAAGTTGGATGTGAGCGCTCCCGGCGTTCTCTCAAATGATTCTGACCCAGAAAGTGAATCTTTGAGCGCAACTCTGGAGTCAGGAACTGCGAATGGAACCCTCACATTTAATGGTGACGGTTCTTTCAGCTACAAGCCAAAAACTGGTTTTACCGGTATTGATACATTTACCTACAGTGTGAGTGACGGCGAGCTGAATTCAGAAGATACCACCGTAACAATTACGGTGAATGCCACTCTGGGAAACAGGTCACCGACAGCGACAGCAGATACGTACGAGGCGACACAAAATAAAAAGCTCACAGTGCCTACACCAGGTGTTCTTCTCAATGACAGCGATCCAGATGGGGATTCTTTAAAAGCTGTAGTAGATACAGAGCCAACGAACGGAGTTCTCGTATTAAAGGCTAACGGTTCGTTCACTTACACACCGACTGAAGGTTTTACCGGCAACGATACGTTCACGTATCATGCTAAAGATGCTTCACTGAACTCGGGGGTCACAACTGTGACTATTACAGTTACGCTGCCTAATGAATGTAAAACAAAAGCTGGAAAAGTAATCGCAGGTCTGACGAGCCTCGAGGATCTTGAGGCACAGTATCCGCCACCGACGCCAGGCTTGGCAGTGGATTTCAACAATCAAGTACACGCGAATCCAGCGAACCCGCCTGTTGATCTAGATCCTTCCAGAGTTCAGGCAGAGTTACTGACTGCAATCGAAAAATTCAGGCAGGTAATACTTGGTGTTAGTACGACGACGACCTTCACCGTTACGTCCGGGTACCGACCAAGCGCGTATCAAGCGCATTTGTATGAAATCAATCAGAAGAAAAATGAGCTTAAGAACGCTGATCCAGCAAATATCGTTTGTACGGAACTTAAAACCCAAGTCGACAATGAGTTTGCTCTTCACGGGCTCGGCGGGGGCGTTAACAAACCTGGAACTTCTCCCCACGAAGTAGGAAAAGCATTTGACGTCGTCATCTGTGAGGTGATCGGCACCACAACGGAGTGTATTAATCACTCGAATAAGCAGAAGGACACCATCGGCGGCATAAAGATAAATGTTCTCGCAGCTACCTCCAGCCTCTATCGCGCATGTGGAAAGAATGATCCCGTACATTACTCATTGTTGAAAGATCCCGATACTGGCAAGAAAGTTCCTTGCAAGCTCTGATTCTCAACGTTTACACTGCGCCCCGTCAGTCCTGAAGTCCGGTGTGGCTCGCAGTGTAAACGGAGGTATACTATCCCTGTTCCTTCGGGGTTTTGTGTAAGTCATGACCGGTGGTATAGCCCACGAGCACTCGCGAAAGCGAATGCATGAACTGGTTTAATTCCAGTGCCGACCGTACAGTCGGGATGAAAGAAGGAAAAACAGAGCTGCTTCGTTGCGGCGCTGTCTTAACCCCCGAAGAAGCGGGGTTTATTTTTTTACTATTTAATTACTATCTGTATGCAAAGACTTATTACTGCGGGTCCGTTTCTCATCTTCGTTGCAGCAATACTGTGGGCACTCGACGGGATTCTCCGCCGCTCACTGTTTGGTTTGCCTCCGATCACGATCGTATTCCTTGAACATTTAATTGGACTCATCATCATCGCGCCATTTTTGTGGAAGGCGTGGAAGAAAGAAACACTGACGCGAAAGGAGTGGGGAGTCATGGGGATTGTCGCACTTCTTTCGGGAGTCTTGGGGACACTCTTTTTCACAACCGCACTTCTTAAGACAGGCTTCATTGCTTTCTCGGTTGTCTTTCTTATTCAAAAGTTGCAGCCGATATTCGCCATGCTCGCAGCTCGAGTGCTATTGAAAGAGAAAATTACGAAACACTATATTGTGTGGGCAGCACTCGCGCTTCTTGCAGGATACTTTGTCACGTTCCCGTACGGCATCGTGAATATGGGAGAAGGGGGTGCGTATGTTGTCGCAGCATTGTTTGCACTAGCTGCCGCGATTGCGTGGGGTTCTTCCACGGCATTCTCGCGGTACCTACTCCTCAATCACTCACATACATTCATCACGGGCCTTAGGTTTCTCATCACAGCGCCGCTCGCGCTTGTCTTCGTGTACGCGCTCGGTGCCGCGCCCTCTTTAACTGAAGTTGCTCCGATACAACTCGGGACTCTTGCTCTTATCGCACTATCCACCGGCATGGTCGCACTCTGGATCTACTATCGCGGTCTCAAGCACACACGTGCGAGCGTTTCCACGATCGTGGAGCTCGCGTTCCCAACGACCGCTATTTTCGTTGATTACTTTATGTGGGGGACAGTGCTCGCGTGGACGCAGTACGTGGCTGTGCTCGTACTTATGTACGCGATGTATCGCGTCGCGCGCCTCAATCGTGAGTTACCGACCGAATCAGTCGTATAGGTTATACTGCCGGGGATGCAAAAGGAGGAGATTGCAAAGCGGATGGCCGAAATTGAAACCGCAATGGGAGGGGCCGATTTTTGGAATGATAAGGACAAAGCGCAGGCTACTCTCAAGGAATATCAGGACCTAAAGTTAAAACTTGCAGGCGTTGGCGCGTACGACAAAAGTGACGCGATCATATCCATCATCTCAGGCGCTGGCGGCGATGATGCGGAGGATTTCTCTCGTATTCTTTTTGAGATGTACAAAAAATACGCTTCAGCACGCGGCTGGGCGACACCACTTCTTTCTTGGAACGAGAACAGTATGAGTGGATATAGAAGTGTTTCGTTTGAAGTCATCGGAAGTGGGGCATACGGCGCACTAAAACGTGAAGCGGGCGTGCATCGACTCGTGCGCATGTCACCGTTCAATTCCGCTGGCAAACGTCAAACATCATTTTCTCTTGTTGAGGTGTTGCCGAAACTCCCCGATGTAGGGGATGCGCATATTCCTGACACCGATATTGAAGTTACGGTCGCGCGTTCCGGTGGACCGGGTGGGCAGAATGTAAACAAACGCGACACGGCAGTCCGTATGACACACAAACCAACCGGATTTTCTGTGCACGTGACGAGTGAACGCTCTCAGGCGCAGAATCGCGAGAAGGCGCTCGAGATGATCCGCGGAAAACTCTTCCAACTAAAACAAGAAGCGCAGGAGAAAGAAGCCCGAGGACTTTCAGCAGGTGCATCCACAAAGATAGAATGGGGAAGTCAGATCCGTTCATATACTCTTCATCCATATCAGCTTGTGAAGGATCACCGTACGGAACATGAACGCCGGGATGTCGAAAATGTACTTGAAGGGGATATTCAGTCGTTCATTGATGCGGAGAAAAGTTTTGACGATTCTGGTAGCGCGGTATAATAGAACCCACGTGCACCTGTTTCTGTGTGCCTAGAAAGCTGAATTTCAGCTATTTATATGATTTTCTACGACAATGTAACAAAGGTATATGGAAGAAATCCTCCATCAGTCTCGGAGATTACGCTAGAAGTAGAGCCAGGAGAATTTGTTTCGATAGTTGGTCACTCCGGTGCGGGAAAATCCACGCTCCTCAAGATGCTATTTGCAGAGATCGCGCCGACCGAAGGGTCGGTCTACTTTGATTCCCGCGAGATAAAAGGGCTCTCTAAACAGGAGCTGCGCCAATTGCGTCGCAAGATAGGCACAATTTTCCAAGATTTCCGCCTTCTCCCAACAAAAACAGTCTACGAGAACATTGCCTTCGCGCTTGAAGTCGCGGGAAAGAGCGAGGAAGACATTGAGGCGGACGTCCCGCACGTCCTCGATCTCGTAGGACTTCCAGACAAGATGTGGAGCTTTCCTTCACAGCTTTCAGGAGGGGAACAGCAGCGTATTGCGATCGCGCGCGCGATCGTGAATCAACCTGACGTGCTTATTGCCGACGAACCAACGGGAAATCTCGACCCGATCAACACACACGATGTCGTAGAGATCCTAAAGAAGATCAATGACCTCGGAACAACCGTTCTGCTCGCCACGCACAATAAAAGTGTCGTGGATTCTGCTGGTCGCCGCGTCGTGACGCTTGATCAAGGAAGAATAGTTCGTGACGACAAGATGGGGAAGTACATAATATAAAAACGAATACTGTATACTTTTGATATGAGTTCTTGGTTAAATGCAAAACGAGTAGCAAGGTACGGCCTTATCGGCTTCATTCGAAACGGTTTCGTATCGCTTGCCGCGGTCCTTATCATGACGATCACGCTTTTCGTTCTCGCAGCTGTTGTCATGTTTGGAGCGGCACTCAGTGCCACTCTCACTCAAATAACTGAGAAGGTGGATGTAACAGTATATTTCTTGCCTGACGCAACTGCAGAGAACATAGACGAGATACGGACCTCCCTTGAAGCTCTTCCCGAGGTAGCGTCTGTTTCTTATATGAGCGCAGAAGAGGCACTTGCTGCATTTTACGAACGTCACAAGAACGATCGCCTCACTATCCAAGCTCTGGACGAACTAGAAGATAATCCACTCGGCGCGAGTCTTGGAGTACGAGCAAAAGAAACTAGTCAGTACGAATCGATCGCCACGTTCCTTACGAGTAAGCAGGAAGCAGCGGAGGGTGCAGGACTCGCAATAGACAAAATTAACTTCTCGCAAAATAAGACAGCAATTGATCGTCTTACGAATATAATCCAAACCTCTGAAAGGGTAGGGTTTGTCGTAGCGTTCCTTCTTGCGCTCTGCTCGGTCCTCATCTCGTTCAACACGATACGACTCGCGATATATACAGCACGTGACGAGATCGGAGTCATGAACATTGTTGGCGCGGGCCGTTGGTACGTCAGAGGTCCATTTATGGTCGCTGGAGTGCTCTATGGTGTAGTGAGCGGCCTTGTGGTGCTACTTCTTCTATATCCGATCACCATTTGGCTTGGAGGGCCGACAGAGCGATTCCTTGGCACTTTCAACATCTATGACTATTACACGGGCTCATTCCTACTCTTTTTCCTCATAGTCATGGGCTCAGGCATAGCTCTCGGTGCGTTGTCCAGTTATCTTGCCATTCGACGGTACCTGCGGGCGTGATACAGTAGAGACCGTATGGCGCGCGCGCGAAAAGGCGAACACAAGTATATTTTCGTCATTGGCGGAGTCATGTCCGGCGTAGGCAAGGGCATTGCGACCGCTTCGATCGGTAAACTTCTCACTGCGCGCGGTCTCTCAGTAAATCTCGTTAAAGTAGATCCATATCTAAATGTGGATGCAGGCACAATGAATCCGATCGAGCACGGAGAAGTGTTCGTGCTTGATTCAGGACTGGAAACAGATCAGGACATGGGAAACTACGAACGTTTCCTCGATCGTGATTTGGGTCCTGACGATTACATGACAAGCGGTATGGTATATCGCTCCGTGATCGAACGCGAAAGAAACCTCGGCTATGAAGGGAAGTGCGTGGAAGCAGTGCCTCACGTGCGTGATGAGATCACCGATCGATTGAAGCGCGCCGCAGAAGCATCTGGTTCAGACGTATCTGTAATTGAAATTGGCGGTACCATCGGAGATTTTCAGAATGCGCTCTTCATTGAAGCGGCGCGTGTAATGCACCTTCTAAATCCCGGGGACGTAGTTTTCGTCATGGTCTCGTATCTTCCTGTTCCAGGCACCTTGGGCGAGATGAAAACGAAGCCAACACAAAATGCTGTGCGCATGTTGAACTCATACGGAGTGCAGCCAGATGTGATCATCGCTCGCTCAACGCATCATCTTGATAGAAAAAGAAAAGAGAAACTCGCAATCTGGTGCAACGTACCTGCTGATCGCATCATCTCTGCGCCAGATGTCGACTCCATTTACGATGTGCCTCTCAATTTTGAACGCGATGAATTGTCAGACATCCTCCTTGAAGCGCTAGGGAAGGAGGACGCACCGAAAGCCGACCTTTCCGTGTGGGAGAAATTTGCAAAGCATGCCCACAATGGAAATGGAACAGTAAAAATTGGTATCGTTGGGAAGTATTTTGATACAGGGGATTTCATTCTCTCCGATGCATACCTCTCAGTAATTGAAGCAATTAAATTCTCTGCGTTCACTCAGGGAGTAAAACCGGAGATTTCTTGGATCAACGCAAAAGACATCCAGGAAGGCGTGAAATCTGTCGAAACTCTTGGTGAATATGACGGCATCATTATTCCAGGTGGATTTGGTGAGTCAGGGATCGAAGGAAAGATAATGGCCGCACAGTATGCACGCGAGAACAAAATACCGTACTTCGGACTCTGCTACGGTCTCCACATGCTTGTTATCGAATACGCACGCAATGTTGCAGGCCTCAAGGGCGCTCACACGACAGAAATTAACGCGAAGACTCCATACCCTGTCATAGATATACTTCCTGATCAGCGCGAAAAGTTGGCCCGCAAAGATTACGGTGGCTCGATGCGCCTTGGCGCGTACCCATGCGTTCTCAAAGAGGGGACGATTGTTGCTGATGCGTACGGAAAGAGCGAGATATCGGAGCGCCACCGTCACCGCTACGAAATAAATCCTGATTACGTAAAACAGCTTGAAAAAGCAGGCCTCGTATTTTCTGGCTCATGGCAGGACGGAGATCTCATGGAAATAGCAGAATTACCAAAGAGCGAACACCCATTTATGGTTGGTACCCAGTTCCATCCCGAGCTCCGCGCTCGTCCGCTTTCCCCTCATCCGCTTTTCAACGCATTCATTAAAGCCGCAGTAGGTAAGAAAAAGTAACCCATTGATCAAGCTGAAGGGATTGTAGAGGGATTGAATCAATAAATAATGAAGAACAGAGAGCCGGGGTGAATTCTTCTTTAAACACCCCACTAGTTTCGTTTTCTCAAGAAACGCCACCAAATTAATCCAACGATAACAAGTTCAACAAAAATAATGATTATGTTTTTCATCATTGAAATAGCATAAACTTTTGGGGAAGCATAGTTATCAGCACCTTGCCAACCCCAGGGGTAACCGTCGATGTTTCCAAGAATTCCTACGTTTGTAAATTCGTAGATAACTACAATCTCGAGAAAGAGGAGAAACACAAATACAATAGAGGTGAGCCAGCGTAAGAAAGTCACTAGCCATGTTTTATATTTCATAGGTCGCTTAAATTGTGACCCTACCGGGAATCGAACCCGGGTTCCAAGCTTGAAAAGCTTGTGTCCTAACCGTTAGACGATAGGGCCTTAAAAAACAGCTTGTGGTTAGTCGCCGAGAGCTCGTTTAGGAGCTTTAGAGCAGCGAGTAGCCAAAGCGGATAAATCATACGATTTTTTGGATGAATACGCAAAAAATGGTACTGTTTTAGCTCTAGGAGAGGTGGCTGAGTGGTCGAAAGCACCGGTTTCGAAAACCGGCATACCGCAAGGTATCGAGAGTTCGAATCTCTCCCTCTCCGCCAATTCAAGAAGCAAATTTGGATATTTTGTATGAAACAAGAAATTACGTATGTGTACGGCAAGCATGCAGTCGCTGAAGCGCTTCGCTACACGCCACACGCCGTGCAGGAACTACTTCTTTCTTCCACCCCTGAGCCGGAGTTAAAGTCGCTCATCGCAAAAAGTAAGATTCCGACCTCGCCGCTCAAACAAAAAGTCCTGGAATACATATCTGGTCTAGAAGGAGGGGATATAGCGCATCAGGGAATCGTCGCCCTTATTGATTCAAGTGCACTTCTTGTCGAGTTTTCTGATTTCTTCAATTCCTTTACACCCGATGCCGACACATCGATCGTTGTCTTAGGTGAACTTCAAGACCCAAGAAATGTCGGCGCGATCATTCGTTCTGCTGCTGGCTTCGGAGCGAGAGCTGTCCTTATGCCTCAGAACAATCAGGCACAAATATCAGGCGCAGTTGTGAAGACATCCGCTGGGATGGTATTCCGCATTCCTATCGTTCGAATTGGGAATGTAAATCAAACACTCCGTACTCTTAAGGAGAGAGGTTTTTGGATATACGGGCTCGCGATGGAAGGGGCGAATGAACTATCAAAAGAAAAGTTCGATGCTCCTGCTGCATTTGTGATCGGAAATGAGGGAGAGGGTATTCGTGAGAAGACACTCGAAAATTGTGACATTCGCTTAAGCATTCCGATGCACTCACGTACTGAATCCCTCAATGCATCAGTTTCCGCTGCGGTAGTGTTGTATGAATGGAGCAAGCATCATCCAAAAGCTCTTAAGATATAATCGAAGTGCATGAAAAAGGGAGAAATAAAGACGAAGAAAACAGCAGCAAGTGCCTCCAAATTCATCAACACTGTTGACGACGAACAAAAACGCAAAGACTCAAAGGAACTCTTGAAGATGTATAAGGAAATTACCGGTAAGCCGGCAAAGATGTGGGGGACAAGTATTATTGGGTTTGATCAGTATCACTACAAATCAGAAAGAAGTGCGCAAGAAGGTGATTGGCCAATGGCAGGTTTCTCTCCGCGGAAAGCGAATCTCACGCTCTACGTTATGACTGGTTTTCAGGATTTCAGCCCGCTCCTCAAAAAACTTGGGAAACATTCGACTAGTAAGGCATGCCTTTACATCAAGCGTTTGTCTGATGTCGATGTAACTGTGCTTAAAAAGATCATCGCGGAGAGCTACGACTACATGAAAAAGCAATATCCGGTCGCGCACAGCTAGGGCTTGAGCTATTCAGAGTCGCGGGTATAGGATTCTCTCTAGGACTCCCAAAGTATCGTAGTTGGAGTCGGAAAGGAGAAAGACGTGCTGACATTTCCACAGTTTCTAAGTGACGCTGCAGAGATGGCGCGTTCTGAAGGAGAGCCTGGATTGGCCGACGCGATCATCGTAAATGGCCGTCAGTTCGATCTCGTCGTGGCAGCTAGCGATGAGATGTTGGAGCGGGTCGATTCGCTGAAACTGCGTCAATTCCTTATGGCCTTCGAGGCCATCGTTCAACGTCATCGCGGGTGTGAAAGGATTGAGCTCGATGAAGATCTCTTTGCGGGTCGTACCTTCGGGCAAGTCTACGAAGAACTTTGCCGGCGGTATGGTAATCCGCCTAGCTCAGTTTCTCACCCTGTGGCCGCCTGATGGAGCCGAGAGCCGAAGAGGAGTGCCGCCCGATCGAAAATGACGGGCGGCACAATGTTTTGTATACAAAAGTTGAAGGCCGCGGCGAAGGATCGCCGCGGCCGCTCGTTCTCACTGCAGTCACAGCCCTTCACAGGCTAGCAGTGATCGTTTCCTCGTTCCCGTCAGGGTAGAGAGCAACGATGACAGTTGCCTTCCTGAAGCCGCGAGCGATCTCCAGTGGGGCGACAGGAATGAAACCCCTGCCTTGCCCGAAGTTGATCAGCTCGTCGGCGATTTGGGCGACGCGTACGCGGAAAGCACGATGTGCTCCCCGAGCCTTCTGCAGCTGCTGCAGCAGCCAGCGCTGAGCTTCAGCGATAGGGTCGTCGATGGTTGTCATCATCCTCTCCTTCATTCGCCGCCCTTAGGGGACGGGTTGTACTTGCGATCCATCTCGGTCACGATGTGGGCGTTACGCTTGGGCGGCATGCCGGAGCTCCGGGTGCCACAGTCGATGTAGACGATCTCGCCCGTCATGCCGTCGCAGAAGTCGCTCAGCATGAATGCGCCCCACTTGCCGATTTCTTCCGGCTTCGTGGTTCGCCCGAAGATCGAGCGGGCCATATGAGCGTACGCGAGGGGGTACGGGTCCTGTACTGCTCGCGCCGCCACGGTACGCACCGTAGTCGGCGAGAGTGCGTTGACCGCGATCTCTCGCCCGCCGAAATCCCGCGCTGCGCCGCGCACTGCCGCCTCAAGCGCCGCCTTCGCGACACCCATGACGTTGTAGTTGTCGCAGCTTTGTTGAGACGCCCCATACGTGAGAGCGAGAATCTTCGCGCCGTCGTGCATGAGTGGCTCAACACGCCGGCAGGAATCGAGGAAACCGAAGCATGACACATCGAGTGAACGTGCGAAGTTCGGACGAGTTGTGTCGACAACTCTGCCGGTAAGCTCGGCACGGTCTGCATAGGCCGGTCCGTACACGAAACCGGAGATTTGTCCTTGCCCCGCAAGCCACCCGAAAAACTCATCGAGCTGGGCGTCATGTTCGACGTCGCACACGCAGGCCCGGATCCCAGTACCTGTGACGAGCTTGTCGACGGAGGACAAAATCTCCGCCGATTGTACGGTGACGATCACGTCGCCCTCCGCCTCACGGACTGCTCTCGCAATCTGCCAGGTAAGCGACTGGCTGTTGAGGACGCCCATGATGACATGGGTCCCCGACAATTTCAGGCTAGCGGTCATCTGGAACACTCCCTGTTCGAGTTCGAATTAGGAATCTTTATATCCTGGACTTCGCTTCCGCTAGGTCCCTAATAAGGAACTATATGTAGCCTGGAGTATAGCGTCAATTAACGTCAGTTTTGTTATACTCCACATACTTTATGGAACTCGTTGATATTTTCGGGTATTTGGGAATACTCACAGGCATTTCGTTTCAGGTTCCGCAGGTCCTGAAAACATATAAAACAAGAAGCGTGGAGGATCTCTCGTGGGGAATGCTAGTCCTTTTCTTTTTCAATTGTATCTTTTGGGGAATATACGGTTTTCTTTTGAACGGTACTTTGATGATCGTTGCGAACGCGATCGCACTTATCGTTAATATTCTGCTCATCATGCTTAAAATTTGTTATCGAAAGAATCCGTAGCCCGAAAGTTTTTCCACAGTTTTTCGTCTAGTATCCATACAGAAAGCAAATAGTTGCTATTGTTGTGAAAAAGAAATGGTACGAGACAATCTTTCATTCTACGAACACGAACCAGTCGAGCGAACTATCAGTATCGTTGGAGTGCCTTCTGAACTAGGGTCGGACGAGCGCGGGTTAGCAAACGCTCCTCAGTATCTTCTAAAAAGTGGGCTTGAGAAAATGCTCACCTCTCTCGGCGGAGATGTCGTCGAGACGACGATGATCCCATGCCGAAAACCGCTGCATGTGGTGAGTGCCGGCTCTGCAAAATATCTCGATGAAGTAGTTGCGGCGGCGCGCTTATCTTCTGCGGTAGTCGAAAAGGCCGTGCGCCGCAAAGATTTCGTATTGACGCTCGGTGGCGATCATTCGATCGCTCTTGGCACCGTCGCTGGCGCAGCTTCTGTCCATCGCTCGATGGGAGTCATCTGGATCGACGCTCACCCAGATGCAAATACGCATGAGACGACTCTTACAGGGAATATTCACGGTATGCCTGCCGCGTCTCTCATGGGATTTGGACATCCACTCCTTACTGATATCGGCAGAACAGGTAGAAAGATATCGCCCGAGAATTTTCTCTACATCGGCCTCAAGGATATAGACAAAGCGGAAATAGAATTTCTCCGTCGTGAAAAAGTTTCCACCGTCACAATGCTAGACATTGCTGAGCGCGGGCTTTTGCCCGCACGGCTGGCGATAGACGCACTTCGTAGAAAGGTGGACACGATTTGGGTAAGTATGGACATGGATTCTATAGACGAGGGGTATGCGCCAGGAGTTGGCATGCCAAACAGTGGGGGACTCACAAAGCGTGAAATTTTAAGTCTCGCGCAATACATTGGAAAGACCTGTATTCTCACGGGACTCGATGTCGTGGAGATCTCTCCAGCTAAGGATAAGGATGCGAAAACAGCAACTCTTGCACTCGAACTAACAGCGCGCTTTCTAGGTGCTGAATACAGCTGGTACGAAAACTACATAAACGAGTACAAAAGTACCAACGTTACAAAAGAGGAGAGAGTTGTGGCACCCGTTAGAGGGCGTCGGGGCGCTTTCTAAGGATATAGATATCGTCGTCTGAGACGTGCATGCGTGGGAGCCCAGTCTCGATTTCGATGGTCTGTCCGTTTGAGGCAGTGTAGGTAAGCCTTGTCTCGCCAGCGTCGACTGCGGTCCTGTTTTCCTCCATTTCGCGCGCTTCTTTAATGAGCTTCTGGTACTCCTCCAGTACGTTATCGGTTGGTCGGCCGAGTTTAATGAGCGTTTCCTTTGCCTCCTTATACGAAACCGCGCCAGGCACCTCCTTTGCCTTCTCGAACTCATCATCTGTCTGAACAACGTCGTACTCTTTGGATTCAGTGTACCTCCATTCACCCCCAAGTAATGTGAGCACTCCTTTTTGCTGGAATTTGCCACTCTCCATTGCTTCGGTGGCCATTTTTCCACGACAAATGAGGTATCCTTTTCGGTCTACATTCTTTATGAATTTATTTGTCGCCCCCACTTCCTCATCTAAGACGATAACAACATCAGCGGCTTCCTCAGATACGTATTCCTCCGCATGTTTTTTCTCAGCATTAATTCCATGTGCATTTAAAAATCTAGCGCTTGCTTTGGATTCAGTGATAAATTCAGCATAACCTTCCGGGACGTTCCATCCTTCGGTCACTCCGGCTACGTTCACCCCGTGTTTCTCACCAATTCCTACGAATAGAAGGCGAAGATTGCCTTGCCCTTCTTTCCAAGCAATACCTTTGAATTCTCGCTTTAGAAGTGATGCAATCTTCGTATCTCGATTTAGTGCGTGGAGTTCTGAGCTATGCTTAATATGGGCGGAAAATTTTTCAGCCTTCTGTTTTGGTTTCTCACCACCCTTGTTTCCTGAAATTTTGAAAAACATACTAAAAGTATATCAAAACTCTACAGTCTACCCAGCTCCCTTGGTGAGAGGGGATGGGCGCGTTACCATAGAGATACCTACGAGCTGATTATTATTCTCTTTTTTATCATCCATGAAGCCATTATTTATGTGGGGCGCAGTCATCGCAACGCTTTTTTGCGTCATTCTCTTCATTCTCCTCAAATCTGTGGATACCCCAAGTTTTACGGGGGATGTAAAAGTGGTGGTCATAAGCGGACGCTCAATAAATGTAGAAGTTGCGGATACTGAGGAAAAGAGAGCGCTTGGACTTTCAGGTCGCTCTGGCCTCGGGCGCGATGAAGGAATGCTATTTGTATTCACGGAAGACGCTCGGCACTCCTTTTGGATGAAGGACATGCTGTTCGCGATCGACATCATTTGGTTGTCTCGCGATGGCGTAGTTATTGACATAGCTCCGTCAGTGTCTCCGGACACATATCCGACTTCATTTTCTCCGGAAGCACCTGCTCGCTACGCGCTAGAGCTTCGAGCTGGATTTATAAAGGAGTATACTGTTAAAAAGGGAGACGCGGTTCTTTTTAAGTAACTTCATACTGTTATCCACAGGTCGAAGTTAAAATTTTTCTCGAAAGAGGGGAGTAATATAAACATCCCGTTATGACGGCTAGTGAGGATCCGAAATGAAAATTTATTTTCATTTCGTCCGAACGAAGACGGCATATGAGCATAGGCGATTAATAACTTAGTTCATGCGCATGACACAACACACAGCAGTCAAAAGAGCAGGGAAGAATGTCCGAGACGCCGGTCTTTCTCCACGCGCCGAAGGTGCGGCCGCGTTTCGCGTCTATAAGAAGTATCTTCCAAATATCCAGAAGCGCGATGGACGTATCGTGCCTTTTGAGTTTGCAAAGGTAATTTCTGCGATCGAGAAGGCGATGAAGGCCTCTAACGAGGGTTCTCCTGAGGAGGCAGCTGTTGTTGCGCACAAAGTAGCGGGAGAAATGATGCGCATAGCGCGCACATACAAGAATTTCCTCCCGACAGTCGAGGGCTGCCAGGACGAAGTAGAGCGCCAACTCATGCTTTCCGACTACGTAGCGACCTCCAAGTCATACATTCTCTTCCGCGCAGAGCGTGCGAAGGTCCGTAAAGAGCAGGGCTCTATCCCAGAGCACGTAAAGAAGCTCACCGAAGAGAGCAAAAAGTATTTCAAAGATAATCCACTCGGCGAGTTCGTGTATCTCCGTACCTACGCGCGCTGGATAGAGAGTGAGCAGCGTCGTGAGACATGGATCGAAACTGTCGACAGGTACATTGGTTTTATGAAAGAGAATCTTGGCGACAAGCTCTTGAAGAAAGAGTACGCCGAACTTCGTGAAGCAATATTGAAGCAGGAAGTGATGCCTTCAATGCGCGCGATGCAATTTTCAGGTGCTCCCGCTCGTAAGTGCAACACCTGCTTCTACAATTGTTCATTCACTGCTCCGGTGAAGCTCGAAGATTTCGCAGAGATCATGTATCTCTCGATGCAGGGATGTGGTGTTGGGTATTCAGTAGAAAGTCAGAACATCCAGCAATTGCCTCAGATAGAAAAACAAACAGGAGAAAAGATCCCAACGCACATCGTGCAGGACACAAAGGAGGGGTGGTGTGATTCGCTCACTCTCGGACTTCGTACGTGGTACTCCGGCAAGGATGTTGATTTCGACTTCTCCATGATCCGTCCAGCTGGCGCACGCTTGAAGACAATGGGGGGCAAGGCATCTGGTCCGGAACCACTTCGCTCGCTTCTCGCATTCGCTCGCGACAGAATACTTAGAAAACAGGGAAGACGCCTGAGAAACATCGATGCGCACGACATTATCTGCAAGATAGGTGAGTGTGTGGTCGCCGGCGGAGTCCGTCGTACAGCCATGATTTCGCTCTCCGACCTCGACGATGTCGAGATTCGCGATGCCAAGAAAGGTCAGTTCTTCCTTACAGATCCTTACCGCTCTGTCGCCAACAACTCAGCTGTGTATGAGACAAAGCCGACGAACGCTGAGCTCATGGATGAATGGGTCGCTCTCATGAAATCAGGTACAGGAGAACGCGGTATCTTCAACCGTGGCTCTCTCCAGAAGACGATGCCTGAACGCCGAGTAAAGTATCTCCAAAAGAAGAACGGCAAGATTACGGGAGATATCGGACAGGTAGGTACAAACCCATGTGGCGAGATCATTCTGCAATCAAAGCAATTCTGCAATCTCTCAGAAGTCATTGCACGCGCGGATGATACTGAGAAAACGCTTCTCCGGAAAATAAAACTCGCAACGCTTCTCGGTACATATCAGTCAACACTCACGAAGTTCAATTACATCTCGAAAGATTGGACTGACAACTGTGAGGCGGAGAGACTCCTCGGTGTATCCATAACAGGACAGTGGGATTCTCCAGCAGTTCGTCACGGTTCGACGCTCCGCAAGATGCGTGACCTCGCAGTGAAGACCAATAAGGAGTATGCGAAGCGCTTTGGAGTAAATCCTTCAAATTCAATCACGTGCGTGAAGCCATCCGGCACAGTCTCTCAGGCATTTGATTGTTCGTCCGGTATTCACCCACGTCACTCTCAGTACTACATTCGTCGTATCCGTATCTCGGCGACCGACTCACTCTTTAAGATGGTGAGCGACCAGGGGATCCCGTATCACCCAGAAGTGGGGCAGACAGCGGGAGAGGCGACGACATATGTGCTGGAGTTCCCAGTGAAGGCGCCGCACGGCTCTGTATTCAAAGATGATCTCACTGCTATAAAACAGCTTGAGTATTGGAAGCTCGTTAAATTGAATTTCACTGAGCACAATCCATCAGCCACGATCTCAGTAGGGGAAGAGGAGTGGGTCGCAGTCGTTGCATGGCTCTTCGAGAACTGGGAGATAGTCGGAGGACTTTCGTTCCTCCCTCGCTCAAGCCACGTGTATCGTTTGGCTCCGTATGAACCGATCGATAAAAAACGCTTCGAAGAACTTTCAAAGAAATTCCCGCAGATTGATTACTCTAAGCTCTTCAACTACGAACGAACAGACGAAACAGAGCAGGCAAAGGAGTTGGCATGCGCAGGAGGGACGTGCGAAATAGTGTAGGAGGGGACGAAACTCGCCACACCGCATACTTTTCGGAGTCGCTGTCTCAGCCTGCTGGCTGAGCGCTGCCTCTCGCGCCGTCGCGCTGCGAGACACTCCGAAAAGCACACGCTGAGTCGAGTTTCGTAGAGGGGGGTGGTTGGGAAAAATCTCAAATACCCTTACTTACGGATGAGAGTATAAGAAAAACAAAAAGGAGTCCTTGCGGACTCCCTTTTGTTGCGCCGATAAGCCGGATTTTGTCTAGGGCTGTCATGTATCTGGGATGAATGTTGCCATTCACCTCGAGCGGTTCTCTCAGTCATGCCGCACTGTGCTCAATTAAACACACTGCGGCACGACCAAGCACGACCTTGCACAGAAGTAAGAATTTTGCCGTTGCACCCACGCCTTTCGACGTGATTATTCCCGAAGGAATCCTTTCTCTTTCGAGATTGGCGTCACTGTTCGCATCTCTCGCGTTGCCGCGTGACGGGAATTACCCGCTACCATGCTGCATCTTGCGATGCCTGTGTCCGGACTTTCCTCCCACTCTTGCGAGGGGCGACTGCCTAGCGCAGGTAAAAATTATGCCATTTTTTTATGAGGAACGCAATTAGTTGTGAATTTCATACAGAAGTCATCGTGATATACTTTTTGCACCATGACTAGCGAAGGAGTTGCAGAAAAGATCTCACGCTGGGCCACCTTACTACTTTGCGGCTTTCTTCCGTTTTTCTTTATCCCAGCCTCTTGGGTTTCTATCCCGCAGGCGAAGATACTACTTGTCACGATACTAGTCGTCGTAGCAACGATAGCCTGGATTGCGGCGGCATTATCGTCGGGAAGTATTCGACTCCCAAAAAGTCCGCTTCTCCTTGCCGCACTCCTTCTCCCAATCGCATATCTCGTCTCGGCAGTTGCAACAGGCTCATCTGACATTTCGTTCGTATCGGGAGCTGCTATGCAGGACACAGTGGTGGCGACAATGATCTGGTACGCCCTGTTTGTTACGTGCTCCCTCATATTTGGTGGAAGCGTAGGGAAGCTTGTAGCTGGCATCAGAGTACTTCTTCTTGGTGGTGCGGTAGTCCTAGCGATACAGATGTTCCACCTTCTCGTCCCGTCCTTCACGTTTGGTGGCGCATTAGAAGGACAAGCAGCGAGCGTTGTCGGAAGTTGGCACGATCTTGGGATTTTTATCGGACTCCTCTTATTCCTTTCAATCGCACTTATCTCTAGCCCGCTTGCAGCGAATCGTATCTGGAGATTCATTCTTATCGGGATAGCGGCTGCATCCACTGCGCTCCTCATCATCGTGAATTTCAAGGATGTGATCATAGCAACAGGTGTGCTCTCTCTCTCGTACGCAGCGTATCTATTCTTAGTTTCGCGGAACCTACACGAAGGAGCCCGCCGCATCCTAAGACGTCGGCTCATTCTCTGGGCAGTCGTAGTTGTCGCACTCACAGGACTCTACTTTGGTGGAACGTTTATAAATAGCGTTCTCCCAACAGCACTCCAAGTCACAAGACTTGAGGTCCGACCGTCATGGCAGGGAACTTACGCAGTAGGCTCACAAGCCTTTACGCAGCCAAGCACTATGTTCTTCGGCACAGGACCAAATACCTTCCCTCGAGAGTGGGGAATGCACAAACCACTATCGGTTAACGTAACGCAGTTTTGGAATGTTGACTTCTATTCTGGAGTTGGATTTATTCCAACTACATTCGTGACGCTCGGACTTCTCGGAGTAGTAGCGTGGGCGGCAGTTGGCCTCGCTCTCTTGTATTCAATGTGGAGGATAGTTAGAACACGAAACGAGTTCTCGATCCTGAATCTATTGCAGGCGGCTCTTCTCGGAGGTGCCGTATTTTTAACGGCCTTCCATACGATGTATGTTCCAGGTCCTGCTCTTTCAGCTCTCACCTTTATATTGTTTGGGGCAGTAGTCGCCGGGGAAGTCTTATTGGGGATCACAAAGGATAGGACATGGTCACTTTCGTTTGGTTCGTGGGTTGGTCGCATTGGTGCGCTCATTCTCACCGTGTTTGCATTCCTCGTTCTTCTCGGCGGCATTCAGTCCTCGCGTGCGGTTGTCTCTGAGGCGCTACTTAATCGTGCGGTCGCTCTGTACAACGCGAGTGGAGACATTACAGCCGCGACAAATTCGGTCAGCTCAGCTCTAAAGGTCTGGCCCGAAAATGATAGAGGTCATCGAGCGGCAGTTGAGCTCGGTATTCTTCAATTCGCGAAGTTAGCGGAAAGTGGAACAACCGATGAGGCATCTGTTGCCGCACTTCAAAATACGCTTTCAAAAACAGTCGAGCACGGACTCACGGCGGTGACGATTGGCGGTGCTAACTATCAGAATTGGCTTTCTCTCGCACGATTGTACGGAGAGCTCGCAGGAGCGGGTGTCGAAGGTGCGGAGGAGCGCGCACGTTCGGCCTATGAAGAGGCGTTCAAGAATAACCCGACAAATCCTTTGCCGCTCTTGGAACTCGCGCAGATGGATCTATTGAAAGGGGATGACGCTGCGGCGAGGGAGCATCTTACGGCGGCTCTAAATATG
Source organism: uncultured Candidatus Saccharibacteria bacterium (assembly GCA_964399865.1). Taxonomy (GTDB): domain Bacteria; phylum Patescibacteriota; class Minisyncoccia; order Phycocordibacterales; family UBA2100; genus UBA10103. The sequence continues at coordinate 374,909 of CAYNRJ010000001.1, read as the reverse complement.
AAGCCTGACCTCACCGTGGGGCTTTTCCTCTTGTCGCAGATTGACGCGCGCGCGAATGACTTTGCGGCAGCGCTCGTTAGCGCGGAGGCGGTGGCGCAGCTAGCCCCTTCTGACGCTCTTGGGTGGTACAACCTCGGAACGATTTATTACGCGCAAAAGAATTACACGAACTCGGCGCTCGCATTTGAGCGTGCTGTCGGTATTCAAAATAACTACTCAAATGCCCTCTACTTATTAAGTGCATCATACGCCTATCTGGGAAGGTATGAAGACGCAATTACAGCGCTTAATGCCGTTATTGCGCTTAATACATCAAACACAAATTTGCCTCCGCTTGTCACAGCACTGGAGTCCGGCAAGAACCCTTTCGAGGGTGCAGCTACCACGACTGAAGAGTAGTCACTCTTCATTATTCTTCATTCTCCACTGAGAGAACCCGGGCATGACGTCAGTCTCTATGGCACAATAGTGCGATGCTGAAGATTTTTGCGGGGATCCGTTTTCTCTCCTCTGAAGCCCGCACTCTTGAGCGCGCTGTTTCGATTCTTGCCGCATCCGCACTGATTTCCTCTTTTCTCGCGCTATTCAGAGATCGCCTCCTTGCACATACCTTCGGGGCGGGAACGGAGCTCGACATCTACTACGCTGCATTCCGAATTCCAGACTTACTCTTCGTCATGTTCGGGACACTTGTCTCTGTCTACATCCTCATTCCAGAATTCACTCGTCGGACGGGTGAAGAGCAGAAACGATACATTGATACGATCGTTGCAGGATTCTCTTTGCTTGCGGTGATTGCTTCCTCCCTTGCTGCGTTCTTTGCTCCCTATATCCTCGAGAGGCTCTTCTCGTCCTTTTCCGCAGCAGAGCTTGAGACCCTCGTCACACTGACTCGTATACTCCTTCTTCAGCCAATTCTTCTTGGGTTGTCGAACATTCTTGCGGCTATCACTCAGGTGCGCTCACGATACGGTCTGTATGCACTTTCACCGATCGTGTACAACGTTGGGATTATTTTAGGTATTCTCGCATTCTATCCACTGTGGGGCATGACGGGACTCGTATGGGGAGTGATCCTCGGAGCTGCGCTCCATTTTTCCCTCCAAATTCCATCGATTGTAAAAGATGGATTTTTCCAAAATATTCCGCGCATAGTAGATCCAAGCGCACTCTTCCATACGATCTTTATATCGGTTCCTCGCTCCCTCGCGCTCTCCCTTAATCAGATCGCTTTTATTGGTCTTACGGCGATCGCCTCGGCACTTGCTCCTGGTTCTATTGCGATATTCATGTTCGCGTATAACTTAAGTAGCGTTCCACTATCGGTCATCGGATCGTCGTATTCTGTTGCGGCGTTTCCTACGCTTGCAGCAGCGTTTGCGAACGGGAAGCGTGAAGAATTTGTCGCGCATGTCGCGATAGCAGCGCGCCATGTTCTTTTTTGGTCGCTTCCTGCAATCGCACTTATTGTGATACTTCGCGCGCACATTGTCCGTGTTGTCCTTGGAAGCGGACAGTTTGATTGGACGGACACACGTCTTACGGCGGCGGCATTCGCGATATTTTCTTTTGGCCTCGCGGCGCAAGGCCTCACACTTCTCCTTGTCCGTGCGTATTACGCTGCGGGTCGTACGTTCATTCCGCTTCTTGTCGCATTCTTCTCCGCGACAGGATCCATCGGGCTCAGTTTTCTATTCCTTCGACTATTTGAAAACACCACACTACTTCAGTTTGTGGAGGATCTGATGAGGGTAGAAGAGCTTCCTGGGACGTCGGTTTTAGCACTCGCGCTTGCGTATGCCTCAATTTCGATCCTCGGTGCACTCGTACTTGCAGGGCACTTCCAGTACCAATTCGGGGGATTCTTCTCAGGGGTCCGTCGTACGTTTTTCGATAGTATCATTGCAGCGATCGCGGGCGGCGTGGGGTCATATGGAGTGCTCTACGCTCTCGGGCCCCTTACATCACTCTCGACGCTGCTCGCCGTGTTTCTCTCTGGGCTCCTCGCAGGAATTGTCGGAATAGTTGTTTCCGCGACTGCGTACTCACTGCTTCGAAATCGAGAATACAATGAGACAGTAAGTGCGATCCGAGGAAGAATATGGCGTGTGCGACCAGCGGAGGAGGGGATCGCCGTTGTCGCTTCAGCGGAAGATGTTGGTCCCTCAAGACCCAATTAGTGCGCGCTCAGAGCACTGTATCGCTCAGGTCGCTGTCTCCGCCTGCTGGCGGAGCGCTGCCTCTCGGCCCGTCGGCCTGCGAGACACCCTCGCGACACAATGCTCCTCGCTGTAGGCTGAGCTCAGCCAAACGGTGCACGAAGCTGAATTTTTGCTAGGATGAGTCACTCACATGAATATTAGGAACTTTTCAATCATCGCCCACATCGACCACGGCAAGAGTACCCTCGCAGACAGGATGCTTGAGCTTACCGGGACGATTGAGCCGCGTCGCATGCAGGAGCAGGTCCTCGATCGTATGGATCTGGAGCGCGAGCGCGGCATTACGATAAAGATGCAGCCGGTCCGAATGCTATGGAAGAAGGATGGTACGGAATATGTGATCAACCTTATTGATACGCCCGGGCACGTAGATTTCGCCTACGAAGTTTCCCGCGCTCTTTCTGCTGTTGAGGGAGTGGTCCTCTTGGTCGATGCAACCCAGGGTGTACAAGCGCAAACTCTCTCCGTACTTTCTGTTGCTCGTGGCCTTGGTCTTCCTGTTATTCCAGTAGTCTCGAAAATTGATTCTCCAAATGCGCGTACCGCGGACATTAAGAGTGAACTTGCGCACCTACTCGATGTTTCTGAAGACGATGTGCTACTTTGTTCCGGGAGAACAGGGGAGGGCGTAGGAAGCGTGCTCGATGCTGTCGTAGATCGTATTTCGCCTCCGAAAACTTCGGGTGATAAAGCCCAAGCGCTCATTTTCGACTTCCGGTATTCAGACCATCGCGGCATCATCATCTATGCACGCGTATTTGGTGGGCATATTGCAAAAGGGGATGCACTTCGCCTTGCGTCAGTCGAAGCGGATTTCGTGGCGCTCGAAGTAGGAATTCTTTCCCCTGAAGATTCTCCTCGACCATCGCTTGAGGCCGGAGAGATCGGCTACATCGTCACGGGTATTAAAAAACCTGGTATCGCGCTTGTTGGAGACACGGTGATAGCAGCTCGTGGTGGTGCGGAGCCTCTGCATGGGTATCGAGCCCCTACACCTGTTATCTGGGCCAGCGTGTATCCGGAGTCGCAGGACGATTTGGTACTTCTTCGTCAATCACTAGAGCGTTTGCGCCTTTCTGACTCATCGCTTTCATACGAAGAGGAGTCCTCGGGGGTCATGGGTAAAGGCTTCCGTTGTGGTTTCCTCGGCATGCTCCACCTCGAGATCATGATCGAGCGTTTACGCCGTGAGTTTAGTCTCGATCTCGTCGTTACAACGCCAACGACGATATATGAGGTAACGAAGAGGGATGGTACTACGGAAGAGATTTACAACCCTGCACGATTCCCTGAATCAGGAGACATAGTGAAAGTGCGAGAGATGTACGCAAAAGTTTCTCTCTTTACGCCAGCAGAATACGTGGGCTCCATCAGTCAGCTTTTGTATGAGCACGAGGCAATCCAGGGGGACACAAAGACGCTTCCAGATGGAAGAATCGAACTCCAAGGAGAGATGCCGCTTCGTGAATTGATGCGCGGGTTTTTTGATCGACTGAAGAGTATTTCCTCAGGTTTCGCCTCGCTCTCCTATGATTTCATAGGACTCCGTGACGCGGATGTCATACGCCTCGACGTACTCGTAGCGGAAGAGCCCGTTGCGGCTTTCGCTCGTATTGTTTCAAGACGTCGCACACGCGAAGAGGCGGAGCATATGGTAGAAAAATTAGAGAAACTTCTCCCGAGACAGCTATTCGAATTGAAAATACAGGCGAAAGCAGAAGGGAAGATAATCGCATCACGCCGCATCTCTGCGATGCGAAAAGACGTGACTGGCTATTTGTATGGCGGTGACATCACTCGAAAAATGAAATTGTTGGAGAAGCAAAAGCGAGGCAAAAAGAAAATGCTCGCACGCGGGAAGGTGGATATACCACCGGACGTATTCCTTAAGGTCATTAAGGAATAAAGAAATCGAGACGCCGGTAGTTTTCAGTAACCAGTTATAAGTCCTGGAGCGAAAAACACGACCATACCAATGATGACGATGACTGCAACCACACCCCAAATGATCTGAACTACCTTTTTTGTGCGTTTGTGAAATAGAAAACTCATGAAAATTGCTCTTACTTGCTTGGTAGTATTATAAGGGTATGGCCATGATTAGGCAACGCGATCCTGCAAGACTTTTCCTAAAGCGAATTGGCTTAGTACTGCTTTTCATAGCTGTCGTTGCGATGGCCTCAGGAGTGTGGGAAGTCTATAAAAAGGAGCGCGAATCGCGGGTGTTGCGGGTGCAGGCTGAAAATGAACGTGCCGAGCTGTTGGATAGGGAGGAGCGCCTCAAGAGTGATCTCGCTGAAATAAATACTGATCGCGGCGTCGAGGAGGCGCTCCGCGCTCAATATGCTCTCGCGGGGAGCGGGGAAGAGCTCATCGTTATTGTTGAGCCGCCCACTTCGGAGGTAACGGCTGCGACTTCTACCTCGGGCATCCGTGGGTGGTTTGGGAGACTCTTTAATTGGTGGTGATACACTCTATCTAATATGTCTGACTTCGAGCGAGTAGGGCCTCGGAATAGGATAGAAAATATAGAAGTTGATGAATCTCAAGTTATTGAGAATCTTTGCGAAGCGATAAAGGAGTTACCACCTGAGCAACAACTTGTCGCTGTCCAGGAATTTTTACAACACAATCTCTTAAATGCTCTCAAGCCAAAAGTACAGATTCCAAAAGATGTTGAGGCACGGATATGGGATCAAAGAACAGTGAAAGCGCTCACCACTGTATTAGACGATAGGTACGGTGTCTGCCTAGACTGGCATGTAGTAGGACAAGCAATTTTGAATAAATTAGGAATAGAAACAATTTTCCAGATTGGGCAAGTGCCGGGCGGGGCTGCGCACACATATCTCGATGTGAATGTTAATGGGAAATGGCAGGTATTTGATCCATTCGCCGACCAGTATCTCAAAGATAGGGGATACGACGGAGGGCTATTTCAGCAAGGCTATTACCTTAATTCAAAGGCATATCGAAGGTAAGTCCACGTGAATATAAAGGTGTTTGTGCGGGTACGGAGAATCGAACTCCGATCTATTGCTTGGGAAGCAATCGTTCTACCACTAAACTATACCCGCAAAACGCGATTCATCTAATTCTAAACTATACCCGCAATACGTTTGAGAATATACCACACCCTCTTACTTTGACTTGGAGGGGTTAATTTGGAAGTATGCGCTCTGGCCAATAGATAGGGAGGTCACGATGGTTGTCCTGTACATCCTCGGTCACGGCCTCATGGCCGCTATGATCAGGGAAGTTGCTGCCACTATCCCCGGCGTCTATGTGATGGATTGGGAAAGCCCAGCACGGAAGATACGGCCAGATGCAGTCGTCATCCATGTCGGGAGTGATCGTCTGACGAGGGAGGTCCTGGATTGGTGCGATGCCACGGGCATTCCTATTATCTTTGCCTCGAGTGGCCAGGAGGAGTTCCTGAAGGGGACTACTGCGCGGGTCGTGCATGCGCCGAACCTTGCACCCGCTGTTGTCCAATTCTTCGAAGAGCTATCGCTCTTTGTGAGGAGTGGCTTCAGACTGGTGAGGATCTACGAATCGCATCAGGCGTCAAAGCCGAAAGGTGATTCGGGTACGGCGAAGAAGATTGCGAGTATCGGAGGGCTGCCGCAGTCGGCGATTTACTCGATCCGGAAGCCGATTGAGCAACGGAGGCTTGGCGTACCCGAGGAATATCTTGGCGGGCACGCGTATCACTGGGTGGTTCTCAAAGACAGTGTTGGTCGTACTCGCACACTCAAGATCAAGATGCATGGGAGGCGGGAGTATGCGGAGGGTGCTATCGAAATCGCGAGGAAGCTCATTGCAAGGGGTCCCGCGAATCTCAAGCGCAGGATATATAGCGTCTCAGAAGTTCTTGCGATGTGACGTCCCCGGCCGCTCGTGCCGGGGACACTGTTTATAGATATTTCTTTCCGTACGTGCGCATCGATTCTACGACGTCGTTAAAGGCAGCTCCCTTTTTTGTGAGTATGTATTGAAAATGGATGGGTCTCACAAAGTGTTTGCGGGCGATAAATCCTTCCTTCTCGAGTCGCTTCAGTGTATTCGTGAGCGTACGTGGACTCATGCCCCCTAGAGAATCTTCCAATTCACCGAATCGGTGAGGTTTATTCATGAGGTCTCGCATGACGAGAAGGGAGCAAGGGTCTCCGAGGAGGTCCGCTACGCGTGCGACAGGGCAGTCGGCACACAATTTCCTCCGCTGGCTCTTCGTTCGTAACATTACACCACGATATCACACCCTTACTCACTTTACAAAGTAAAGTGGGTCACTTACAATGATCGACTAGCAATCATAACTTCTCCTATTTTTATGGATTACACGACACTAGCGTCAGAGGGTTCAATACAAAAAGCGGCCGAGGGTTTGAAATCACGCGGATTTGATCCCGTTATTCTTGAAACGGGCAAAGACGCCCTCGAGCTTATCAAGACTCTAATCCCAAAGGGAGCATCGGTGATGAACGGCGCTTCCGTCACGCTCGAGCAAATAGGATTTGTTGAGTACCTGAAAGACGGAAAGCATGGGTGGAACAATCTCCATGCGGGTATTCTTGCAGAAAGTGATGCGGAAAAGCGCCACGCACTCCGCGCCCAGTCGTCTCTGTCCGATTATTACCTAGGCAGTGTCCATGCTCTGACCGAAGGAGGGGAAATGGTGATTGCTTCCAATACTGGAAGTCAGCAGCCACACTTGGTGTACACTTCGCCAAATCTCATTCTCGTTGTTAGTACCAAAAAGATTACCCCCGATCTCCCGAGTGCCCTTGAGAGGCTCCAAAAGCATGTCGTCCCCTTAGAAGATATCCACATGCAGGAGCTTTATGGGTCGGGTACGAAGCTCAATAAGACCGTGATTTTGCACGGCGAGAGCGCGATGATGAAGCGTTCCGTAAAAGTGCTTCTCGTGAAAGAAAAGCTTGGGTTTTAGAAATTACTAGCGTGATATACTTTTTAGTATCTTAAAATAACAATTCAGAATTATGGCGACAAAGACAGCAACAAAAGAAGTAAAAATCTATTCCACCCCGACGTGTCATTTCTGCCACGCAGCAAAGGATTTCTTCACAGAAAACGGTGTGAAATTCACGGATTATAACGTGGGTACTGACCTCGAGAAGCGAAAAGAAATGATCCAGAAGAGCGGTCAGATGGGCGTTCCAGTCATTACTATTGGGGACGAGATCATAGTCGGCTACGACGAGGAACAGCTCCGCGGACTCTTGGGAGTTAAATAATTTTAACGAGTAAGGGCTTGCGTGTTACAGTGCCCGCAAGCCCTCGTAAACATAGCTTTCGCGGGCGTCATTCTGCCTCTCGTTAGCCCTCGTAGTTCAATGGATAGAACGGACCCGTCCTAAGGGTTAGATGTAGGTTCGATTCCCGCCGAGGGCATGATAAAATTTTGTAATGGATGTAAGCGAGCAGAAGCTTCAGGAGATACTTGCGCTCACAAAGGAGAATAACAAGATGCTTCGCAAGATGCGGCGAGGCGCCTTTTGGGGGAGTATCATAAAAATGATCATTTGGGCGATATTTCTCATCGTTCCGATCTGGTTCTACTTCTCCTATATTTACCCGGTTATGCAAAGCGTCATGGGAACCTTTGAGGAGGTGCAAGGCGTAAGCGCTGATGCGAAGGCACAGCTCGGAGGTCTTCAAGAGCTGATGAACAAGCTCGATCCGTCCAAGTATTTCGGTGAGTGAAATCGAAACCGTGGTGTGATACAGTAAGCCAGACTTGCCTGGGTAGCTCAGTTGGTTAGAGCATTCGCCTGAAGAGCGAAGGGTCGGCAGTTCGAATCTGCCCCCAGGCACAAATCGCAGATAATTGTGACGGGGGGCAGATTAGGGAAGGGGTCGGGTGAGCCGCGGGTTAAGGAGCGGCGCAAGACCTTGTGAGATTTTATCGAGCGTTAGCGAAGAGAAAATCCACAAGGTATACAGCTTCTGTAAGAAGACGGGGTGGCAGCAGACCTAGAACCCCAAAGTATGCGTTAAAGGCTTACTGTTTTGCGTGAGCCACTTAGAGGTATTCAATTTGACCTCTTTTATCTTTCCGAGTTCCTTATATTTAATACCGCCATACTTGAGCGCGTAGTCGAATACTTTCTTTGTTAGCTCGACATCCTTGAGACAGTATTGTCGTACTTTATCCACCTCACCTTGTTTCCACCACTTCAGTGATTGAAGACCGTCAGCACTCTTTTTCTGTCCGAGTGTCCCTTCTGCGATAGTATCGAGCTTAAGTCGGCGGCCTAAGCTTGCGTACACTTCCTGCATCAAATCGAGTGATTTTATGTGTGTAAGGTCGCCCGGGTAGTACTTATTGAGGAGGGGAATATCAAAATGATCGGAATTGTACCCAACGAGCATGTCGGTCTTTTCAAGTATCTTCCAAAGATTCGAGAGTTCGTTCTCGAGGAAGCTGTGATACCCGGTTTCGGAATCGTGGATACAAATGATCGCGAGTGTGAGGTCCGCCGGGTCTCCTGAGCCGATGTCAGACATCCAGTTCGCGGTTTCTATATCAAACGTAACAATGCGCATGATTGAAGTGTAAGGAGGGAAGTGACCAAGAGCGTTCCCTCGCGTTATCCAAGACTGCTAAATAGATGTTCTGCGATCCTGTCCGCTGGGAGCGTAAGCTCAGCTCCCGTAGATAAATTCTTCACCGTGTATCGCCCAGACTCTCTTTCTTTTGATCCTATTGCGATAACAAATGGAATTTTCATCTTGTCCGCCTGTCTAACTTGATCGCCCACGCGTTTGCCAGAGAAATTAACCGCAATCGTGACATCCTCTCGTCGCAGGTCCTGGGCAAGACGCATGGCGTGTCCGATCGCGTCTGGTTCGATAACAGCGATCATAAGTTCGGTAGCAGGGGCGTACTCGGGGAGAAGATTATGCGTTTCAAGGAAGTCCCGTACCGTGACATCTCCCATCGCAAACCCGACTGCAGGGATTGGATCCTCGCCAAAAAGGGAGAGGAGGTTGTCATATCTTCCGCCTCCTGCAAGAGAGCGTCGATTCTCAGTGGAGGTATCGAAGATCTCGAACACCATGCCGGTGTAATAATCAAATCCACGAGTTATTTTGGTATCGACGATCATATTACGTATTCCCATATATTCGAGCTGTCCGCGGAGCTCCTCTAAGTACGCACTCGAGGTCGTGTGATCAAGCTGCTCTATGAGCGCATCCACTTTCCCTTTATCGCCGATAGCCGACAGGATCTCTTTCTTGAAGTCTTCGCCCATTTTCTCCCTGCGATCGAGGAGTCGTGTAATGTCCGGCCTCTTATCAGCATCAATTTCCACAGAATCGAATATTGAATCAAGCATTCTTCGGTCTGACACGCGGATCTCGAAATCCCTTTCTTCCGCACCAAGGGAACGTAGTATGCCGTGCGCGACAGCGATTATTTCCGCGTCCGCTGCAACACCTTCTGCTCCGACCATGTCGGCGTTCAGTTGCCAAAATTCTCGCAGGCGTCCCTTTTGTGTTCCTTCGTAGCGGAAACAATTCGCAATCGAATAGAGCCGGGCCGGGAAAGGTATATCCCGCTTCTTTTTCGCTACCATTCTGGCAAGAGTTGGCGTAAGCTCGGGTCTAAGTGTGACTTCACGATCGCCGCGGTCGGTAAACGTATACGTCTGATTATTGACGATCTCCTCGGAGGTTTTGCTACGGTACAGTTCCGCTGGCTCTAATACGGAGGCGTTGTACTCCTCATATCCGAATAGTTCGCACACGCGTTCCATGTGTTCGAACATGTATTTCTGGGTGAACTGGTCCTGAGGATAAAAATCACGGACTCCCTTGTAACTATCTGTTGACAGCTTGTCGCCGCGATTTGTCATGGGGCGATTTTAGCACATTTCGACACCTTTCTCCCTAGTGGTATACTCCCTTCTACGTATGAAAAAAGGAATGCTAATTTTCTGGGTAGCTATTTTAATCCTTATCGTTGGCGCTCTTAGCGCGTCTTTCTTTGTAAAAAGTGGTCCTGGGAAGCTTGATACTTTCGCGCAGTGTATAGCGGACAAGGGAGCTACATTCTATGGTGCATTTTGGTGCCCACATTGCCAGGCACAGAAGAGAATGTTCGGAGTTTCTTCAAAACTATTGCCATATGTTGAGTGTTCTACGCCGGATGGCAAAGGACAGCTCCCAGCATGTACAGAAAAAGAGGTACAACAGTATCCAACATGGGTCTTTGCAGATGAAAGTAGGCTAACGGGGGAGATCCCTCTTACCCAGCTCGCAGAAAAGACGGGGTGCGTATTGCCGCAGTAATGTAAGGATCACCGACCAAACCGTCGGCATGTATGGAACTTCAAACAGCCAACTACTTACTCGGAATCGGAACGTTCCTATTACAGATAGTAACTGTAGGGATAATCCTCATATATGTATTACGAAAGAATCCTTTCTTTGCGCGAATAGCAGCATTGATAGGAACGTGGGGACTTAGTATCGCATTCCTTGCCACTCTCGTGTCGAGCGCTCTTACGCTCTATTATTCTGAAGTCCTCGGTATAGAGCCGTGCCCTCTCTGTTGGTGGCAGCGCGTGTTCCTCTATTCGCAGGTAGTTCTCTTTGCACTCGCTCTATGGAGGCGAGAAAGCAGGATCGCTCTCTATTCAATAGTGTTATCAATATTCGGTCTTGGATTTGCGCTATATCATCACGCACTGCAGGTTCTGCCTTCTGGCACCCTGCCATGTCCCGCAACAGGCGTCAGCTGCGCAGCGCGATTTATGTATGAGTTCAACTACATTACGTACCCACTCATGGCTGCCACACTTTTCGCGTTTCTCATCGTGCTCATGCTTTTTGTTCGCACACGAAATACTTCTGAAGTTCTATAAGACCGGATCGCGGCCATCTTTCTGGAGGAATTTCCCGCTTAGTGACCATTTGTCGTACCCGTGACAAAAGATCGCGACCGCGAGTCCGTACAGAATAAGGTGGACCCACCAGTTTTCGTTTGTGAAAATGTGACCCATCGATAACCAGAAGGCGAGGAAAAGGGCAGTCCACCGTACTGCAACACCGAGGAACATCATGAGTCCTGCAAGAAATTCTATGATAAGAGCACCAAGAACTATAAATAGGGGCTCAAAGGGGAGTAGCCGCGTCAGATCATATTGAGCAATTACATGTAGCGTTAATTCACTGTGGAGGAATTTTGCATAGACGGCCGCGAACATCACGCTGAGTCCAAACCCTATTCTTAGTATTGGGAAGGCGAACGGTCGGAGCTTATGTAAGGTTTTCTGCAGGTTCGCGAATTGTACGGTGTTCCATTTGGAATCGAGTGACCACTCTCCGCTACCGAGGAGAATTAACACAATGTATGCACCGAGATGTGTGAGGTAATTAAAGAGGGGTACGCCGAGGGAAGATAGTGCATATATATAGAGTAAGATCGCACCGACTGCAGCGGCACGAGCAAATACTCCGAAAAGTATAAGTGTGCCGAGTACCATAAGTAGTATTTCGATCCAGGGGGATGCTCCCGCGAAAATAATGGGGAGAGGGAGCTCGGGTCCGTAGAGGACACCATACCAACCGAATACGAAGAGGGTTACTCCAGCTGTGACGCGAACGATTGGGAGAGCCAAGCGTTTTAGGAACGCGAGGGGGCCTCGGACTCTACGTTCGAAAATGTGGAATACGGACGCGAGGAGTATAGTCGAGAACACGACGAACGAAACAAAACCCCACAGGAAAAACTCAGATTCATTACCATGATATGCAGTAAAGGGATTAACGGAATCTGCGGCGAGTGCTTCGGCTATTGTCTCAGAATCGAGCACGTAGACTTCGTGCGCGAAAGCGGGAAGCGGTAGTAAAAAGGGGATTACGGCGAGGAGAAGTAAGGTTTTTTTCATACGCTACTGTTTCATCATATATCGGTCTATGTCTAATAATGTGCCCCCCACTTTTTTCCCAGGATTAAAAATATTGTGTGGGTCGAATATTTTCTTTACCTCAGAAAAGAGCTCGATCATGCGTGGAGAGAACATAAGAGGAAGGTAAGGTGTGCGGATAATGCCGTCATTATGTTCTCCGGTGATAGAACCCTTGTACTGCCCAACTAGCTCATACACCTTTGGCGCAAGTTCTCGGATCGTATCCCGATGCTCAGCGCGCTTCAGGTCAATAAGCGGAATGATATGGAAGTTTCCATCACCAATATGCCCCGCGATCGTGTACATGATCTTGTAGTGAGATAACAGCTCGTGCAATTCCGGAAGAAAGCTCGGGTAATCATCCGGATGGACAACAATGTCATCAATAAATGGTGCAGCGTGCAGTCCGTGTATATGTTTTCGAAGGAGTGCGAAGCTCTCTCTCCGAATTTTCCAATATTTCTCTTCCATCATGCCGAACGCTAGCCGTGTTTTTACATCGAGATCTTCAAGAGAAGCCTGTGCATGCTCCGCCTTCTCGCGAGCTTTCTCATCGGAACTCTCTGCAAACTCAGCGAGAAGTACAAGCTTTGGAACGCCTCCAGAAATGGTCATCCACATCTCGGGGAGAAAGGCGAAGCCAAGGCGTACCGTGTCGACGATGCCCAGTTGTTTCAAGAAATCTCCCGCAAAACGAACAGCGAGCTTAAAAGTATTGTCGTCGTAGCTCTCAAACGATTCAGGCTCAAACGCGCGTACCCGTCGAACGATTTCAGGAAGGGTATTAAGGTCACTGAGAAACACCACTAGCATGCCGCGATGATGTTCTTGCTTGAGAAGTCCGAGCTTTGCCTTGGTTACTAAGGCGAGCGTTCCTTGTGAGCCAGTGATCAGTTGAGTTAGATCAAATGTATTCGCTTTTCTGTTCCAGACATTCCAAAGAGAATACCCGGCGGAATTCTTCGAAACACTTGGCTCTGCGGACTCTATCTCATCCTCGTTGTTTTCTATGAGTGCGTGAATATCTCGATATATTTTTCCTTCAAAAGTATTCTCCGATTCCTTCTTCGCAAGTTCTTCGCGCGTGAGAGGGGAGAACGTCGCAAGTGATCCGTCTGAGAGGACCACATCAAGTTCGCGGACGAATTTCTCCGTCTTTCCGAATCGAAGTGTTAACTCGCCGCCGGAATTGTTCGACACGATTCCACCTATTGCTGCAAGCTCGCGTGACGCGGGGTAAGAGGCGAGTAGCTTCCCATTCTTTGCCAGCGTTGCCTTTTCGAAGTCACGATAATAAACTCCCGGTTCGGCGACGGCATAATCCTCCCCGATATCTCCCATGTGATTCATATACTCCGTAAAGGAGATGACTATTGAATCAGTGAGAGGGCCACCGCTCATGTCGGTCCCTGCGGAGCGAGCGGTAACGGAGATGTTTTCACCATCTGCTCTCGCCTTATCGACGAATGTGACAAGGGAGACGATATCAGCGCTGTCCTTGGGGAAAACCACCAAGGATGGTCTTCTTTCGAAAATGCTCGTATCTCGACTATGTTTGTCGAGGGTTTCGGTGTCATCGCGGGCGTCGCCCTTAATAAGTGGGGCGATTCTTTCCCTAAGGTTCATCTCGCAATTATATCGTGAAAAATGAAGAGGCCGCCCACGGGGCGGCCTCAAAGATGCGTTAGGCAGCGTCTGCCAATCGCACCAACTTACGTGGCGGTATTAGTCGGACGAAGCAGTGGGGGGCGAGAAGCCTGAAGACCTCATCGACGAGTTCAACTCTACCCCGTCCACTTCCGAGCAGGGTCCATACTGCGCCCTCTAGCTCGGCCCATTTCTCGGGGTGCTTCTCCCGGAACGTCTTGTGCCCAGCATATTTCGTCGATACTTGCTCGAAGCGAAGAAATCTGGACGACGAGAACCGCTCATTCCATCCTCCCGTCCCGGCGAGCTCGGCAGTCGTTATCACCGAGCTAAGGGCTGTGGCCGCTTGCTCGCGATCCATCCCAGGCTTCAGTAGTACTCTTGCGAGTTCCACCTGAGCCTCGTATGCACGTCGCCGCGGAGTCTTAGGTAACCTAAGTTTAAACACGGGATCCCTCCCATAGGTTTGTGGTCTCGAGATATACAAGACCACCTTTTTCGATTACATCATATGGATTATCGCTGCGCAATATGGTGTGAATTATTGGGCTTAATGCATATCTTTTCTATCGGACATTTCTATCGGACATACTCTGTCCTATAGAACTTTTAGTGAGCTCGCTATCAGACAGAGAAATGAATAGACATAGAGAGCGCTGCCTTTTCAAATCAGCATAACTTCACTTTCAAATCGTAAAATTGTTTTGGATCGACAGAAGGGAACACTCATTCTGTTTTATTTAGTTCTTTAAAAACTGTTGGAAAGTTTTTTCCAAACGATCAATTTTGTTATCCCCAGTATTTCCACAGTTCGGTTGTTAACAGGCCAGGGCTTGTTGAAGAAAGGGACGGCTATACTGATCGTAGGTATAAATTTTATTAGACGTCTTCTTAGTTTATACAAAATAGAGCGTATGACGTTGTCACGAATTATTCGTGCCGGAAGTATTGTCGCATTGATGACACTTCTCGCACTAAGTGCAGTATTCCTGGGAAACCAGCGTCAAGCTCAAGCAGAGGTCCCATTTCCATCTGGATTTGGTTCCTACATAGTGTGTTTAGTATTTACCGATCTCAATGAGCTCGGTTCACCTATTCCGTATCTCGAAACGGAAGGTTGTCCAGATGGCAGTGAAGAAATTCCTGCTTGTTCTGACGATATTGATAATGATAATGATGGTCATACTGACTATCCATCAGACCCAGGGTGTACGAACGAAGAAGACGAAGATGAGACCGATCCTCCTCTCGGTCAATGTGAAGACCTCATAGATAATGACGAAGACGGGTTCACCGATATTGATGATCCAAATTGTCATACGGATGGGGATCCAACCAATGACGACTCCTACGATGGAGATCGAAACGAATCGGGCTCACTTCCCGAATGTTGGAACGCCATAGACGATGACGACGATGGTCTTACTGATTACCCGGATGATCTCGGCTGCACCGGACCGCTCGATGAAGATGAAACCAACACAGGCGGAGGTGGCGGCGGGGGAGGCAGTGAGAATACTTTGCCTCTCTGTTCTGACGGGCAGGATAATGACAGCGATTCTCTCATAGATCTCGCTGATCCTGACTGTGCGGCGTTCAAGCCACTCCTTACGGTCAAGAAAATTGTCGTTAATACGAACGGGGGGACCGCAACCTCGAGTGACTTCATGATCCACGTGACGGCTTCAAGCTCGAATCAGTCGTTTGCGGGAAGCGCATCAGGCACGCAAATGATCTTCAATCCGGGCGCATTTATCGTATCGGAAACAAGTAGTGTTGGAGGCTACGTAGCTGCGACATCCACAAATTGCGCAGGTATTCTCGCGATAGGTGATGTGAAGACCTGCACATTTACGAATACCTACTCGACGACAACTGCGGACGTATCTCTTTCGAAGACGGTAGACGTCGCAAGTCCAACGCCGGGTTCGAGTGTCATCTTCACTCTTACGGCGTCAAACAGTGGTCCAAATGCAGCAACGAATGTTTCTGTAACGGATCTTCTTCCATCTGGTCTTACGTATGTATCCGACAATTCGACAACTACAGGGACTACATATGCGACAAGTACAGGACTTTGGACGATCGGCTCTCTCGCGAACGGTTCATCGACAGCGCTCCTCATAACTGCATCTGTAAATACGGGCACTGCAGGGCAGACGATTCAAAATGTCGCGACGATCACAAGCGATAGACCGGATTCAAATACAGGGAATAACACGGGTACCGTTACAGTTACTCCACCCGGACCGACAAATCCAGGCGGCGGTGGGGGAGGAGGATCTGTCCAATGTTCTGATACTACAGACAATGATGGCGATGGAAAAATCGACTATCCGTCGGACCCTGGTTGCGCAAGTACGGGAGATGACAACGAAACAGATCAATCCTCCGGAGGTGGTGGAGGTGGTGGCGGAGGTGGGGGTGGTAGCGGAAGTGCTATCGCGACGCAGGTAAATCCAAGTCTAGGCGGCGGTGGGGGAGGAACGGGAGGACAGGTACTCGGAGAAACTTCTCCAACACTTCCGGTTGTAGCCTGCGATGCGTTTATCACAACCTTTATGAGGATGGGACAGGCGAATGATACGGAGCAGGTACGAAGATTGCAGATGTTCCTAAACCAAGAGATGGGATCCACTCTTCCGGTAACTGGATACTTCGGCCCTCTTACTGACGCAGCTGTGCGTTCATTCCAAAGCAAATATGCTACGGATATTCTCACTCCGTGGGGGATCAGTGAGCCAACTGGGTATGTGTTCCTCACCACGAGAAAGAAAATAAATGAGATCTACTGTAAGTACACAAGACAATTCCCACTTACTTCACAAGAGCAGCAACTGATTGATCTCACTCGAACTCTCGGAACAATCTCTGGTGGCAGTTCCTCTTCGGGCTCATCAGGGGGTGGAAGCGGCTCAACTTCAGGCACGATTAGGCCTATTCCACCAATCACGGGAACAACGTCGGAGGAAAATCCAAATCTGAGCGGTGGAAGCACCACTACCGACGAGGATGCGGAGGAAAATGGACGCAATAACCAGCTAATCATCGCAGGACTCTTACTTCTAGCGCTTCTTGGATTAGGTGTGGGTTGGTATTTCTGGCAGTCAGATACAAAAACAGGGAACGCGTAAACGTGTAGGCATGAAAATGCAGCGAGGCTCTGCCTCGCTGCGTTAAGAGGAGTTGTCAATTGGGATTTAAAGTGTCGTCATACTGATTTTCGTTGACAGAGACTAGACTGAGCATATTCTGTAGCCCGGAATAGCATCTTTCCTCGTCTCTTGATATAGGAAATTATTAATGTAGCGAAAAAGAGTATGACGTTGTCACGAATTGCTCGTGCGGGAGCTATCCTTGCGGTAGTACTCCTCGCGATGAGCGCAACTTTCTTGGGAAACCAGCGTCATGCAGAGGCAGAAAGCCTCGCACAGCAGATAGTTTGTAAGATTTTTACAGAACTTAATCAGGTCCACCAGCAGGCGACCGTTACATTTCCGCCTTTCAGGCCGGGATGTTCAGAACGCGGAGGGCTTGAAGTTAAGAAGATAGTAGTCGGAGGTACGGCATCTTCTGCCAACTTCCAGATTCATATCAAGAGTAACGGTGCCGATATAGATGGAAGTCCGCAAGCGGGGGCTTCGATAGGCAGAGGGTATGGGAATATGCCTCCAGGTGCGTACACCGTGAGCGAATCCGGTGGACCAGCGAATTACACCGCTTCGTTCAGTGGGGATTGTAATTCGAGTGGCCAGGTAACCGTGCAATCAGGGCGTCTTTCCTCATGCACAATCACGAATACCTACCAGGCTTCTCCTCCACCTCCAACGCCAGGGAATGAAAACACCCTCGCGCTTTGTACCGATGGAGTCGATAACGACGGCGACTCGCTTGTCGACCTTCTAGACCCAGACTGCGCAAGTTTCAGGCCAAAGATTACAGTCACCCTAGTTGTGGTGAATGATAATAGCGGCACGAGCACTCCTTCCAGCTACTCTCTCAGTGTTACGCAGACGTCTCCGAATACTTCATTTTCTGTTGGAATTTCACAGGGTACTCCAACGGAGCTTACGAGCGCTGGTACGTGGACGATTCAGGGAGCGACGAAAGCAAACTACACCACCACCTTTAGCGGTGACTGTAATGCCGCCGGAGAAATTACCGTTACAGCAGGACAAACGAAGATGTGCACCATCACAAGCAACGATATCGCTCCTGGTACTGCACCGGCATGCGCAGATGGCACGGACAACGACGGCGACACTCTCGTAGACATGGCAGATCCGGGCTGCTCAAGCTCTACGGACAATGACGAGACAAACACGCCACCCGCAGCAACGACTGCGTGCTCAGATAATAGGGACAATGACAATGATGGCGCGATCGATCTCGCGGACGCAGGTTGCGCTAATGCTTCCGATGATGATGAATCAAATTCAAATGGAGGTACTCAAAATAATGGGGGTGGAGGAGGCGGTGGCGGAGGAGGTGGAGGTAGCGCGATAGCAAACCAAGTTATCTCCCAAGTTCTTGGGACCTCAACTCCAATCGTTCCTCCTACCGTTTCTCCTACGGAATCATGTGACCGATATTTAACTGAATTTATTCGATTAGGTCGTGTGAATAACGCGGAGCAAGTAAAGCGACTTCAGTATGTGCTCATAGAGTTTGAGAAGTCGAACATTCAGATGAATGGGGTATTCGACGAAGCGACGGTCGCTGCGGTCCATGCGTTCCAGACGAAGTACGCTTCCGAGATACTCACGCCGTGGGGTATAGGGGAGTCTACAGGATTCGTGTATCTCACGACTCGTAAAAAGGTAAATGAGATCTATTGCCGAGGCACAAATCAGTTCCCACTCACGGCTGCTGAGCAAAGTGTCATCGAGCGAACACGTGCGGGGCAATCAGTGCCAGAGATTTCAGCAGTTCCAAAGCCACAGACTTCAGCTGCGACTTCGAAAGCTTCTTCTAACGTGACTGCAACGAGTGCTACGAGTGTAGAAACTCCTGCGACGGGGAAGAAAAGCATTTGGGAGCGCGTGCGTGGATTTTTTGGCGGAGGCGCTAGTGAGTAAGTCGTGATTTTGAAAACAAAACTCCCACTCCGGGAGTTTTGTTTTCCCTCGACGTCAGATTTTTGTTGACAATGTAGAGCGGTTGTATAGGATGCCGCCGGATGTCTCAAAGTTTGAGGCATGTAGATTCGTGAGGAAGCCGCGAAGTCGAATTCTTAAGTCATCACACTTCGCTTTCTCTCGCATGGGGCTTTAAAGTGGGCCCGAAGCTGGCAGCTTTGCGCTGGTTTCCCCAGGTTTTGGGCCCACTTTACGGCCTCACCGCTTCCATCTTGTGAAATTATAACGCTCCTAGCGTGTATTTTTGGTGTATTTCTTAGACGTACTGTATACAAAAATATTTCTTCGTGACGTGGTACACACAAATTCATAAAAAAATATTACGCAACAAACTTGACGGTGATATTTATTTGTATCCAAGCCGGGTTTAAGGGCTTATTTTCTTGACACGCTAGTAGGGCGGGAGGATAATCCTCCCACGTTGCGTGCGCGCGCGGCGTAGGAAACCAGCGGTTCAATATGACCGCTACACAGAAATTCACCGCAAAAAAAGAATACGGAAACAAAAATGGCGAAGCACTCTCGCGAGGCTTCGCTTTTTTTGCGTTATTAAAATTTCGAGCTCGGTGAAGGGTACGGCACGAATCATCCGAGGATGATTCGTGCCGTGAACTGCACAAGTTCACAATTAATGGTCGATAAACTGTCAGTTGTACGCAAGTACGAAGACAGTAGATTACAAAAAATCAAATAATTCAAAAAAATAATATGACAAAATCAATCGCATTGAATTCATCTCTCGCTGTTATCGCAGCAGTAGCGATGGTCTTTTCCTTCGTTACTCCAGCTTTCGCAGCAGTTAATTCCTCAAGCGTTACGATCAACGTCACAAATCGTGGCACGATCACTAACACAACACAGGCTGACTCTCACACAGGTCAGAACCTTGCTCTAGGTTCTATCGGTGGAGCTGGTGGTCTCGGTGGCGGCGTTTCTTCAGCTGGCAGCGAGAACAACGGCGGAGCAACTGCTGGTAACGGCGGTAACGGTGGTAACGGCGGTGCAGGCGGACTCGTTCAGACGGGCAACGCTACATCTGAATCTGGTACTGAGAACGGTCTCAACGGAACAGATCTCGAAGTTGCATTCGACTGTGAATGTGGCGACCTCAACAGCGTCACTATCGTAGCTAATGTCGACAACGATGACACTGCTAACACAATCGATAACACAACACAGGCACGTGCTCGCACAGGCCAGAACCTCGCTCTTGGTAGCGCAGGCGGCAATGCAGGCAACGGCGGTGTAATCGATGGTGGTGTTGGAAGCGAGAACAACGGTGGTGCTAAGGCAGGATCTGGTGGCGCAGGTGGCGCAGGAGGTCTTGGCGGTACTATCGGAACTGGAAATGCTTCAAGCACTTCTGGCTCGATCAACTTGCTGAACACGACATTCGTCCGCGTTCGCATGTAGTCTTTGTCTTCTCTAAGTTAGAGAAGGTAAAGCGGGAGGTAGGGACAAACTCTGCAAAGAGGGAGTCCCTCCTTCTCATGAGGTCTGACGGGAAACGAGGCTTCAGAGAGGGAAAGAGTTAGTAGTCTCAACAAAAAATAATATGGAAAGAACAAACATGACTTTCGAGATAAAGGTCCTCCTCGCCTTGGCATTACCCATACTCGCAGCCGTGTTGTTCTTTGCACCGCTCCGCACGCATGCCGCAATCGCGATGAGCTCAACTCTCGGTGGAGGAAACTCCCTCCTAAGAGCGGGCACAGGTATTTCCAACGCGAATCCAGAAAGTAATGTAATTTCTCGACTCACGTTTGCCGGAACTCGTGGTGGACAGCCTGAGACGACGCCGGCCGATGAGAACTCGAACACAGGTGGCACAACTTCGAGTGATCAGTCCGATGGCGACAACGGAGCCGACGCTTCTTCAGCGGGTGGCGCTGGAGGAAATGGTGGTAATAACGGAGGCGCTACGGCAGGCAATGGAGGCAATGGAGGAAACGGCGGCGGCGCTGCTCCTGGGGGATTGGTACATGCTGGAAGTGGAGTATCGAACGCAAACGCTTTGAACGCCATCAATGTCACGATTATTAGAATTACTCGCTAAGTAGAACAAAAATATAGATATGAAAAAGATTCTCTCTACGAAAGGTTTTCTCGCTCTCGCAGTCGTTGTCCTCCTCCTCACACCGATGCTTGCGTTCGCATGCGTACGCACACCATCAGCTCCATCTGTATTAAATGATATCGGTGCTGCCTTTGCGCGCTTCCGCTAAAAAGAGTATTACCGGCTACGTAAAGGAAACTAGACATATGACAAAAATAACTTCAGCACTCGTAGGAACCCTCTTCGTGTTCGCGGGACTTGCGTCCTTCGCGTTCGCCGTGAGCGCCTACGCAGACACGCAAGATCTACGTAGTCGGGGGACATCAGGACGAACGGTTGATCTCACTCCAGCACCGATTCCTACTCCAGCTCCCGTTGTCACAATTCTTCCTCCTGCACACAATCCAGGTGGAATCACAAGTCAGACTACTGGCGAAGTTGATACTGGCGGTAACTCCGGTGGCAATGTCACGACAGGTGATGAAAATGTCGACGTTCACGAAGTGAATGTCGGTCCAACTAATCCGCCTCCTCCAACACCGCCAACTCCACCAGCTGAGAACCCGACCCCGACTGCTCCGACACCTTCGTGCGATGGTCGCACACGGACCGGATGCACTGATTCCACGGGACGCACTCGCTAATTATTAGTTTTATTAATGTTAAAAGAAACAGTATGACAAGAAAATTATCCATCACAGTAGGAACCATCGTGCTCGCGGTAGCACTCGGCGCGGCCGGACTGTTTGCGTTCTCCGCATTCGCTGACAGCGCAGACGTCGCATTCGAAAGCCCGACGTACGCGCTCGGGAATATCAATGGTCAAGATGGGTGGACAAAGACTGGTGGCTATGATGTTGCAGTTACCAGTTCATATGGCGTGCCTGGATTCGGCTCGCAATCGCTCCGTTTCTCAAACGCGGTAACAAGCGGTTCTTTCGGTGATCAAACATTCTCGAAGCATCTCGTCGATGAGGCAGGAGAATCGGATGCACAATCCACTTCATTCGGTGGTACACGCCAGCCGCACTTTGAAGCGGAGTTTGAGATCCGTCCAATGACTCTCGTTGAACAACCGGGCCTATTCCTCTCTGTTTCTCCTGATAGTGGTGACGGTGCACGTATGAGCTACCTCAGTTTCGCGGATACCCCAGATGGTATTGATGTAACATTCTACGATGTTACTTCCGTCATCGATCCAGCGACATTCTCCCCGACACTTATTGCTGACAATCTTTCGCGCGCAGTTACTCATAAATTCAAATTTGTCATTGACTTCGTCGACGGTCCGTCGAACGATGTCGTCAAGATCTACCACAACGACGTACTCGTTCACACGGGTACTACATGGGAGAACTACTACCGCTTTGACAACGAATCGAACCCGAACCTCGTAAATCAGAGTCGCGTCGTTCGCGCGCTTCTTTTCCGCGCGGGCGGGGCAGCGGCGCCGGCCACAGCTGGCATGGGTTACCTTATCGACAACGTGAATCTTTCTTCTTCTGGTGCTACTGCGGTGACAGAAGACACAATCGTCGTTCGCGCTGCGGATCTTGATCCTAACGGTCCACTTCCTGGCGATGTATACGCGGGCGGACTCGACAAATGGTTCTTCTACAATGATGAGAACGATACGGTAGACAACGGGCTCGGTTCATTTGTTGCAGGACCGGACACTACTCCGCTTGGTGACGGTAGCGCACAGATAAGTGTTACTGGTTCTGAGCGCCGCAATCTTGCGACGTATCAATTCGGTGGTACACCCCTAAGCTCTATCCGTGAGATGCGCTTCAGCACCTACAATCCTTCAGCAGGAAACGGAGGGAGCGCAGATCGATCTGCCTACCTCAACTTCAATGTCGACTTTAACGGCACAGACACGTGGCAGAGACGACTCGTATTCCTCCCATCTGACAATGGCACGGTAGTTCAGGATACGTGGCAAGAATGGGATGCAGTGCAGGACGGTGCTGCGATGTATCGTTACTCTGGCGCAACATGGCCGGGAACAGCGACTGCAGGAACAACTCCGCGTAGCTGGAATGATCTTCTCGCATCGTACCCAGGTATTCGCATGAGGGTGACTGACTCTTGGCTCGGACTTCGTGTAGGCGAGCCGTATGTTGACGGATACACCGAAAACATCGATAAGTTCGTATTTGAAACGAACTCCACTCGAAAGGTGTTCGACTTCGAACCAGCAGCGGCTACACCAGATGTTACGGTTACGATCGTCAAATATGTGGACGGCGTGCATGCAACTGCAGTGAACGCAGACAATGCGTCATTCCCAATGAATGCATCGTGGGCAGCGACCAACATCGGCGCAGGTTCCGGTTCGTTCAATCTTTCGACTACAGGTTTCAACAATCCTAACGAGTACGAAGCGACAACCGCAGACATGACGAGCGGCGCTGATTACTCCGTTGCAGAAGACCTGACAGGATCAAACGTCGGAGCAAGTTGTGTCGAAGGCAAGCCATTCGCGCTCACAGGGTATTCAGTAGGCAGTTCAGAACTTGCTGCTGCAGGAGCTGCGACATCTTCGAGCGCTGTTCTTACAGGCATAACGTCCGATACATACATTATCGTCTGGAACGAAACATGCGCTCCAGCTCCAGCGACAGGAACACTTACGCTCCAAAAGATCGTAAACAACAATGACACTGGTACAGAGATCGATACTGCGTGGACACTCAGTGCAAATGGTCCTACTCCGATCTCGGGTGTTGAGGGTAATGCAAACGTCACGAACGCAGTCGTTACTCCGGGCGTGTACGATCTCTCAGAATCAGGACCGTCAGGCTA
Source organism: uncultured Candidatus Saccharibacteria bacterium (assembly GCA_964399865.1). Taxonomy (GTDB): domain Bacteria; phylum Patescibacteriota; class Minisyncoccia; order Phycocordibacterales; family UBA2100; genus UBA10103. Next base: position 351,097 of record CAYNRJ010000001.1, on the reverse strand, counting down.
CACGGGAAGTGCATGGGTCTGCACCGGCGCGGCATTACAGAATGATGGTGATACGGTCACTGTCGCCGCTGGAGAGAACGTGACGTGTACGATCACCAATGACGACAACGCGGCTCCACCGGTCGTGCCACCTCCAGCGAATGCGTGCAGCACCCCAGGAGTAGCACCACTTGGCTACACACTTCAGAACGGCACAGTAGGTAACGACGATGTCACCATAGTTCCTTTCACGATGTTCGTGGGACACGGAGGTTACGACATAGTGAACGGACCTGCTGATGGAAACTACATCGTCTGCACAGGCGCTAAGACTGACAAGATAACTCTCGGCAACGGTGACTTCACGATCAGCGCAGGAGATGGATACAACGTGATCGTGACAGGTAACGGCTCAGGATACATCGTAGGAGGAGTTGACGCCGACAACATCACAACAGGTGACGGAGTACAGACGATCCATGCAGGCGATGGGTACAACAAGATCGTGACAGGAAATGGTAACAAAAATATTACAGCGGGAGTCAAAGGTGATCAGATAACAACGGGCTCCGGTAATGATGTTATCGACGCGGGTGGAGGTCATAACAACATCAAGTCGGGTGCTGGAAATGACTCCATAACTGCAGGCACCGGCAACGACACCATTGATGGCGGGGCGGACACCGATACATGCAGCGCCGGTATCGGTTACAACTCGGTAATTAATTGTGAAGCGTAATTAATCAACTATGTCTACGTATCTAACTCGAATAGAAGCAAAGCTCGCGATCACTCTCGTAGCGTTCGTATGCGCAGCCGCGTTCACTCCGCTCGCGCACGCAGCAGATAGAACGTCCCTTCGTCTCGATGCAGGACTCGCCAGGCCAACGACTACGACTGAAGGATCGTCGGGTGGCACCGGTAGCACCAGTGGAGGGAGCTCGGGAGGGAATGGCGCGACGAATACAAATCCACAAGATGTGAATGTGAATGAAGCGCTCGCGCAGGAGTTACTAAACGACCTCATTGAGAGCGATCCAAATCCGCAGGATTTCGCGAGCGACGACCTTGATGGCACCGCAGAGGAGGAAGTCGAGAATCTCGATCAAGAGCCGGAGGAGGTGAGCTTCATTACACTCGTTCACACCATAATCTCTCGATTCCGAAAGTAGTAGTTCTTTCAAGCAGATACGTACAAGGGGAGAGGGATGAGGTTCCTCACAAGGAATCGATCATCCCTCCTTCTCATGAGGTCTTGACCCACTGTGCTATACGGTATAGAAGTTGAGGGCTCATAGAGGGAAACATGAATAAAACAATTTTAAACTTGGCATACCGCTTCTTGACTGTAGTCCTTACAGTTGTTCTGGTATGCGGTCCTCTTCTCCCGGTTGGCGAATATGCGTACGCGGATGTCATACAAGAGAGAGACTGCGACAGAGCAGGAGGCACATGGAATGGAACATTCTGTGATGTACCAGAGCCGCCTCCCGATGTATGTCCGAACGTTCCCGGTGATCAGGGAAGTGGTCCATGCGCTGATACGGCGTGTGGAATTGCAGGTGGCACTTGGACAGGTACCGAATGCGACATGCCAGATACTCCGCCGCCACCACCAGCGGATGTCTGTCCAAATGTGCCAGGGAGTCAGAGTGTCGGCCCATGTGCCGATTTACAGTGTCAGACAAATGGCGGATTGTGGACCGGTGATTCGTGCTCGTTTGCAGAAGTAGACACTACTCCATCTTCCACCTCGTCGACAGATTCAGCGGAAGTACCACCAGAGGAAAGCGACACTGATAACACAGACTTCAATAACATCGGTACACCCGCAGCACCTAATCCAAACGATAACCGTCCTGTAGTTGATCTCAGTGCGACCTCAACAGAAATGGCCGCGAATGATCCGCAGTTCATAGTCGCTGGCGACGAAGACAACACAGGTGCAAAGAGTGGAGGCACTGTATTTACCGGAAACGCGACGGCCGCATCTAATGTAAAAAATATTCTCAACATTACGCGTGCAAACGTAGATGGACCTGGCACGACCAACAGTTCGAAAATTACTGCGTCTGCCGACAACTGGGCAGAGCTTACGACAGCTGATGATACACATGCACGAACAGGTGAAAACACAGCAACCGGAGGGGATCAGGGGTCTGCAATGATTAAAACCGGAAAGGCAGTGTCGACAGCGGAGGTCATGAACGTGGTTAACACAAACCTCTTTAACTCGAACGGACTCGTCCTCTTCCTCAATCCGATGAACGGCGATGGCTTCGACCTTCGTGATTTCGACCTTTCATATTTCTATGACGGTGGTCCTGGAGCTAGTCCGACTCAGTACGGCTGCACCATCCTCACTTGTCTCAACAGTTCGGATCTAAAGATCATCAACAAGAACGAAGCGACTGTTAAGAACACCGTCAATGTCCGCGCAGAAACCGGAAAAAACGCCGGCACAGCAATCGGGGCAGGTAACGTATCCATAGAAACAGGGGACGCATACGCTGCAGCGAACGTCCTTAACCTCGTCAACACAAACTTCATCAACTCAAGCTACCTGCTTCTCTCGATGAACAACTTCGGTGATTTGAATGACGACATCGTGCTTCCTGCAGCAACTTTCTTTGAAGACCTTCTCGCGAGCGGCAATACACTCCCTGCAATGAACTCAAGCTCATATGTCGTCAGCAATGATAACGATGAAAATTTCTTTGGAACGACGACCGCGAAAGCTATTACAGGAGAGAACGCGGCCACCTCAACTGCACTAGGACATGGTGAAATTTCTTCTGGAAATGCTTACACGTCGTCAAATAGTTACACCGCAGCAAACCAGACACGTGTCGGCGGCGCATCTGTCCTCCTATCGTTCCGCGTGTGGGGTAGCTGGAGCGGAAGTATCCAGGGTCTGCCACAGGGAATGACCTGGAGAGCTACGCGTTCTTCCGACAATACGAGCTGGTTGATCGAAGTATATTCACAAGGTTCAACGGGAGGTGCTGGCACTGGTGGACTGTTTAACTCTTCAGACTTCTTGGCCACTTCAACGAACATGGCCACGGTGACAACCGATGTTGATGTGCAAGCGATTACCGGAGAAAACTCAACAGAAACTGAGGATGGAGTGGGAACAATTTCAACAGGTGATGCATACGCAGCTGCGAACATCATCAACATGGTCAACACGAACATCGTGAACCGAGACTGGATATTCGCATCGTTCAACATCTTCGGTGACTGGAGTGGAGATATTTCGTTCGGTAGTCACAGTCCAGATCTCACTGTCGAAACTGTCACCAATGGCACAAGCCCATACGCACCAGGGAGTGACTTACAGTACCAGTTCAAGGTCAAGAACAATGGTGATGCGCCTGCGTCAAACGTAGTTCTCACCGCCGAGTACAACAAAACACTTCTCAACTTTCTACGAAGTACTCCACTCAGCTCAAACACAGCTGCGGGTAGGAGCTGGAACCTCGGCACAATTGCAGGGGGCGCTACAAAAGAAGTAACGATGGACGTGCGCATTCTCGTGCAGAGTTTGGCGACAGGTACGTCCCTCTCAACGCCGCTCACGACACGAGTTACATCGACAGAGCATGATCAAAATGATCACGATAATACGGGCACGTATTCAATCACAATTGGCTCAGGTTCATCCGGTGGTAGTGGCGGTCCGGGTGATGTCTGTCCAAATGTGCCAGGGAGTCAAAGCTCAACTCCGTGCGCAGATACAACATGCACAACAACAGGCGGCACATGGAACGGCTCCTCTTGTACTCCCGCGTCAACTGGTGGTGGAGGAACAGACGTCTGTCCGAACGTTCCGGGTGATCAGACCACAACGCCGTGTGCAGACGCAACGTGTTCTGTAGGTGGGGGCACATGGACTGGTTCTTCTTGTACGCCTGCCTCAACTGGTGGTGGCTCATCCGGCGGAGGTTCTTCTGGAGGTGGTTCGTCAGGGGGCGGCTCATCGGGCGGTGGTTCTTCAGGTGGGGGATCCTCTGGTGGTGGAAGCTCAGGCGGCGGATCTTCTGGAGGGGGTGGAGGTGGTGGTGGCGGAGGTGGTGGAGGGAGTGCTATTGCAGCGGGCACCAACCCTACGGGAACGGCTCCAGCTTCGACCGCTGTCGCTGGTTCCCTCGGTAAGGATTTGGAAATCGTACGAGTAAAGTCCGGTGTCTCAACACCCGACGCCAGAATCAATGGAACTGTTGATCCCATGGTCTCGGTACAAAAAGACGTGAGTATTTCAACAACAGCGACAACTACTACAACGAACTATGTCGTGGTCGTTAAAAATGCCAAGACTGCTCAGCCAGCGTATCGCGCGATACTAACGGATACTATGTACGCGCCAAATGGAAAAGTTGTATACACGCGATCATGGAATCTTGCTACGTTAGTTCCTGGTGATGAGATCACCCTCACGTACTCTGTGGAATTCCCGCAAAAGACCACTATGGCTGGTGTCTATAAAAACGTCGCACGTGTCACAGGACAGCGCAATGAGACGTGGGTTGCGGATCAAATCATAAAGATGCCGCCCGCTGAAGCTTGGGCGGAGGTTGAGTTTGCTGTGAAGAAACCGCAAGTACTAGGTGCTACCAGCCCAGCTCCTTCTGGCGCAGCATGCACACCGCTTTTGACAATGAATTTGCGCCTCGGTACGCGTCATGAGGAAGTGAAGAAACTCCAGATATTCTTGAACGCATCTCCGGATACTCGAGTCGCTGCAATGGGAGTAGGTTCTCCTGGGTACGAATCAATTTTGTATGGCCAAATGACGGCGAGCGCGGTGAAAATATTCCAACAGAAATATGCAAGTGAAATCCTGACACCACTCGGACTCACTCAGCCTACGGGTAGTGTCTATGCGAGTACGCGCCAAAAAATAAACGAACTCGCGTGCGGACAGGTCACGCCGGTCGAGGCACCTGCGGCTCCGGTTGAAACTTTCACAGAAGCTGCGCCAGTAACAACTGCACCTGCAGAAGAGACTCCACCTGCAGCGGCTCCAGCTGCGCAAAAATCAGCTCCTGCACCAGCTAAGAAAGTAGTTACAACTACGACGAAAAAGTCGTCTTCTGAGACGAGTGACAGCTTGGCAAAATCATTTGGCTCATGGTTCTCGAGCTTCGTACCGAAATCGGATTAATACACAGTAAGACTATATGAGAAGAATTTTGTATAGCGCTCTCTCAATAGTCATCGTTCTCCCGCTTTCTGTTCACGCTGAAAATGTCGTGGACATCACTTTCTCCAATTCCGGTACCAGCTCGTTCGTATCCTCGATAGTCTCAAAGGCAAATGGCGGCATGACTTCCGAGACAGTCACGACCTCGGAAAGTGGAACATTCGTTGGAGGAAAAGCAGTTTCGACAGGGGACACGAGTGCTGAGGCGCGTGTACGGAATATCGTAACGGGGGGCAACGGAACGACAGTGCGAGTAGAGATTCAAACGGAATCAGACGGTACAATCGAAAAGGAAGTCATCACCAGACGATTTGGGGGAGATGCCACTGCGGGCACATCATCCTCGAAATTCATCCCGAAAAAGGAAATTGCTTCGACCACGAAACGATCATTCTTCTCCTGGTTTGATAAACACCTAGTGAAGGCATCAAGCACACCGCTCTTCAAGCAGCCTTCGTCCACCTCAACAAAGATTGGGAATGATCGCTTCAAAGCCTTTTTTGAACGGCTATTCATAAATTTTCCAAGTTTTCGCTAGTGCCGCACGGCTCCCATAGTTTGGCAAGTATCTTTGCAAAATAGGTCGCGGTAGAATATGAGGGTAGGGAAACCGGCATACCCAAATGGGTTATGTTGTCATATTCCAAGCTACATCCGAATCCTGTAAAGATTGATCCTAAGACTTTCTTTTTCCCCGCCCGTCATACGCGGACTCCCTTTGCATACGAGCAAACAAATATTTGTGCGATCGTCCCTACGCATGCGCCGGGGGAAATAACCCTAAAGCTTATTGAAGACCTTCTTGCCTCCGACAAGAACCTCTTTGTGTTCGTGGTGGACGATTGCACGGCCCCTTCTAATGTAGAAAGCACTCGAATATTTCAAAAGATAGCTACGCTTTCCAGTCGGGTGACACTTCTCCGTACACCAGTAAATAAATTGAAAGCGGGAGCTTTAAATTACGCACTTAAATATATTTTCGATGATCACGGCGCGTACACTCCTGATGTGATCCTGACAGTTGATGACGATGTTGCCATCGCGCCGCAGACTGTTCGAAATCTTGTCACAGAACTCATGAGTGACGATGTGCTCGGGGCAGTGTGCTCTCAGTGTCGTGTGTTCAATAAAAATAAAAATCTTCTCACACGTCTTCAGGCGCTCGAATACGTCGGCTTCAACGCCGTGCGCCTCGCCGACGAGGGCTTTCTCCGAGGGCCCCTCGTCATGCACGGCATGCTCACAGCCTTTCGCGCGTCCGCCCTTAAAGATGCGAAGGGCTTTAAAGAAGGTCATCTCATTGAAGATTATGAGGTGACCACTCGATTCAAAGCGGCGGGATGGAGTGTTAAGGCCGCAGCGAATGCTCCCGCGTGGACCATCGTCCCTGAGACCTTTTCTAAATTTTGGCGACAAAGGACTCGTTGGTCGTACGGAGGAATTACCGTTGTCGCTGGAGTTACACGACCCTCGGCAATATTCCAAGATCTCGTAGGGCACATTCTTTTTCTCGCGACGGTCACCATGGTCATTATCCTTCTTCTTACTGATAGCTCAGGATACGTTCCATCGATCATCGCGCAGTGGATAATAGGTTTATCGTTCTTCCAACTCGCTATCTGGTATGCGTTCCAACTGTGGCTGATGAGACGTTATAAAGAGAAAGATAAGTATGACTGGATGCTGCGCCTCAGTCTTTTGCCGGAGTTCGTATACGGATCGCTGACCACACTTGTTCTTATTGGATCGTACTCGTTCTCATTGTTCAACGTCTTACGACATTTTGTTTTAGAAAAAAGTGAGGGATCTCTTAAATCTTTCTCACATGCTGGAAGGAGATTCTTCCGCCTGATCGGGTATACCGAAAGACATTGGGGGACTAACACGCAATAATCATATGCTTAATTTTAACGCAGGGACTGGAGGATTAGGGGCACCACTTTCGCCCCTTGGGATGTATGCGGGGTACCTCCTCATGCAGTCGGGCAATTTCTGGCTCGCCGTATGTTTTCTTGTTTTGACAAGCGTCTACCTCCTACTGGTTATAGCCACTCTTTGTCGCTATTTCATCAATTATCGCCGTTCCAAAGCTCTCATAGCTGAAGGATACTCACTAAATCTTCATTAAGTTTAGGGTACACTGCGTGGGCGACCTAAAGGGGTGAGAAGTCTTGATTTTAAGCCAAAATTATGGTATTAAGCGACGGCTTCGCACTACAAAAATATGTCCCCAAAACCTTATTTCGGCCTGAGTGCGTTCTTTTCTGGCGCTGACAGATCTTTCTTCACAGCCGGATCGGTTATCTTTGCAGGCTCCTTTGTAGTAAACGTCCTCAATTACGTATTCACCCTACTCATGGGGCGCCTCCTTTCGGTGGAGGATTTCGGAGAAGTGGCAGCCATTCTCAGCTTATTTTTGATAGTCTCCGTACCCGCGACAGCGCTCACTATGTTCATGAGTAGAGAGGCAGCTTCGCGCCTCTCAGAAGGGAACTCTTCTATTAAATATGTGTTTTATGTCCTTCGCCCCCACGTATTCGTGTTTAGCGTGGCTCTCTGGATCATTTTTCTTCTTCTCACACCTGTATTCTCAAAGCTTTTACACATCCATACGCTTCCATTCATCATTTTCAGTTTTCTTGTTCCGGTGACATTAGCCGCAGCGCTCCAGTCGGGGACTCTGCAGGGAATGCATAAGTTTTTCCTTCTCTCACAGCAGAGTGTTCTCTCGACGCTCGTGAAGCTCGCTCTTGGAGTTGGTCTCGTCCTCCTTGGTCTTACAGTTTCGGGAGTGGTGTTTGCTCTCGTAGTTGCTGCAGTAGTGAGCTGGGTATTTGGATTCATCGTTACGCACAAGCTTCTTAAGAAAGAGACCGAAACAGAAGTACTTACCTCTCGCATTCCGACCACTTTCTACGCGATTGTTCCTATTTTCGTTACGACTCTCTTTCTCGCACTTCTTTCAAACATAGACGTTCTTCTTGCAAAACACTTCCTCACTCCTGCTCTCGCGGGTGAGTACGGAGCACTCTCGACCGTGGGGAAGATACTTCTCTATGGATCGGGTGCCTTTATCACTGCACTCCTCCCATTTGCTTCCGCCGCGTATGCAGAAGGTCGTGGCCGTGAGCACCGTATCTTGGCGCTCTCCCTCGCAATAATCTCAGCTGCTTCCGCCGCTGCGTGGGCGTTTTTCTCGATGTTCCCAGGATTTGTGGTGTCGCTTCTCTTCGGTGCTAGTTACTTAAATATTGCCCCATACCTCGGCACGTTTGCTATCGCGATCTCATGCATGGCGCTCTCTATAGTGTTCATCAATTATTTCGTCGCGGTTCGCAATACTTCCTTCATGTACTTCCTAGGCGCAGGTATTCTCATAGAGATCGCTCTTATTATCTGGAATCACGGGACGATTCAAAACATTACGAACATGTTTGTGATTTCCTCGGTCGCGCTTCTCGCTCTTCTCATTGCTAACTATTTCCTCACAATATTTATTCCTAAGACTCGGTCGATATGAATAAGAAACTACTTTCAGTGATAGTGCCGGTCTTTGATGAGGCGGAAAATGTTCCTGCTATCTATAAGGCACTCCGCACTACCCTCGAGGGAATGCACGCGTACGAATTCGAGATCATTTTCGTGAACGATGGCAGTACAGATGGGACGGGGACCGCGATCGAAAATTTAGTCGCAACAGATAAGAACGTAAAACTTATCGAGTTCAGTAGAAATTTCGGCAAAGAAATGGCAACGACCGCAGGTATTGAGGCGGCAGGAGGCGACGCAGTCATCATGATAGATGCAGACATGCAGCACCCGCCCTCTCTTATTCACGAATTTGTTTCGAAATGGGAGAAGGGCGCGGAAGTCGTCATCGGGGTCCGTACGCGCAACAGTAACGAAGGATTCATAAAGAAACTGGGCTCTGCGTTCTTCTATCATGTCATTCGACTCATTTCAGATGTCGGTATGCAACACGGCGAGACTGATTTCCGCCTTATTGATAAAGCCGTTGCGGATGCGTTCAGGACTTTTGCCGAGAGAGACCGTATGACCCGCGCGCTTATTAACTGGCTCGGGTTTAAAAAGGAGTACGTATTTTTTGAAGCTCCAGCGCGTCTACACGGCGTTGCGAAATACACTCCTCGAAAACTAGTTGCTTTAGCGCTTCACTCCTTTGTTTCAAACTCTCTCGTCCCGCTTCGCTTTGCCGGCTACCTCGGAGTATTTATAACGTTCTGGTCAGGCGTACTCGGCGTCGTTGTCTTGATAGAGCGCTATGCAATGAAGGATTCTCTCGGCTGGAACGTCTCAGGTTCAGCGCAGCTCGCGATTATAAACGTCTTCTTGATCGGGGTTGTTCTCACGGCGCTCGGTATTATTGCTCTATATATAGCAAACATACACACCGAGGTTGCAGGGCGACCGCACTATATAGTGAGAAAGCGTAAGAATTTCGACACAAAATAATATGACGCCAACAAAGACAAAGAAGACAAAAAAAGTTGTGGCAGTTTCGGGTGGTTTTGATCCGATCCATATTGGGCACGCTCGCATGTTCAAGAGGGCGAGAGAACTTGGCGACAAGCTCATCGTTATTTTAAACAATGACAATTGGCTCCGAACGAAGAAAGGCTTTGCATTCATGCCAGAAAAGGAACGTGCCGAGATTATCGCAGAGTTTCCCTATGTAGACGAAGTAGTTATCACTGGGCATGTAGAGAACGATCCAGATAGATCAGTCTGTCGCGAACTCGAAACTCTGAAACCCGACATTTTTGCAAACGGAGGCGATAGGAAAGCCGAAGCCGATATTCCAGAAGCAGCTATATGCAAAAAGTATGGAATTGAAATGGTGTTTGGTATTGGAGAAGGGGGGAAGGTGCAGTCGAGTTCGTGGCTCACGAATGCTGTTAAGGATGTAGGAAAGGATATTCGTCCGTGGGGGCAGTTTCGTGTGCTCGATGCAGGCAAGAACTATTGGGTGAAAACGGTCGTCGTAGATCCGGGCCATCGTTTGAGTCTGCAGGCTCATGAAAATCGTGAAGAATTTTGGTTCTGTGTCCGTGGCTCAGTGCTGGCCGAAAAAGGCAACCTCGTAAACGGAGAGCCTGTTGTTACCGAGAAGAAGATATTAAAAGAGGGAGAAGGTTTTATGGTAAGAAAAGGTGATGTCCATCGCCTCAGCTCTGAGACGGGAGGAACAGTTATTGAAGTGGCTCTTGGTGAGCCAACAGAAAGCGACATTACTCGCTTCGAGGATGACTATGCGCGCAATTAATATATGCGGATCTTGTGGCTTACTTGGAAAGATAGGAAACACCCAGCCGCAGGTGGTGCAGAAGTAGTAAACGAGGAATTAGCCAAGCGTCTCGCAAAAGACGGTCACGAAGTTGTTTTTCTAACAAGCAAATTTGAAGGCGGCAATGAGGAAGAGTCTCGCGATGGTTTCAAGATCATTCGTCGTGGCGGGCGTTTCAGTGTGTACTGGAAAGCATATCGCTACTACAGAAAGAATCTGAAGGGTAAATTTGATCTCGTCATTGATGAGATGAATACGATCCCGTTCTTTGCCAAGTTCTACGTAAAGGAAAAGAACGTGATGTTTGTACACCAACTCTGCCGTGAGATCTGGTTCTATCAAATGTCGTACCCGCTTTCGCTTATTGGCTACCTTCTTGAGCCGATCTATCTATGGCTCCTTAGTGATAGGGAAGTCATAACAATCTCGGAAAGTACTAAGAAAGATCTCATTCGTTTCGGATTTAATGCAAAGAAAATTCACATCATTGGTGAGGGGATAGAGATGGAGCCAGTTAAGGACTTGTCTACTATTAAGAAGTTTGATGTTCCTACAATACTTGCACTCGGCGCGATACGTCCCATGAAGCGGACCTCTCATGTACTAACGGCGTTCGAAACTGTTAAGAAAACGGTTCCGAATGCTCGCTTGATCCTCGCAGGTTCAGAAGAAGGTAAATACGGAGAGAAAGTTCTCGCACGCGCAAAAAGGTCAGAGTACGCGAGCGATATTGAATACGCGGGCAAAGTGGATGCCGCTAGAAAGATGGAACTAATGCAGAAGTCACATCTTCTTTGTGTTACCTCAGTAAAGGAGGGGTGGGGGCTTGTGGTGACAGAAGCAAATAGTCAGGGGACCCCTGCTGTTGTATATGACGTTGACGGTCTCCGAGACAGCGTAAAGGAAGGGGAAACAGGAAGCATCGCTTCGGAGTACAACGAACAAGATCTTCCAAACCGTATAGCAAAACTCCTCCAAAATACTCCGCGCTACTCAACAATAAGAAAAAATGCGTGGGAGTGGAGCAAAGAAATTACGTTCGACAAGAGTTACAAGCAATTTATGGATACATTGAAATATGTCCAATAATCCGCTTGTTTCAGTCATCGTTCCTACAAAGAACTCCAGTGAGTTTTTAGACGTATGTTTGAAATCTATCAAAGAGCAGTCATACAAAAACATAGAGATTATTGTCGTGGATAACAATAGTACCGACAATACGAAAGAAATTGCTCGCAAATACACAGAGAACGTATTCAATTACGGTCCCGAGCGAAGCGCTCAAGTGAATTTTGGTGTCGCACATGCAGGAGGGGAATATATCTACAAGGTAGACTCGGATTTTCTTTTAGACCCTGAAGTGGTAACTCAATGCATCGGAAAGGTGTCTGAAGGATTCGATGCAGTAGTTGTCCACAATTCTCCTGATGTGCGCGTGAGTTGGATAGCACGAATCAGAAAGTTTGAGGTTGATATGTATAAATATGACATTACGCATTCATCTGCACGCTTTGTTAGGAAAGATATCTATCAAAAGATAGGGGGGTTTAACGAGAAGATCACCGCTGGTGAGGACTACGACTTTCAAAATAAATTACACAGAGCTGGTTTTAGAACTGGGTTTATTGACGCGGAAGCGCTGCATCTTGGGGAGCCAAAGAGTTTTTGGAGGCACATGAAAAAATATTATCAATATGGGCGGGATTTCGTTCACTATAAAAAAGAAAATTCTAAAGAATCCAAATCTCAGCTCCGTCTTATTCGTCCAGTTTATATAAATAATTGGCGGAAATTCGCACGCAAACCGTTTACGGCATCAATTTTCCTTGTATATTTGCTCGTCAAATATATTGCAGGAGGTACTGGGCTCGTGGCTTCAAAATTTAAAAAAATATGAAAAAAATAATATTTTTCGATTTCTCGACGCTAAATTACGGTGGTGGTTGTGAAGTTAATTTTATGAATCTCGGTCGTTGGTTTTCCGCTCGAGGTCATGACACGGGTTACGTAACCGCAACTCAAGGATTAAATAATCTCTACTGCACAATTTTTAGGAGGGGGAAACATAAAAAAAATATATCAGATGAGGACCTGATAAATAGTTTTAACGTTACCAACTACCTGACTTTTTCATTCGTCGATCTTTTTTTTCGAACGGCATCTCGAAGGAGAATTAATTCTGCCCTCAAGGACGCCGATGTGATTTATTCGAAGAATGAGATTTTTGAGGTTTTACTGCTTAAGTATTTTTTTCGTATAGATTTCCATAAAGTGATTTTCGGATTTCATACGGCGTTGATATACCCGCAGGCAAAGACATTTTTTTCGAAACTACACAATATGTTATATGGTTCCAGATTTTATTCGAATTTAGTAAAGGGTTCAAAGATTCGGATATTGGTTTTGAATAAATCGGGGAGGGAGTTACTAGCCCGACGAGGATATAAAAACATCACCGTTATCCCAAATCCATTGGATACAATTAAATTTTCATTGAAACCGGAGAGTTCCCATTCTATATTCAAAATATATTACGTGGGACGGATGACTGAGCCGAAGGGCATAGATACGTTGGTGCAAACCGTGGAGGAGCTTTCAATGAGTAACGTATTCTCTAAAATGGAGTTTTATTTTATTGGAGAGGGTCCGAAATCGAATGATCTTCAAGATCTTGAGAGGAAATTTTCGAATTGTCACTTTCTCGGTTTCAGAACAGAGATGGTGAACCACTATCACCACGCCGATCTAGTGGTTGTCCCATCCCATTGGGAGACATTTTGCTACTCGGCGGCGGAAGCGCAAGCTTGTGGTGTACCGGTGGTGGCCAGTGACATTCCGGGACCTCGAGACATTATCCATCCTGGAAAAACTGGTTGGCTTGTGCGCACTAAAAATGCGAATGAATTTGCTTCTGCAATCTTGCGTGCCTACCAACTTTGGACCACTAATTCAAGAGAGTATAGACAAATGGGAATTGAAGCACGGAGGAATATTCTAACAAATTTTGAAATTACGAATGTCGTGCAAAAACTTGAAAATTTATTTTTTCGATCGGAATAGAATTGTATGATAAAAGTAGACCGTCTATTCAAGGTTGCTCTAATATTTTCAGTAACCCTCACAATACTCATTGCCTTTCGAGAGTGGATTTTCACCGCAAATATACTGACACACGGCGACTGGGGGTTCTTTTTTAGAGAGACCGCCATCTCCATTCGAGGTGATTATTTTTCGACCTGGTTATCGGACTTCTCTTTTGGACGTATTTTAATTGATCTACCCCAAGCCTTCTTTTATTCGCTGTACGGTGCATTACCTCTTTTCTTGAATTTGCCTTATGAAATCACAGAAAGAGCTATACATCTTTGGCCGATTCTCTTTCTGAGTTTAGTAGGAACAGGACTCCTTATCCATAAGATTTTCAATAATCTTATAGCGACAATAATTGGATCCTTGGTATTTATTGGTAACACCTACGCTCTCACGCTTGATACCGGCCACATTACGCTTGCAGCAGCGTTTTCATTGCTGCCCTTGCTGCTCTATTCTTTTCTCTGTTATTTAGAGAATCCCCGGTTCCAGCAGATTCTCTTTGTCGTTTTAATTGCACTAGCAATGTGTAGTTATGAACCGCGGGCTTTTTACATTGCCGCTTTCTTGTTGGCCTTATATACGGTATTTGATCTTCTACTTGGTTCGAAGGAATACTTTTTCTCGAGGTTGCGGCAGTTTTATAGATATTTAGCACCTGCGGCGGTAATTTTCTTACTTTTAAATTTATTCTGGCTGCTAGCTTTAACGAAAATAGGATCACTAGAAAGCAATTATCTCCTTTTACGAGAACTGTTCGGGAATCATTTTTGGAATATCTTTTACTCATTTACCCTCCATCATCCCTGGTGGTCTCCCGAAGGCGTTCAGGTATTTGAAAATCAGCCAATACCTTCGCACTTTTGGTTGTTGCCACTAACAGCCTTTCTCGGACTAGTTATACAAAGGAAGAATAAGCTCGTCGTATTTGCAGGGGCGCTTGGTCTTATCGGTATACTTTTGTCGAAGCAGGTGGATAGCCCATGGGAGAACTTATACCCCTGGTTATTTGAAAATTTCCCAGGGTTTAAGGCTTTTCGAGAAGCTTCGAAATTTTACTCATTGATTGTCATCAGCTATTCCATATTGACCGCTGCATTTGTCGATTGGATTTGGAGAAACTGGTCTGTCGGAACTATAAAGGTAATAGGGAAATATCTATTAATAATTGCGATAGCCGGGAGTTTGTTATGGAATTTTAAGCCTCTAATAACTGGAGAGATAGGCACTCTCTTTGTAGCGCGAAATATACCTACTGATTATTCAACTCTTAATAATTTTATTCTTATACAACCAGATTATTTCAGGACTTTTTGGATTCCCAGAGATTCTCGATGGGGCGTCTATACCAGAAATCATTCAAAGCTTAGCGCTATTACGCTCGTCGATTCTGTATGGATGGACTTTACATCACATTCATCAGACCGTGCGCAGGACCGCATGATTTCGCTATTTAGCACACCCTATGCAGATTCGCTTTTTGATTTATCCTCGATCAAATATGTGATTGTGCCAACCCAGGATATTGAAAATGACGATGATTTCTTCATTGACTATGGCGGTCGGGAAAATCCAGAAATCCGAAAACTATATCTCGATCACTTGAATTCAATCCCATGGCTCTACCCAGTGGACTTAAACACAGCGGCGCTGGTTGTATATGAGAATAAGGGCTACAAGCCACATATTTTTTCCTTTACGAACC
Source organism: uncultured Candidatus Saccharibacteria bacterium (assembly GCA_964399865.1). Taxonomy (GTDB): domain Bacteria; phylum Patescibacteriota; class Minisyncoccia; order Phycocordibacterales; family UBA2100; genus UBA10103. The sequence goes on along the minus strand of CAYNRJ010000001.1, from coordinate 335,812 downwards.
TTCTTTCACTTGAATCCGTAGATAACCTTGAAAGAAAATATGATTTTATAAGCAATCAACTGGCTAAACAATTTTTCTACACCATTGATTCGCCGCATAAATCCTCGAAACCGTTAATGGATATTAAAAATCCTTTTGAGAACTTTACAATAGAGAATATCTCGACAAGCACAATTACATCCACGTTTAAGAGTGTCGACGGCAAAAAAACTGCCGGGTATATTATTCAAAAAAGGAACGGTGAGATGTTAATAAACTCATCAGTCTTGTCTCAGGCCTCTATACGAACTCTAGTCTCAGCTCCTATAGGGACAAGTACCATCTCCTATATGAATCCCTTGAATTCGTACGAGAATTTGATGATTAATGGATCCTTTGAGGATGGTACCTGGCAAAGAGAAGTTGGGGACTGTAACCGATTCGATAACAATGGTCTCCTTGCCATGAGTCTGAATACGTCAGAAAAAACGGAGGGTGATCAATCTTTGCAGCTCGAAGCTACACGACATATTGCTTGCACGAGTCAGTCGATATCAGTAAATGCCGGAACTTACCTATTGAGCTTTGACTACCAAAGTCCGAATGCGGCCTCCGCCTCTTATTATATAGGATTTGATAATTCCGCTAAGACCAGTATCAGAAAAATGTTATCGATTACCGATAAAGGTTGGCACCGCTACTCTGAAATCATTGAAATACCTGCAGGTACAAGGACACTATCTTTCAATGTGTATGCGAGGGCAAAAGACGGGATAACCAATATTATTAACCGTTACGATAATATTCAGCTTATTGAGGTACCCGATTTAAGAGGTGCTTTGTATATAGTAAGGGAGCCGATATTCGAAAGTGCTTTGGAAGAATCAACGTCTATAATATTTGAATTTGAAAGTCCTACCAAGAAAAAAGTGCATGTAAAAGCGGCAGCTACCTCTTTTTTTCTCGCAATGACCGAAAGCTACCATGATCAATGGCAACTTCAATTAAATAATGGAGAGATTCATGGCCTCGTGAACTCTTGGTGGCCGTTCGCAAAGCCAGATAGGGTAGCCGATGAGTATCACTATCAGTTAAATGGATTCTTAAACGCATGGTACGTAGACACAGAGGAACTGTGCGAAGTTAAACAGCTGTGTACGAAAAATGCCGACGGAAGTTACAACATCGAGTTCGTAATTGAGTTCTGGCCGCAGAGATGGTTTTATCTCGGACTTCTGATTTCGGGAACGACTCTCATAGGATGCTTGGGATACCTTGGATACGAAGGAGTAAAACGAATACGTCGCAAACTGTATGCTTAGAAAAGTTTACAATCTAATCATGACGCAAAAGGCTCCGTGGCTAACAGTGGAGAAGTCTCTCATTATCCTCACTCTCGGGCTCGGTATTTTTGCGTTCTTGGGTACAGCGGCGATATTCTGGTCAGTATTTCTCGCGTTCCTGTTTTTCCGGTGGGATAACCGCATTCTCGGCGCTGTTGCGATCCTCCTGCTTACGTCGTGTCCAATACTTCTTTCAATTGATCAGGATGCGATCGCAGAGGAAATGGCTGTCTACGCATACTATTTCCTCGTGATGACCGTCGCACTCCAGATAATTGAGCTTAAGCGTAAACCTAAACATTCCAATATTCTCAAGAATGTGAGAAAGCCCGAGAAACCGATTCCGGTGCTCGATTTGCGAAATGTCACCGAAGAAAAAATATGAGCACAATCTCTAATTGGGTAGGGAAGCACCCTTACATCCTTTTTGCCTTCGCAGGAACTATCTTAATTCTCTGGCAAATGCTTTTGCCCGGCTATGTCCTGACCTGGGACATGATTTTTGACCCGTTACACGTTTTTCCGAGCCTTACTGGACTCATCAACAGCTTGCCCCTCCACCTCCTTTTTTACGGATTGGAATTTCTATTCCCAATGTGGGTTATCCAAAAGATTCTCCTTATCGGGCTCTTTTTCTCACTTTTCTATCTTCCAATTCGTTTCTTCCCATTCAATATAGATAGCTGGGCTCGCTACGCCGCCGCAGCACTCTTTGCAGTAAACCCCTTCGTATACGAACGCTTCCTAGCAGGGCAATGGGCCGTCCTTTTCGCCTACGCCCTCCTCGCCCCATTTTTCTACTTCCTCCTCAACCTCCTCCGCCCCTCTAGCAATGCGATGAGATGTCATCTCATAGCAATCTCCCTCTCGCTCACGATGCTTCTGATCGGTGTGTTCACACTCCACATTTTCGTAATGGTAATCCTCATCGCCGCGACCGCTGTCGCGGTCGCGGCTCTCCGCCACTTACTCGCTCGCGACTCCGAGTCGTTCTTCGCACTCGCGAAATACGCAACACTCGCAGCACTACTCGTCATCATCGGTTCTCTGTATTGGGTAGTCCCATATCTCACGACTCCGGAAACCGCACCGCTCACTAACTTCACCGAAGAACATTGGGAAGCATTCAAAACTTCCGCAGACCCATACGTCGGCGCCGTGGGGAACGTCCTTATGCTCTACGGCTTCTGGGGCGAATCGTATCCCTGGATGCAATCACTCCTCTCGCCAAAAGATTTTCCCTTTGTTTTCATCCCAACCCTCCTCATCCTCGCCGCGACCATCCTCCTCGGCTTCTTTGTCCTCCTGAAGGATGCAATGAGGCGACGCCTCATTGCAGCCGACACGCAAGATGCGATGAGATGTCATCTCATCGCACTATTCGGGGTTGCAGTCGCGGCGTTCGTATTTTCTATCGGCCTGGCGGATTCGATCCTCCACAATTTCAACCTCTGGCTTTTCGAGAACATCTCGTTCTGGAGTGGATTCCGCGATACGCAAAAGTGGAGCATGTTCCTCGCGCTTGTGTACGCATACTTTTTTGCTGCGGGCGCGGCGTACCTCGTCGCCCGCGTTCGTCCGACATGGAGGCGCGGAGCACAGGCAGCGTTCATTTTGCTGCCGTTCCTCTACACGTTCACCATGCTCGGGGGATTTGCAGGGCAGATACAGCCGGTGGATTATCCGAAGTCGTGGTACGAAGTGAACGCGATCCTCGCGGAGGAAGAAGATTGCACAGCGATATTCCTCCCGTGGCACCAGTACTACTGGCTCGCATTCAATAATGGAATGTTAACGGCAAACACCGCATCTCAATTCTTTGATTGCAAAATCATTTCGTCCGTAGATGCGGAAATAGGGCAAGTAGGGGAGCAAGGCTACGCTGACGCTACGTATCAAGCGGTATCTCAAGCGGTCACAAGCAATGCCCTCACAAGCAGCGATGCGCTCTCAGTGTTTCGAGACGAAAACGTCGACTACATCATCTTTACTAATGATCTTGTGGGGCTAGATCCATTCAGATATCCATTTCTGAGTGACCCGTCGCTTGAGGCGATATACGAAACTGTTGATAACCCTGTGTATAAAGGTGTTGATAGCAGTGATCGCAGTCAGATCACACTCTTTCGCCTCTGATATACTTCTTCATAGAGACATCATCTACGTTTCGTAAGCTGCGTAAGTGATTATCAGCCGGGCCGTCATATCTAATGTAAACATCACTATGCACACACAAAAACTTGAATCGAATAAGACTCTATTCCGCGGCTTGGCACTTGCATGCGCAGCCGTAGCCATTCTCATGGCCATAGTATTCACCGCATCTCCTGCCTACGCTCAAGCTACGCCTCCGAGTTCAGTAGAACGACAGTTCAACATCGTCTACGGTGACAATGGCTTCGGTTACGGGGGCGGAGACGCAATACCGCCTCGAGTACAGAATCTGCTTGATGAGCTCCGCTCAAATCTTCGAACTCTCCTAAATCGAATTTTTGGAAGATAGGTTCCTAATTTATACCTAAACTCTTAAAAAAGCCCGCAAAAACGGGCTTTTTTAGTTGTCTAGCTCTACGCCGAAAAATCCTTGCGTTATCCACAGGGCTGGTATATGGTGCTTGCCGCTGAGGGAATGGGCTTCCGTCCTGATTTCTAGCCATCCTTTAGCGATTTCTCATGAATACAATACTTCACTCAAGATCAACGGCATTCGCTCTCGCTGCTGCAGCTATTTTTGTCGCTCCAGTCATCGCTTTTGCCCAGACAGGATACGGCGGCGGAACAGGCGGGGGTGGTGGCAGTAACAACGCGGTATTAACCATTGTCCCAATCAATGGCGCTGTTCTAGGGGTCACTTCCAATGGGTCAATCGGCCCAGTAGGGCAGGTTCTCGGTGCTTCTGCATACTACTTCGGCGTAACCCTCATGCTTGGTTCAGAAGGAGAAGATGTTACAGAACTCCAGAAGATCCTTATCGCAGGCGGCTATCTCGATATTGATGCTCCAACAGGATTCTTTGGTCCCTTGACCGAGGCCGCTGTTAAGGCGTTCCAGAAGGCGAATGGTCTCGAGTCAGTCGGCATCGTTGGCCCCCTTACTCGTGCTCTCCTCAACAAAGGCACGACTCCAAGCTCTGATACTCAGAAGAAGATCCTCGAACTCCAGACTCTCATCGACAGCCTCATCGCTCAGATGAACGCGCTTCGCGCTGGTCAGACTAACTAAATAGGGCATCTAGGCAGGGAATACGGCTGCTCGGCCGATTTGTAGGCGCGCTATACTTAAAGGCGTGAGTAAAAAACGCCATTCCCGGAATTCCTTAAAGGCGCTTCTCCCCAAGCGAAAGCGTGAGCGTCGCCAAGTAGAATTCCTCGGCGGCGCCTCGATCATGCTCATCGGTGTGCTTATCGTGGGGATTTTCCTCACCTCTAGTTTTCAACAAAATGCACTCCGCTCTCCGAGCGTGGCCGCGGTAATTTCCGCGATTCTCGTAGACCTCGCAAATGCGGATCGAGTTTCAAACGGATTGGGCACACTCACGCTTAATCCGACTCTTGTTGAGGTAGCTCAAGCAAAAGCAAACGACATGGCGGCAAAGGGATATTTTGCGCACACTTCACCGGAAGGCCTCGATCCATGGCACTGGTTTCAAACCGTGGGATATGAATATTCGCTCGCCGGGGAAAATCTTGCGGTCGACTTCTCAGATTCAGGAGATGTAGAGCGCGCGTGGATGAATTCACCCACACATCGCGACAATATTTTGAATACGAAATTCTCAGAGATAGGTATCGCAACGGCGCAGGGGATATATCAGGGACGTTCGACGACATTCGTCGTCCAGGTATTTGGTGTGCCGAAAGTGTCACAAGAAATCGATGATGGGGGCGCGTCCTTCATAGCGACGGCTTCAGCAGACGAAAGACCCGATATCGTTCCCGAGGATCCAAGAGAACCTGCTATAGCCTCAGCACCTGCTGTGGAAGAAATCCAGGTTCTCGGTTCGGAGTCAGAAGAAGAGAAGCCTGCTCCCGTCCCCGCTGCCGCACCAGATCTCACTGAGCCAGTCGTCGCCGCTACACTCGTTGAGGAGGCATCCAAAGACATTCCACTTTGGGGATACATTGTAGGCTTCCCACAGGAGACATTAAAATATGCGTATTACATCGTGGCGTTCTTAATACTTCTCGCGCTCGCTATTGAAACAGGGCTTGAGATGCGAGCGCATCATCAGAAAAAAGCCATGCGCGTCGGTGCGCTACTCGTCATCATGGTCGGTCTCTTCTTTGTGGCTGACTACGCGTTCTTTGCAGAGCCTTTGATCGCGCAAACAATCTGAATATCATCGATGATGGTCTCGGTTTCTTCCGGACCATTTGTAGAGGCAGTTTGAATGCCGGTCGGGATAACGACGCCGTCATTACCGCCTTTGTAGAGCGCATCTCCAACGTAGAGCATTTCTTTCGGCTTCATGTCTAGTTTCTCCGAGAGCCACCGTACGCCAAAGGCCTTGTTTACGCCTTTCTTTGTGACATCGAGCGTGGTGCGACCGCCAATCAATATTTCAAATTCCGGAATGTGGTGACGGAGGAACTTCTGGAGCTTGGTACGTTTGGACTTATCGACGTCCCATGATTTCTTATTCTCATCCGTTGCCTCGATACCGATCGCGGCAAAAGCGATCTGTGCGCCGCGGTCGATTATCTGCTGACCTACTGGAGTTACGCCTTCAAGAATGCCGGTCTCCTTAACTCCTTCTTCGATTGCATTCTTTATGCGATCTCGTTCCTCATCTGTAAGTTTGTTGTCATACACTTGATTCCATGTGCTCCCATCCCATGTGTAGCATTGAGCGGTGGAATTGGGGAACACGTACAAGCGTGAGACATGAGGGCTCGTTGTAAGGATCGGAAGGAATTCTTTTTCTATGCGAGGGAATCCAGCTGCCGACATGATTGCGACCGGCATGATGTCGAGCAGTTTTTTTACTTTCTCAACAATCTGAGGCTTTGGAGCTTTGAAGCTCTCCGTCAGAGTGTCATCAACATCGAATATGACAGCGCGCGGGCAGCTCTTTATGCGCGCGACTTTTCCTTTTTTAAACCACTGCAGCGCGAGCGGAATGCACGTAATTGCGATGATAACGAGGACTATTGGCGTGATGTATTGTTCCGCGCTCGGGATTTTTGAGCCGACAAAGTATCCAAGGAGTGTCACACCACATGCCCACACTGATGCGCCGACAATGTTGTAAAAGAAAAACACACGGTAGTTCATACCTCCGACTCCCGCGAGGATCGGGGTGAAGGTGCGGATGATCGGGACGAAGCGCGCAAGAAGGACAGCGCTCCGGCCGTACTTATCGAAGAATATACGCGTCTTGTCTACGTGACTTTGCTTGAAGAATCGTGAGTCCGGACGCGTGAAAAGCTTAATCCCTACTTTCGCGCCGAACCAGTAGCCGACGTTATCTCCAAGGACAGCGGCAATGCCGACCAAGGGGAGAAGTATCCAGATATTGAAAATGCCTGATTCGGCGAGGACTCCTGAGATGAAAAGTAGGGAAGCGCCGGGGAGGAAGAATCCGAAGAAGACGCCGGACTCGAGGAAGATGATTGTCGCTATACCGGGGTATCCGATGAGTTGGACGAGCGCGAGCAGATCGATATCAGGAATAAACGGCATGAATGGGAAAGAGTCATTATACTCGAAAAGGTAAAAAAGCGGGCGGCATCCGAAACAGTGAATGTCGCCCGCGGTTCTTCTTGGGAGGAAGAAAGTGTGACTTCAGTTTGCGCTAGCGCTCCTGACGTCCAGAGAGCGCATGAGGCTGCCGTAGAATTCCGCGGGACCGAGGTGACCTTCGATCGCAAAACGTACGTCAGCTTCAATGTTCGTGCGCGCTGTAGCCAGATCTTCTTCCTTCGATAAGCCGAGTTGATCCGCAACTATGGCCACCGCCGCGTCGACGATGACAGCTTTTCCGCCGTCAGTCGCGATGCTTGGCCATGACGCGAAAATGACGCGTCTCGGATCGTTCGGCCTCTCAGGTCGTACGATCTCGCTCACGTTCAGGTACTCCTTATTGCCCCCAAATAAGCCCCCTAAAACCATACTGTCCTTAGTGTGGGGGTGTGTCAAGAATATGAAATTGTGAGGACCCGTCATGAAATAAGCGTGTATATAAAAAGATTTTGGCGTCCGCGCATGTCGCGGACGCCCAAGTTTGTGGGGTTGCTAACCCCGAATTACAGCTTGAACATCTCCTTGGATCCTTCTGCGACGAAGCCACCCAAAGCAACACAGTCTTGCAGTGAGTGTTTCTTCCCAGGAAGTGTGTGCAGATCTCCTCGCGCTTCGTCGGCCTCTGACGAAGTAGCGAGCCGTGAATGATCCTCCTCGTAATGGCCGCACCGCGCGCAGATGCGCATGGTCGTATCCTTTCCGCGGTTGATTCACCGCGATCAGCCTAACATGAAGATTTTCGTTAGACGAACGCGGCTGGAATCGGGTGTTTTTTGCAGAGCGCCTTGATCTCGCTATGAATTGCGCCAAGCTTTTTCTTGTTGTCCTTATTTTTCATCGCTTCGATCATGAGCTCTGCAACACGAGCGCACTCTTTCTCTTTAAAGCCGCGAGTTGTGATCGCAGGAGTACCAAAACGAATGCCTGATGGATCCATCGGTCCGCGTACGTCATCAGCTATCGAGTTTTTATTGAGAGTTATGCCGACTTCATCGAGAAGATGCTCCGCTTCTTTTCCAGGGATGCCGAGGGAACCGAACACATCAGCGAGAAGCAGGTGATTATCAGTCCCACCGGTGATGAGGCGGATGCCCGCATCTTTGTAGACTTTTTCCATCGCCTTCGCGTTCTTCAAGATCTGGCCGGCGTACTTTTTGAATGCAGGTTTCAGATCTTCGCCGAAACACACTGCCTTACCTGCGATCGTGTTCATGAGAGGTCCGCCCTGGAGGCCAGGGAAGATACTCTTGTCGATCTTCTTCGCGATCTCCTCGTTCTCGCGGGTGAGGATCATACCGCCGCGTGGACCGCGGAGTGTCTTGTGAGTCGTTGTTGTCATGACATCAAAGCCGAAATCGAACGGATTCTTTACTGCCTTTCCCGCGATGAGGCCTGCGATGTGCGCGATGTCCATGATCACGTACGCCCCGACTTCGCGACCGATCTCAACGAACTTCGCATAATCAAGTTCGCGTGGGTATGCGGAGTATCCGGCAAGAAGTATTTTTGGTTTCTCGCGGAGTGCGGTCGCACGCATCTCGTCGTAATCAATCTCGCCAGTTGCGACATCTTTCATCTTGTAACGGATGAACTTGAAGATCTTCGTGATGTATGTGACTGGGTGACCGTGGGTGAGGTGACCGCCGTGCGAGAGATCCATACCCATGATCGTGTCTCCCGGTTCGAGAAGAGCGAAATAGAGTCCGACGTTCGCGTTGGCTCCTGAATGCGGTTGGACGTTGGCAAACTGCGCACCGAAGAGCTTCTTCGCGCGATCGCGTGCGAGATTCTCGACTATGTCGGTGTACATCTGACCGCCGTAGTAGCGTTTCCCCGGGTATCCTTCAGCGTACTTGTTTGTGAGATCTGAAAAGTTTGCTTCACGAACTGCGCGGGAGACGTAATTTTCGGAAGGAATGAGCTCGATGCCTTCTGCCTGTCTCTTCTCCTCGCCGACGAGCGCTTTGTATACGTCCTTATCTTGTTTTTTGATGTAGGGATAGTGTTCCATAAAGAAAGGTTAGTTCGTAATGGGGGAGATGAGAGTCAGGTTAGATCATAGGCGGCATTAAAGAAATGATTGTAGCGCGGCCTCGGTCTGTGTCCAAGCGTCTTCAATAGTGCCGCTCGTGTCGATAATAAGGGTCTTTTTTGCCGATCCTTCGAGGTGTTTTTTGTAGCCGTCGTACACGCGCTCGTGGAAGGCGATCTCTTCTTCGTCGAAACGGTTCAAGACCCCAGCGCGCCTCGTCGTTCGCTCGATTCCTGTCCTCGGCGCGACATCGAGGAAGATGCAAAGATCGGGGAGGATGTCCTGATCAGCGAAATCTGATGTTCGTTGTACGAAATCAAGGAACTGCGGATGCTGCCTGCCATATATCTGGTAGGCGATAGTGGAGAGAGTAAAACGATTGCCGATCACAGTCTTGCCAGCTTCAAGTGCAGGTGCGATGACTTTCCCGACGAGCTCCGCGCGCGCCGCGAGAAAAAGCAGAAGCTCCGCACGCGTGTCTGTGCCGACGGCATCTTTGCCGAGCACGAGGTCGCGCACTTTTTCGCCGAGCGGTGTGCCGCCCGGATCGCGTGCGAACACAATGTCACGGTCTGCGTACTTTTCCTTAATGAGATTAATGAGCGTGTCCTTGCCGGATCCTTCTCCGCCCTCAAACACAATAAATTTCCCGCGAGCCATATTAATCCGGTTTGTTCTCCAGATTTCTAAATCCTGCGACGGTGAGTTCAGCTTTGATCGTCGGATGTGGATCGTATCCTTCGAGCGTGACGTGTTCCGGTCGGAAATCTGCAAGCGTCTTTACACTCTTATCAATCGTAATTTTGGGAAACGCTTTTGGCTCGCGGAGAAGTTGTTCTTGTACTGCAGCTTTGTGATTTTCGTACATGTGCACATCGCCGAATGTGTGCACGAAATCTCCCGCTTCGCGGCCGAGGAGATGCGCAACGATTTGCACGAGAAGTGCGTAGCTCGCGATGTTAAAGGGGACTCCGAGGAAGATATCTGCACTTCGCTGGTAGAGCTGCAGCGAGACCTTCTCGTTTTTAATATTGAACTGATACATGTTGTGGCAGATCGGGAAGTGATTCACTTCTTCCGGCTTCGCCATCGTGTAGAGATACTCAGGATTCCATGAGGTGACGATCGCGTTGTGACATCCTGGGTCGCGGCGCAGCTCTTCTATCGCCCATGCGAGCTGGTCTATGCCACGGCCATCTTTTGCCGGCCATGCACGCCACATCTCTCCGTAGATATGACGAAGGTCGCCGTGCTGTTTTGCGAATGAGTCGTCGCTCTTTATTTTCGCGATAAACTCGTCTTTCGTCATCTCGGGCCACTTTCCACGCTTCGCGTGTTCCATATAGAAACGGTATGGGTAGTCGTCCCAAATGTGCACTTCGTTATCAACGAGGTACTTTATATTTGTCTGTCCTGACATGAACCAATAGAGTTCGTGTAGGACGCCTTTCCAATACACACGCTTGGTCGTGAGCATTGGGAAGCCTTGCGAGAGATCGAATCTAATCTGCCGACCAAAAAGTCCGTAGTGTGCGCCGCCGTGTCCCGCATCCACCTGACGGTCACCCTTCTCCATGCACTCCCTCATCAGATCCAAGTACTGCTGTTCGGGATGAGTCATATTATTTTTTAGCCTTTTTTGCTTTCGGTGCGACGAAATGTTTCCAATTATCCTTTGCGAAGCGTCCGTTCTTGCGGTAGTTCTGCTCGGTCGGGGAGGAGAGCATCGAGAATGTGATCTGCGCGATCTCCATGCCGGGGCGAAGGACTATCGGTACGTTGTTCTGGTTTGTTATTTCAAACGTGATGTTGAGGAAATGTCCCGGGTTAATGATTCCGGCGGTGTTGTGGACCATGAGACCGACGCGCGCGAGTGATGACTTGCCTCCGACTTGGATTAAGTAGTGATCGCTCCCAAAGAATTCTTTTGAGGAGCCGAGAACGGAAATTCCTGGGTGAAGCACGAACTCTTCACCATCTTTCACGCTTATCTCACGCGTTTTCGCGTAGATCTTCTTTACGGGGTCAATGATGTGCGTCTGACTTTCTTCGTTAATGATGAATTTGTTGGCGAGACGGATGTCGTAGCTTGCTGGCTGGAGGCGTGAAGTATCAAATGGTTCGAGAGTAATTCGTTCGTCCGCCACTGCCTTCTTGATGTCGACATCGGATAAAAACATAAGTCGTCCTACTCTACCACAAAGATTTTGTCGGTACCGTAGTACTGAGGCCAGTTTTCGTTGTAGAAGGCGAACATACGTTCTAGTCGGTCCTGCGGGAGCTCGGAAACACCGAGGTTTTTCATCAGATTTTCCACTTCCTCCCTCGCGCGTGGCACATCAGCTTCGCTATCCACGATGCGCTCGAATTCTGCGAGCCAACCATATCCGGCGTTTCTGTCTAGGGTGACGTTTACTCCGTTGCAGAGATATTCCTCGCGCTCGCGCGACCATTTCGCCTGGTATTTGAATCCGGCAGAAAGAATAAGTTTGTCCAATTCTTCGATCGTCAGCGGGACTTTTTCTTCAAACTCCATACGAGCGACTCCGTTCGAACTTGAATCGTCCCCGACAGAGGCTTTGACGACGACGAGCACGGTACCGTCTTTGTCGCGGGTGCGGACAGAAAAGCTCTTCGCGCGTTTCGCAAGATCGTTCAACGTTGCCATCTTCTCTGGCGGGAGGTGAGGGGCGAGCGCTTCAGCGAGCTTATCTATAGTGCCGCCTTCGAAATAATGGTTCAGCTGTTTATTTTTGGACGTTAGCTTGCAGCTCGGATCGAGCTCTTTCATCGCCCGCCGTACCTCGTCGGCACGCTCCGGCGAACCGAGCAGCGACTTCACCTCTACTTCGTATGTCTGCACTGATGTCATGCTCTTTATTGTATCAGGCTCTCTGTCGGAATGCAGTGAGGTGGGACCTCACTGCACGCATGCTATGCTTTTCGGATGGCCCGAGCGGTGAAATTTGGAATAGATGAGTGGTACCACTGCTTTAATAGAGGTGTCGATAAGCGCAATCTTTTTGACAATGAATACGATGCGAATCGGTTTCTGATGCTCCTATACCTGGCAAATGGCACTAGGCAAGTCAGTCTTTACAATACTCGAAAACCACGTCTTTCAGATGTATTGTCGGATGAACGGGGCACACCCATTGTCGCGATTGGGGCGTATTGTTTAATGCCCAACCATTATCATCTGCTGCTTAAAGAATTAACAGAGGGCGGGATAACGTCATTTATGCGAAAGATTGGAACAGCGTATACCATGTATTTCAATGCTAAGCATGAGCGCGTAGGGTATTTATTCACGGGGCCGTTTCGATCTCGCCATGTTGGGGACGATCGTTATTTTCAGAAAGTCTTGCAATACATTCACTGTAATCCTTCTGAGCTCTATGAGCCTGGCTGGAAAGAAGGGAAAGTACGAAACATGCGCTCGTTACAACGAAAGCTCTCTGATTATCCCTACTCAAGTTTGCTAGCACACGAACGACGATCTGAGAACCCAATTTTATCGAAAGAGGTATTCGAGGTCAGCGAACAGCTATCGATTAGTCGAATGCTTCTCGAGTCTAGAGATTATTACGCAAGTCTTACGAAGGAAAATTTCGAACGATAATGCAGTGAGGTGGGACCTCACTGCATTGTGGACAAGTGATGGAGGATTTCGTAGGAGGAGTACACTGGGCTTCATGAAGTTCGCTCGAATCTCGGGCGGCAGTCTACAAGTCGCGGCTGTAGCGACTATCACGGCAGTGTGTTTCCTTTTAAGTGCATCAGTCGCAAGAGGTGATTTTGAAGCTCCTCCACCACCACCGCCCAATCTTCAAGCTACTCACGCAGGGGTAGAAATTCTAAACCATACAGTGCCAATGCCAGTAGTAAACGGATCTGATTTGAACGCGATTAACAACGACTGGGAGATTACGTTTCTTGAACCTTGGGATTATCCGGTTCCCGCAAATAACGCGATATATGCTTTATTCCGAGGATCTATCGATGGGTTAGATGGAGGTGAACCGGTTTCGGGCGTCAATTATTCAGTCGTACGACATGTGATCGGAAATGAAACAGCGTCGATATCATTCTCGCTTCCTCCGCTCGGTGATCCCAATACTTTGTCCGGTATTTATACGATAGCCATCGCCGAAGTGCCGGACACAAAGTTTACATATAACCCAATCACAGATACTTTTGAAGAAGAAACTTACGAAGATATCGATTTTGCGAAATGGTTCACGACATTTGAAGGTACATATGCACCGATTGCATACAGATTTCTCGAATTTGAATATGTGGCAGGTGAGGCGGTGCCTGACGTGGAGGAGTGCTGTTCAAGCGTCGCGTTTTTGCCGGGGTTCAAGGGAAGTGTTTTGAAAATCGGGTCTGACACGATATGGCCGCCGACCTTGTGGAGTAATGATGTGCCGCAACTGGCTCTTAATGATAGTGGGGTAAGCGTGAACGACGTTCGTGTCGATGGGGTTATGAATAATTTTTTCACGACGACTGTCTACGCACCATTTGTCGATTTTCTTGATGGCGTTGTGTCCGAAGGAACGATCGACGCGTGGATACCGCTTCCATATGACTGGCGACTCTCGCCGACCACGATTGTGGAAGAAGGCGTGAACACTCCGCAGGGGATAGTTGATATGGTAGAAGAAATAGAGCAGCTCGCGTCCGAATCTCAGACAGGGCACGTGACACTCGTTGCGCATTCAATGGGCGGTCTTGTTGGAAAGGCACTCATTAAGAAATTGGAAGAGGAAGGCAAGGCAGATCTCATTGATTCATTTGTCATGGTTGGAACGCCGCAACTTGGGACACCGCAAGCCGCGGGCTCACTTCTACACGGAGATGACGAATGGATTCCGCTTTTTGTGAATCCGGCAACTTCGCGCACGCTCGGTCAGAATATGCCGGCAGCGTACACACTGCTCCCATCGCCGCGTTATTTCGAAGAAGTTGACGATCCTGTTATCACCTTTGATCCGGCTGCCGCGTTCACAGAACCTTGGAGAAATTATTGGGGAGAGGACGGAATATCCGCGTACCTCGACTTTTTTGCATTCTTAACTGGAGGCGGGGTCACTCGCACTGATCCTTCCGAAGATACTTTGAGGATACCGGAAATACTGGACGTTAACCTGACAGAAGATGCCATGAATTTTCATACTGAGTTCGACTCGTATGAATTCCCAGATAATATTCGTGTGGTGCAGGTCGCGGGGTGGGGCAGACCGACAGTAAAAGCGATTGAATATCGGAACAGTCACTTTTTACCGAGTTATAAAGTGAAGTTCACCGATGAAGGCGATAAAACAGTCGTATATCCGAGCGCCGTTTCAAGTGACTCTTACGAAGTTTATTATTTTGATCTTTTCGAATTTAACAAGAACCTCAATCAAAATAGTCAGCATAGGGATCTACTTAACACATCATCAATTCAGAAAATCCTTAAGGAAATAATCTCCGAGGCGGCAATTGAAAATATTGAATACATCCATAATGAAAAGCCAGTAGTCACAAATCTAGACCACAAGTTGATAGTAAGCACTCATTCTCCAGTCATACTCGGTGCGTATGACTCCTTCGGGAATTTTACAGGCATTGACCAGATACAGGATCTGTCCGCTGAATTTCTTGCAATAAAGGAAGAAATACCTGGCAGCACGTTTCTTTATTCAGCAGAGGGGCAATATATTTTCCTGCCAAAATCGGGCTCCTACAATTTCGTATATAAAGGTTTAGGGAGTGGTCCGACCACGGTAGAGATCGACAATTTTGTAGCAGAAGTGACGACACCACTTGCTACGTATTCCGACATTCCAACGACTCTCGACACGGTAGCCGCTTTTGCGGTAAATACTGAATCTCCGGGACAAGCGGTAATACGAGTGGACTCAAATGATGATGGGCAAGTGGATGAGGTCGTATTGCCTGATGGGGCAGAGGTCTCACTCACTGAGCTGTTAGCGATCCTAAAGCAGAAAATAGCGACCATGAATATTAAGGAAAGTTTGAAAAAGAATCTACTCAAAAAAGTCGCTGCTCTCGAAAAGAGAATCGAGAAGAAAAAAGATAAGAAGGCCACCAAGAATGTTAGCAATCTTACCAAGAAGATCTTTAATAAAGCTGAAAAGGGGAAGATATCAGATAGTGATGCACAGGAGTTACTCAATTTATTAGAGCAGATTGAAAATGCGATATAATTTTTCCATGAAGAATAGAATTCTCTTGTCCGGAGGGCTTTCTTTAGTAGGACTAATAACTGGTTTCTTGATACTCCAATCAAACATATCCCCGGGTATTACCGGAGAAATGCTGGTTAGGTTGGGGAAGGGTCTTTTCTACGGCATGGGGGCGTTGGCATTGGTCTTTGCGCTCCTCTATTTCGTTCCGCAAGCATTCAGGGCGTGGAAGAAATTTGCGATCTGGTTCGTTCCAATCGCGGCGCTCATTTTCGTCTTCTATCCTGAGCCCGGCTCCGGCGATTTCTTCTCTCCATATCCCGAGCAGGTATTCCAATGGCTGAGTGCTCTCTACGTAGTCGTCAGCGTAATCATCATTGCCATCGCTTCGCGCAAGGTGCAATGAGGCGACGCCTCATTGCACAGGGTGGAAAATGATATAGTAAATGGATGAAGAAGCCGCGGATCTGTGTGGTTGTGGCGATAGGGAAGAATCGCGAGCTCGGGAAGGATGAGAAATTGCTCTGGCACATTCCGGAGGATTTAAAACGCTTCAAGGAACTCACGAAAGGTCATCCCATTATCATGGGGCGCAAGACGTTTGAATCTATCGTCGGGTACGTGGGCGGCCCGCTTCCTGAGCGTACAAATATTGTCGTGACGCGTGACCCGTCCTGGAAATATGATGGAGTTATCGTCACCGACTCAATTCAAAAAGCGATTGAGATTGCGACGCCGCTTGATAGTGAAGAGATCCATATCGGTGGTGGGGGAGAAATATACAGGCAGGCGCTCCCACTTGTCGACAAACTGTACCTCACTCTGATCGACGCAGAATCAAAAGACGCGAACATTTTCTTCCCACCCTACGAAACTGAATTTACGAAAAAAGTATTTGAAGAAGAGCACGAGTGGAACGGGATCAAATATAAATACGTAGATCTGGAGAGGGAATAAAGCGAACGGGGCGGCCTCGAAAGGTCGCCCCGATTAGTCAGCGCGGAATTCGTTCCGCAATCCTGCAAGATCAGCGACGGTAATCCGCACGCACCGCCACGTCTCAAGGTTGAACGCGATAATACGCGTGTCCCTTTTCACGGGCCCGCCGTTGTCGACATGGCTCGAGAATTCGAGGCGGCAGTGACCGCAAGGGATCAAAGCTCCCCAGTACACGCCGCTGTGGTCGTCGGATTGTCCCGGTGCCACGATCGCGATCACGAGGATCTTGTCGAAGCCGGCCTTCTCGGCCTTCTTCATCAATTTCTTCTCGGAGCACGATTTTTCCGGATGCCATCCGGGCTTCGCTTGCGTGTTGCCTGCGATGAAGAGTCGATACCTCCGACCCGTCCACCACGGCTTGTTACTACGCCTTGCGATGCACGCAGCTCCGACGCGGAAATTCCGATACGAGAACGCCAGTCTTTTCTGCGCATAGAAAGCGCAGACGAAAAGGAAAGCGTTCAGAAGATAGCTAAAGATCGTCTCCTTTCCCGGTGGTGCGGGAGGGAGAGCATTGGAGTGATTGCTCATCATCCTTCTCCTTTCCCGAGAGAGTGAGAGTGGTTTAATACCACAAATTCACGGGAATGTAAAAGTTCATAAAAAATGAAGAGGCTCCGAGTAAACCCGGAGCCTCGTTGGCGTTGGTCGCAACTTACGATGACCTAGGTCTTGGCGAGAAGACGCGTGGTCTCGTCGACGTCGTTGGCCGCTTCCAGCCCCCTGCTGTCGATCTGCGCGAACATACTCGGCAGTACCTGGTCGACGTGGGCCACCATCTCGAGGCGAACCACCTTGCCGGGATAGTTGATGAACCCGCTCTGAGCCATCTGCCCGATGAGTTCACAGAACGGGTTCCAGAACCCGTTCGTGTTGAGGAAGACGACCGGCTTCTGATGCCTGCCGAGCTGCCTCCACGTCATGATCTCGACGGCCTCTTCGAGCGTCCCAATGCCGCCAGGAAGGACGAGGAAGGCATCCGACTCCTCGTACATCCTGCGCTTCCTCTCGTGCATGTCATCGACGAGGATCTGCTCCCCGTAATGCGGGAAGCCCTCACGCTCAACGAGGAATCGCGGCATGATGCCGAAAACCTTCCCTCCGTGCTCGTGGGCGCTCAGGCTGGAAGCACCCATCAGGCCGATCTCGCCACCGCCGTAGATGAGGCGGCTCTTCGACAGGGCGATGATGCGCCCGATCTCCTTGGCGTCCCGTTCGAACGCGGGATCGTTCCCGAGCGCGGATCCACTGAAGACGCAGATGGATTCAATGAGGGGGCGTACAACCCCACTGGTCTCTAACATTGCTTACCCCATTTTCTTGGTTTGGAGCGTTGCGGGATCGCTACATTTAATTAAAGCCGCTGTAGCGCACGGCACTGTTCACACTATGCTGAAAGAAAAGGGGATTGTCAAACTACCTATCCTTGCGCCGTCAATTCTTTTTTGAACTCTTTTGCGAATAGATCCCAAATTGTAATTACGAGAGCCGCGATAACTGGGCCAATGATGACGCCGGTAAGACCGAACACGCTAATGCCTCCGAGGATGGCAATGAAAATGAGAGCGTCCGGCATCGAAGTGTCGCGGCCAACAAGAATTGGTCGAAGGATGTTATCAACGGAACTTATCACTACGCCACCACCAATCAAAATAATGAGCGCGGGAACGAACTGACCTGTGAGGAGAAGGAAAAGTCCGGCAGGGAGCCATACAATAAATGGTCCGACTGCAGGGATCACAGAAACGAATGCCATGACTGCGCCCCAAAGAACTGGATTCGGAACTCCTGCTATCCAGAAAAGAATTCCACCGATGACGCCTTGAATGAGGGCAACAACTATCGTGCCTTTCATCATCGCGCGTGTTGTAGAAGCGAATCGAACAAATAGTGCGTTCTCTTTCGCATCGCCAAGCGGTAAACGGTGCATGACATAGTGACCGAGTTTCTCTCCGTCACGAAGGAAGAAAAAGAGGAGGTAGAGCATGAAGAGCGTTTTAATGATGACAGTGAATGTCGCTGAGCTGATAGCAACAGCCTCGGAAAATATCCACGCACTCGCTGCACTAATCCACGCGCTCACATCTGTCTGTATGTTATCGGTGTCATATCCAAATATGCCGATGAGGTGGGAGATAGGTTCAGGTAACGTAAATGAAGAAAGGAATGAGCTTTCTGAAAGCGAGCGATATAAGGAAAATGCTTCCTGCGCGATCTGGGTCGCAAGGAGAGATACTGGGAGGACAACCACGATAAGTGCAAAAACCATTGTAAGTGCTGAAGCAAATGTGTCGTTCATTTTCCTTTGGAGCCTCGCGTATACAGGGTGCAGTAGGAGAGAAAACACTATCGCCCAAAATACAGGGAATAGGTAGTCACGGACCATCCAAAGAAAGAATGCGCTGGCACCAAATAGAAGTGCAAAAAAGAATATTCTCTGACCGATCGTGAAAGCAGCGTTCATGCTGGAATAGTATAACGATAATGAAGAAAAATCACGCGGCGCATCCCTCTAACTTTTTCCCCGTATTTATTTCGAACTGCTTTTCTCGCGCGGTATACTTTATCTGCAATGAAGCATCATCAAGCGCCACGGTCTCCGTGGCTACATCAATTGAAGCGCACGCGCCCGATACAGGCGATAGACCGCCCGCATAAAGTGAACATCGCGATCGTGGGTGGTGGAATTGCAGGGATTGTGAGCGCGTATTTCATTCTTCGCTACACAAAGTTCTCGGTACTCGTCGTAGAAGCGGATAAAGTTGCTCACGGCGCAACTGGACACAACGCGGGCCAAGTCACGAGTTATTTTGAGCGGCCCTTCGCAAGTCTTGTGGAAGAATTCGGCCTTGAGCTCGCTGCCCGAGGACAGGGCGCGGTGGAGTCCGCATGGGATTTGCTCGAAGAGATCAGAAAAGATCTGCAGCTCAAAGTTCCGGTGTGGCGCTTCACGGGGTATGCGGGATGCACGAATCTTGATCAAGTGCTTCTTGATCTTAAGGATAACGCTCTCCGAGCCGCGGGAGGTCTATTAGTTGAGCGTATCTATGTGTCGGGCGAGGACGTCAAAGAAGAATCGATCCCGGTCGAATATCGCAGCTTGTGCCAATTCGTCCCGCGAGAATACATAACCTCGCTTCTTGAAACAAAAGACGCTTCGTACATAGCTGCCATTTGTTACGACAAAGGCTGCATGAATAGCGCGGTCTTTACAGAGGAAGTAGTAGAGAAACTTCTAGAGAAATATTCCGACCGTTTTTCTATTCGAGAGATGACGCCCGTTTCGAAAGTTGAGCTGCAAGCCGATGAAGCGATGCTCTATACAGACGAGCATACGATCCACGCCAAGCGCGTGCTCCTCTGCACCAATGGGTTTAAGCGCATCAAGATAAAAAATAATGCAGGGCCGGATATCGATACCGAATTTCACCACACCGTCATGGGAAAGGTGAGCTATATGGCAGGATTTCTCGAGCCGATGGACAGACCTCCGACAGCGATAAGTTATTACACAGAAAAAGGTGCAGATCCGGATGATCCGTATTACTACCTTACTCGTCGTCCATTTGATATGTCGCCGAAAGAAGGAGTTCCTGCACAGCCAAGCGCAGAAAATGTCGCAAAGAATCTTCTGTGTGTTGGCGGATTAGACAAATGGTGGGAGGAAGCGCACCAATATAGCAGGGAGCATCCGTTCAAGAAGAGGGAATTGAAAAATTTCGTAACTTTCTTAAAAAATACCTATCAGTACTACACAGAGTATCGGGAGGAAGAGTTGTTTGCGTGGCACGGTCTCATGGGCTACACCACAAATCGCGTCCGTCTCGTTGGTCCCGAACCATGCAATCCAGTTTTACTCTACAATCTTGGGTGCAACGGGGTGGGGCTTTTGCCTTCTATATATGGAGCGAAGAGGATCTCAGACATGTTGGCGGGCAAAGAGGTCCAGAAGTCTATCTTTGATCCGCGAGATATGAGAGAGTCCTACAAGGCAAACCTGGAGGTAGATCCATCTCTCGAAGTGAGGGATACATGAGGTGCGAGAGGTTTTCCTGTAATATTTATCACGGTACTCAGTCATATACAGTATGAAGCCATTTTCAATTGGAGTTATTATCATTATCTTGGCCGCAATAGGCTATTTTTTCTTATTACCAGCAGGAGAGCGAAATACGCCGGAGCCTGAAGTAAGCGCCCAAGAGGAGTACTTTGCAGACCGCCTCGTGACGCTCGGGATAGAAGATATCGGGCAACCTATCGAGGGATTTGACGCAAACCTACTCATTATCGCGTTCCCGGGATTAACCGCCGAGGATTTTGAGGGAGTTGAAACCGTAGAAGGGGTCTATAGTACCGAAAACGGCACTATTATATTTGAGCGAAATAAGGAAAACCCTATAACGTCCGCTGAACGAATGGTGTCCGACAAGGGCTATGCGACTCTTCTTGAGAATGTCTCAAAACGACTTGCCATCCAGGTTGTAGGAAATACTGAGGTAGATGCGATAATAACCCTGATCAATACGGGTGAGCATGTGGAAGCAAAAATTGATCAAGAAGTTACAGCTCTCGGCGTCACGATAAAACCTATCGAAGTCTTGGAAGATAGTCGTTGTCCTAGTACTGTGCAGTGTGTCTGGGCGGGAACGGTCCGACTTCGCGTGGAGTTAACGAGTGGACTCGGAGATGCTTCGCAGATCTTCGAACTCGGGAAACCAGTAACGACAGAGGCGGAGGAGATAACCCTCTCGGAAGTTCTTCCAGAAGCAATTGGAGGATCAGAACTGGAGGAAAGTGAATACACCTTTATTTTTGAAATTAAAAAACGATAATATATAAATATGAATAACCCAATACTGTGGCTGCTCGGTGGACTTCTTGGGGCGATCGTACTCCTTGCCGTTCTTATGCAACTTGGTGTTGTAGAGCCTATATTCGGAGCGAAAATCTACTCAAATACGAGTGAGGGAATCGAATTTGAATATCCGAAACAATACGAACTCACAGAGAGAGCAATTGATAGTGCGCATACAGCAGTTACCCTGATACATAAAGATAATCTTCCGGTCCCACAAAACGGAGAAGGTCCTGTTGCGATCACGGTTGATGTGTATCGCTATTTGGGAAGTATGGGAGCAGAGAATTGGGTACGCACCTCAAGTAATTCGAATTTCCAATTATCTCCTGACGATGAACTGGCAGTTGCAGAACGCGATGGCGCTGAGGTCGTGAGTTACAAATGGGATGGATTGTATCAAGGGGAGAGTGTCGTATTTGCACACGGCGATAGTATCGTAATGTTTTCTGTTACGTACCAGACGCCAACAGATCCGATACGAATTGACTTCGCAAACCTCCTCGCCACAGTAAAACTAACTGTGCCGGGCGAAGAAAAATAGTCTCCCAAAGACCTCTGTTCCATTCCCGAGAGTAGGGTATACTGGCGTCACCATGCCACAACTAAAGCGGGTCGCTGCAGTTCTAAGGCATCACATTCTCACTTCGACAACGGCCGCAGGCTCGGGCCATCTCACCTCATCACTTTCCGCGACCGACCTTATGGCGGTGCTCTTTTTTGGTGGATTTTTTCGCTTTGATGTAAAAAATCCAGCGAATCCAAATAACGATCGACTGATATTTTCCAAGGGGCACGCCTCACCACTTTTTTATGCGCTCTGGGCGGTCGCGGGCGGCATTCCGAAAGAGGAACTCGCGACGTTCCGCAAATTTGATTCACGACTCGAAGGGCATCCTTCAATGGATTTGCCATTTACTGAAGTTCCAACGGGATCTCTCGGTCAGGGACTTTCAGTCGGGGTTGGGATGGCACTCGCAGCAAAATATATAGACAAACTTCCATACAAGACATACGTGCTCCTTGGCGACAGTGAAATGGCGGAAGGTTCTGTATGGGAAGGAATGGCATCAGCGACTTTCTACAAGCTCGATAACATCGTCGGAATAATCGATGTGAACCGTCTTGGTCAGAGCAGAGAAACAATGCTCGGGCACGACATCAAGACGTATAAAAAACGTGTCGAGTCATTTGGGTGGGAAGCGATTGTGGTGGATGGACACTCACTCTCCGCGATCACGAGCGCATTCAAGAAAGCCACTCGCGCAAAAAAGCCCGTCATGATCATTGCAAAGACCTTCAAAGGCAGGGGCATATCTTTTGTTGAAAATAAAGACGGATGGCATGGAAAAGTGTTTAAAAAAGAAGAACATGATCTCGCACTCCCTGAATTAGGAACAGTAGATATCGCACTTACTCAAAAATTGGCAAAGCCATCCGCGCGTACTCAAAAAAATGTGGCGCGAGCTCAAGCGAAACCTATCTCTTACGAAAAAGGGAAACTTATTGCGACGCGCAAAGCCTACGGCAATGCGCTCGTGCGCCTCTTCCCGGCGAACCCTGAAATGGTCGTCGTCGACGCGGAAGTAAGTAACTCCACATACACCGATGAATTCAAAAAGACGTTCCCAAAGAATTTCTTTGAAATGTTTATAGCAGAACAAAACATGGCGGGAGTAGCACTCGGCTTGTGGCGCCGCGGGAAGATTCCGTTTGCGTCCACGTTCGCGGCGTTCTTCGCGCGAGCATTCGATCAAATCCGCATGGCGCAGTACGCAAAAGCACACATTATCTTCGCGGGTTCTCATGCGGGGGTTTCAATTGGGGAAGATGGCGCATCACAAATGGGTCTTGAGGACATCGCTACGTTCAGGACACTCCTTGGAAGCAGTGTCCTGTATCCATCGGACGCGATCTCGTGCGAGAAACTTGTTGAAGCAGCTCTTACAGAGAAGGGAATCGTCTATATCCGCACGACTAGAAAGGAAACACCGATCTTGTACGGCGCCGATGAGAAATTCCCTGTAGGAGGAAGTAAAATTTTGCGCCAGAGCGCAAACGATGTCGCAACAATTTTGGGCGCAGGCATCACGCTCCACGAAGCTCTCGCTGCGGCGGAACTTTTGAAAAAAGAAAATATATCTGCCCGAGTTGTGGATCTCTATAGCGTTAAACCACTTGATTTAAAGACGCTCCAAACGTGTGTCAAAGAAACAGGAGTCATCCTTACTGTTGAAGATCACCACATCGAAGGGGGACTTGGAGAAGCTGTTGCCGGAGCTCTTGCCCCTTTTGGACATAAGGTTCATTCACTTGCGGTTGAAAAGATACCGCGAAGCGGCAAACCTGAGGAATTGTTGGAGTTTGAGGGTATTTCAGCAAAGCGAATCGCTGCAAAAGTTAAGGAAATCGTTGGTGGCGGCAGTAGATAGGTGGGGACTATGACGCTCGCGTAAGGGCTCGTAAGTCGGTAGAATGGCACAATGCTCACAGATCCCATACGGGAACTCGTGCTTAAAGTAGACGCTGCCGAAAAGGCAGCCGCGGACCTCCCTGTCGGCGAACAGGCTCTTGAAGTTAACCGAATCATCGGGAAGGCGGCTTCTTTCTATGAGAAGGTTCGATACCTCGTTGATTATCGTGAAGAGCACACGATCCGTCGCTCCGCGATAGAACGCATTCTCAAGAGACGTATTTTCATAGAACGTGACATGCACGCGGGCATGGCGCTGCTTCAGGAGCTTGTAGATGGCCAGTACCTTCAAAAGGAGCAGGCTACTGAAGAGCTTGGTGCCGATATTGATGTCATCGTTTGGAAATTCCTCGGACTTATCGATACCGCAAGAGCGAGTGGCACCATTGCGCGACGACTCTTAAGTTTTGCAGCGACAGAGATCGACGCGAGACTTTCTCCGATCCAATACGCAGTTGATGACGCGACCGTCGAGGCATTTTACAAGTCGATGCAGGGACACGTCGGAGTTTCCGGTGTTTCAATAGAGGGAGTTAATTCTCAACTTTACTGCGCTGCATGGCGATCGCTTCTTTCGGCAGACAATGAGCGACTGTCATACGCACTGTGGCTTTTATATGTCCCCGAGTGGAAACTTCCAGGACTGAATGTCCAGAATGTAGCCCAGCGCCTAGGTGGAATCGTAGCGACCATACGTGAGTCAGTCGATAATCCGCTCCAGTGGCAGCTCGCGCAGAAAATAAAAAATGAAAGTATCTATTTCCATATTATCCGCGATGTCATTCAGCATCATGGTTCGTCTGCGGAGCATGTTCTTAACTCGCCTCACGAATTAGAAGAACACACGAGGGATTTTCTTGCTAAGAAATACGAAAAGGAGAACGAACGCATCAAATCAAGCGGTATTCGAGCAGTTGGGTATTTGTTCCTTACAAAAATGTTGGTCGCGCTCGCGATCGAAGTACCGTATGAGGTCATCATTCTTGGCGGCATAAATTATTTCCCACTCTCAGTTAACATCCTCTTCCACCCAGCGCTCCTATTTGCGCTCACTCGAAGAGTCGGTGCGCTCGATGAGTCGAATACCGCTGCGATAGTGAAGGGAGTCCGCGGTGTTATTTATGAAGGGAAGGTGCGCAACGTGCGAGTACGTAATAATTACACACGCCTCTCCCTCGTATTTGGAACTATCTATCTTGCACTCATCGTTTTTGTATTCGGAGCGCTCATCGGCATCCTACAACTCCTACATTTCAATCCTGTCTCTATCATTCTCTTCCTACTATTCCTCGCGCTCGTCTCGTACTTTGCATTCCGCATTCGTTATCAGTCCAGGCGCTGGAAAGTTGTCGAAAGCGGCAGTACGCTCTTCCTTCTCTCGAGTGTGCTTGCGATACCGATCGTACGCGTGGGCAGATGGCTGTCTCGCTCGTTCTCATCAATTAACGTGATCGTCCTCATCATGGACTTCATTATTGAGACACCATTCAAACGCCTCCTTAATTTCTCGAATCAGTTCATGGTGTACATACGGGAGAAGGCGGAAGAAATGCGCTAAGTGCTCGGCGGCAGGTATATGCGAAACCCGGACGCTCTCTCCTGCGGAGAGCGTCCTTATGCTTCAACGCGTCGCGGCGCTTTGCGCCGTCCAAGCCGACGCGTCTCCAGAGGTTTTGCATATACCTGCCGCCTCGCAGCTATTATTTCCGGGGAGGGAAAGGAGTTAGAAACGGGTCATCGCGTGCGGTTCTGTTCCACGGTAGAATAGGCGGCATTATGCAAGACAACGCATGGGACAGAGCAAGAACACAATTACGAGATGCGGCAAAACATTTAAAATTAGATCCAATGTTACTCGCACGACTGGAGCACCCTGATCGTGTGGTCGAAGTTTCAATTCCGATAAAAATGGATGGGGGACACGTGGAAGTCTTTCAAGGGTTTCGCGTGCAGCACAACAATATGCGTGGCGCCTACAAAGGCGGCATTCGCTATCATCCTGCGGTTGAAGCGGACGAAATGAGAGCGCTGTCGTTCTGGATGACAATGAAGAATGCGATTGTGAATATTCCGTTCGGGGGTGGAAAGGGAGGTATCATCGTCGATCCAGAAAAACTATCTCAAGGAGAATTGCAGCGACTCACGCTCGAATTTGCACGAAAGCTCGCACCAGTCCTCGGTCCTACGATCGATGTGCCAGGACCCGACATGAATACCAACGGAGTGATCATGAACTGGATGCGAGAAGGGTATAGCGAAGTCGTCGGAAAGGACTCTCCGGCCGTAGTAACGGGGAAACCTGTTGAGAAAGAGGGTTCCGAAGGCCGCGAAGGCGCAACAGGATATGGAGGCGGCTACGTGCTCCTTAACGCTCTCCGAAGAGCGAAAAAAGATCCCAAGGGGATGACAGTTGCGATACAAGGGTTCGGTAACCTCGGAAGTTTTCTGGCAAACTTTTTGCACGACCACGGATTTAAAGTCGTCGCTGTCGCAGATTCAAAAGGCGGCATGTATGTGCCTGGTGGAATTCCGGATATTTCTGTGATGCAGGCCTGCAAAAAGAAAACTGGCCAATTCACAAATTGTTACTGCATCGGGTCTGTGTGCGATGCTGCGGCGAAAGAAAAACTTGGTGGAAGAGACATAACGGGAGACGAGGTGCTGACTCTGCCTGTCGACATCGTTGTTCCAGCAGCGCTTGAAAATACGATCACAAAAGAAAATGTCGAAAAGATCAAAGCCAGCATAGTGCTTGAGATGGCGAACGGCCCAACAACTCTCGAGGCTGATGAAGTGCTCGCCGAAAAAGGAGTAACCGTGATTCCAGACATTCTCGCAAATAGTGGAGGTGTCGCCGTGTCCTATTTTGAGTGGTATCAGAATATGCACAACGAAAAATGGACGAAGGAAGATGTCCTCGCCAAACTCAAAACGCTGATGGAAACAGCGACCGACGAAGTGTTCGCTGCATCAGAAAAATACAAAGTCTCTCTCAGAGAAGCCGCATATATAGTCGCCCTTCAGCGACTAAGCGGCAGTGTTTCGAAGTAAGAAAGAGGGTGATACACTGCCTTTCTATGACAGGAATAACCGGAAAGGTAGCGATTCTTATTATATTGACGTTGATCATAGTAGGGCTTGGTATGGCCGCAAAAGATAGTATCGCCAAGCACTCGCCGGAGGATGTCGCAAATTCAAAGGTAAGCGGTGAACAATTTACGTGGAGTTTCCAGAATGTGGGTACTGAAGAAGACACAGGCGCTCCGATGACAGCGGTCACGCTTCGCGCAGACGGCGCGCCCTATTCTGTGGGGACGTACCAGGGGGATTGTTCTGTAATCGAGGGCACGAGCTGGGAATTACAAGACAATGAACTCTCGGGGGTCATCTGCTGGTTTGCTGGCGGAGGCACAGAGATCGGAGTCTTTCGCGAGGATGGAGAACTTGTCGTGAAGAAAGGAGAGCTTGATGAGGGGAGCGCAGAGACACCAGGAGTGCGTGGAAATTTCCAGGCGCTCATTGAACTTAAATAGTTGTACAGGTGTGCCGCTTTTTATTCCACGAGTATTGTGTAGGATAGGGCATGCCTAAAGGAGCTGATACATTCATTCAAGAAATCGCAAAGAAGGCGGGCGATGCCGTGCTCGAGCTCTTCGGAACCGTCGGGGTGGAATACATGAAATCAGATCGACTCTCTGATTCGGTCACAAAAGCAGATTTTCTTTCCGAGGAAATCATTGTTTCCGCAATTAAAAAAACATATCCAGAACATAGCATAGTCGCCGAAGAGAGTGGTGAGACAAATGCAGATGGTGACACGGGATATCTCTGGGCAATCGACCCAATTGATGGCACTCAGAATTTTGCCGCACACATCCCGCTTTTCGGTACGATGGTATGTCTTATTCACAAGAATGAGGTCATACTTTCTGCCATCTACATTCCGACCGCGAACGAATTGTTTTTTGCCGAGAAAGGTAAAGGAGCTTTTTTAAACGGAAAGCGAATCCACTGTGCGGAGAAGAAGACGCTTCACAATTCTTCGGGGAGCAGTTCCTCCACGCTTCAAGGAAAGGCGGTTAAGTTTATGCGCAATATTCTTGCGAACGCTGATGAGTCTCGTATTCAAATGAGATCTGTCGGAGCATTCTCGATTAATGCCTGCTACACCGCGTGCGGGCGCAAGGATTGGTACGTACCGCTTGCGGGAAGTGTGTGGGATTTTGCCCCCACTTCGCTTCTCCTTGCTGAATCGGGTTGCAAGGTGACCGATACAAAGGGTAACCCTTGGAAATTGGGGGATTTGGAGATGGTTGCAGCAAACCCAGACTTACACGCCGAACTCTTGAAATTGACAGAAAATATATAAAGAGGTACAAAGAACATACATGCAAAAGATAAGCAACATAATCCATCACCACTTAATTCTCGTCGCAAGAGAGGATTGAGTTGATTTCCATTTTTCCCTAATCAAACTAGCCCCCTCTTGCGAGGGGGTTTTGCGTTCATGTCCCATAACAGGCGCGTGATCTTTGAGGAATACAGTAATGGGTACCATTGCTTTGCCGTCTGGGAAGAGTATCGAGGAGAGGTCTGTCGACCATCTACGGGCAGCCAGGATCATGTTGTCCAGGCAATCCGGCAGCAACGAGGCCCTCTTAGAGGGCGTCTCATGGCCGCACGTTGCGAGGTTCGTGAAGCCCACTCGCATTCCTAAGCTCGTCGAGAGCGGGGAATTCAATGTCGGGATCACGGGGCTCGATGCTGTGCGAGAAGCGGGCGCGCGCGTCGAAGTTTGCGCTGATCTCGAATTCAATCGCGGCACGACTTCCAAGGCGCGGATCGTCGTCATCGGCCCGGAAAGCGGACGAGAAAAGGATGCCAGCGCGATCCCGGATGGGAGCAGTATCCTGTCGGAGTATCCGCGGCTAACGAGAGCGTTCTTCACGGAGCGCGGCAAGAACGTCACGGTGGTCTCGTCTGTGGGCTCCGTCGAGGCCGAAATCCCCGACATCTATCCGTACGGCGTGTGCCTGACGGAAACGGGGACATCTCTTCGTGCGAATCGTTTGCGCGCCATCGATTCAATCCTGGAATCGAGCGTCGTCCTCATCGCGAATAGAAAGGTGCTGAAGGACAGAGAGACTGCGGCGAAGGTCAGCGCTCTCGCGGCAATCTTACGGGGTGTCGTCGAGGCACGGGGTAAGGTACTTCTCACGATGAACGTGCCCGATACTCGCCTCGGAGATGTCCTGAAGCTTCTCCCTGCGATGCGCAATCCGACCGTGACTTCGCTTTCTGGGACGCCGCCGTTCCATTCGGTGAGCGCTGTCGTTCCTGCCACGAGCGCGAATCACCTCATCGTTGTTTGCGCAGCCTCCGGTGCGGAGGGGTTCCTCGTGAGCCCGATATCGGCTGTCATCGCGACCTTGTAATGTCGCAAGCTGCATGCGGGCGCGCCCTCGTGGCGCGCCCGCATTCTTATTGCACGAATATGGGGCTATGGTATAAAAGAAATACATGAGCGCGAAATCTACAATGAATTGCCGCCGTACGGTCTCAATGATTGAGGTCGTTTAGAGTTTTTGTCTCTACAAAATTTCCAAAGCGGCCTCAATCGGAGGCCGCTTTGCATTCATGAGGAGGTCATTCGAATGCAGGATAGGTGGATTGTTCTTTCTGAGCAGATTCGAGCGGAGGGGAAGTATTTCTCTGCCCGGACAACGGCGAGAAAGCTTTCGAAGCGTTTCTACGCTGGGCGCGCGGTGGTGCGGCAGATCGATTCGCCTGTGGCGAGTCTGCGTTTCGTCCAAGGGTATGCTGCGCTTTGGCGCACCGCAGTCGATGGCTGGTACGAGTTGGGGACGGTCTGGGTGACGCCTGAGCTACGCGGGAATGGCGTACAGTTCGATCTCATGACTGAGCTCGTGGCGAAAGCGCCTCAGGGCAAAGGTCTCTTCCTCATCACTGACGCGTTTCCGGTGATGCGTACCGCTGGCATCCTAGGGTTTCGTCCCGTCACCTTGGCAACAATGCCCGATGTGCACGACTGGAGCGCGGTCGTGGACCTCGGCGAACGATTGCCACGAACCGCTTTGCTCGAAGCGCTTCCCATGCCGAAGGACGGCGAGCGCTGGCTCTTCATCCGTCGGTCGTAGAAAAGGGCGCACGCGACTTTGTCGCGTGCGCCCAAAACCTTATCTAGCGTTCCCGCAGCTATCTGGTACAATGCTTGCTTCCATGCGCAACCTTGGGGAAAAATGCGCGGTCTTCGGCGTTTACGGCAAGGGCCTCGATGTTGCGCGCCTCTCCTTTTTCGGACTCTTTGCACTGCAACACCGCGGGCAAGAGTCTTCTGGTATAGCAACCGCAGATGGGAGCACTATCACGCTTCACAAAGGCTCGGGTCTGGTATCTCAGGTTTTTAATGATGAAATTATTGGCGGGTTAAAAGGACATATAGCTGTCGGCCATAATCGATATTCAACTGCAGGTGGTACTCATGTAAAACATGCGCAGCCCATGCTCGCAGCAGCCGCAGCTTCGATCCACAAAGTCTCATACGAAGATCCACACCCGAGTCTTAACGACTCGGTTTCGCTTTGCTCTAGTCCAGACGATGGGGCTATCGCACTCGCGCACAACGGAAATTTGCCGACCTGGGATCTACTCACCGAATACCTGACTAAACAGGGAATAGCGTCGAAAGAATTTTCGGATTCACGCATGATCGTCGAAGCGATCGCTGCGCATATGCGTGAGACGAACGTCGATCTCCCTACAGCGATCAAGAATATGTACCCGCTTTTCACGGGAGCATTTTCTCTCATCTTAATGTCGGAGAACAAACTGGTTGCGGTTCGCGATAGATACGGTATTCGGCCACTCGCACTCGCTAAATTGAATGGGGGATACGTTGTCGCATCGGAAACCTGTGCGTTTTCGCCGATCGGTGCGGAATTCATTCGAGAAATTAATGCGGGCGAGATGATCGTCATTGACGAAAGTGGAGTGAAGAGTGAACAGGTCGCGCCACCTACTCCGAAGTTGGATATATTCGAATTCGTTTATTTCGCACGTCCTGATAGCAAACTACTCGGGAAATCTATCTACGAAGTGCGACGGAATTTCGGCGTTGAGCTCGCAAAAGAATATCCCCTTGAAGCAGACGTTGTCATCCCTGTGCCAGAAACCGCTATTCCTTCTGCTATCGGGTACGCTCAGGCTCTCGGTATCCCGTTTGAAATGGGACTCACAAAGAATCGCTACATCCACCGCACATTCATTACTCCTGAGCAGCACGTGCGAGAGCAGGGTGTACATGCAAAGCTCTCTGCCCTCCCAGAAGTCATTAATGGGAAAAGAGTGATCGTTTTCGATGATTCGATCGTCCGAGGTACGACTTCTCGACAGATCGTTAAAATGCTTTTTGATGCGGGAGCGAGAGAGGTGCACTTCCTCGTTGCGTCCCCGCCGGTTAAATATCCAGACTTCTATGGAATTGATACTCCAAGGCAGAAGGACCTCATCGCTGCGAACCAGTCCGTAGAGGAGATAGAAAAATATCTAGGCGCAACATCGCTCCGGTACCTTTCATACGATGGCATGATACGAGCGACCGGGATCCCAGAAGATCAATTCTGCACGTCCTGCTTCACAGGGATCTATCCAATAGATATCAAGGAACGTGCGAACGAGATAAAGCGCGTCTAGGCCCTCGTTTCCGCCCTATGCGATGAGATGTCATCTCATCGCGTGCTTCCCACGCAATGAGGCGTCGCCTCATTGCATTTGGGCTAGGGAATAAGCCACATATTGACAAACAGATGGTTTCGTGTAATAATTAGATTTGGGAGGCATCAATCCTTGGTGGCAGAAAAGTCGGGTAAAAACCGACGACTGCTATGTGTAATGAGTAACCAGGAGAAGATGTCATGCGTACAAGGATTATTGAAGTATGTCTCGGTGGGATTGTGTTCGTGGCCCTCGCTTTTTTCGCCACCTCGCAGTTCGCCGAAACCTTGCCGGCCGTCTCTTCGTTTTCGGGCGATCAGATGACCGGCGAGTACGACCAGGAGCGACTTTCGCAACTGGTCAGGGAAGCACTCGCGCCCTAGGGTTTGCGGTGCTTCCGGAGGGGCGGCTCGCGACTTTCGCGGCCGCCTCTTTTCTATACTCGACAGGAGGACTTTCATTTTGTAGTCTAGCCCAATGGCATACACACCAAGCGACATCATTCTTAAAAGATATGCAGATGTACTTATTAACTTCGCGCTCGGCGGAGGGAAGGGAATTAAAAAGGGAGAGGTTGTACGAGTATCGGCTTCTGAATCAGCGAAGCCGCTTTTTATTGCAGTATGTAATGCGATAGTCGATGCGGGCGGACACGTCATGTCGAATTACGGTCCCGACGAAGAGCAGGGAGACAAGCGCCGCAATATCAGTGTCTCCCGCTATTTCTATGAACACGCAAAGCCACATCAACTCAATCATTTTCCTGCAAAATACTTGAAGGGTGTCATTGATGAAATGGATCACTCGGTCTTCCTTCTTGCGGAAAAGGATCCTCATGCTCTTAAAGGCATTGAACCAAAAAAGATAATGCAGCGAGGGCTGGCACTCAAACCATTCATGGACTGGCGCCACGAGAAGGAGTGGAAGAATAAATTTACGTGGACGATCGCGCTCTACGGAACTCCTGCGATGGCGAAAGAGGCAGGGCTAAGCGAGAAAGAATACTGGGATCAGATCATTAAGGCGTGTTTCCTTGATGAAAAAGATCCAATCGGAAAGTGGAAAGCCGTGTATCGTGATATCGAAAAGTATCGCAGCCGACTCAACAAGCTCTCTCCGAAAATCGATAAACTCCATGCAGTGGGAGAAGATATGGACATGTGGTACACACTTGGGGAGAAGCGCGCATGGCACGCGGGAAGCGGCCGTAATATTCCGTCGTTTGAAATCTTCACGTCTCCTGATTGGCGCGGTACAAACGGATGGATTCGTATCAATCAGCCACTCTACCGTTACAGCAACAAGATTACTGGTATCGAGCTCTGGTTCAAAGACGGCATCGTCGTAAAATCGAAAGCAAAGACGAACGAGAAGCTTCTCAAGGAAATGATCGCGACAAAGAATGCGAACAAGATCGGGGAGTACTCACTCACAGACTCACGTCACTCGCGCATCACGAAGTTCATGGCAGAAACTCTCTTCGACGAGAACATGGGTGGTCGCTACGGTAATTCGCACATCGCGCTCGGCATGAGCTATCGCGACACCTATGCAGGTGATGTATCCAAACTCACAACCAAAGAGGCAGAGCGCCTCGGCTTTAACGATTCCTCGGTTCACACAGACGTCGTCTCAACGACAGATCGAACCGTAACTGCACATCTCAAAGATGGTTCTACAAAAGTGATCTACGAGGACGGTAAGTTCGTTCTCTAAATTGAAAAAGTACTGAGGACCGCAAAGACTGCGGCGTATTTTGGTGTGGCGGCATCGCGAGTGTCACTGACAAAGTTCAGCCTGTTTTCATACGAGTCGTATTAAATGGTAAGCAGGTCCACTGTTCATGCGTCTAAGTGTAAGAGAAGTGCACGGAACTAGGATCTTGTTTGACTAAAAAAGAATGTATGTTATACACAATCGCCGCACTTTTATTTCTCTTCTGGCTCGTGGGCCTAATCAGTTCCAATACGCTTGGCGGCTTTATTCATCTTCTCCTTCTGATCGCGATCGCAGTAGTCCTATTACGAGTGATCCGGGGACAACGACCACTTTAAAATACATATGCGCAATTCAACTTCTTCAATACGCGTGGGACGCCTTGGAAGGTCAATGGAATTTATTTCATCCCGTCCCCAGGCATCTCTCAAGGGAATAACATCAAAACTCTCTAAAAAGAGGATTGTTATTGCAGCCCTCCTCATATCAGCAGCATTCTTCACTGCCGCGCTATTTACTTTAATCTTCCAGAGAAATAGCCCACCGGTTCAAGCCGCAGCGGTGACACCAGTTGTGAAGGAAGAGCCGTCTTCGGAGTCAGCGCCGGATTTAGAGCTGCATATCGCAAATAACGGGCTCGTATACCTTGAGGGAGCACGAGTAGTTTCCGTATCTAACTCGGAGATAGATGTAAAAACTGCGTGGGGGTCCTCTGAATTTCACTGGACGATCAACATTGATAACGGCACTAGATTTATCCTAAAAAATGGCGAGAGAGGCACCATTCAGAATATAGAGGTTGGCGATCATGTGAGTATTTCAGGACCATTAGAGGGGAATACTCCACAGCTCACAATTTCGGCTGAATCTGTAAGGAATACAACCGCAAAGAACAATTCCTCAGTGGTACACCTGGATGGTGAATAAGGAGGTGATTGATTGGCTGCTTGGCGTTGCTATACTAGTGAGCCATGCAATTTTCAATTCCTTCAGGCACGATTAAATTTATTCTCGGATGGATGGCTGTATTCCTTTTCAGACTTATCCTTCTCCCTGTACGCCCTCCGAATTTTGAGCCTCTCATGGGGGCTATGATGCCGTTCTCGAAACGGTATGGCATTCTGGCGACTTTTAGCTTTGGCTTCTTCGCGATCGTCATCTACGACGCCGTGACGAGCGGTTGGGGAATATGGACGTGGGTGACAGCTGCGTGTTACGGACTCCTCGGAGTTGGCGCGTATTATTTCTTCAAAAACCGCGAGGCAAGCGTCAAGAATTTTCTTACATTTGGAATCCCTGCGACATTACTCTATGACGCAGTCACTATGATGATTGGGCCCCTCTTTAGCACGCAGCTCTGGAGTGTCGCGCTTCTAGGGCAGATCCCGTTTACGATCATGCATCTCATCAGTACCGTATTCTTTGCAACGGTCCTGTCACCAGTCTTGTATCGTTGGGTTATACAAAATGATGCACTCGAATTTTCTGTTGTGCAGTCTCGTGCACTCGCGTTCTTTCGTGCTCGCTAGAGAACGAAGAGGAAAAAGAGTGCGGCGAGAATTATCCGGTATATACCGAACGCGATGAACGAATGGTTTTTAACGTACGAAAGAAGGAATTTTACGGCGAGTATCGCAACGATAAAAGAAGTAATGAAACCAACTGCCAGTATTGGTAGGTTGTCGCTCGAGAGGTTTTCATAGCTCTTCAACACATCGTAGCCCGTTGCCGCAAGCATCGTGGGGATCGCGAGAAGGAATGCGAATTCTACGATCGCTACACGTTTGATTCCCATGAGGAGTCCACCCACGAGCGTTGCCGCGGAGCGTGAGACACCTGGGACCATCGCAATTGATTGGAATAGTCCGATAATGAATGATTGCTTGTAGGAAACTTCTTGCACGCTCCCAGCTGCATCTTCGCGTTCGGTGTGGAATAGTTCGAATACGATGAGCGCAATGCCCCCTAGAAAGAGTGCCACCACGACAGTAAGCGGGCTCTCAAGTAGTACCCCTTTTATGAATGGATAGGCGAGGAATCCAATAAGTGCAGTCGGTATGAAGGCGATGAAAAGCCGCTTCAGGACCTCGATATTGAGGAGCGATCTCCAGAAAAGCGAAAGGACAGCGCAGATCGCGCCGAGTTGGATCACGATCTCAAAGGTCTTAAGGAATTCGGTTTGTTCTATGCCAAGGAGAGTGCTCGTCAGTATGAGATGTCCGGTAGAGGAGATCGGAAGAAATTCCGTCAGTCCTTCAACAACGCCAAGGATAATGCTCTCGAAAATATTCATTGTGGAAGACGTCTAGATACTTTAATACCGAGCGATACGGATGCGAGGCCAAGCAGGAGCCCCATTACTACGTCACTCATGTAGTGAACACCAAGATATATTCGACTAAAGGCTACCAATAGGACGAGAGCGACGCACATCGTTATGACGATGATTTTGAGGGTCCTGTTCGTTATTGATCGGGCGGCTATATAGACAAGAAATCCGTAGAATGCTGCAGCGAGCGCTGCATGGGCGCTCGGGAATGAGTACCAGATCTCAGTGTAAGCCTGAAAAGAAATAGGTGGTCTGGCTCGCTCAACTATTTCCTTTAGAGCAACAATCGCGACTGTGCTAGAGACGACACTCACAACAAGCCCGACCGCGTATGCGTACTTACGGGCGAGGATAAAGAATAGCGCGACAGAGGCCATGAGGCCGCAGACCGTGGACAGTCTCCCAAATTCGCTTATCCAAATGAATATTTGGACTAAGTCCGCATTACGGATCGAGTAGAGGAGTTCTAGTACCCCAGTGTCGAGGGCAGCGATAGCGCTCATGATAAAAGAGCAATCACGTATGGAACGAAGATTATTATGCCGACTGCGGTAGCTGTTATCGAGGAGATAAGTACCGCAGCCGCAGAGAGATCCTTAATTTTACCGATATGTGGATCGTGCTCGGGTTGGAATTTGTCGCAGAGTTCTTCGAGCGCAGTGTTAAATATTTCTGCAGTCATCACAAAACCTATGGCTCCCACAATGATGAGAAGCTCAGTCGTAGAAATCCCGAAGAACCAACTGAGGGCGAGGACTATGACCGCACACGTAACGTCGAACCGAAAGTTGAACTCCTGGCGCCACGCAATTTTGAGACCGTTAAAAGAATACTTGAACCCTATTAATTCTTTCTTTTTTGTGAGCTTCTCTGGCATTAGGCAATTATACCTCCACTACAACAGCGTCAACGTGTTCTTCGTCGTGCTCAGCATGCTCGTGCGGAGCGAGGAAGGTTATGCCACTCATAAGTAATATCCCCGCGGTGGCGGCTAAAACATGAGGGAGCCATTTGCCGCTTACTTTGACGGACTCTGCCGCATGGGGTAATAGGTCACGAATGACGACTGAAAGAAATCCACCTGCTGCAAAGCCGGCAAGCACAGCAAGTATTGTCTCGAACGACGCGAGGGTTAGTGCGAGAATGATACCGATAAGAATGGTCGAGGATGCGGCAAAATTCAGCGAGAGGGCTTTTTTGTTCGAATACCCCGCCTCCTTCAAAATAAAGAACTCTGAGATCTCTTGAACGAGCTCGTGAAAGAAAATTCCAACGGTCGCCGCGATCCCGAATCTCCAGTCGATAAGAAACGCAGGGACTATGAGAAAGCCATCAGTAACGTTGTGTACACTGTCCGAGATCAAGACTCGACGACCGTCGACTGGGGAGTGAGTGTGGCCCGAGGCTTCTCCATGGTGATGGTGCTCATCCTCATGGGGTAATACGTAGTGGATTATCTCAAGCACGACGACTCCGGCGACTATGGAGCCTGCAATAAGGGCAACAGACTCAGCTTCGTGGAAGGCTTCTTCGATCAGATGATACGCGAGGATTGTAAGCACGCCCGCAGAGAATGTCGCAAGGTATGTGAGACGGGGTCGCATCCAAGCGCCAAGTGTGCGATGAATAAAGATTACTCCCACGAGAGAGGCGCTCATCACACAAAGTGCTGCGGCGACAGAGAATAGGATGATTGTCATAGAGTTATGCGAGGGTTTGTTTCTTTACACAAGAGCGACAGAGAGCGAATATTTCGAATGAATGACTAACGATTTTTGCAAAAGATTTTGAGCCTGCAAGAATTTTTTTCTGCAGTTTCTCGTGGGCGGCATCCGTGAAATCTTCTATTTTTTTGCAATCCACACAGATGATGTGGTGATGATCGCGCTCATCTTTAAATTCAAAGGATGCGACACCATCTCCCAAATCAATTCGTGACACGAATCCTGCGACAGTAAACGTTTCCATCATGCGATATAGAGTCACTTGATCGATATGGGCAAATTTCTCTCCGAGATCTTTTATCGAAAGAGGGTAGTCGCACTTCTGGAGAAATTCAATTACTGCAACTCGTGGTGCGGTTGCTCGGAGTCCCGATTCAGACAGGATTTTTCTAGCGGCGATATCTTGCATACAGGCACTATACACAGATGCAAAAATATTGCAACTGGGATACGGGAGCTTGATTGGGTATACTGCTATGCATGCGTCTTTTTACAATCTCATGTGCAGTGATTCTTTTTGGTGTTTCGTTCGGTACGACCTTTGCTCAGGAACTGGTTCTTGATACTAGTGAGACAGTAAAAGCCCGCGTCGTCGAAGTCGTGAGCGAGGAAGAGCAAATAATTCCCGGCACAAATACGTTGGCTGATACTCAAGTTATTCGTGCCCTGATACTGGAGGGAGAAGAGGAGGGGAAGATCGTTACGATCGATAACGACTATCTTATGTTACGTGAGGATGAGCAATTCTTTCTTCGACACACAAAAGACGAACTCAATGGTATCGATTCATACATGGTCTCAGAGCCGTATCGCTTATCCGCGTTAGCGTTCCTCGCGGCGCTTTTCATCGGCGTGGTGCTCGTGTTTGGCGGGAAGCAGGGTATTCGCGGACTACTCTCGCTTCTCATGAGTCTTGTCTTTATAGTGTTTCTCCTCCTTCCGGGAATACTCCAGGGTTTTTCTCCCGTTCTCGTAGCGGTCGCTGTGTCGTCCCTTATCATTTGTCTTGGTTCCTATGTCACTCATGGGTTCAATAAAACTACTACCACCGCTGTCCTCGGAATGGTAGCGACGATAAGTCTCACTGGAGTGTTGGCACATGTCGCGATTATCTTTACGCGTCTCTCAGGCTTTAGTTCGGACGAGAGTATATATTTGAACTTTAATACGGGTGGGGAAATAGACATTGCGGGTATTCTTCTCGGCGGTGTCCTTATCGGTATTCTGGGAGTCTTGTATGACGCCGCGATAGGGCAGTCGATCTCTGTTGAAGAGCTCGCTGCCGCAGGTCCCGATCTTCCTCGTCGTACGATATTTGCCCGGGCGCTCCGCATAGGCCGTGAACACGTGGGGGCTCTTGTAAACACCCTCGCAATTGCATATGTCGGTGTTTCCTTGCCGCTCCTACTTCTTTTTTATGGATTCGGGAGTGAGTCAATATTTATCGCCGTGAATCGTGAGATCTTCGCAACAGAAATAGTGCGCACTCTTGTAGGCTCGATCGGCATAGTCCTCACAGTCCCGATCACCACCTTTATCGCAGTACGATTGCTGGTGAAAAATAGGACCGAAAGGTGAGGTCTACACTCGATTTTGTGGACTTTTCTACTGGCATCTCGGGCCATTTAAAGGTATAATTATCCGATTATGGCCCGTAAGAATGAGGATTCAGAAAAGGCTGAAAGTAAGCCAATAAATACGGGTTCGGTCATCCCTCAAGGCATCTCCGCGGAGATGCGCAATTCGTATCTTGACTACGCGATGTCGGTCATCACGGCCCGTGCGCTTCCGGA
The DNA here is from genome assembly GCA_964399865.1 of uncultured Candidatus Saccharibacteria bacterium. Classification (GTDB taxonomy): domain Bacteria; phylum Patescibacteriota; class Minisyncoccia; order Phycocordibacterales; family UBA2100; genus UBA10103. The sequence continues at coordinate 296,896 of CAYNRJ010000001.1, read as the reverse complement.
CGCGCGTGATGGTCTAAAACCAGTCCATCGTCGCATCCTTTTTGCTATGCAAGAGGCAGGGCTCTCTGTTTCGGCAAAAACGAGGAAGTCTGCAACAGTCGTGGGAGATGTGCTCGGTAAGTATCACCCACACGGTGATGCGTCAGTGTATGACGCGATGGTAAAGATGGCGCAGGACTTTACGATGCGATATCCACTTATCGTTGGTCAAGGTAACTTCGGTTCGATTGACGGGGACGCCGCAGCAGCATATCGATACACCGAGGCGAAGATGTCGCGACTTGCGGGGGAGATGATGAAGGATATTGAGAAGGAAACAGTTGATTTCGTATCCAACTATGACAATACAAAGCAGGAGCCATCAGTGCTTCCAGCTGCAATTCCAAACTTACTTTTGAATGGCACGCTCGGAATTGCCGTTGGTATGGCCACCAATATCCCTCCGCATAATTTGAAGGAGATTTGTGATGCTGCAGTGCACCTCATTGATAATCCAGAAGCGACGACCGATGACCTTCTCCAGTTCGTGCAGGGACCGGATTTCCCGACAGGCTGTATCGCATTCAATCAAAAAGATATTGCGCACGCATATTCATCAGGTCGCGGTGGGGTTGTAGTACGAGGGGACGCAGAAATAGTAGAAGGCAAGAAAGGGGACTACTCAATCGTTGTTACCTCGATCCCGTTCCGAGTAAATAAAGCAGATCTCTTGCAGAAGATCGCTGATCTCGTGCATGAGAAGAAGCTCGAGGGTATCCGTGACATTCGAGATGAGTCCACGAAGGATATTCGTGTTGTTATCGAGTTAAAAAATACGGGGAACGCACAGACGGTCCTCAATTACCTCTATAAGCACACACAGCTTGAGGAAACCTTCCACTACAACGTTGTTGCGCTCGTCGATGGTGTGCCTCAGACACTTTCCCTCAAGGCGCTCCTCGAGATATTCGTCGCTCACCGAAAGGATGTGGTCACGCGCCGGACGAAATTTGACCTCGCAAAAGCTGAAGCACGCGAGCACATTCTTCTCGGATTGAAGAAGGCGCTCGATCACATAGACGAGATCATTCAACTCATTAAGAAATCGAAAGATGTGGACGATGCCCGCGCGTCCCTCATGAGTAAATTTAAATTCTCCGAACTCCAGGCAAACGCAATTCTCGAAATGCGTCTCTCGAAGCTCGCCGGTCTTGAGCGCAAGAAAGTTGAGGAAGAATTGAAGGAGGTCCAGGCACTCATCGAGGAATTGACGTCACTTCTTAAGAGCGAAAAGAAATTGATGGGTCTCATCAAGAAGGAGATCGGCGATGTGATCGAAAAGTACGGTGATGCGCGTCGCACTAAGATCGTTAAAAGGGAAGTAAAGACGCTTTCTGCTGAGGATCTTGTGGCAGATGAGGATTCGGTCCTCGTCCTTACTTCTGGCGGCTATATCAAGCGTACTAATCCTTCAGAATACAGACGACAGAAGCGCGGGGGTGTCGGTGTCGTTGATCTCGATACGAAAGAAGAAGATTTCGTAACGCAATTCCTTACCGCATCTGCTCACTCTGATCTTCTTTTCTTCTCAGATCGCGGCAAGGCATATCAATTGAAGATGTACGAACTCCCAGAAGGGAAACGTGCAACGAAAGGAAAGTCGATCATGAACTTTATTTCACTTGAGCAGGGAGAAAATATAACTTCTATCCTTGCGATGCCAAAAGCAATCAAAGCTTCCGACGGGCTGGCGCTCCTCATGACCACAAAACAGGGCACGGTGAAGAAAACTTCTGCGGATAAATTTAAGGAAGTGCGCCGAAGTGGTCTCATTTCCATAGGTCTCGAAAAAGGTGACTCGCTTATTTCCGCGCAGTTTGTGCGTAAAGGTGATGATGCAGTGCTTGTGACTGCAAAAGGACAATCCATTCGATTCTCGACGGATGATGTGCGCGAAATGGGGCGCCAAGCTGGAGGAGTGCGTGGCATGAAGCTCGGGAGTGGGGATTCTATCGTTGGTACAGGAGTCATTCCAAAGGATGCAAAGGATCCGCAGCTTCTTGTGCTTTCTTCGACAGGCTACGGCAAGAAAACAAAACTTTCTGAATACAAGACACAGGGTCGCGGCGGTAGCGGTATCAAGACAATGTCTATTACTCCAAAGACGAAACAGTTGGTGGGAGGTGCGGTTGTACTCGAAGGTGGAGAAATTGTCGCAATGTCTAAGAAGAGTCAGACTATACGAACAGGGCTCGATGAAATACCAACTCTCAGTCGCGCGACGCAGGGCGTTCGTGTGATGAAAATGCGTGAAGGGGATCAGGTGGCATCATTCGTGGTGTTTGAGGCAGGAGAAGAGGAGCCGAAGGCATAAAACTCACGCTTGCCCTGCGGTCAAGACGTGAGTTTTTCTGACTCCTCGGCTCGGAAATGAAAATGTACTCATTTTCATTATCGCTCGCTCTACGTCGCCAGTAACTTTTCCCCAAAAGGTTCGGTGTATAGCCGAGAACCGCGTGTTTGCACGGTATAATAAAAAGAATGCAAGAAGTGCAAACGCGCGATCTTACTTCATTAGGTAGATTCGCTCATCCAAAAGGGCACGTATGGTCACTCGGCATCCGAGAGGGAATGCATGTTGCCGATTTTGGCTCTGGGAGTGGTGCTCACGTGCTCTCTGTTGCTGAAAGGTTGGAAGGAAAGGGACGTGTGTACGCGATCGATATTCAGAAGGATCTTTTACGACGCATAGCAAATGAGGCGATGCGGCGAGGATTCGACACGGTCGACGTTATTTGGGCGGATTTAGAGATGCCTCGTGCGTCTAAGATTGCGGATAACACGATTGATCTCGTTCTTCTTTCAAATATTCTCTTCCAAATTGAAAGTAAGCTTGCCGTTCTCGCGGAAGCGCGTCGCATTCTGAATTCTCGCGGCCGTGTCTCTATCATCGACTGGCAAGACTCCTTTGACGGCATGGGTCCGGCGGAAGAGGAAGTATTTGAGAGGGGAATGGCGATCGATTTTGCCCAACGAGCAGGATTCGTACTTGAAAAAGAGTTTCCTGCAGGTGCTCACCACTATGGACTCATCTTCCGACCCGTATCTATGGCACAATAAAGACCATCATGCCTAAACTTTCAGCATTTCAACTCGTTCTTCTTGGAATCTTTGCGGCCCTCGCAATTTCAGGGGTGCTTATTTTTGCACTTGTCATCAATGGTAATACTTCTGCTTCACTCGGAGCGGTGAGGATATGGGGCACACTAGATCAAACTGCATTTAACGAAGTTCTCGAGCAAGTGTCCGATCTCGATAAGACATATGAGCAGGTCACGTATGTGCAGAAAAATGCGAGCACTTTCATGGAGGATCTTACAGAGGCGCTTGCAACAGGCAGCGCGCCGGACCTTTTCATTTTGAGTCAAGATTATGCGATTCAAGATTCTCGGAAGATATCACCGACGACATACGAACAGCTTACAGAGACGCAGTTTCGGAATACATTCATTGAAGCGGCGGACCCATTTCTCCTACGAACCGGCATAATGGCGATGCCGCTTGTTGCAGATCCTCTGGTTCTATACTGGAATCGAGACCTTTTCTCCACAGCAGGCTATGCAACACCACCTCGCTTTTGGGACGAGATCAGTGGTATATCGCAGAAGATAACTAAGAAAAACGATGAAGGTCAGATAACCAAGTCCACCGTTTCCTTCGGTGAGTACCGAAACGTCACTCATGCAAAAGATATTATGAGCCTCCTTATCCTCCAGGCTGGAAACCCAATCGTCATCCGTACGGACGAGGGAGGGTACAATACAGTGCTTTCTGAGCAGTCGGGAGGAGCAAGGCAGGCTGCGGAATCGGCGATTCGTTTTTATGCGGAGTTCGCAGATCCTTCCAAGTCTATTTATTCTTGGAATCGCGCGCTCCCTGAATCAAAATCCGCATTTGCTTCGGGCGACCTTGCCCTCTATGTGGGCTATGCGAGCGAGCAAGATGACCTCGCGCAGCTTAACCCAAACCTCAATTTTGGAGTCGCTGCAATTCCTCAGATACGATCCGCAGAGCGCCAGGTGGATGTGGCAAAGGTATATGGGATAGCGAAGACGCGCACAACGAGAAATCCGCTCGGGGCCGCTACCGTCGCCTCCCGTCTCGCCTCAGCTGATGCGTCCGATGCCCTTGCTACGAACCTCGGCATGGCCTCCGCGAGACGAAATGTCCTAAGCGGGAAAACGGGGGATGGATTGCTCGTAAGCAGGCAAGCTATTATCTCGCGCGCGTGGGCTGATCCTGACTCTGACGGGACGAGGACTGTCTTTCGAGCTATGATAGAGAACGTAACGTCTGGGGCGCTACGCTTAAACGAGGCCATATTACGGGCCGATCAGGAATTAGCTGAGCTATTTTAAAAGAACCCATATCATGAAAATTTCATCGGGTCTGACACGTCGAATTCTGGGGTTGATGCATGGCACTGTCGCCATATTTCTCCTCACAACGCTCGTTTTCTTTGCCTTCACGGCAATTGCATTTGCCGCAGATGGTGCGAAAGCCGGCATACCAAATCCTCTTAAATTTGGTACTGTACCTGAATTCATCGCAGCAGCTCTCCAGGCGATGGTTATGATATCGCTCCCGATCCTCACAATCTTTATCGTATATTCGGGCTTCCTCTTCGTGTCGGCACGTGGAAATTCGAGTCAGCTTGAGAAGGCAAAAAGTAACTTCTTATACGTCATAATTGGATCAATATTAATACTTGGCGCGTGGGTAATAGCGACCCTTATAGGAGGGACGGTCACCCAACTCATCGAGCCTACTGTTTGGCTCGATATCCCCAATGAGGGGCTTATAGCCTCAATATAATCGGAATCGCTTGAGGGTGCCTCCTATACCCTGGAGGGATCTCTTGGGCCTACTTATCCACATAGGGGTAAACATGAGAAAAGACTGAATATATTGAGTGCTATTATGAGCCGCATTAAAGGTAATCGAAATTAATAAGATTGTATGACCAATAAATTACAAGCGGTGAGCGGAGCGATTCTAGCTGCGTTACTGTTAGCATTTCCGCTTATTACTTTTGCCGAAGACGGTATCGCAGGAACAGTTACTAGTTTGAGCGGCATTGTAAATTCTTTAATACCACTACTTCTCACGGTCGCGGTAGTTATATTCCTCTGGGGCCTTGTAAAGTATCTATTTAAGATAGGAGGAGAAGAGGGCAGTAAGGGTGGTCTCCAGATAATGCTATGGGGCATAGTCGGTCTCTTTGTCATGGTTTCAATCTGGGGTTTGGTTCAGCTCCTTCAGCAAACTCTCAACGTCGATAGCGTAAGGGGTTCAGACGTAGTTAACCCAGCTAACTTGCAGGTTACCGGCGGAGCTGGTGCTGGAGCTGCTGCAGGTGCTGGCGCGGATGGGCCAACTGCGGCTGAATGCGAAACTGATCCGGGTATCGAGGGCTGCTAATAACAGCTCATCTTATAGCGTTATATCTATAACTCTTCACTACCCTCCGCGTCAAAAAGACTCGGGGGGTAGTGTGTTACAGTATCTCGTATGAAGTTCCTCATGCTTTGCGCTCTCGCTTTTCTATCGATGCCTGGAATTGCCGCAGCAGCAGATGTGGCACGTGCACCTCGTAATTTCTCAGAGCTAGTTGCGAATCTGGTAGGATTTTTGAATGTCGCGACGGCACTGCTCCTCACCCTCGGTGTCGTAGTGTATTTCTGGGGCATGACTGCAGGTATGGGGAAGCTCCAAGAAGATGCGGATAAACGAAAAGCGTACTTTCTCTGGGGCATCGTCGCACTTTTTGTCATGGTTTCGATCTGGGGCATAGTAGCGATCCTTCAGCGCACTCTTTTTGGGTCATAATGTAGCCACAAGAACATGGTCACCTTCGTTCAAATCGCTGAAATCTTCAATCTTTTCACAGGCATCATGCTGACCGTGGCGATTCTCGTGTTTGCGGGTGGGCTTGCGAGTTATTTTCCACGCCTCGGCACATGGCCGAGCTACCGGGATTCAAGTATTAAAGTAATGGAGTGGGCGGTGGCCATTCTCTTTGTCCTCGTTGTAATTATGGGGATCGTGCAGTATTTTGAGCGCTACCCGAAGATAACGAGTGCCATTCTTGCGATTATTATCCTCGTCTCTGTCGCCGTCTTTGTTATGAGGACCTTCTCAGCCCCAAAGAAGGAAGAAGGAGGAGAGCATTAAGAGGTGTCTCAGGCACTACATTGTCCACAGATATTGCCTATGGGCGTTGTATTTTCTAAGGAGTCCGATACCATAGAGATACTACTAATACACAGGATAAACTAATTACACTTTAAAATCCGTATGCGTACATCAGCCCTATTCTCACTCGCTCTCGTCTGTTTGTTGTTGCCGAGTGCTGCTTTGGCAGCGGACGGGGACAGTACGTTCGGAACCATACTTGGGACAATAGGCAGTCTTCTAAATGGGCTCATCGCGCTTCTCATCACGCTCGGCCTAGTGGTCTTCTTCTGGGGTCTCATCAAGTACCTATGGGGAGCAGGCTCCGAAGGTTCGTCGGATGGTTTGAAGATAATGTTTTGGGGCGCTATTGCTCTCTTTGTCATGGTATCGATTTGGGGAATCGTCAAACTTATCCAAAATACCTTCGGTGTTGATGAGACAACCATCACGATTCCAAGTGTGAATTACGGAGGTGTAGGAGGTGTAGAGTATTGCGATGGTGGCGCTGATGAGGACTGTACTACGGAGTATTAGGACCTAGGATACTCAAAATCGGCATGTTTCGATATGATGAGTCGATAAAGATCTGAAATAAAATATGGAGCCGACAGTACTTCTGGGTAGGTTTGTCGATTTTATAATTACACCAGCAATGTATCTTGTCTTTGCGACAGGCTTTTTCCTGTTTATGTGGGGGCTAGTTCAATTTCTTTGGAAACTAGATGAGGGGGCAAGTAGAAATGAGGGAATCCAGCACATGATATGGGGAGTTGTGGGAATGCTAGTGATGGTCTCATTCTGGGCAATCCTGATGCTCATAAGTAATACTTTTGATCTTGGCCTCCGTGAAGACGGTACATATAAGCCAGATATGAGCCGTATTAACGACGCTCCATTCCTAGGAGAGTAAAGCCTCTCAGTTGAGGCGTCACTATGCTGACTAGCGCTACAAAATACCGGCGCTTTTTTCCACAAACATATCGAACTGTCGCATAAGTTCCTGGAGTGGGGAACTCGGTCCCTTAATTGTAATAGAGTCGATTTTTTGAATGGGTAAGATTTTTGTTGAAGTACTCGTCAAGAACGCACCGTCGTACTTTTGTGCATCGGCGAGCGATATATCTCGTTCCTCGAGCGTGTATCCATTTTCTGAAGCCACTTTTTCGAGGACCTTTCGCGTAACTCCTGGCAATATCTTTTGCGAGGGAGGGGAGATCAGTACTTTGTCTTGGATACAAAAAAAGTTTGTCCTCGTTCCTTCTGTAATACATCCATTTCGATCAACGAGGATCGCATCGTACGCGCCTTCGCGTTTTGCTTTTCGGTACGCGATATAACTTCCCAGCATATTGAGAGTTTTCGCGTGAGGGAAGATACGTTCATATTCGTAGGTTATACAGTGTGCTCCGTCACGATACAGTTTCTTATCTGGGAAGAGAGGGTTAAGGCATAGAATGTATAACGCCGCCCTCTCTCTTTCCGTGCCTCCAATTAGTAGAATCTTGAGGTTGCACGTATCAACCTGATTCTTCTGAATAAGTTCCTGAATAGCGCGTGTCACGAAATCCTCCGAATAGGGATGCTCAAGATCTATGATCTGCGCCGAACTCAAGAGGCGCTCCAAATGATCCTTAAGAAAGTAAGGCACTCCATTTGTTACCCGAATCGTTTCGTATACTCCAAATCCATATGAGTACTCGATATTGGAAATTGGAATGACAGCATCAGAAACAGGAAAGACAGCGCCGTCTTTTGAGAAGTATTTGAACTCCATGGTGGGCAGAGGGAGACTCGAACTCCCAACCCTTGCGGGACTAGCTCCTAAGGCTAGCGCGTATACCAATTCCGCCATCTGCCCAACGCCTCTCTACTATACATGCGATACCGTTTCCTTAAAACTGGAGTAACGCCGTATATCTTTCAACGGGAGCGAAATCATCGGTAAGTACGTGGAGTGGTGTAGGAGTAAACTTGAGCTCAGCAGTCGAGATGGATCTCGAGTCTGGATGGGTATTATTATGCATAAGAGGAGATTTCGAGGCGACGAGTATTATATTCTGCCTTTCCTCGGATCCTCTATCTTGTATGCGGTAGAGAGAAACATAGGGAAATGCACTTGCGTAAGTCGCATATGCTGCAGAAAGAAACCCACTTCGCGATCCCTCAAGCGCAGAGATTATATTAACTAGTACCAGCCCCTCGTCCGTTAGGCCTTCCGAGATACGCGACACGGCCTCTCGTGTGGTCAGATGAAAGGGGATAGATAATTGCGACGAAAATGCATCGACAAAAATAAGATCGAATTTTTGATTGTTTTTATTGAGGAATATCCGCCCATCCTCGTGAATGATTGTTAGATTTGGGTCCTCGGTAAGACCGAAATATTTTTGGGCAAGTTCAGTTATCATCGGATCAATCTCAATTACCGTCATCGTGCGGTCCTGCGAACTCGCAACGAAATGTCGGGGGTATGTATAGGCTGATCCACCGATCATTAGTGCATGTTTTGCATCAGGATGAAGTGCTAAGGATAGGTCGTCATACATGCGCGTGTATGCAAACACGAGTTCCGATGCGTTATCAAGATACTGTGCAGATTGTGAGCCTCCGACATCGTTCGTCATGGTCCGGACGGTTCGACCGGATTCCCACTCGCGATCGTATATCCAAGTACGACTGTATTGAGTATCCACGTCGGCGACTAGTGTATCGTAGTAAGATAAAGCGAGCCCGTTTGGCGCGAAAAACCCGCCTATCGACACAAGTGCTCCGATAATATAAAGGGAATGCTTAAGTTGGAGACGCCAGGTGAGAACGACGATCACTGATAGGGTAATGAGCGTCAAGGAGAGTAAAGACAAAATACGCGAGCTTCCAAAGAATGAAATAAGGATAAAGCCACCGAGAAAAGTCCCAATGATCGATCCGGTGTTTGAAATGGCATACAGGTTACCGACCGTCCTACCGCTTTTCATAACGTCGGTAAGAGAGAGTTTGACCGCGAGAGGACTTATCATCCCCAGAAGGATCGTTGTTGGGCCGAAGAGTAAAAATAGACTGAGCATCGCTGCCATCTGTAAGTTGGAAAGCAGTGCAAATATCTGCAAGATCCATTGAAAATAAGAACTGACTGCGATCGATGCACCCGCCCCTCCAAGGATAAGTGCGAGAGTGGCAGGGGAAGGATATTTGTCCGCGATCCTACCTCCCATAAAATAGCCGAAGGATAAGGCTGCGAGGATAACGCCTATAAGACTTGTCCAAATGATGACCGAAGTTCCAAGGTATGGTGCGATGATCCGCGATGCCGCGAGCTCAAGGATCATCACGACGGAGCCCGAGATAAACACCACGATGGGTAATACAAAACGCATCGCCCAAGAATACACTATGTTGAGCCACCGCAAACTTATCTAGTCCCCCCACTAGGAATCGAACCTAGGTCAATTGCTTAAGAGGCAACTGCTTTACCATTAAGCTATGAGGGGTTTAGGGGATTGTACCCATTTTTTACGATTTAGTAAGGGTGGCTCACTGTTTCAGTGGGACTTGTGCCGGGGGTGGGACTCGAACCCACAAACCCTTTCGGGTCAAAGATTTTAAGTCTTCCGCGTAAACCATTCCGCCACCCCGGCGTCGTCCCTCAGAGGCGATATGCACTTAGGGACTTGAGGCCACAGTGGGAGTTGCACCCACCCAATAACGGTTTTGCAGACCGTCGCGTTGCTACTTCGCCATGTGGCCATTCGATACCTTCAAACTACTCTGCCCACCCATAACGCCAGAAAACTGTAGAGCAGGCCGGCCGCGTGGGCGTCATTCTCCATCGCCTCAGTGGCCGTGCGGCTCAATATATCACTTCTTGTCGCCTCGTGTGAGGTCGTCAATGCGTTGGCGATTCTTCTCTCCGTAATCGATCTCGAAGTCCAAGGTGGGCACATGCTGCAGAGCGCTATGCTTTTTTACGTACTCACGAAAATCCGTACGATTTCGCTTTGCGAACGCAAGAACGGGCTCCTCGAATTTCTCCGGTAACACAGTAAAGTACACTACGATATTCTTTAAATCAGCTGAGGTATCCGCCCGAGTAACCGTAATAAGTGACTGAGAATTCGATTCGCGTGCGAAAAAGTCTGCCGCGAGGTGGGCGATTGTTTCTCCAACTTGAACTTCGCGGCGGGACGTCATGGTTTTAGAGTTCTTTCTTTACGAATGCTTCTAACACATCGCCTGCGGCGATCTCAAAGGGTGCCTCAATTTGTGCTCCGAATTCAGATTTGGTTTCTACGCGGTCGGTATCTTTTTTATGAGCTTGTAAGTTCTTAACCTTACCAACGCCAAGGAGTGCGGTGCGACGGAGCACACGTACGGCAGCTCCCCGAGCCAAATATCCTTCGATGACGGATCCGCCGACCACGTGGGAGTCTTTCCGACTCGAGAATTGCTTCAAGATCTTTACGCGACCTGTAACTTCCTCGACTACGCGCTTTGGACGGGACTCCTGGAGAAGTTCTTCTAGACGTTCTGTGAGTTTGTAAATGATCTGGAAAGTTTCTACAGGGATGGAATTCTGTCTCGCCATGGTTTCTGCAATAACGTCGACTTTCACATTGAATCCGATGATTGCTGCATGGACGTCACCCGCGATGGCACTCTTAATGTCGTTCTCTGAGATATTGCCGATGCCGGAGAGTACGATGCGGACCGAGGAGTGCTCGTCGCCGATACGAGCTGCTTCGTGGGCCACGGCCTCGAGGGAACCCGTGGTATCCGCTCGCAAAATCACGGGAAGGTAATAGTGCTCGGCTTTTTCTCCGTCTTCAGTTTTCACTTGTGCTTCTGGAATAGGGGCTACGACAGGCATTTCTGCACGTGCTTCCTCGGCATCCTTTTTGTTTTTGAACGCATGAAATTCCGTACCCACCTGTGGTAGGGCATCGAATCCAATAAGTTGGACCGGAGTCGATAGGGAAGCCTCGCGGAGAGATTTGCCCGCCGTACTTTCCATTATTCGCACCGGTGCGATTGCATTCCCGGCGAGCACTGCGGAGCCAGACTTTAATGTTCCATTGGTGACGATGAGGGTGGCTGCGATGCCACGTTTCGTGTCGCGGTGAGTTTCGATGACGTATCCAGAGCCTGGTACGACTGGGTCGCCTTTCAACTCTGTGACTTCCGCGACGAGAAGAATGAGATCAAGGAGATCGCTTACGCCCTGACCACTTTTCGCAGAAATAGCAGCCCATGGCACATCGCCTCCAAGATTTTCCAAATACACTCCTTTTTCCATGAGAGATGCTTGCGCACGCTCAAGATTTGCCTCTGGCTTATCGATTTTGTTGAACGCAACGACGAAGGGAATATCAGCCTCCTTAATACTTTTCAAAGCCTCAAGGGTCTGTGGCTTGACCCCATCGTCAGCTGCGACGACGAGGATCGCGATGTCAGCGACGTTTGCCCCGCGTGCACGGATCGCAGCGAACGCCGCGTGTCCCGGAGTATCGATGAACGTAATGTGCTTCTCCACACCGTCCTTTTCGCGAACAGCTTCGTATGCAGCGACGTGCTGAGTGATACCTCCAGCTTCTTTGTCGACGGTATTAGATTTTCTTATGAAGTCGAGAAGAGTCGACTTTCCATGGTCAACGTGTCCGAGAACGGCAACTATAGGAGGACGCTCGATGAAAGTAGGAACTCTTGCCATATGTGTGTTTTGTTGCCATAGAGGCAGTTTCGCCGCGCAGTATACGATAAAAAGGGGGTGAGTACTAGGGTACATTTATGTATTTCGCTTTAGGCATCCCGCGGCGGTATTTCGGTGGTTTGAGCCACTCCTCCGCCGAAATACCGCCGCGGGATGCCTCCCACTTTCGGCTTCTATGGACCGATTGAGAGTCGCTCTAGCCAATAGTCTCCTATGCCCCTACAATGGCCCTATGTTTGGTTTCTTTAGGAAGAGGAGGGTATATCTCGACCACTCGAGCGCGACGCCGATCTTACCGGAAGTCCTCCGTGCGATGGGCAGAGCTGAGGAATCATTCGCAAATCCAGGAGGGATACATAAAGAAGGTGTCGAGGCGAAGAAGACCTTAGAGGCTGCGCGTGATGCTGTTGCTCTGGAACTAGGGTGCAAATCACGACAGATTATTTTTACCTCAGGTCTTACCGAGAGTAATAATCTTGCCATCTTGGGTCACGCGCGAAAATTGGAAGCAGCGGGCCGTAAGATCGATAGCACTCACTGGATTGTAAGTTCCATCGAGCACGATTCAGTTCTCGAATGTTTTTCTGAAATTGAAAAGATGGGAGGAAGCGTAACCTTCATCGATCCAGATGCAGATGGTAGATTTTCGGCCGACATACTTTCTCGTGCAATTCGACCCGAAACGGTTTTTGTTTCTATCGGTTGGGCGAATAATGAGATAGGGGTACTACAGCCACTCTCAGATCTTGCACGAGTAGTTCATGGGAAGAGGGCAGGGCAGACGATTCTCTTTCACAGCGACGCGGGACAAGCACCACTCTATCTTTCTCCTCAAGTGCACACGCTCGGTGTGGATTTACTTTCACTCGGCGGTGGAAAATTATACGGTCCGCGGTCGTGCGGTGTACTGTACGTTGAAGCGCCGGACTCTCTCTTGCCAATACTTTTTGGGGGGAGTCAGGAAAAAGGACTTCGAGCGGGAACAGAAAATGTAGTGCCCGCAGCGGGAATCGCGAAAGCTTTGGAATTGATTTCGATCGATCGAAAAAATGAGAGTACTCGTCTTAAAGAATTACGAGATCTCCTCGTCAAAGAATTAGAGAAAGCCATTCCGAAGCTTTTGGTAAACGGAAATCTAAAACATACACTTCCGCACATGCTCAATATCTCGATACCAGATATCTCGAGCGAGTATATAACGCTTGCGCTTGATCACGACGGGATCGCGATATCCACAAAGAGCGCCTGCAGATCTGCGGAAGGCTCTTCTCATGTGGTGGCCGCGCTAGGAGGGGAAGAATGGCGAGCACGTAATACGCTTCGGTTCTCTCTCGGAAAAGATACGACAAAATCGGATATTTTGAGAACCTCAGAGGTTCTTGTGAGCAGTATTACAAAATATCGCCAATTATCTGGTTAAATTCTCTTGACATTTTGCAGAGAGTATACGGGAGTGCTACACTACTAGTGACATGAACATTGAACAACTCAACAAATCACAGATAGTCCTCCTCACTCTCCTTGTCTCTTTCGTTACTTCGATCGCAACAGGTATCGTCACGGTCTCGCTCATGGACCAGGCTCCTCCAGTCATTGCTCAAACGGTGAATCGTGTCATCGAACGCACCGTCGAAACCGTCGTTCCCGCAAGTCAGGGAGCTGCAGCAGCGGTTGTTCGAGAACACACAGTCGTCGTGAAAGAAAGCGAGCTCATATCTCAGGCTGTGACGCGCGTTTCGCCAAGCGTGGTACGTCTATATAACTCCGATGCGGAAACAGCTACATTTTTGGGATTTGGAGTTGTGCTCAGTACTGAAGGCTCTATCGTAAGTGATGGAGCAGCAGTTGGGGATTTGAAAGAAGTTGTTGTCGCTCTCTCCGATGGTACACGCATGTCTGCGGTCGTTGGCTCCTCTGAAAAAGATTCGGGACTCACGTTCTTGCAAGCTGCTTTGTCGACGACTACCCCTACACTAAAACCGGCGATTCTTGCGGGCGGCAGTCCACTTCTTGGACAAAGCGTTGTGACATTCTCCGGCAAATCGATCTTGCGCGTGGAGGACGGTCTCGTAGCAGCTCTTGTCCCAGGGAAAGAGCCAGTAGGTACAATCATTGATACAAATATTGCGCCGGGAGGAATAGTAGAGGGCGCACCCCTTATCAATACTGATGGGGAAGTGATCGGTGTAAGCACCTCGGTCTCTCGCGCGTCATCTCCAGGGGGCTTTATCGCCTCAACGTCTCTCCTTAAACAACTTGTGACGGAAACAGAAAATAAAGTAGAATAAAATCGTATGGCTCCATTTCATAACTACACAACAAAAGCTAAAGAGGCGATACACAGAGCCCACCAGCTGGCTGTAGAGCGGGGGCACAATCAGGTATCCACTCTACATCTTCTTGCAGCACTCCTTACTCAAGAGGAGTCGATGGTACTACCTATGCTCGAGCAGGTAGATATAGACGTCGCCCATCTCACCGATTCTGTCTTAGAGCTTATAGAGGGTTCAACGGGAAGTACCACGGTTTCTCCGTCGTTTCAGCTGTACCTGACACCGGAATTGGTGCGAGTGTTCGAGGCCGCTCCAAGGATCGCCGCATCCTTCAATGATCAGTTCGTCTCTCCAGAACATCTTCTACTTGGTCTCATAGAACATCCAGGACCTGCACAGGAGATCCTCGCACGATTCAGGATTGACCGCGCGACCCTTGCACGCGTTCTTTCCGACATTAAAGAAGGGAAGATTCGCGATGTGGAAGAGCCAAAGAAGCCGCGGGCTCTCGCTCGTTTCGCTCGCTCTCTTACCGAACGCGCTCGCGAGAATAAACTCGATCCCGTCATTGGTCGCGATACAGAAATAACTCGCGTGATCCAGATCCTTAGCCGTCGTACAAAAAATAACCCGATACTCATTGGAGAAGCAGGTGTTGGAAAGACTGCAGTTGCAGAAGGACTCGCACAGCGCATCGCTTCGAGCGATGTGCCGGAATCGCTTCGTGGGAAGGAATTGGTCCAACTTGATCTTGGACTCCTCATCGCTGGTACGAAATATCGTGGAGAATTTGAAGAGCGCTTGAAGGCAGTCATGAAAGAAGTTGAGCGTTCGGAAGGTAAGATCATTCTCTTTATTGACGAGATACATACTCTCGTAGGAGCAGGGGCTGCTGAAGGCTCGATGGATGCTTCCAACATGTTGAAGCCCGCGCTCGCTCGCGGCGAAATCCGCGTGATCGGGGCCACGACCTTGAAGGAGTATCAGAGACACATCGAACACGATCCTGCGCTCACAAGACGATTCCAGCCGGTCTATGTGAACGAGCCAACGGTTGAGGATGCAATCGCGATCCTTCGGGGGCTCAAGGAACGCTATGAGCTCTATCATGGAGTTCACATAACCGATGCCGCTATCGTAGCTGCAGTCCAGCTTTCATCTCGCTACATCACTGAGCGTTTCCTCCCTGACAAGGCGATAGACCTAATTGATGAAGCATCTTCTGCTCTCAGACTTTCCCTTGAGAACAAGCCGCCGCTTCTTGAGGACGCGCACAGAAAGATCACGCGTCTTGAGATTGAGCGCGAAGCTCTAAAGAAGGAAGCAACGGAAGGCGAAAGCAAGGCCCGCACAAGAACAGAATCCATCGAGAAGGAAGTCGCCGACCTAAAGGATTCAACACGCGAGCTCGAGCTTAAATGGAAGAACGAGAAAGAGACACTCGCAGAAATTAAACGTGCAAAGAATGAGCTAGAGAAAGCACGTATTGATGCAGAAAGTGCAGAAAGCGCAGTCGATCTCACGAAGGCTGCAGAAATTCGATATGCGAAGATTCCTCATCTTGAGAAAGAGATTGAGACTGCAACGAAGCGCCTCAAGAAATTGCAGGCGACACGTCGTGTGTTGAAAGAGGAGATTACTGAAGAGGATATTGCCTCTGTTGTGTCCCGCTGGACTGGGGTGCCGGTCTCACGAATGCTTGAGGAAGAAGCGGAAAAACTTTCTCGCATGGAGGCAGAACTCAAAAAGCGCATTGTGGGACAAGACGAGGCAGTACAAAAAGTCGCAGATGCAATCAAGCGGAGTCGTGCCGGTATCTCTGACCCTAATCGTCCGGTAGGGAGTTTTCTCTTCCTTGGACCAACAGGAGTTGGAAAGACTGAGCTTACACGCTCACTCGCAGAATTCCTTTTCGACAGTGAAAAGACACTCATCCGCGTCGATATGTCGGAATACATGGAGAAGCATTCAGTCTCGAAAATGATCGGCTCTCCTCCGGGTTATGTAGGGCATGATGAAGGCGGTGGTCTCACAGAATTAGTTCGTCACCGACCGTATTCAGTCATTCTCTTCGACGAAATAGAAAAAGCACATCCAGAAGTCTTCAACATACTTCTCCAGGTTCTAGACAATGGACGACTAACGGATGCGAAGGGGCGCATTGTTAACTTCAAGAACACGGTCATCATCCTCACCTCAAACATCGGATCTGAGCACATAGATAAAATGTCTGGCCTCGGTTTCGGCAGTGGCCTTACAAAGACTGAGGGAGAGCGCTATGATCAGGTGAAGGACAAGGTCATGGGATCCCTTAAGGATGTCTTCCGTCCGGAATTCCTCAACCGTCTAGACGAAATAATTCTCTTCAACATTCTCTCTCGTGATGCAATCATGGATATCGTGAGAATGCAGGTGGATATCGTTGCGAAGCGTCTTGAAGAAAAGAGGATCGCGCTCTCGGTATCTCAAGGTGTCATCGAGTATCTCGCAAAAGAAGGGTACAACCCTCAGTATGGAGCGCGTCCTCTGAAGCGTCTTATCCAGACGAAGATCATGACTCCAGTTGCGAACTTTATGGTGGCTCGTGGTGTCATGGAGGGCGGCTCTGTATTCGTTGATATCAAAGACGGGGAGTTCACCTTTGACGTCAGAAAAGGTCCAGAACGAGCTCGGGGCGTTCGTGCGCGGGCGAAGATCGGATCAACAGCTTAATAGCTTGGGTCATCAATTATAAAACACCGCCAATTGGCGGTGTTTTATTTGTGTGCGCCGAGAAGAGAAGGGGATTCTCCTTCGCCTCTTGTCTCGCCGTCGCTCGACTCGGGCTAGGCACCGCCTCACGGCTCGGCGTACTCGCCTCGCCTCGCATCGTTCCGGCGTTCGAATCCCCCTCGCAAGCTGCGCAGGCAGCTCGCTTCGTGCCACAAAAAGAAAACGACCGGCACGAGGCCGGTATTTTCATTTTGTGCGCCGAGAGGGATTCGAACCCCCGTAGCCCGAAGGCAACGCGTCTACAGCGCGTCGTATTTGACCGCTCTACCATCGGCGCAACGGGTTGATTATACCTAAAAGCAAAAAGTGAGCGAGGGGCGAATGTTTTTTGGTGTTACAATATCTCACATGTATCGCAAGTTAGCGGTGGGTTGGGTCCTCGGATTCATCGTACTGATGTCCTTGTTGCCGTCGATCGCCTTTGCTGCGGCGGGGTTTGGTGAGCAGATAGTTCCATGTGACGGCGTAGCCATCGATAGGGATGGAGATGGTGTAAAAGAGGGGACTGAGTGCACCGTTTGCCACATCGGAGAGCTCGCCAAAAGGGTGCTAAATGGGGGCATTTATATCGCCATATTTTTCTCCGCGATTATGTTCGCATGGGCCGGTTGGAAGCACGTCACCGCGGGGGGCAGCGCGAGTAAGGCGCACGAAGCGCGAAGCATATTCACCAACGTGTTTGTCGGACTTATTATCATCCTTGTGGGGTGGCTTGTGGTGGATACGCTCATGCGCGTATTACTTGCTGACCGGCCTACTGATCCGGAGACCGGTGAAGAGAGCGGAATGCCTGCAGGCCTCCTCAGGCCGTGGGAGCCGCTGTGTGATTGACTCCCTCCAATCACTTCTGTATAGTGCTGAGCTATGTCCCAGGATCAACTAATAAAGATTGCTTGCCAGAAGTGCGGCCGCATTAACTATTGGTCGCGCAAGAATAGGAAGTTGGTGGAGCGCAAGATTGAATTGAAGAAATTCTGCAAATGGTGCAGAGCTCACACGAAGCACAAAGAAGCCAAGAAATAAGCCTCTCGCTTTGAGCTTCCACCTTCTAGCCCTATACTTTCACCGAAGGGCGATTAGTTAAATGGTATAACTTCGGTCTCCAAAACCGACGTCGTAGGTTCGATTCCTACATCGCCCGCAAAATGACACGAAGTGTTTTGCGGTGCGATAGCGCAATGCCTGCGCATTGCGCGAGTAGGAATCGAACGCCGGAACGTTGCCGAGCCAGCAGGCGAGGCAGTGAGGCGGTGCCTAGTCCGAAGCGAGCGACGGCGAGCTGAGAGGCGAAGGAGATTCCTACATCGCCCGCATTATTCTTTCAGCCATGCCAGCACGTGTCTCTCAATGGTAGTTTTTTTAAACTTCTCAAACCATAGAATGTCTTTATTGCGTTTCCAATATGTAATCTGGCGTTTTGCATAGCGTCGAATTTCTCCAAGAAGTTCTGATTCAAATTCCTTTCTCGTGATCTTGTTTTGAAGTAGGCGAGCGAGAGCACGGTATTCAAGCCCGAGGGACTCCATTCGTTTCCATGATAATCCACCTGCTCGAAGCTTCTTTGCTTCGCCAACCATGCCTTGTCTTATACGCGCGGAAAGTCGCACCTTGATCTTTTCTAGAAGTTCCGAAAGCGGCGACTCGATACCAATCCACAGAGTATCGTACGAAGCACGATGTGCGGGAGGGTGGGGGACTGACCCGAGAGCTGATACGATCTCGAGTGCGCGGATAAGTCGTCGTGAGTTGTGCGGGTCTATGTTTTTTGCTCGCTCCTTGTCTCGCTTATTTAAAAGGGCAAACAGCTGCATTGCAGTCTTTTTTTCAAGAATCGCTCGCAATTTTGTATTTACAGGTACGTTGGGAAGGGTAATGCGGCCCACGAGCGCATCTATATAGAATCCGGTACCGCCGGCAATAATGGGCAGTTTCCCGCGCGCAGCGATTTCATTGATCACACTTCGTGCAGCGCTCTCGTATTCGTGTGCAGTAAATATGCGCCTCGGGGATGCGACGTCCAAAAGGTGATGGCGCACCCCTCTCATTTCGCGTTTCGTAATCTTCCCAGTTCCGATATTAAGCCCTCTGTATACTTGCCGAGAATCAGCGGAAATAATCTCACCATCTAGCTTCTTTGCGAGCTCGACAGCGAGAGCGCTTTTGCCGGAGGATGTGGGTCCCACCAGGATCAGCACCTTTTGTTTCTTACCCATAGCTGGCGTATTATAGACACTCTGGCCGCCTACGCGAGTCTTTCGCGGGCCCATTGCCGGGATGGCGGAATTGGTAGACGCGCACGACTCAAAATCGTGTATCGCAAGATGTGAGAGTTCGATTCTCTCTCCCGGCACAAATTTCGAGCGAAGCGAGAAAGGAGCAGAGAATCGAAGGCCGGAGCGAGCGTAGGCGAGTGAGGCAGGGTAGCGGGTTTCGCGAGCACGCGAAAACCCGTGACCGATTCTCTCTCCCGGCACAAAATATAAAAGTAGCGTGATATAATTTTCGGCATGTCGGGATATTACGGCGATGCTATTTTTTGGGTGGAAGTGGAGCGAATAAAACCTAACCCATTTCAACCACGCAAAGTCTTTGATGAGACGGCACTTTCGTCGCTTTCCGAGTCGATTCGTCAGTACGGAGTACTCCAACCCCTTACCGTCACGCGAAAGGAAGTAGAGCGTCCCGGAGAGGGTATTTCAGTCGAATACGAGCTTATCGCTGGAGAACGCAGACTCCGCGCTGCGAAATTAGCGGGAATCTTACAGGTACCTGTTGTCATTCGAAACGGAGAGGACGACGATCGGATGAAACTGGAGCTTGCGATCATTGAGAACCTGCAACGTGAGGATTTGAATGCGATAGACAGAGCAAAGGCATTCGATCGGCTTTTTAAAGAATTCGGTTTGAAGCACACGGAAATAGGGAAACGGGTAGGAAAGAGCCGTGAGTATGTCTCGAACACTCTGCGCATTCTCATGCTCCCTGAAGAGATGCAGAATTCGCTCGCGGCTGGTGATATCAACGAAGGTCATACGAGACCTCTTCTTATGCTCACAGATCGTCCCGAGGAGCAGAAAACCCTATTCCACGAGATCATGACGCGTAAGCTCACCGTGCGTGATGCCGAACAAGTGGCGCGTCGCATAGCGACAGAGCGTGCTCGCAAGCCTGATCTAACACCGGAACTTCTTCTATTAGAGCGTGAGTTAACCGAATCGCTTGGTACCCGTGTTCGCATCGAGAAAAAAGATCAGGGCGGAAAGGTGCTTATCGAATTTTTCTCAGTCGACGACCTTGCCGCCATTCGTGACCTTTTGTCTCGAGAGCAGAAGACCGCCGCAAGTGTATCTCCGGTTCCTGAAGCACAGACGGCTACTCCAGAAGAGGTAGCGTCAGCGAACGAGGTTTCATCTAACGAGAGTCCAAATCCAGCTGTAAAGCAGGAGGCGAAGCCGAATGAAGACGATCTCTACTCCATTCGCAATTTCAGCGTTTAGAATTTCTTAGGTTGTGCTGCGAGAGCGGCGCGAATGAATTTCTTGGCCATGTTGGTCTTTGCTATGTCGTGCCATTTGCGCGACGGCTTTCCGGCTGGCTTTGTAATGACTTCCACGATGTCGCCGTTTCGGAGCGATGTATCAAGCGATACTAATTTTCCATTTACTCGTGCTCCCGACATCGTGTTCCCGAGATCTGAGTGAACGGCGTACGCAAAATCGATAGGAGTCGCTGCGGCAGGGAGGTCAATGACGTCTCCTTTCGGGGTAAATACGAATACGCGATGACTGAAGAAGTCGGTCTTTAAGGTATCAAGGTATTCGTCTGACTCTTCTGCAACGCCATCGGCGTGTGCGAGCTCTTTTACCCAACTTGGGATTGTGCGACGAGTACCAAACTCCGTCTCGGCACTCTTCTCCACAGGTGCTCTTCGAAGCATTGGAAAAAATTGTCGTACCCACTCGAGTCCACCGCGTTTTCCTTCCTTTCGGCTCCCCTGAGTCTCCTTATAGGTGAGATGTGACGCAATTCCATAGAGGGCCTCACGATGTTGATCCTCTGTACGAAGTTGCATCTCGAGTGCCCCTCCATCTCCGGTGTAAACAGTCGTGTGAATGCTCTGATAGCCGTTCGGCTTCGGGAATGCGATGTAATCTTTAATTTTACCTGGCACAGGTCGCCATTCTCCATGAATAATTCCAAGCGCGGAGTAGCAGTCCGCTACCGTAGGGAAGATAACGCGTAATGCGAGAATGTCGTAAATCTTTGTGATGTCCCAATCTTTACGCTCCAGTTTCCTAAAAAGGCTGTAGATACCTTTCATGCGCCTCTCTGTACGGAATGTTAGAAGCCCAGCTTCCGCGAACTCTCGTTTTAATTCTTTCTCAACCTTTTCTAACTGATCCTCGTTCTCTTTCTTGCGTTCACGGAGTAGCTCACGCGTTTTCTCGTATTCTTTAGGGTATGCATGAGGAAACGCAGCATCCTCCAATTCTTGTTTCGCAACGCTCATACCGAGTCGATCGGCGATCGGCGCGTATATTTCAAGAGTCTCAAGTGCTATACGTTCGCGTTTCTCAGGACGTGGCACGTGTTCGAGGGTGCGTACATTGTGGAGGCGGTCCATCAATTTAATGATGAGAACTCGAATGTCTTTCGCTGTCGCAGCGAACAGCTTGCGAAGCGATTCGGTGTGACGCTCAAGCCCTCGATAGCGGAGAGTTCCAAGCTTCGTCACGCCCTCGACGAGAGAAAGCACCTCAGCACTGAACTTTTCTTCGATATCTTTTGGCTTCACACCCGCGTCCTCAATAGTGTCATGCAGAAGGCCTGCCGCGATCGCGCGAGCATCCATACCGGCGGTAGCAAGAAGATACCCGACTTCAGCAGGGTGATAAAAGTAAGGATCTCCAGAATAGCGCTTCTGATCGGCGTGACTAGCTTGCGAAAATTCGTAGGCTCGCGTAACGAGGTCTACATCCGCGCTCTCCTTGCTCACCATCGCGGAGAGGATGTCTTTAAGTGGGCGTAGGTTGACCTCAGTCATCTAATTGATAATACTGCCTCCCTACCGGTTGGCAATGGGAGGCCCATGTGTGCCATCGCACTGCGTTTAATACCGAGTTCTTTTGTTCGATCCATGGTCGGTTTAACTCAACGGTCGGGATTTGTCCTGAATGTGGACACAACCGATATGTGATAAGACCGGTCCCGGAGGAGATTCCGTCTCCCCGGATCCTTCCTGTGAAGGAACCTGTTTTGTCCGAAGTTATATGTCGGACCTGCGCGGCGCCGAGAGCGCCGCGTACTATTTCTTGAGCTTATCTGGTCGGTGATTTGCGCACGTCTTATTCGAACAACGCTCAGGGATCGTTTTCGTTCCCTCCATCATCAAACTTCCACAAAGACTGCAGATCCTACCGGTAGGTTTTGCTTTGATCGCGTTCTTACAGTCAGGATAATTGGAGCAAGAATAGAAGAGTCCAAAACGTCCTCGACGCTCCACCATTTCTCCTTTTCCACACGTAGGGCAGGCAACACCTGTTTTCGAGCGAGCTTCTTCTGCCGGATCTTTCTTAACGAACTTACATTTTGGATAGTTTGCGCACGCAATAAATTGGCCGAAACGTCCTTCACGAAGGATTAATTTTCCGTCTTTACACTGAGGGCAAGCTTCGCCGAGATCCTTTGGAGGCGCGATCTCATTTCCATCTTCCTTACGAGCCCCGAGGCACTCAGGGAATTTTGCACAGCTCATGAAGCGCCCGTTTTTGGACAGCTTGTAGACCATCGGACCCTTACAGATAGGGCAGGGGAATTCCTTCGGTGCATCACCCATGTTTGTGAGCTTCTCAATTTTGGCCTTACTCTTCACTGCCTTCGTGAAAGGTCCATAGAAATCTTTCATCGTCTTTTCGTACTTTCGTTTACCATCGGCGATCTCATCGAGTTCGTTCTCCATTTCTGCTGTGAAGCCGTCGCTTATGTAATCGGCAAAATGATTCTCCAAAAATGTTGAGACGACGTCGCCTGTATAGGTAGGGAGAAGTGTTCGTCCCTGCTTTTCTACATACCCGCGGTCCTCAAGGGTTTTTATGATACTTGCGTACGTTGAAGGTCGGCCGATGCCGCGTTTCTCCAATTCTTTTACGAGTCCGGCTTCGCTGTAGCGTCCAGGTGGTTGAGTTTCTTTTCCCTCCGAGCGCGCCTCAAGAAGTTGTAGGGGATCACCCTCCGTAACTTTTGGAAGTTCTACTTCTTCGCCGCGTGCCCCTGGATCCGCTTTGAGCCAGCCTTCAAATACGACACGTGAGCCACGGGCAGCAAAAAGTGGAATGGAATCGCTCGCCCTTGTGGAGATTGTAGTGCGCATGACTCGTGCGTCTGCCATCTGACTTGCGAGTGCGCGTGAGTGGATCAACTCATACAATTTCTTTTGGTCATCATTTGCACCAGCAGAATGTTTTTTGGGATCAGTAGGACGCACTGCCTCGTGCGCCTCCTGTGCAGTCTTACTTTTTGTCTTGTACTCACGTGGTGCTAGGTAGTCTTTTCCATATTCACTCTCGACAACTCCAAGGAGCGCAGCTTGCGCCTCCTTAGCAAGGTTTGGACTATCTGTTCGCATATATGTAATGTGACCCGCTTCGTACAATTTTTGTGCAGTACCCATCGTGCGGGAAGGAGAGAAGCCAAGGCGAGTGGAAGCCGCCTGTTGGAGGGTCGATGTAGTGAAAGGCGCCTTTGGGGCGCGGGACTGCTCGGATTCTTCTATAGAATGTACGAACCAGGGCTCTGTTTGGGCGGTACGCAGAATACGCGTAGCCTCCTCTTCTGTTTTTGGTTCTTCAACACAGGTAACAGTGAAATTTTTACCGAGCTTCGTTCTCATGTCCGCGCTAATGACCCAATACTTTTCTGGTATAAACGCTCGGATTTCGCGTTCTTTTTCCATAATGATTCGGAGCGCAGGGGATTGCACGCGGCCTGCGGAGAGTCCGTAGCGCACCTTTTTCCATACGAGTCCCGAGAGGTCATAGCCGAATAAGCGATCGAGCACGCGGCGCGCTTCTTGGGCACTGCGAAGATCGTTGTCTATAAGACGTGGGTGTGCGAGAGCGTCTTGGACTGCGTGTTCTGTAATCTCGTGGAATACGATTCGTTTTGGTTTCTTTAAGCCGATGGCCTGTGCGAGGTGCCACGCGATAGCTTCGCCTTCACGGTCGGGGTCTGTCGCTAGGATAACCTCATCAGCCTTACCTGCTTCTTTTTGAAGATCATCTATTATGTGCTGTTTCTCTTTTACGATTTGATAGCGCGGCACGAAACCACCCTCGATATCGACGGCGTCTTTGTTGCTCTTTGGCAGATCGCGAATGTGACCGACCGATGCGCGCACGGTAAAACCCTTACCGAGGTACTTCTCGATCGTTTTCGCTTTTGCCGGTGATTCTACTATTACTAATTTCATACCGTAATGGACAGTGATACAGGAGAAGCGTAGCACATGTCAAATGAAGATATCTTCAAAATATAAAAAACAGGAGGTCGCGGCACATCGTGCCGCGACCAAAAAATCGTCCCCTGTACTCATCTCAGGTACATGATGTCTACAGCCCGCTGACGTATCTGCCGCTGTATCTCTCGGGGAAGAAATCGGAACGGTCGTGCTTCCGGCGCGTAGTGGAAGCGGTTGCGGATCAAGTCTACGAGCAGACGCTCACTTGCGGTTAGTGGAATCTCCAGCGCTTCCGGCTTAGGTCCTGGGCTGGTCCCGGCCGATGTTCCACCGCTGACACCTCGCGGTTTCCTCGGCCGAGCAGGCGCGGGTGATTCCTCCGGTCGCGCTCGGTTACCAGTCGGTAACTGATCGAACTGAGCCAGATAACTGGGGAAGTTCATTTCGATGAACATTCTGATATCGGCGATCTCGGCGTCGAACAGAGCCGCAATCGCCGACTTCGGTCTCTCTTCCGCCAAGCATTGCTTGATCGCCTCTACGCGGTCTGCTGTGCTCATCCGAGCGATAATGCGCGACATAGCCATTCTCCCTCGTAATTGCCTGCGGCAATATGTAGCATATTTTATGACCTCCTTCTACTTCGCACGGATCGTACCTAATACTTCTACAATCAGCTCTTTGATTTCC
Source organism: uncultured Candidatus Saccharibacteria bacterium (assembly GCA_964399865.1). Lineage (GTDB taxonomy): Bacteria > Patescibacteriota > Minisyncoccia > Phycocordibacterales > UBA2100 > UBA10103. The sequence continues at coordinate 271,785 of CAYNRJ010000001.1, read as the reverse complement.
ATAGTTGAAAGTAAAATATTTGCGTCCGAAATCGGTAATTCGAGCGCCTCAATTAGATCATCTCGACTCATCGGGTTTTTGATGATTTCAAGCACCCGTTTTTCGTCTTCAGAAAGATCGGCCCGCATTGCAGCAGATTCTCGCACTTCGGTTTTAATATCGAGTACTCGGAGAATGTCGGCAGGCTCTGTGATCGGCGTCGCGCCAAGCTTTAGGAATTGATGAGTGCCGCGACTTTCCGCGGAGAATATCGAACCGGGGACAACGAGAAGTTCGCGATTATATTCAGTCGTGAGGCGCGCGGTAATGAGTGAGCCCGACTTTTCTTTTGCTTCGATCATGAGAGTCGCATTGCAAAGACCTGCCATTACACGATTTCTTTGGGGAAAAGAATAATCGGTCGCTTTGAAATTCGGTTCGTATTCTGAAAGAAGTGCACCGCCCGCTTTTACAATTGCCCGCGCAAGAGGCACGTTCGCGCGTGGATACAGCACATCCCAGCCAAGTCCAGAGCCGGGGACAGCAACTGTCGGCAATCCGGCCTCAAGCGCTGCTTTATGTGCTTCGGCATCGATCCCGTATGCGAGTCCGGATACGATAACGACAGGATATCCACGCAGCCCCTCTATTAGATGACGGAGCGCTTGTCGACCATACGGCGTGCATGCGCGGCTCCCAACAACCGCGAGCCATTTTTTTCTGAAATCCGGAAGCTCGCCACGGACGTAAAGCTTCTTTGGGGCGTCTGGGATTTCTTTAAGGAGGGGTGGAAAGTCCTTACGAGAGAGCAGTTTTAAGCCGTCTTTCATGCTAGTATGATACTGCATTTATAGAAGCGCCACGTATGCTTGATATCAAATTCATCCGAGAGAATAAGGATATTGTTGCGGCAGGAGCCAAGAAAAAACGCATCAATATTGATCTCGATAAGCTCCTCCAAATCGACGATAAGCGTCGTGAACTCCAGCTCTCAATTGACGGTAAACGCGGTGAACAGAATGCCGCGTCGGATTCGATCGCATCTGAGAAAGATCCTGCAAAAAAACAGGAGATCATTAAGCGCATGCAAGATTTGAAAGAGACTCTTAAGGTAGAAGAGGAGTCCATGCAAGAACTTTTGAAAGAATGGCGCGCTCTTATGGTCATGGTGCCAAACGTCCCAGACATGTCGGTGCCGGAAGGGGAATCTGATGCTGATAATAAAGAAGTGCGTCAGTGGGGAGAGATCCCGACGTTTAATTTTCCGGTGAAGAATCACAGCGAGCTTCTTCTCATGCATGACATGGCCGACTACGAACGCGGCGCGAAAGTCGCAGGCTTTCGAGGATACTTTTTGAAGAATGATGGAGCACGTCTCGTATGGGCGCTAGAGCGTTTTGTGCAAGAGCGTTTTATGAATCGCGAAGGATTCACTCCGATGATCGTGCCCTCACTCGTGAGGAGAGAGCCGTTCGTAGGAACTGGATATCTTCCGCAAAGTGAAGAGGACTTGTACAAAACTCAAGATGGCGATTATCTCGCGGGAACTGCTGAGGTCGCAACGATGGGGTACTACATGGACGAGGTCCTCGACAAGGCAAGTCTTCCGATAAAGTTCTTCGCATTTTCTCCGTGTTTCCGCCGGGAAGCGGGAAGTCACGGCAAAGATACAAAGGGAATTTTTCGTATTCACGAATTCGTTAAGTTCGAGCAGGTAGTCTTGTGCGAAGCGAATCACGAAACGTCCGTGAAATTCCATGAGGAGTTAACGGGGAATGCCGAAGCCCTGTTACAAGAATTGAAATTGCCATACCACGTTGTTATCAATTGTGGAGGAGACTTAGGTCTCGGTCAGGTAAAGAAATATGATATCGAAGCGTGGATGCCAAGCGAACAGAAGTATCGAGAGACTCACTCCTCTTCGTATTTCCATGATTTCCAAACGCGTCGCATGAATATCCGCTACCGCGACGCCGAAGGGGTCCTTCGCTACGCTCACTCTCTGAATAACACCGCGCTTGCAACGCCCCGCATCCTTACGCAGATAGTGGAAAACAATCAGCAGGAAGATGGTTCGATATTAATTCCGGAGGTGCTCCGGACATACATGGGGAAAGATGTCATCAAAAAGAACAATTGATCTCCGGAAGAAAAAGCCCGGGATCTATAGTGAGCTTTTCTCTCGTTCAACTACGCCCGTTAAGGTGCGACCCGCGGCGCGCAAGTCACCGCTTCGCGCTAAAAGGCGCCGGACACGTGTGCTTATCGGACTCGGTATTCTTATTCTCGGCGCAGGAGCGACGTGGGGAGCTGGGTATGCAACACATCTTCCTCAGTTCGCGATCGAACAAATAGAAGTGGTCGGTGCGAACGATATCTCTGAGGATTTGGTACGCGCATATGTCGAAGCGGAGCTTCGTGATGGCTCGAATGCCTTTTTCTCAAAAGAAAATGTATTTCTCTATCCAAGGAGGGCACTAGAACAAGGTGTACAAAAATATTTCCCTCGTCTTCACTCGGTGAATATTTCGCGCGATTCGCTCCTCGCTCAATCAATTCGTGTCACAGTGGCAGAGAGAGGGCCGAGCGCTCGCTGGTGCGTTCTTGAGGAGTGTTATCTCATGGATGATAATGGTTTTATTTTCGCGGAGGAGCCGATGGCTTCACCATATACTGTCCCGTATACGTTTAGAGGCGCGCTTCCTGAGGGTGTCGATCCTATTGGTCAGAAGTTTCTTCCTGAGAGGTTTGCTCAGGTGGTCACGCTTCTACATCTTCTCGAGGAAAAGAATTTCATCCCGAAAGTAATAACGATTGAGAGTGAGCAAGATTTTTCTGTTTCTCTTGAGCGCGGATACAAGCTTCGGATTGCTTTCAATGAGGATGCAGAAAAAATAGTGCGAAACCTTGAGCTGGTTCTTTCATCGGATGCTCTACGTGGCCGGGAAGGGGAACTTGAATATGTTGATCTTCGTTTCGGCAATCGCGTGTACTACAAATTTTTCGGAGAAGCGGCAGTAACACAGTAAAGGGCATTTGTGCTACATTCTCTGCAATGCAAAATTTTTGGGAGAAATTGCCGAAGCCTATTTTTGCTCTCGCGCCGCTCGAGGACGTGACGGATGCAGCATTTCGTAGGCTCATCGCTCGATATGGAAAACCGCACGTGATGTTCACGGAATTTACTTCTGCGGACGGGCTTCTTCTTGCGGATGCAGACGGACAAAAACGTCTTAAAAAGAAGTTGCTCTATAGCGAATCCGAAAGGCCAATCTCGGCACAACTTTTCACTGCATATCCTGAGCACATGGAAAAAATCGCACAGCTTGTGGCGGACCTTGGGTTTGATGGCGTCGATATCAATATGGGATGCCCAGTGGACGAAGTCGTGCGACAGCAATGCGGTGCTGGTCTTATTAAAAATCCGCCGCTTGCGCGTGAGTTAATCCGGGCGGCAAAGAAATGCGGTCTTCCAGTTTCCGTAAAAACGCGGCTAGGTTTTACTAAAGATGAGCTCGATACGTGGCTTCCGGAGCTTCTTGCAGAAGAACCTGCAGCCGTGACGATCCATGCACGTACTCGAAAAGAGATGTCACTCGTGCCTGCGCGATGGGAAAGGGTGAAGCGAGCAGTCGAAATTCGTGATGAGTTAAAGTCCAAGGCGCGCATCCTCGGAAACGGCGACGTAAAAGATATTGCGGATGCACGCGCGAAAATTGCGGAAACAGGAGCAGATGGGGCAATGCTCGGCCGTGCTATTTACGGTAATCCGTGGCTCTTTGCCGATCGAACAGAGCCTCCAACTCCTGTCGAGCGGGTTGCAGCGCTCAAGGAGCATCTCGCTCTTTTTGATGAGCTTCTGACAGGGACTACGAATTTCGCGCTGATGAAAAAGCATTTCAAAGCCTACATTTCGGGCTGGGATGGAGCCAAAGACTTAAGAATCACACTGATGGAAGTCGGGAGTGTAAGGGAGGCAATTGCGACCTTGGAAAAAGTTTCTCTCTGAAGCAAAGTAGCGGGAAGAATGCTAGGATAGCACCAATCGAAAAGGGAGATCTTTGTAATGCCGAAGAAACGTGGACGATTTGACCCCTTGTTTGACGACCCGCGGAGGAAGCCCGTAAAGAAGGGGCACAAGAAGACTTTCGCCTCGACGAGTGTCGAGACGCTAACCCGTTCTGCAAGAACGCTGGATCCTGTGGAGTTAGAGAGACTCCGCGCGAAAGATAGAACACGGGCCGAAAGAACGGCCCAGGGAGTCGACGAAGACACGAACAGGAAACGACTCTTGCGGCAGCTCGAGGAAGATGCCCGCCGCAAAGGCCTTATTAAGTGAGGCTGCATTGGCCGATTTGTGTATCCCGCGCTGCTCCCGCGGGATTTTTCTTTTGTTATACTGCTCGCATGAAGAAAGAGGTGAAGTCCACAACACTCTATCGAGCGTATCGTCCCGGAAGCTTTAAGGAAGTACAAGGACAGGAGCATGTGGTAGGCGTACTTGAGAAGGCAATAGAGAATAAGAAAATAGCGCATGCGTATCTATTTGCGGGAAGTCGCGGGACAGGGAAGACGTCCGTTGCGCGTATTCTCGCGCATGAGCTTGGTGTCACCGACAAAGACCTCTATGAAATAGACGCTGCATCGCATACAGGCGTCGATAATATCCGCGAGCTTCGAGAGGGGGTCTATGCAATGCCGTTCGAATCGCCCTACAAGTTCTACATAATAGATGAGGCGCACATGCTCTCTCGCGCTGCATGGAATGCATTTCTTAAAACACTCGAAGAGCCACCAGCTCACTGTATTTTCGTTTTGGCGACAACGGAGCGCGATAAAGTGCCGGACACGATCCAGTCACGTTGCGAGATCTATTCGTTCAAGCAACCGACACGCGAAGTACTCGCGGGGGTAATCGAAGATGTAGCAAAAGCAGAAGGATATTCAATGGAGCGCTCAGCGTCAGAATTAGTTGCTCTTCTTGCCGAAGGCTCTTTCAGAGATGCACTTTCAATATTGCAGAAGATCTTGGCGGTTTCGAAAAATAAAAAAATAGAAATAGAGGAAGTTGAAGCAGTATCCGGTGCGCCAAGAGGTGAGATGGTACGCAAGATTCTTACTGCGATCGCAAAGAAGGATGCACCGTCAGCCCTCAAGTTTATCGGGAACGCAATTGAAGAAAATGTGGAACCGCGCACGCTCGCAAAACTTCTGATTCACCGCATGCGCGTTGTGCTTCTCCTTCGATATGCGCCCGACATTGCGGAGGCTCTGTCTAAAGAATTAACCGAGGCGGATATCGTCATGGCGAAAGAAACATCAAAAGAACCAGGAGTTAATTCCGACACTCTAAAATCGCTCTTGGACGCGTACAGTACAATGGCATATGCGGCAGTTCCGCATTTGCCGCTTGAGCTCGCGATAATAGACATTTGCGAGAATAAGAAGTAATCCGCATAATGCGGCAGTTTGGGAGATCGTCTAATGGTAGGACAGCGGCCTTTGGAGCCGTGAATCATGGTTCGAATCCATGTCTCCCAGTCAGTACATAGCAACTTGCTGTTATAATTTTTGAATGGTCCCGACGGAGTGGGTGTATCTGATCGCGTGCTTGCCCTTTATTCTTGTGTGGGCTTTTCTTTTCTTTCGCAGAAAGGATTTGAGAGGGGAGATGCTATTTACCGGAATCCTGATCGGGCTCATGAGTGTTGCAACTGCCTATTACTGGTGGACCATCGACTGGTGGCATCCCGCAACAATTACGGGCACTCGTGTTGGCGTAGAGGATTTCGTTATAGGTTTCTTTACCGGAGGAATTATGGCCGCGGCGTACGAAGTTCTATTTCGGAAGCGTTTATATAAAGCGAAGGCAAAGGCTCATCACCTCGGAGGTCTTACGTTGCTTCTTTTACTCGGCTGCCTTACATCGTGGCTTTTCTGGGGTGTTGGGATATCGTCTTTTTACGCTAGCTCCATTGCAATGATCATTGTAGCGACCATACTTTTTTGGGATAGACGCGATCTAATAATTGATGGTCTACTTAGCGGAGCGCTAATGGCATTTGTATCTCTGAGTTTCTATATAACGATTATTCTCATCTCTCCTGATTGGATCCAGCAGACGTATCATTGGGATGGATTGAGTGGGATCTTAATACGGGGTGTTCCGATTGAAGAATTCATCTTTTGGTTCCTCGCCGGTGTGTTGTTTGGTCCCTTTTACGAATACGCAAAGTCTGAAGGCCTGAGGCGTTTAACGCGTCGAATGGCTTAGGATTGCTTCAATCAAAGACGGCGGCCGCAACAACAAATATGAACGACAATGAGGCAGTAAAAAGACTCACTGAGATTCTTAAGAGGTATCCGCTAACTGAGAAAGAGCAAGAGGCAGTGAGGGATGCAATAGGTATTCTTTCTTGGACCAAGCTCGTAGAAGGGATGAAAGAGAATATGAAGCGTGCCCGTGACAGGAAATTAGAAGATTAGCGTCGCCTCTTACGTTCGCTGTATACTGTATCTTCTATAAGTATGACAACTTCTCATCCACACGCAGCAGTACATGCTCTCAAAAGAATGCCGAGGACGTATGTATTAATGGGAGGCATCAGCCTCGTCTTTGTTGTTTTGCTAGGACTCATTTTCTGGCAAGGATATACACGTATTACCGCGCTTGAAACAAAGAATACGGAACTTGAGGGTCGTATTGCATCAACGACTGCACTCATGCTGGCGAGCATAGAAGAAGTCCAAGGGCTTTTCGGGAGCGAGCTAGATACGGAGCGTGCGCGACTTGCAGCGCTTCAGGAACGACTTAGCGGCTTTCAGCAAGAAGTCGGCGTCATATCAAACAATGTTTCGACGCTCGATAAATTGACTCGTATCGATGAGGAGCTTCTGCAAAAATATTCTCGTGTCTTTTTCCTTAACGAACACTATGTACCCTCTGACGTTGTCGAGATACCAAAGGAGCTGAGATATAGCGAGCAACGCAGTCAGACCATTCATGCACAAGTCTATCCGCATTTGGAACAGATGCTAAAAGCAGCTGCGCAAAACCAAATACAGCTCTACGTGTTTTCCGCGTATCGTCCCTTTGATGAGCAAAAGGCGCTCAATAATCAGTACACCGTTACCTATGGAGCGGGGACTGCGAATCAATTCTCTGCTGATCAAGGTTACTCCGAACATCAGCTTGGCACCGCTATCGATCTTATTTCTCCGGGTATGAATGGATCTTTAAACGGATTCGAAAAAACTCCAGGTTATCAATGGATGCTCAATAATGCACATCGCTACGGGTTTGTACTCTCATATCCAAAAGGTAATCAATACTACGTTTTCGAGCCATGGCACTGGAGGTTTGTGGGTGTTCAGCTCGCTACCTACCTGCATGATACTGGGAAAAACTTCTACGACATGGATCAGCGTGAAATTGATAAGTATCTCGTGAATATTTTTGAATAACTCTATGCGAATGAAGGTCTATAAAGATGTTGAAACTTACCTTAAAAGTTTTGATGGGAAAACAGCAATACTTCTAAAGCAAATGCGAGCAACGATAAAGAAAGCCGCTCCAACTGCGGAAGAGACAATTAGTTACGGAATGCCTGCGTATAAATTAAACGGCCCGCTTGTTTATTTTGGGGGGTTTAAGGATCACGTGAGCCTATTCCCAACATCCTTGGGAGTGCGCTCATTTAGTAAGGCGCTTTCTAAATATCAAACCTCGAAAGGTACGATTCAGTTTCCTCTGACCGGGTCTTTGCCCCTGCCTCTCATAAGTAAAATCGTGAAATTGAGGGTTAAAGAGAATACGAAGAAGGAGAAAGCTACATCTTCGAAGGTTAGGACCTCTAAATAGCGTCTGTGATAGGGAAGGAGGGGAAGCATTGCTTTTAGTGTATTTTTGTGGTACTCTTCGTTGTACAAATTTTCCTGGCTTTTAGCCATTTTTTGAGCATGAATTCGACCATAACGCCTTCAGAGCGGACATTTCATAGCCTCGGGATCGCCCCGAAGGTCTTAGAGATACTCCAGTCTCTCAAATTCGTTGAACCAACGCCAATTCAGGCACAGGCGATTCCTTCAGCCATAGAGGGGAAGGACGTCATCGGGGTCGCTCAGACAGGTACAGGAAAGACGCTTGCCTTCGGAATCCCCATATTACAGCGACTTCTCTCTATGGAGGGCCGTGGACTCATACTCCTCCCAACTCGCGAACTCGCACTGCAGGTAGAAGAGACTCTTTCAAGGATCGGACGTCCTCTCGGTATCCGCACAGCGGTATTTATCGGCGGCACTTCGATGGGTCCGCAGATCGCTGCGCTTTCCCGTGATCCTCACATAATCATCGCAACTCCTGGCCGTCTCCTCGATCACCTTACGCAAAGAACACTCAAGCTTGATCACGTCGCAATACTCGTGCTCGACGAGGCTGACCGCATGCTCGACATGGGTTTCTGGCCGCAGGTCAGAAAGATAATCTCAGTATGTCCTACGGAGAGACAGACCATGCTTTTCTCAGCAACTCTCTCACCAGAAATTATGGAGCTTGTAACGGGGCACATGAAGACTCCTACACGCATCGAAGTTGCTCCACCAGGAACAACTGCAGATCGTGTAAGTCAGGAATTCTTTATCGTTCGTAAAGATGAGAAGATCCGACTCCTTGAGAAGATTCTCGGTTCGTATAACGGTTCCTCACTCGTCTTTTCTCGCACAAAACACGGCGCCAAGAAAATACTGCGCGGCATCAAAGCCATGGGACACACTGTCGCCGAGATTCACGGTAATCGTTCTCTTAGTCAGCGCCGGGAGGCCCTCGAGGGATTCAAGAATGGTAGATACCGAGTGCTTGTTGCAACAGACATTGCTTCTCGCGGGATCGACGTCAAAGATATTGAGCTTGTCGTTAACTACGATCTTCCAACGGAAAGTGCTGATTACGTACACCGCATAGGACGTACTGCACGCGCAGGAAGCACAGGGCACGCGATATCCTTTGCTGAGCCAAATCAAAAGCGTGAGATTCGTGACATCGAACGATTGATCCGAAAGACTGTGCCAATAACCGCGCTCCCAGAACTTCCTCCTGCTCGCGCGTTGCCGCCTGACACTTCTTCAGACGAGCCGCGTAGAGGTGGATACGGACCACGACGTTTCTCTTCTGCTCCAAGCTCACGCCCACACTCTTCCGGCGGATTTTCTTCCGCTCCACATCGCGGAGGACGACCTTCTTTTGGCGGAGGTGGCCGAGGAGGTCCTTCACGCGGAGGAAGTCGCTCCGGATCATCACACAGTCGAGGGCCATCACGTTCTCGCCGAACACGCATATGAAATGGGTAGCAAAACCACCACAGCCGCTTCGCGCTAAAATCCTCATCTGTAAGTGCGGAGGTAAGTACATAAAGACACGCAAGGACCAGAGGACGTGTCTTCGTTGCGCGCGCGACTAAACCCTGTAACAAAGCCATTTATTGTGGCCTCTTGCGCATTCAACCAAAATCCGGTATAGTAAGTCATGACAAGTCGGATAGCGGTATCCTCCAAAGTAGGGGACGCGCGCGCCCGAAACTATCTCTCCACACTAAAGGCCGTTTTCCCGGCCGTTTCTCTTTCTAGAGTTTCCACATCAGCGGTTTATACGATCGATGCGAAGCTTTCGCATACGGAACTAATGAGGGCTGCGAACCAGCTCGCCAATCCTGTCATCGAAACGTATGCGATCGGTGGCATTCCACACCCGGATACATTTACATACGCGATTGAGATCGGATTTCTTCCGGGAGTTACCGACAATGTCGGGAACACAGTCCGACAAATGATCGAGGATCTGACAGACCGGAAATTAAAGACGGACGAAGCAGTGTACTCGTCTGTTTTTCTATTTATGGAAGGCACATTTTCGCGCTCGGAAGCGGAAGCTATGGCGCGAGAACTGCATAATCCTCTTATTGAGCGCGCCAGTATCTATTCATACGAGGAATCCAAGAAGGGTTTTCCAATGATCGTTCCGAAAGTCATATTGCAGAAAAAAACCATCCAAGCGGATATCGTGGATCTCGATGTGCCTGACGAGGAGCTCGTTCGCATCGGTAAAGAAGGTATAAAAAATACTGATGGCTTAAGGCGTGGTCCTCTTGCGCTCTCCCTTACTGCGATGAAGACAATCCAAGCACATTTCAAGACCCTTAAACGAAATCCGACAGATGTGGAACTGGAAGCGCTCGCAGGAACGTGGTCAGAGCACTGCAAACACACGATATTTGCGGACCCACTCGATGAAGTAAAGGATGGCATCTATCGTAAGTATATAAAGGGGGCAACAGAAAAAATCCGGAAGCAAAAAGGGAAGAAAGATTTCTGCGTATCCGTATTTAAAGATAATTCAGGAGGAGTTACATTCGATGATAAATATCTTGTCACTCATAAAGTAGAAACGCACAACGCGCCATCGGCCTTAGATCCATTCGGAGGTTCGGTGACAGCAATCGTCGGTGTTAATCGCGACACGCTAGGATTTGGCCTCGGAGCAAAGCCGATCGCGAACGTGTACGGCTTTTGCGTCGCCGACCCGAACGACGAGACGATGCTTTATAGAGATCAGGAAAAGAAACAGCCACTTCTTCCCGCACGACGCATTCTCGAAGGTGTCGTCAAAGGCATTAACGCAGGCGGAAATCAAAGCGGTATCCCGGCTCCACTCGGATTCCTTGCAGTCGATTCAAGTTATCGTGGAAAACCGCTCGTATTTGGTGGGACAGTAGGCCTCATCCCAAAGAAAGTGAATGGACGCAAAATGCATGAAAAGAAAGCACGAGCGGGCGATTTCATCGTGATGCTCGGTGGCAGAGTCGGTCTCGACGGAATCCATGGCGCGACATTTTCTTCAGAATCTCTATCCAAGGGCTCTCCTGCAACTGCGGTCCAAATAGGTGACGCGATAACCGAAAAGAAATTCTCTGACGCCATCGTTCGAGAGGCGCGGGACAAGGGTCTGTACTCAAGTATCACTGATAACGGAGCAGGTGGACTGTCCGGCTCTGTAGGTGAGATGTCTCGTGAATCAGGTGGATGTGTGGTTGATCTAGAAAAAGTCCCGCTAAAGTATCCGGGACTCTCGCCATGGCAGATTTGGCTCTCTGAATCCCAGGAGAGAATGACGCTCTCTGTTCCAAAGAGTAAATGGTCGACGTTCAAGAAAATAATGGATCGTCACGATGTGGAAGCGACTCGAATAGGGGAATTCACAAAATCAGGGAAAGTCGTCGTTCGATACAAAGGGAAGAAGGTCATGGACCTCTCCCTCGATTTTCTCCACGACGGTCGTCCAGTCCAGATTCAAAGAAGTACTCCTCCTGTGCATGCAATGAGGTCAGACCTCACTGCATTGCCATCGGCTGATACGGAGGAAACAATCCTCGCTCTTCTTGGACGGCCAAGTATTGCCTCGACCGCGTTTATTTCCGCTCAGTACGATCACGAGGTGCAGGGGTCTTCTGTTACGAAACCGCTTCAAGGCGCTGGACGAGTGAATACTGAAGGCGCGGTACTACAGCCACTCTCAAATTCTTCGAGGGGCATTGTCCTCGCGCATGGATACACACCGTGGTACTCGGCGATTGATGCGCATGCGATGGCTGCAGCCGCGATTGATACAGCTGTAAGAAATGCGATCGTCGCAGGAGCCACTCGTGAACACTTGTCTATTCTCGACAACTTCTGCTGGTCTAGTTCGGAAAAACCGGAACGACTGTATGAATTAAAGCGCGCAGCCGAAGCGTGCTACGAAACAGCAGTTGCGTACGGTACGCCGTTTATTTCCGGAAAGGATTCTATGTTTAATGATTTTCGCGGATTTACTGAGGCAGGCAAACCGATTCACATTGCAGCTCTTCCAACGCTTCTCGTCTCGGCGCTCGGTGTTATCCCTGACGTCACTAAGGCGATGACACTCGATCTAAAGCACGCAGGGGACGTACTCTACATTCTTGGTGAGACGAATGACGAGCTTGGAGCGTCTGAATATGCAGCACTCATTGGATCAGAGGGAGGCCATGTTCCTGTTGTTGATACAAAAAAGAACGCAAAAATTTACGATGCTTTGACCGCTGCAATCTCAAAAGGTCTTGTTGCATCGGCAATCGGTGTGGGGCGCGGAGGTCTCGCGGTTGCTCTCGCAAAAACTGCAGTAGCGGGCCAGTTGGGAGTTGAAGTAAAGCTCCAGAGTATTCCTGGAACCGCATCAACTCCAGAGCAGATTCTTTTCTCTGAGAGCCAGGGACGCATTATCGTCTCAATCCGGAGAGGGAATGAGAAGGCCTTCGAATCACTGATGAAGAAAGTTTCGTGTGTACGAGTGGGAGAAGTAGGTGGGACATCGCTTTCGATAGAAATAAATGAAAAGAAAATCGGTGTCGCCCTCGGATTATTAACGGGCGCATACCGAAGCTTCTTCAAAAACTGGTGATATGAAAAAGAAAAAACCACACGTCATCATATTTTCCGGCTATGGCCTCAATACTGAGGACGAGACCAAAGCTGCCTTCGAACACGTGGGCGCAACCGCCGAGATCATTCACTTGAATGACATTATTGCGAAGCCGTCAGTGTTGAAGAAGGCGCAGATACTCGTATTTGGAGGAGGCTTCTCGTACGGAGATGATACTGGTGCAGGAAAAGCGTATGGCAATCGCGTAAAGCATCATCTAGGGAAACAGATCGAAGACTTCTTGAAACGAAATACCCTTCTCATTGGTATTTGTAACGGTTTCCAAATAATCACAAGCGCAGGCATTCTTCCCGGCGCTCTTATCGCGAACGATGTGCCTCGGTACAGTGCACGCTGGGTAGACCTCGAAGTCACTGGCGAATCTCCTTGGCTTAAGGGTATAAAAAGTCTTTCTCTCCCGATCGCGCACGGCGAGGGTAAATACTTTGCTTCGCCTGATACTTTGTCGAAACTTAAAAAGGAGGGAGCTTTGGCACTGAAGTATGTCGAAGGTGAAATATCGAAACACTTTGGTCTTCCGGCGAATCCTAACGGTGCTCTCCAAGATATTGCAGGGGTCACGGCGCATGATGGTCGCGTCCTTGGTCTCATGCCGCATCCAGAACGTGCCACTCGTTTTACGCAGCTCCCACACTGGACACTTCTTCGCGAATCATATATTCGAGAAGGTAAACCGCTTCCGGAAGAAGCTATAGGACTGGAGCTTTTCAGGAACGCAGTCAATTATTTCTCATGACTAACGTAAAAACACTTGGCATAGCAGGCGGAGGACAACTCGGTAGAATGCTGGCAGAAGCGGCGAAAAATCTTGGAATACGTACTGTTGTGCTCGACCCGACCCCGAATTCTCCTGCGTCTCAAATTGCAGATGAGCAGATAGTCGGGGATTACAAAGATGAGGCGATGATCAAGACGCTTGCTTCGAAGTGTGACGCGATGACCTACGAAATTGAATCAGTGAATGCGGAGGCACTGCGGGCTCTTTCAGCGGAAGGATTTCCCGTGCATCCAACGCCGGAAACTCTTGCCATTATCAAAGACAAATTGCTTCAGAAGGAATATTTGACGCAAAAGGGGATTCCCGTTGCCCCTTTTTGCAGCGTTGAGGAGGCTCCAGAGAAACTAGGATTTCCATTCGTAATAAAATCTCGATCTGGCGGATTCGATGGACGCGGGAATGCGCTTGTTACAAATGAGAGCGAGATCGCGTCTGCTCGAGCAAAACTCGGGGATGTTCCTCTGCTTGCCGAAGGATTTGTTCGTTTTGAAAAAGAACTTGCAATCGTCGCGGCTCGCACAGAAGGCGGCGAGATAGCTATTTTCCCACTTGTTGAGACCATCCATAAGAATCACATTTGTCACGAAGTGCTTGTTCCTGCTCCCGTCGATGCGGTAATCGCAGAAAAAGCGCATGCACTCGCACAGAAAGTATTATCTGCGTTCAAAGGGGCGGGCGTGTTTGGAATCGAGCTGTTTCTCTCAAAGGGCGAAGTACTTGTTAATGAAGTTGCGCCTCGAGTACATAATAGCGGTCATGTGACAATCGAATCTTCCGCTACCTCTCAATTCGAACAACATGTGCGTGCAGTGTGCGGACTGCCTCTCGGAGATTCTTCAATGAAAGTACCCGCTGCTGTTATGGTCAATATTCTCGGTGAACGTAGTGGGGCGGCAGAGCAAAAAGGAGTGGAAGAGGCACTGAAAATCCCCGGCGTCAGCGTTCACATATATGGTAAGCTTGAAACGCGTCCGGAACGTAAAATGGGACACCTGACGGCAGTCGGGGAAACCCTTGAAGAGGCGCGAGAAAAAGCTAATCGGGCACGATCCCTTATTTCAATATGACACCACGAATAGGCATCATTATGGGTTCGGATTCAGATCTTCCTGTGATGCAGGAGGCTGCGAAAATCCTTGAAGAATTTGGTATTCCACACGAAGTCTCCGTGGTATCTGCACACCGCACGCCGGAGGAGATGGTTGAATATGCAAAGAGCGCGGAAGCGCGCGGTCTTAGGGTTATTATCGCAGGCGCTGGGGGCGCGGCACATCTTCCGGGTATGACCGCTTCCTTTACAGCGCTCCCGGTCATTGGTGTACCTGTTATGACAAAGACGATGGCGGGAGTCGATTCACTTTTTTCAATCGCACAGATGCCGCCGGGGATTCCGGTTGCGACTGTAGCGATCAATGGCGCGAAGAATGCAGGAATCCTCGCCGCACAGATACTTGGTGCGGGTGACGATGCTATTCGCACGAAGGTCACTGCGTATAAGGAGAAGTTGGAAAAAGATATTACCGTGAAAAATTCGGAGTTGCAGGAAAAAGGATTTACAAGATATCTCCAAGAAAAAGGGCTTATATGATGAAAAAGCTCTCGTACAAGACAGCGGGAGTCGATATAGATACTGCAAATGACGCCAAGAAAAGAATGGCGGGCATATTGAAGAGCGAGAACGCGCGAGTCATGAATACGGTGGGTGCGTTCGCGAGCCTTTTTGACGGATCATTCCCAGAGTACAAACACCCAGTCCTTGTATTAAAAACCGAAGAGCCAGGCTCGAAACAAAAAATCGCATTCCAACATGACAGTATAGAAACAATCTGTCAGGATCTCGTGGGACACCTGGTAAATGATGCTATCGTTATGGGCGCGAAGCCACTTTCTGTGCAGGACTGCATCGTCTGTGGAAAGATGGACAAAGACACTATTATTCGCATCGTGAAAGCGATGTCGGAAGCATGTAAAGAAAATGGCTGCGTACTTACGGGCGGCGAGACGTCGGAGCAGCCGGGAGTAGTAGAGCCGGGCACATACATCCTTACGGCTAGTATCGTGGGTGTAGTTGAGAAAGAGAACATCATTGATGGATCGGCGATAGAAGAAGGGGACACGGTGATAGCTCTTGCTTCGAGCGGTATTCACACAAATGGTTTCTCGCTCGTACGCAAAGTGATGGAGGCTGCTCCCGAGATTCTTAATGAAAAGGTAGTCGGGAAAACATTCATTGAAGCAATCCTCACTCCGCATCGATGCTACTACAACGCTTTGAGTGAGCTTTTCGGACAGAGAGGTCTGACGGGGCTCGCGCACATCACAGGAGGCGGGATCAAAGAAAATCTGAACCGAATTCTTCCGGGAGATCTTGGGGCGACGATAGACCTCGCGAAGATCCGTATACTTCCAATATTCAAAACGCTTAAAGAATTCGGCAATCTTGAGGACGAGGACATGCTCCGCACCTTCAACATGGGTGTAGGCATTACTGCAGTCGTAAGAAAAGAGTTCGCAGACGAAGCGATGGCGCATTTCAAGCAATTTGATATAGCAGCCTATGAAATAGGTGTGATCGGTAAGGGCAATAAGACGGTGGAATTTACCGGTAATCTTCAGTGGGAATAACCTATGGATGTACTCAAGGAAACAAATCTGACATCAATAGGAACAAAAAAGATTGGCAAGGTGCGCGATATATACGATCAGGGTGAGAGGCTCATCCTTATTTCGACTGACAGACATTCTTCATTTGATCGCATCATTGCTCACGTTCCTCACAAAGGGCAGGTGTTGAATCAAGTGAGTGCGTTCTGGTTCGAGAATACGAAAGGCATTGTCCCAAATCATGTAGTGGAAATTCCTGATCCAAACGTTACTGTCGCTAAAAAATACAAAACTGTGCCCGTTGAAGCGGTAATGCGCGGCTATCTTACGGGGGTTACCGACACTTCCATTTGGATTCGCTACTCAAAGGGAGTCCGTACATTCGGAGACCTGACGCTCCCCGATGGGCTGAAGAAGAATACGAAATTACCGCATCCAATATTTGATCCAACTACAAAAGAGGATACGCATGACAGGGCACTCTCACCCGAAGAGATGATTGACGAGGGTTTTATAACGAAGGAACTTTTCGAAGAGGTGAAGAAAACGGCTGTCGCGCTCTTTACATATGGGCAGCAGCTTGCCGCAGCACAGGGACTTATTCTCGTTGATACAAAATACGAGTTCGGTTTGGATGAGAATGGGCGCCTCGTACTCATTGATGAGATCCATACGCCGGACTCTTCACGCTTTTGGCAGCTCGATAGTTACGAAGACAAAATCGCGAAAGGGGAGGAGCCAAAGTCGTTCGACAAGGAGTTTCTGAGGCTCTGGTTTAAGGAAAACTGCGATCCATATAAAGATAAAGTACTCCCAGAGGCACCAGCGGAGCTTGTAGAAGAGCTTTCGCGTCGGTATATTCAAATGTACGAGCAGATCACGGGGAAGAAGTTCATTCCTGGCGGGGAGCCGATTATTCCACGTCTCGAAGCTAATTTGAAACCATTTACAATATGACGCGAAGCGACCTTTCTGTATTAAATCGAGAGCAAGAATATAGCTTTTGCCGTGTCTCGCAGGCGGGCGCGCCGAGAGGCAGCGCTGCCGCACCAGCGGCAGACAGCGACGGCAAAAGCTATATTCTAAACGAGAACCTCTATGCAATTTGATCCACTTAGAGCGATAACTTCAATTGACGGTCGATATAATTCGATCACGTCAGAACTTTCAGAATGTTTCAGTGAGTTCGGTCTCATTAAAGCTCGAGTCTTTGTGGAATGCGAATACCTGATCGCATTATCTGAAACGAAAGAAGTGGGAATGAGAAAATTATCCGCAGAAGAGAAGGCGCTTCTACGTCAGCTCCCACACATATCGGAAGAAGACGCCGCAATCGTTAAGAAGATGGAACGAGAAGGTTACGAGGGAATACCCGCGACGAATCACGACGTGAAAGCAGTCGAGTATTTTATTAAAAAGAAACTCGAGGGAACGACCCTTAAAGACGTATCTGAGTGGGTGCACTTCGCCCTCACTTCTGAAGACGTAAACAGTGTCGCCTACGGCACACTACTTCGATCCGGTCTTCAGGGAGTGATCGGCGCTGGGCTCCGTGATGTACAAGTTGCGCTAGATTCACTCGCAAAGACTCACGCAGCCACAGCAATGCTTTCAAGGACTCACGGGCAAAGTGCCACTCCGACGACATTTGGTAAAGAAATGCGGGTATTCGAAGCGCGACTTGCTCGTCAAATGAAGCAATTAGGCGAATCGGTTATTCTCGTTAAATTTGGAGGTGCGACAGGGAGTTGGAATGCGCACACTGTTGCGGTACCGCAAGTGGATTGGCAGGCGTTTTCTAAAGCATTCATCGCAAGTCTCAATGCTGGATCTAAGGTGCGCCTTGAACTTAATCCAGTTACTACTCAGATCGAGCCGCACGATACATATGCAGAACTTTTCGACATTATGAGGCGTACCAACACAATCCTCATTGATTTCTCTCAGGATATGTGGCGCTACATCAGCGACGGATGGATAACACAAAAGCCAAAGAGTGGGGAAGTGGGGTCTTCGGCAATGCCGCACAAAGTAAATCCTATCGACTTTGAGAATGCAGAAGGCAATCTCGGTATTGCAAATGCGCTTTTTGAACATTTCTCCAGGAAGCTCCCAATCTCACGCCTACAGCGGGATCTTACGGACTCAACAGTCGAACGTTCGTTTGGGACGGCGTTCGCACATTCACTCATTGGTTACAGGGCGCTTCTTCGAGGTCTAGGAAAGATCGATGTAAACATGGAGGCGATGTCAGAGGCGCTCTCTGAACATCCAGAAGTTTTGGCAGAGGCGATCCAGACTGTTCTTCGCAGGGAAGGCGTAGAAGTTCCATATGAAAAACTAAAAGCGCTAACTCGCGGACGAAAGGTGACTCTTGAAGACTTTTCTGCATTCATCGATGGCTTAGACATCGATAAGAAGGTCAAAAAAACTCTCCAGGCATTACGTCCCGAGACATACCTTGGACTTGCTCCCTCCATCAGTAAGGGTCTGTAAGCTCTAAATTACCCGGACTTCTTCTCGCTCGTTGGCAGCTGCTTATATGCCACACAAGCGGCCATGTAGCCCATGATCTCGCTACGAGTCATTTCATCGAAGCTAGGGTGTCGTTCAGAAGACTCAAGAATTCTCCGCAGAGTTTCTGCGCGGTCAACCTCCGTAAGGAGTTTTTCCACGAACTCCTGCACGTCTTCATCGTCGATGTCTAATTCAGGATGGGTTTCAATATGTGTCTCGATTTCCTCGATTAGGTCACTCGCGATCTCATCGTAAGTATCCTTTCCTTCTCCAAAAGGTATGACGTTCGGTTTTCCGAATTTTTCAACCATACTCCTACTGTTTTAATCCGAGACCCGTCTTAATGAAGTACAGATTTATTGCAACGAGAATTGCGACTAGACCTAGGAGGACCGCGACGCATAGCGCCACAGGAACATCTGATACCCCCATGAATCCCCAGCGGAAACCGTTAATTAGGTAGAAGATAGGGTTTACGTAGGTTATAGATTGCCACCAACCAGGAAGAGCCTCTATTGAGTAGAAAACTCCGCCGAGGTACACAAGCGGCGTTAATACGAAAGTAGGCACGATGCTTATGCCATCAAAATTCTTTGCATAGATACCGTTGACTAGTCCTGCAAGTGAGAATACAAGACTAGAAAGAATGAGGAAGAGAAGAATGATAAGAGGATTTGTGAGAGGGAGGGGGGCGAAAAAGACTGAGACAAGAAGTACAAGTGCGCCGATCGACATACCACGCACCATTCCACCGGAAACATACCCTCCGATGAGGACCCATGGAGGCGTAGGAGAAACGAGGATCTCATCGATATTGCGAGAGAAGAATTTTGCTTGGAAGAAAGAGGTCGCAACGTTTGCGAAAGAGTTAGTCACAACCGCGAGCATGACAAGGCCTGGAACTACGAACTGAATATAGTCATATCCACCGATCTCGCCAATTTGCTCGCCAAGAATTTTTCCGAATACAAGGAAATAGAGAACAGAGGTGACAACGCTCGGCAGAAATGTCTGTGGCCAAATACGTAGAATCCGTACGACGTCCTTTCGAAGAATGGTATAGAACGAAATAAGCATTTGTCTTGGCGTCATATTATTTCGTGAGCTTTAGGAATACTTCTTCCAGCCGACCACCACGATAGCCATCCGCTGATGCTTTACCATCATGGAGCGCAAGCACCTCATCCATCGTCCCAGAGGCTACGATAGCGCCCTTACTGATGATAGCTACATGTTTACAGAGTTGTTCAGCCTCTTCGAGATAGTGAGTTGTAAGAAGAATAGTCACTCCTTCGGAGGTGAGCTTCTTCAAGTAGTCCCACATACCGCGTCTCAGCTCAACATCCACTCCCGCTGTCGGTTCATCAAGAATAAGGAAGCGAGGTTTGTGAATAAGGGCGCGCGCGATAAGGAGGCGACGCTTCATGCCTCCTGAAAGGCTCCACCCGGTCTTGTCTTTCTTGTCACCAAGACCGAGATCCTCGAGCAGTTTATGCGCACGAGGGAGCGCTTCCTTACGCGGGATTCCATAGTAACCGCCCTGGTTGAGGATCACGTCGAGGCACTTCTCGAAAGGGTTGAAATTTATCTCCTGAGGTACAACACCAATGTGTACCTTTGCCTTTTCCGGCTCCTTCTCAATATCATGTCCGAATACTTTAACCTCACCGCTCGATTTATTCACGAGAGTTGTAGCAACGCCGATTATCGTAGTCTTTCCAGCGCCGTTAGGCCCAAGGAGCGCAAAGAAATCGCCTTCTGGAACTGTTAGCGAGACACCTTTTAGTGCCTCGGTCCCAGATTTGTAGGTTTTTTTGAGGTTTTTTATCTCGAGTGCAGGGGTCATGGCCCGTTATGATATCAGCTTCTCTTCTATAAAGCGAAAGGTTTCTTCCGGCCCCTTAACTGCTTGGGTAGGAATAATACCGATTACACTCTCGTCGTTTCTACCTGGCTCAAGAGCGTCCCCAAAATAGATGCATTCGTCTTTTGGCCATCTCAAACGCTCAATAAGTCTCGTGATGTTGTAGCCTTTGTTTTTTCCTGCAAGAAAGAAGTCGAAGCAAGTGGTACCTCCTACCGTAACCTCGACCTTATTCTCAAGGAGATCTTGTACATCTGTCGTATGCGACGCAAGAATATTTTTACGTTTTGATCCATCAGGGTCAAACGCTTTCTTAATCTTTAGTTCCTCATTATGTCCTATAAGGCTATAACTTATTTGAGACCCGCGATTCTCAACGAGGTCGTCCTCGTTTTTCACCTTTAAATTGAGGTCGTTTTTAATCTTTGCGATAAAACTGAAAATAGCTTCTGTTTGCGCTTCAGAGAAAGATTCGCTCCACAGTACATTGCCTTCGGGATCAATCGCGCGGTTTCCATTTTGGGTGAGTAGGTAATAGCGAAGAGGTTTCTGCGGTAGCTGCTTCTTCATCTGCGACTCCTGAGCACCGGACACAACAATTACATCCCGTTCTTTCGTCAGACGCTCAAACAAATCTGTATGCTCAGAAAGCATTGGAGAGCGACTTGGTGTGAGAGTCTCATCCAAATCAAAGAAAAAATGTTTCAGCATTTTTAGTTTAGAGATCCTTTAGCGGCAATCCGTTCGTGAAGTCAGCTTTGCCGAGATCGACACCATTTTTACGCATGATTGAATACGCTGTAACGACGTGGAAGTAGAAATTTCCCAGGAGGTATTCTGTTGCGTATTCGAACGCGGTCATGTACTTACCGGGGAAGTAGGAAAGAGTTACTTGAGTATCTTCTCGATCGATGAGCTGCTCCGGCTTAAAAGTTTTTACAAATTCGAGAGTTTTTGCTATACGCCCTTTTAATTCGTCTACACTTTTTTCAGTATCCTCGAATTTTGGCGGCTCGATTCCCGCGAGGCGCGCAATCCCATTTTTTGCATTGTCACATGCGATCTGTACCTGCATTTTGAGAGGGAACTGATCAAACACAAGGCGATCATTGAGGAGTGCTTCTGCGTGCACAGATCCTGGGCGATTTGTGGTTGCCTTCGTTTCTGCATGAGCAGCAGCTTTATCCAGCATCTTGGAAAGAGCTTCGAGCGATTTGATCATCGGAGGTACGGTGATGGAATAGAGATTTGTCTTTTGCATATTTAGGATCGTTTGTTCCAATAATCAGCGGACGCTTTAACGTATTCAGCTACACGGCTCTCAGCAGCTCCCGCAAAGCGAAGTGCGAGCTTTTCGCGTTCGTCTTCTTTCGCTCCGTTCGCAATCCATGTTTCGAGATCAGTGATTTGGGACGGATTTGAGAGTGCGAGACGGCGCCCTTTAGCGGCAGCCCGCAGAAGTGTCGGCCCACCAATGTCAGTCTTTTCTATAACATCGGCTGGTGTTGCAGCAGCATCGGCAATTGTTTTTTCGAGGGGGTATAAAGTGACGTAGACGAGATCTATTGATTCTATTCCTAATTCCGCCATCTCCTTCCCATCTTTGGGCGTAGAGAGAAGGGCCGCGTATATCTCGCGAGACAAGGTTACAACTCTGTGGCCGAGGATCGGTTTTCCGACCATCTCTGCGACGTCGCGGCAAGGGATACTGTTCTCACTCAAGTATTTTGCTGTTCCAGCGGAGCCTATTAATTTCCAGCCGTTTGCCTGCAGCAGTTTGCCGAGGCGAAGAAGATCCGCGTCCTTTTCGTACGATGCGAGAAGTGCTTGCATGGCCGCATTCTAACACAGAGAGCTTTTCCACTCATCTCGCGGGGCTAAAGGGCGGCGGCAAGCTTTTGAATATACTTTTTGAAATCCTCGTCTTCTCCATCCAGGAGTCGGGGGAGTTCGTGTCGGAAATCGCTTCGGTGACACCACTCGCGCATGTAGTCTTCCCAGGAAGCCCAACGCCTTGCTTGCACCTTCGACATGTCTTCTTCGTAGAGGAGGAGATATGCTCGTTCAAAAAGGGAAATGAGCATACTAAATACGATCAGCATTCGTTCGCGGTCAACCTCGCTTCTCGCGGTGTGTTCTTCTGCAGAGAAAAGTCGAAGATCTGTGTTATCTAGCGCAATCTTCAAGAAATCTTGATAGTTGTCTGAAAGTAATTGGTACACCTCTTCTTCCTCGTTATTCCGCTCCTTGTGTTGCTCATAGAGAAAAACTCCGATCGCTGCTGGAAAACCGATTATCGTGACGACGTAACTCAGAAGTTCAAAGATCTCGATATTCATTGGTACAGTATAGCTTCTAGTGTGGTGAAAGGAAGCGTCAGGCGTACCTATACCAAATTGTAGGAAACGGGTATACTGTTTTTCAATGAAAAACGGCAAGAAGGTGGGGGTGACCGTTGGAGCATTTGACCTCTGTCATGCAGGGCACATGCTCGTCTTTAAGGAGGCGAAAACTGTCTGCGATTATCTCGTTGTTGGACTGCAGTCTGATCCCTCTATTGATAGACCGGAAAAGAATACACCCGTGATGTCTCTCGAAGAGAGAAAAATCATCTTGGAGAGTATTAAATACATCGACGAGATATTTGTGTACGATACGGAAGAGCAGCTGTACGACATTCTCAAGAAGAATGAGTTTGGGATCGATCTCCGCATCATCGGCGCTGATTGGAAGGGGAAAGAATACACTGGGCATGATCTTCCAATCGAAATGTATTTCAATACCAGAGATCATGGTTTCTCGACTACTGCATTAAGACGTCGGATCTACGAAGCTGAGAAAGCAAAAGCCGAAAAGGCAAAGCAATAAGGTCGATAATTGAAAACACGACCCTGTAAGGCGTCGTGTTTTCAGCACAAGTTCAATTCTCTAGCTAGTTCACGTTTGCAGAACCTTCCGCGTTTGCTTCAGCTTGAAGACTTGCGTCGAGATTTTGCTTTAAGGTTGCGTGTATTCTGTCGAGTATCCAAGCCTGGGTCTTAGAAGATAACTCAGCACCTGATTCGAGAGAGGCGTTGGCATTCGCAGTAACCGCGGTGCTCAATTGTGATTCGAGGGTTGCGCGTTCCTTTTTAGAGACGAGGAAGCCGTACCATGGATATTTCACCGATACATCGCCGTTACTCTCAACCGTTGCCTTAACTGGAACGAAGACGGGGATGAAACCGAAGAGTCTCGCACGCTGCTTGTAGAGCACTGAGACCTCCTCCTCTGACAATTCGGCACTCTCAACGTTCGCATCTGTATTTACTACTGTCGAAGCGTACGCAGAAAGATCTGAACTTGTCTCTACCATCGTTGGTACGGAGATGGAAACGCCGCTGTTATCTGAAGCTGTTGCACGGGTGATCGTTATACCTGATCCCTCGACGCTTCCGCTTGTTTCCGTATCATCACTTCCGCTAGTATTTGTAGTTGTGTTTGCACCGGTATTCGTTTGACCGGAGCCGGACACACTGCCTGAAGAAGATGAGGACGCGGTGCCATTTGTACCACCACCCACCTGTACCGAGACGTCGGCATCCACTCCCACATTCACTCCTTGAGCGAAGGCAGTCGGAGCGAAACTAACAATAAAGCCTAGCGTTAGACCAATCGCAGTTAATTTTTTCATGTTCGTTAAGAAACTAGGGTTACTTATAAAGTCGGAGCCCGCACGGTGTTTTGAGGGGCCACATATGAAGACGTATGAATTTCTTCATTCTTACCCCGTATACCTTACGCTTACAGTGCGATGCACATAGCGAGGTGTCAACACCGATTGCGGTACACTACCTCTAGATGAATGAAGAAATCATGAAGATATCCATATATGCCGGGGAGGCCGCGCCTATAAAGACTGCAGCCTCCCCGGCCTACATGATTTCCTGGCCCTCCACTAGCAACTCACCACCCTCCAAATCTAGCAAGACTCTGTAGAGCATAGCGCACTCCGTTAGGGATAAATCTATTTATAAACCCATAAAGATCATTTCCCCTGACTATTTTAAGGGAGAGGATATGAATCCTGCGTGAAATCTTCTAACGTGCTGTAGTTAGGCGCGAAGGCGATAGCCAATACCACGAATTGTTTCCACAACATCCTCGCCTCCCGCCTCGCTCAATTTTTTTCTGAGATTTTTGACGTGGACATCGACGACATTACTAAACGAGGAGTAATTGAAGTCCCACAAATGTGCGAGCAGGTCTTCTCGGTTAACAACCTGGTCTTTATGGCGCATGAAGTATTCCAAGATGCCGAATTCTTTAAGTGTCAGCGAAATTTCTTTTCCAGCCTTGGTGACTCTTCTTTCGACAACATTTAGCTCTATGTCAGCTACTTTCAGGACCTCTGGAAGGCTTTCTGATGGTCGTCGCAGGAGTGCCTGGATACGTGCCTGTAATTCCGCGAAAGAGAAGGGTTTTACCAGGTAATCGTCGGCGCCCGAGAGGAGGAGATTCACTTTTTTCTCTGTCTCATTTCGGGCAGTAAGAATGAGTATTGGAATCGTGACTCCCTTTTCTCGAGCCGAACGACAGATCTCGAGTCCGTCCATCGTCGGGAGCATAAGGTCCAATATCATTAGATCGTAATCAGTACGATGAAGGGAGATGCGCATCAGCGCTTTCTTGCCGTCCGCAATAGTATCCACCGAGTATCCTGCGGCAGTGAGTCCACGCACTAGGGCGGACGCGAGTTTCTCTTCGTCCTCTACGATAAGAATTTTCATAGTTGTTGTGAATTAGCTTCTAAGCAAAAGCAAAACCTCATCCTTCATTAAGGCATATAGTTCCTGTGGAATTCATGAAGATGGCGCGTACATTCTTCGCATCCTTGTGATGGGAAGAGAACGTACAAAAATGTTAGATGAGATCGTCGGAGATTTTAAATAGACGCACAAGTGTATCGTTCAATTCGGAGATGGAAACAGGTTTGGTGAGGTGAGCATCGAAGCCGGCGTTTTTCGCTCGCACCTTGTCATCATCCTGCCCGTATCCGGTGAGGGCTATAAGCACTCCCTTGTAGCCATTCGATCGAAGGTGGGTAGCGATTTCGTACCCACTAATGTCGGGAAGTCCGATATCGAGTACGACCCCATCTGGTTTCAGTGAAGTCACAGAAGTTTCGGCATCCTTTCCGTTATATGCCATATGTACGACATATCCTTTACTCTTCAATAGCTTGCTCATGCTCTCGATCGCTGCGATGTTATCATCCACCACGAGTATCTTTTTTTCGGCTTCAGAAGGAGTTACCTCATGCAGAGATATGTGCTCTTGGGTGGGGGAAGCTGGTGGATTGTTAGCGAGAGGAAGTCGGACAGTGAATGTCGATCCGCGTCCCAATCCCTCACTCTCGGCGGTAATCTCTCCGTCATGCAGAAGCACTAGTTTCTTTGCGATTGAAAGTCCTATTCCTATTCCACCGCCTTTTTTTGATTCTGCGCGACCATCATGCTGGAATGGTTCGAATATCGTCTGCATCCTCTCACTTGCGATGCCTATACCGCTATCTTGGACACGAACGAACACGCTCGTACCTTCGACAGAACATCGCACGTGGATGTTTCCGCCAGAGACGCTGTATTTAGCAGCATTGTTCAATATGTTGATGAAAACTTGTTCGATTCTCAATCTGTCAGCTTCTACCCATACTGGTTCATGGGGGAGAGATAAGGTGAGCGTTATGCCGCGAGCCTGGATAAATGTAGTAACGCTTTCGACGGAGTCTTTTAAAATAGCCAAGAGATCCTGTGCGTCTTTCTTCAGTTTGTAGCCTTTGCGGGAAAGTCTTGAAATATCCAGAAGGTCATCAAGGAGGCGAGAGATGGTGTGAATACTTGTGTCCATTCGATCTGCAAGACGTTTTTTTTCCGGCGACGAAAAGCCAGCAAGTCGGAATAGTTCGAGCGAGCTAAGAAGAGGAGCAAGGGGATTTCGAAGT
The DNA here is from genome assembly GCA_964399865.1 of uncultured Candidatus Saccharibacteria bacterium. GTDB lineage: Bacteria > Patescibacteriota > Minisyncoccia > Phycocordibacterales > UBA2100 > UBA10103. The sequence continues at coordinate 245,549 of CAYNRJ010000001.1, read as the reverse complement.
TCATGAGCGAGAATCGCAAGAAATTCGTTCTTTGCTTGTTCCTCTTCTCGAACTTTGCTCAAGGCATCTTCTAGTTCCTTTGCGCGAGCCGCCATGAGGAGGTGGGCAGTACGCCGCTCTTCGACAAGAGTGGCGACAATGAGAAAAATAGGGGCGATTAATATTACGAAAAGCTCGTTTGCAAAAAGTTGCTGTGGAAGCGGTACAGTACTTGGCATCGCGATGATGGATCCCGCCATACCGAGCGATGCCAGAAGAAATATCCCAACAGACATGAGACGTCCTCCAAATCGGAGGCCAATCCATAGAAGCGGAGCAAAAAGTAAGTACAAGGTAATAAAGACATTCACGCTTGGAAACGAAGTCCAGAACGTGAGATATATCGCAACGATCAGAAAGAAGAACGCAACGATAATTTGAAGAATGTCATTCCGATTGAATCGTTCGCTTCGCTGAGATACCCACGCGGTAAGAAGAGGCGTAAGGACGAGAATACTGAAGAATCCGCCAGCCCATATTCTGCTCCAAGTATTAAAGGGGGTAAGTGTTAATGTGTCCATCAAATAATGCGTTGCGGTAATTGCAGCGGGAGCCACGGCGGTAACAAGTGCGCCGATTGTAATAAGCGACACCGCTTCACGCACCCTGTCCATTTTCCCGGTGAAATTAAGGCGGCGGAAAAGGTATCCCCCTATGAGGGGCTGCAGAGTATAAGCGACTGTAAATACAGCGATTGTTATAAGGGATGGGTTAGAGGGACTCGTCAGGATCAAAAGGTAATTTGCTATCGCGATGGGTAGCCACATGCGATATCCGCCAAGTACTACGGCAGCGAGCGCGATGCCGACAGGGGGCCAAAGCAGTGCGGGACTCGTGTCCAGAGTGAAATATATGTAGTGACCGAGTTTGCCAGTAAGAAGAATGCTCGCGCCAACTACCAGGGCTGTGAGTATCATCGGGACGCGATCATTCATATAAATAGTGCTTCACAATGGCAGATTACATAGGCATTCTGCCACGGATTAGCTGAAGATTACCTGAAGTTCTTCACACAGTGAGCTTTCTAAGGATTTTTCCCACAGTGGATAACTAATTAGCGCATTTTCATGAGAAGTTCATACTTCATGTAATGACTTTACGGGGTCGAATTAGTAACCAATAAAGCCTTTTTCTCATGAAGAATTTGCAATTGATCACGTGGATCTTGGTGCTCGTAGGAGCTATCAACTGGGGTCTTGTAGGACTAGGGAACTTCCTCGGAACCGACTTGAATGTTGTCCATATGCTCCTTGGTTCATGGTCTATGCTTGAGAACATAGTATACGTATTGGTCGGTCTCTCGGCTGTATACCAAGTTGTCGCAAAAAAGAAGAGCTCACCTATGGGTGGCTCGATGATGTAAGTTGAGTCGTCTTAGGCAAAACCGCCCTCTGCAGGATGGGGCGGTTTTGTGTTTTAGAAGGCGGCGACTACATCGTAACTGTTGTTCGAACTGCAAGATGGTCCGATACGCGCTCCCTAAGGACTTTGTAGTCAGAGATGGTAAGTTCACGGGAAGCAAAGATCCAATCTATATTTCTTCTCGGATCCCATGCCGGATAGGTAGCTGAATCGGAGATGATACTAGAGGAGTGGGTCTCCATATTGAGTCCTGTAGCAAGAATCCGTATATTTTCGCGGTTGATAAGGGATAGACTCATATTGAGATCTCCTCCTATGACCACAGGCCCTCGATTTCTAAGCGTCTCTATCATTCGCTGTATTTGACCTCGTCTTGAGCCAACCCTGAGAACATCAAGTACAGGAAGATGCGCGGACACGACGGTCAATTTCTTGGATTCTTCGACTTGAAGCGTCGCGACGAGGAATCCTTTTCTAGGAGATGGGAATGTTAGATCAAATTTAATATTCTCGCTCGAAGTGATAGGGAAGCGGGACATGATTCCACAACCCGCTGCGTACACAATGCGATTTCCCACTCTCATTTCACTCGATACACCATGTGCATGATGCAGATAGCCAACGCGCTCGGCGATGTACTGTAATTGATCGATCTTTCGAGTTAAGGGAGAGATGCGATCAACTTCTTGAAGAAGGACAACGTCAGGTTGATGCTCCTTTAAAAGGTCAGAAATCTTATTGAGATTCGTTAGTAGGTCAGCTTTGCGGAATATGACTGGCATAGCGCCATCTGAATTCCATCCGTGCTGAATATTGAGTGACACTATCTTCACCTGCCTCATTAGTATGTAAGTATACCTTACGAATCCACACCCTATATGCGAGGCGAATGCATAACGTAAGGTACCATTGTGGGAATGCTTAGAGCGGCCATCTTTGGGCTAGCGGTTCTTGTCGTATTTACCGGCATTGCTACTTTTATTCCGATCCTCGAGGCCCCGTCTACTTTCCAGCAGGTCGCAGCTGTTGCAGCGACACCTCGAGCTCTTCCTACTTGCACCATTGCGCCAAGTAAAGACGTTATTGAGATTGGCGAAGAGATAAGTATTGCGTGGACGTCAGAAAATGCCTCGGTTGCGTGGCTCTCCGACGTCGGGGAAGTTTCTATAGCAGCGGGCATGTTCGTCACGCCCGAGGAATCAACGACCTATACTCTAACCGTCGGCTCTGAATCAGGCGCGGCATCTTCGTGCAGTACGTCCGTGGTGGTGGAGTAATTAAGTGAGATATGAAAAGTGCCGCCCCTTTACCCGGGGGCGGCGATTCGGGTGAGTAGGATACATCGCATCCGTACCTACTGTGGAACGAACTCATCGTGGATGGCATTGATCACTCGCACACCATCCACCTCCTTAACACCGATGGTGATGTTATTTTCGGCGGCGCTCTGATCGATGATGGACATGCTGGCTCCGACTTTACCTACGGCGGTGGTGAGCCGACCCGCCACACCGTGCGCGTGCTTCATGCGGAGTCCCACGGTGCACACGATCATGACGTCTTCCTCGACGTCAATCCGGTCCGGCTCGCACGAACGCTCGAGCTCTTGCTCGATGCGTTCGCGTTTTGCTCGGAAGTCCTCCGAAGAGATGACGAAGCTCACGGTGTCGACGCTGTCCAACACGTGCGCGATGTCGATCCGCAGGCGATAGAACACGCCCGTCAGCTTGTGAAGGTAGCCGAATTGCATGTCGTACTTTCGGATTGTGAGAACGGTGAAGCCGTTTCTCGCTGCAATCCCGGTCACCACACCTGCCGCAGCTCCTGAGGTCGGGCGAATCCATGTGCCCTCGGATTCAGGGTGTGCCGTGTTTCGGATGTGGGTGGGAATATTGTTATCCCACACCCACCATGCAGCGTCCGTGTGGAATACATCCGCTCCTCTGTACGAGAGTTCACGCAATTCCACGTAGCTCATTTCGCGGATCAGCCTTGGATTCTTCACGATCCGTGGATCAGCCGAGAGAACACCATCGACATCGGTCCAGTTCTCATAGACTGATGCGCCGATGATGACCGCCATGATGGACCCCGTGATGTCGGATCCTCCACGGCTGAATGTACAGATCCTCCCGCCCGTCATTCGGAGGCGTGATGAGTATGAAGTGCCATAGAACCCAGGAATGACAATGCCGCGCTGAGCTCTTGCCGTACGATTGAAAAGGCCCTCCATCTTCATTGTCAGCTCCATGTCGAAGCGTCCTGAAGTGAAGTGAATGACGTCTGCCGCATCCACGAACTCGAAATCGCACGCCGCGGCCACAATTTGCGCACTCAGCCACTCACCTCGGCTCATCATGAAGTGTAGGAGGCGCTTTTGGTCGCGATATTTCGCCTTGGCCAAGATCTGACCCAAGAGCGCGTTGATGTCGAGGGAAAGCCCAAGCTCACGAACGATCTCGGTGAAGCGTTCGCGGATCGTGCTGAAGATGTGCTCTCGCTTGTCGGGACACTCGACCCATTGCTTCAAGAGGTCGGTGACCTTCGTATCGCCCTTGAAACGCTTTCCCGGTGCGGAGACGACGATGCATCTGCGCGCAGGGTCAGCGTGTATGATTTTCACGACATGGCGGATCCGCTGGGCATCCGCAAGGGAAGTTCCGCCGAACTTCGCGACGATGATTTTCTGGTCAGTCATTCTAGTATCCTCCGCGGGCCAGTATTGTTCGCAGGTTTCCCTGCCTACAGGCAACCTATGAGAAATTAGGAGGTGAGGCAAGTTTATTACGTATTATTGCAATTTTCTCACCATTTGTTAGAAATATAACAATGAGAACGGTAAGTCAGGTAGTCGAAGAGGTGATTGGCAATTCGCCATTCTACGCGGAGGCACTTTCCGAGGGGATAGCGAATAGTGCAGAGGTTGCACGTAAGATACGACCGGAGATAGAGAAGAGACTCCTAGAGGAAGTATCTGAGGCTTCTATCGCCATGGCCCTCCACAGACTTTCCCAGAAGACCCTCCGTCGAGCACCCTTTGCAACTGACTTTCTTAAGAGAATGCACGACATAACAGTGCGCTCGAACCTTGTAGAGTATGTTTTTCCGAATTCTCCCGACCTATCGAACATAGGCGCGCTCGCTTTTGATACAACGAAAAGCAAAAGCGGCGCGTTCGTTAACTTCTCTCGTGGACTTCACGAATCCCTACTAGTGATCAACCAAGAGTTTGACGAAGAAGTTGCTGCCGCGCTGAAAGGGAAGGAGAGGGTGCGTAGGATCGCCGGGCTTTCCGCTATAACCATCCGTCTCCCAGAGGAAACCCTCGATATTCCTGGCATCTACCATCCAATCCTTAAGGCTCTTGCCTGGGAAAGGATAAGTTTCGTAGAGGTAATGTCCGTGAATAGGGAATTCAGCATTCTATTCCACGATAAGGACGTGGATAAGGCATTTTCGGTCATCAACAGACTAACGTCCTAATGGGCGGAAAGGCGTTTTTACCCAAAATTTTCAAGCGAGGGGTATTGCCTATTGAGGGTCTTCGCAGATAGAGAGGTAGGAAGTGAGAATTTCCTTAATATTTCAAGCGAGGAAGTATGTCTTTTGGGAACCTCTGGAGACGCGTCGGCTTGGACGGCACTCCCGGAGTGCCGCGACGCGTTGAAGCATAAAGTCGCGCCCCGCAGGAGGGCGCGGCCGGGTTCCCTAAAGGCATGCTGACGAGCGCCTCCCGCTGTCCCCACCCTCTATGGCGGGGTTTCCCCTAGGGGGTACAATGCTCCTATCTATTAATTAACTGATTAAGATCATGGCAAAACCAACATCTGCCTTTATGAAGCCTTTGACTGTCAGCCCTGAGTTGGCAGCTGTCGTAGGTAATGGCCCTCTTCCACGCTCTGAAGTCGTCAAAAAGCTCTGGGTGTACATCAAAGGGAAGGACCTCCAGGACCCTAAGAACAAGCGCAACATCAATGCGGATGCTGCTCTCAAGAAGGTATTCGGAGGGAAGGACGTTGTGAACATGTTTGAGATGACGAAGCTCGTCTCCAAGCACCTTTCCTAAGCTAGGGAAGTATCCAAAACAAAAAACGCCCCGTAAGGGGCGCTTTTTGTTATAGATCCTTATGAGATCTTGCTGACTTTGACTGCGTTAGGGCCTTTTGGGCTGTCCGCAACTTCAAACTCAAGCTTGTCACCCTCGCGGAGAGCGTCGAACGTTGTGTTGACGAGCTCGTTAGAGTGGAAAAAGAGATCTTTTGCCTCCCCCTCGCGAGTGATGAACCCGAAACCCTTGTCGGTGAGACGGGCGATTATTCCTGTTTGCATGTGCATTTGGATGAATCTTGGATAAAGTATCAAACAGTGGGCTGAAAGTGGAGAGTTCGACCCCTTACCTCTGGGTCAGCGCTAGATTGATACGAGAAAGATAGCATGGCTGAATGACTCTGTCAATTAGTTTCTTACTCAACGCAGTGAGGCCAGGCCTCACTGCCGGGGCGTACCGTTCTCGATATTCGACGTGATCCACCCAAGTCCTCCTACACGTTCCATCGTCTTCTTGGATTTGTTATCTCCCGCGGGCCAAGAAGGGGATGCAAACACCTCGTCTATCAAATTGCACTCGTTATCAAAAAGTCGCAACCCCTCGTTCGAATTGCGTATTGAGCCGGTAAAAATGATATCCGCATCAAGTTGTAAAGAATCGTTCGCCGCAGCGCGGGCGAGCATGATGAATTGTGAATCGAATGTAGATTTTTGGGGGAACGTGATACGTACCCTTTCATTTTCGTTCAGGATCTGCCAACCGGATAGATTCAGTGCTTTGCCAGAGATGTTCTTCAACTCAATCCATTCATGCGTCGACCCACCTCCGCCACCCATCCACGCAATCTCACTCAGTATGACGGGTGAATGTTTCGGATTTCCTCCGGCTGCAAAAGAACACTGCTTGTATGGGGTGAGTTTGAATTCGCGCCCACTTTCTTCGGCGCTTGAGAGTGACACGGTGGTCAAGGGATCCTTCTTGTATCCACCTGAAAGGATGCTTGAGATTGCTGCGAGGAAGCCTGTTTTATGAGTAGTTGCAGCACTCTCCGATACGCCCTCATCATCAAAAGGTATTTTAATCGTGCCATCCTGGTCGGTACGATAGATGCGCGAACCAGCAAGCTCGAGTGTTTCAAGAGCTCGTGCCGTCGGATGGCCATAGGTGTTCTTTCCGACCCCTATGGCAGAAACAACGGGATGCACGGCAGCGACAAAATTGTCGCCAGATGAATACCTTGAACCATGGTGACCCACCTTCAGTACATCTGCCCGTAAGTCGTATCCTTTCTTGATAAGAATATTCTCAGTTGTAATGCCTATGTCTGCAGTAAAAAGCATTTTTACTTCGCCCCTCGACGAATTTGTAGTCAGCATCGTGACAATGCTTGCCTCATTTACTTCCTTGCTAGCGAGGAGAGCAGGGTCGGGAGAAATGATAAATACATCGCTGTCGCCGTATCGTATACGGTCTCCCTCAAGTAACGTTATCGTGTGGATCTCGCGATCCGATAGCTCCTTTTGAAGCATTCTATATGCGTCCGAGTCTGCTGCTCGTCCATTCGAAACGAATAATCCAACATCGTATCTCTTTAGTACCTCGACAAGTCCGCCCATGTGATCGAGATCGGTATGGGTCATGACGACTATATCAATATACTTATTGTTGAGAGCGCCAAGAGCCTCGTCGAGTGCGTCCAGTACACGTCTGTCCTTCCCGCCGTCTATCAGGATCTTGACTGCAGTTTTTTTATCGGGCGAGGGGAGAACTACTAGCTGACTGTCACCCTGGCCTATGTCGAGAATATATGTCGCCCCCGCTATTTTTTGTGTAGTCAGAATGCCAAACCATATCCAACAGGTAAGGCCGACGGCGATAATTGTGCCGAGTTGAACCAGAATTTTGCGCGACCCGAACACACTTTCGGATATTTCGACGCCGGCGAAATACTCGTTACCTGTTTTCTTGTGTTGTTGCGTCATGTCGAGGGGGATAGCGCCAACATATCCATACTACTACGGCGTAATAGAGGAGTGCGGTGAAAAAACCGAACTCTGGGTTGAATGGAATGCGAACAGAGGCAAATGTTTCGACAACGATGACGACATAGTCTATGAGGAACGCTGCAGGCTTGGCGAGAAGAGCGCCGAGCGGTGGAAATATCATTCCCGCTGCCGCGATAATAAATCCAAATACGGTAAGGAGTGGAATAACCGCAAGTATCGCAATATTGGCGAGGAGGGAAGTAAATGAAAAGTTCGCGAAATTAATAATGGTTATAGGAAAAACGCCGATCTGCGCAGCGAGCGTGATTGCCAGCACGTCACGCCATCCCAACACACCATTTGTCTGGAAGAGAGAGAATCGCTTTAGTACTGGAGTGAGGTAGATAATAGCGATGGTAGCCAGGAACGAGAGCTGGAATCCAAGATCATATACCGGAGCTTTTGGATTCCAGATCGTAAGTAGAAGGGCAGCAAATGCGATCGCGTTTCTTGGATTGTACAGGCGACCGGAAATTGTTGCGAAGCCGACGAGAAATGCCATGAGGGCGGCACGTATCGCTGAAACCTGGAAGCCAGTCATTGCGACGAAAAGAGCGACTGTTGCAAATGTAGCAATGAACTGAGACCGTTTTCGCTTCCAAAATACGACTGAGAAAATCCCAATAGCTACGAACACGATAATCGTCATGTTAAGTCCAGAGAGCGCCATAAGGTGCATCGTTCCGCTTGCGGAGAGCTTCTCCAGGAATTCCGGCGAGAATCCGTCTTTATCACCGAGCATGATCCCAGATAGGAATGCTGCTTGCTGGGCGGTAAACAGCCTCTCAAGAACTTTTTGTATATGATTACGGATCCCAAATAATCCTGCTAGGAGCGGATTCGCATCGTTGCCGAGTATTTCTATCGTGGGATAAAAGAATGAGCCGTGGACATGCTCCTTGGCCATATAGTTTCCGTACGAGTCTTGCGGGGGAGGAACTATCTCACCGTCAACTCTGACAATGTCCCCGTACGATATCTCTGGGATCGGATCGATCCTGACATAGACGCTTCCGCCCACTGCTTCCTCTTGGTCAGAAGAATGTATACGGACCTCGAGATTTTGAGAATCCGTCTTTCTTCGCGGTTCGTCTATAATCACACCTTCGATTACTTGTACGCGTTCGACGGCATATCGCGTTTCGCGGTACTTGTAATCATCGATTGAATAGTAGATGCTCCCAGTTAAGAAAAGTGCGGTAACTACGAGAAGGGGGCGGAGCGGTAACTTAAAAACAAGAAAAATAATGAGTGTTGCAACAAGTATAAAAATCGCACCGAACGCTGGAGCTATTCCTAATCCGCCGGATATGACTCCCGCAAGGAAAGCACAGGTAGAAATAAAGAAGAAATCATGCGAGCGCATGGAGTGATCACTTCATGGTATCGTATTTCCATGTCTGTCCGAGAGAAGGTGGGTATTGTGAAGAGGGAATACAAATGGGAGCTCGTGATATTTTGCATCATCGTTCTTGCCGCTGTTCTCAGTTTTGGTCTCGGCTATACGATGGCAAAAGATAGTAGTCGAACGCCTATTGTGATCGAGAAGAATTCTGCGCAATAATGAAGAGGACAGCCGTATTTTGGTGTGCTAGGATATCGACATATGGCAAAGGCAAAAGCTAAGAAGCGGAACTATTCCAAACCACCAGGTGGTAAGCGCCGCCGAAAGCACAGATAAAAGATACGCCGCCCCATCGGGGCGGCGTTTTCGTTCTGGGCAGTACCCAAACAATCTCTTTTCATCGGGAAAGAGGGATTTTGCTCGATGTCTCTGCAGCAGTTTGAACCGCCTTCAAAATGTCCTCCAAAGTTTCGCGAGTTGAGGCGGAGAGCTTTGGCTCAAGTAGTCCCGCTTCTGCCGAGGTTTGTATAACGGCGAGGGACGATCTGAGGTCGTGCACAATTTTTCCTATGTCTGCGTTAGTTTCTGTCATACAACAAGTCTATAGCCAACACCGCGGACTGTCTCGAGGCGAGCCTGATCCTCGTCAGTCCCGAGCTTCTTTCTCAAATTTTTTATATGCACCTCAAGGACGTTGCTCCACGAGACTGCGTTAAAGTCCCAGACCTGATCGGTCAGTTCTTCACGGCGCACCACTTCGTTCGGTCGACGGATGAAGCACTCGAAGAGGGAATACTCTTTGAGGGTAAGAGGAATCTCTTTTCCATTGCTTTTTACACGTCTCGCGGCCGTGTCAATTTCCAAAGTACCCACCTTATGGACGACTGGTCTCACCACAGGCTCGCGACGGAGTACTGAGTGAATGCGCGCAATTAGCTCCTCGGAGGAGAAAGGCTTCACAACGTAATCATCCGCACCAGAATTCAAGACTTCTATTTTGTCCTTTGTCTCACTGCGCCCTGTGATGATTATTATAGGAATCGTAATTCCTTCTTTTCGTAGTGATTTCGTAAGTTCGAGACCGCCGGTTCCTGGAAGCCCGAGGTCGAGGAGAATGAGGGAATAGTCCTGTCGATATAAAAGAATTCTTGGGTATGCCTTTTCAGCATTAGGAAGGAGGTCTATTGCGAATCCGCGGCTCTCTAGTAAACGCTTTAGGTTTTTCGCCGCATTTTCGTCATCTTCAACTACAAGAAGGCGCATACAGTGAAAATGTTAATGAATATGAATTAACACTAGCACTATTTGCTGAAGGATTCATGAAGACCTCACGAGCTTACCGAAATGCATATGCACGAGCTCCTTTTGGCTATTCAAGACATCCTCGAGGGCTTCAAATATGGTGCGATACTCTACGCGCCCTTTCTTAGCGGCGAGGCGCCATACGCGTTCAAACGTCTCTCTCGTGACTTCGAGCGAGCTTTCTCTACCAAGCCCCGTTGAGATCGAATGACGAAAAACATCATCCGCGTAGGTATTAAAGATTTGCATGAAGCTTTTTTCGGCGTTCATGCTCTTCATAATGAGCGACTAACCTGAATAGCAAATGAAGAGTATTTACACTCGTCTCCTTGAGAACAGCGAGCCGATGAGATACAGAATAAAAGCGTTTAATGCCATCGGAGCAATAATAAGAACGTATAAGAAGGGACCGCTCGCGCCACCAAACTCGATGAGAGATAGAAGAAGTGTCCACGGCAATCCGAGGATAATCGCGATAAAGCTCTCGCCAAAAAGACCTTGCGTAATAATAAGATATACCGCTAGGAGAATGTATATCGCGGCGAAAATAAGTCCGAGGCGAGAGGAGGGGAGTCTCATATGTTGTTTAAGATCCACGAATAATAAACTTCAGTACAGTAGGTTTTCCTGACTCTTCAATTACGTAGGTGAAATCTGCGATCAGCGCGATGTGACCATCTTCGTATTCGACAACTCCGACTCCATTTGCAGTCTCGATTTTAGTTACAAAGAAAGTACCGCCGAGCACCGCTTTTGTTGGGGAGAGTTCGTTTATGCTAGTACGCACGTAGCTCTCAATATCCATATATCGAGTCGGCTCCTCCGTGGTCGGAGGCGTAACATTTTTCTCGGTGTACTGATTTATCCACCAGAAAGCGCCGAGAAGCGCACACGTAATAATCAAAATCCAAAATAATGCTTTCATACTACTTACTTCATATGACGTGCTCATGAAGTAAATATTACGAGTATTTATTAATGAACGGAATGGGATGTGTTCGTAGACACACCTCCTCGGAGAAAGACTGCACCAATGAGCGCTGCAATCGCGGCAAATGCTGCCCCAACAAGAAAGGCGAGATGATACCCACCATTTACTGCTGCTATTTGTTCTGTACCCGCACTTATCAGTGACATGGTCTTTGATGCAGCAAGGGAAGCGAGTATCGCAAGACCGACTGCTCCTCCCATCATAAAGGCGGTGTTAACGACTCCAGAGGCAAGACCCGATTCCTCTTGAGAGACATCATTCATGGCGGCAAGAAGGATTGGATTGAATGCCATACCCGCTCCAATTCCAAGGAGCGTCATGCCTGGGAGCACATGCCATACGAAACTGCCATCAACTGGTGAGAATCCAAAGAGTGCGAGGCCGATTGCAGCGAGCGAAAGTCCAAGTACGAGTGGAATTCGGAGCCCGAATCGCATTACTAGTTTCGCAGATAGACCTACCGAAAATGCAGCCATGATGATGTTCGCGGGAATGAATGCGAGCCCCACTTGCATTGGTGTGTATCCAAGCACAACTTGAAGATAGAGGGCAGAGATAAAGAACCATGCAAACATTGCTGCTGCCCAAAGGACACTCATTATGTTTGCTACAGTAACGGATCGCTTACGGAAAAGTGTAAGGGGCATGAGAGGGGAACGGACCCTACTCTCAATGAAGATGAACAACGCAAGAAGGGTGGCTGACATCGCGAGCATTCCTAACGTCTGAAACGAAGTCCACCCTAGCTCGTTGCCCTTCACGATTGCATACACTGCAAGCATTAAAGAAGCGGTGACAGTAATAGCGCCTCCTATATCCAAATGTCCTGGAGCGTTTTCTCTTCTGCTGTGGGGTAACAGCATAAAACAGAGAACGAATACCGCGATACCTATCGGAATGTTGACGAGGAAGATCCAGTGCCAATTAAGGGCACCGGTGAGGACTCCTCCAAGAAGGACTCCAATAGTGCCACCACCCGCCATTACGAATCCAAAAAGTCCCATTGCTTTTGCACGCTCGCTAGTCTCTGTAAATAGATTCATGAGAAGGGAAAGACCAACCGCAGAGACGATGGCGCCCCCGATACCCTGTACAGCGCGAGCGATGATAAGCATCTCCTGGGAAGAGGCGAGTCCGCAGGCGAGAGAGGCGATAGTAAATATTGAAAGGCCAATGAGGAAAAGACGACGTGGGCCAAATATATCTCCCAATCGTCCACCAAGGAGAAGAAGCCCGCCGAATGTAAGTAAGTACGCGTTCACGACCCATACAAGAGAAGTCTCAGTAAATGCGAGGCTTTCTTTGATGGAAGGGAGTGCGACGTTTACGATCGTCGAATCGAGCACGATCATAAGATCGCCGAGCATGAGAACTATAAGAGCGAGCCACCGCTTATCGATTTTAGATATCATAACGGACCAGTATACCGCAAAACATTTATTCTCCTCGTTCGAGAGAGCGTCGAATTCCTTCGAGATCTGTCTGCTTTTCCATACGTCGAAGATCTCCTCCGTGTTTAGTCTTTATCCCAAAGTGAGAATGCAGTTCGTGGAGCATCTGCAATGTCTTCGTCGCCTCTTCCTCGGAACGAACATCAACCTCGAACTCAATACGTTGTCGAATGTCGGAGATCTTGCTTTGTCGGTTTTGTGAAATGAGTACGATAACCGATAGGACGATCGCTTCAAGAGAAACGATCATGGTGAGTAATCCGAAAGGGAAGGGATCAAAGGGAGTAAACCCAAACCAAGGAGTGTTACGAATTATCCAAAGTGTAAAGAAAATTGCATTGAAAATAAGAAAATGCACCGTACCAAAGTAGTGCGTGAGGAAATCAGCAATGCGATCATCCCATCTCCGTTCAAAGTGAAGTTTACTGTGTAGCTTTTCGGCACCTTCTTCTGAGGTAAGTTGAGTTTTCATTGTTTATGGAATATAGACCTCGGCAATACGAGTGACTGTATTGTTTGTAATGGTGATCGTGTATGGAAGCTCATTCCAGTGAAGATTCTGGTCGTTAATGAGAGATGCGAATTCGGTCAGAGATATTTGTTTCGCCTCTATACCGCCCGTTTCTTCCATATTCTTTGTCTGCATGACGACTACTGTTTGCGGATCGATAGAAATACGCGCATCGTCCCGTGTAGAGTTCTGTATGAAGTAACCGTTCGGTGTGCATTCATTTCGAGTTTCCTCCGTGCAGATTCCGGCCGCAATCGCTGCGTCCTCTGCTGCAGTTCCCGTAAGCCAGATTGCATCGTCAAAATCCATAGCAGTGTTGTTATCTATCAGCGCATGAATGAATCCAAGATGTTCGCCGTTCGATAGTGCGGGAGTCTCTGCGCCCTGCTTCTCATTGTAGATATAGCCATTCAGCGCGTAGAAAAGTCCGACGACAACGATAAGAAGTATGAGGATCCGTACTATCCATTTCATGAGCCGCATTATATCCCGAACGGAATCCGGTGCTACAATAGGTATTACTATGACTGATTTTCCTGTCTCATCGCGTGATGAAGTAGTCAGTAATCTTGAAGTGCTAAATCGTCGGATAAAGCAACAAATGTCCGTGTGGCATGTGCTTAGAAATGGTGTGATCTACGGAATGGGATTCATCATCGGCTCGACCGTGGTAACTGCCGTTGTTGCCAGCATAATGCTGCAATTTTTTGACAATACTGTTCTAGGAGATGCGATCAATTGGATCGCACAAAATGATCCGCGGATTTAGTTTGCGCCCTCATTTTACTACAATATACTTACCATATATGAAACCTGCATTCTGGACGGTACTTATAATCCTTATTCTTATAGGCATCGGTGCGTTTGCGCTACTGAAGAAAGACGAGACTTCATCCGAAGTGCCTCCACTTACGATTACTGAGGAAGAAGACAGCGTATCCGCGGGCACTCTATTGCAGAATGCCACGATTACCGTCCCTGATTCTGACGCAGTAGTCACACTGAAAGATGGAGAGGCAATGTTCAGCATAGAAGCAGGCTCTGCTGACGAAGGAATGGTTACTGTGGTGGATGATATGTCTGCAGTCTGGGGAAAAAAGGGTAGAACGGATCTTGCGGCGATTCTTGCAGTGAATAGTGGTGGGACAGGTACGTTCTACTACCTTGTCCTTTTTGATGTGTCAGGGAACACGTTCACCAAAAAGTCCGAGGCATTTCTCGGGGATCGGATCGAGGTATCAAGAGTTGGCATCGGCGAACTAGTTAATGATTCGAATGCTGACTATCGCGTTACTGTACAAACGCTCGTGCGCGGAGAAGGCGAACCATTCACCGCTACGCCAACAGTTGCTAAAACCCGTACGTTCTACGTGACGAATCAAAAACTCGAAGAAGTTGAAGTAGGACGAGACGATTCTTAAGCGCGGACAAAATAGGTTTGGGAGCGAGGAGGGGAGCTGATGAGGTTTTCCTCATACAAAAGACACTCACGAAGAGTGTCTTTTTGTTTTGCGATAATAGCTTATGGTCTATTGTGCCGCATTGTGTCGATGGCCCACGTGTATTCGATAATGAGAAATGGTACCCACTGCCATTCTCCGATGTAAGCGCAGTACGCACCACCCAGAGTCACGGCGAGTGTGTTAACGATAAAAAAGGCGATATCGAACCCTTGCTCATGACGCGATACGTTTTCGTTATTTGTAAGATACAGAAGCCAGCTTTTTATGTTCATTCTTCGATTATAACAGGGCGGGTATGATATATTTTTTCTATGAATACGAAAAACAGCACACTTCTCGCGATTGCCGCGGTTCTCATTATTGGATTTCTCGCGTTCGTTACCTTTTCCAGCTCGTCTCCTAAGGAGGCAGAGGAGTTAGACCCTACTCCTCAAAACGTAACGCTCTCAGGTACATATGTGTGTTTGCCGCACCTAGACGAGTCGGGACCTCAGACGGATGAATGTGCGTTCGGATTGAAAACGGATGACGGCGTGTATTACGCAGTTAATTTTGGTGCGTCGGGCTCAGCTATGGAGCAGTTCATGAGCGGAGAACATATCACTGCGAACGGGTTTGTCGTGATCAAAGAAGCACTAAGCTCAGATCATTGGGCGAAATACAATATGAAGGGAATATTCACGATAACCGAGATGCACGACGCAAACTAAATTAATCACGGACGGATAAAGGCATCGAGCGCGGCTTTCCAGAGCACATGGTGCATAATAAAAGGGTGCGAACTCATTTTATCGAGCTGTGGTATTTTTTCCTCGCAAATCTAAAGGCGACCTATTTTGGCGCGTTTCTCCTCTCGACATTCCTCCTTACTGAGATCATTACCATTCCTTGGATCAGCCGTTACGATTTCATTTTTATTGCTGCAGTCTTATTTCAGCTATGTGCATTGATATTTCGATTGGAAACGCTAAAGGAATTTTTCATCATCTTCCTCTTTCATATATTGGCAACAGGAATGGAGCTCTTTAAGACGCATCCAGATATCGGTTCGTGGGTATACCCGGCTGTAGGAACTTCAGTCTTCGCAATTGGTACGGTGCCGCTCTTTACGGGTTTCCTGTATTCGGCGATAGGAAGTTATATTTCGCGTGCGTTCACATTTCTTAAGCTCTCATATGAGAATTTCCCGGCCTATTTCCATCTCTGGATACTTGCGGCTCTCATTTATTTCAACTTCTTCACGCACCATTATTTCTACGACATTCGCTATCTGCTGTTTGTGTATGTACTAGTAATTTTCTTCAAAACGAAAGTGCATTTTCAAGTGTACCGTAAGGAGCGGACAATGCCGTTTCTCCTCACGGTGCTATTAACTTCGCTCTTCGTCTGGATCGCTGAGAATATCGGGACTTTCACACAAATATGGCGTTATCCAAATCAAGCGGAGTACTGGCAACTTGTCTCCATTAACAAGATTGGCTCGTGGTTCCTCCTCCTCATTTTGAGCTTTGCGCTCGTTTCAATTATCTATCGAAACAAACTCCTGCGAAGTTAAAGTGTGAAGCTATTTTCCAACGATGAGAGTCGCATTCTACGACACAAAATAGAGTGGAATGCCATTTCACTCTTGTTGTAATGTATTTCCATATGGTTAAGAAAATATTCGTTATCTCAATTTTGGTTATTACAACACTCTCGGCGACCCCGGCATTTGCTGCTTCAGGCGGAAACGGAGGATCAGTGATCGCGGGTCCAGGGAATGATAATAATGGTGGCGCTCATGCCGGGAATGGTGGAAACGGCGGTAGTGGCGGCGGCGCACCGAGCGGAAATGGCGGCAGTATTTCGTCAACCGGGGGATCTAGTAACAACGGAGGAGCAAGTGCAGGAAGCGGAGGGTCCGGTGGCTTTGGAGGAGGGGGAGCTAGCCGCCTTAATATCGCGGAAATGCTGAGATCAAGGCTTTCGCGCTAAGAATCATCTAGCGATGTGTACAACCGGCCCAACAGCACGGTCTGCGCATCCCACCACTCAATTTTGAGAGCGTTTTCTCTAGGATAGTAAGGATTGCGAACGCTAACCCTTTTTACGCATAAAGAATTATACAGGGCTCATCGTGTTAAAATCAAGAAAAGTATATGAAGGAGGCAGATCCCGCGAAAAAGCATCGTATCTATACAATGAGTTTTGCGAGAATCTATCCGCTATACGTCGAAAAAGCAAAAAGAAAAGGACGGACTAAAAAGGAAGTAGATCAGGTCATACGATGGTTCACTGGGCACAGTCAGGAATCATTAAAGAAAGAGCTGAAAAAGGAAACTGATTTAGAAACCTTTTATGCGACAGCGCCGCACTTAAACCCTGCTCGCTCTCTCATCACCGGGGTGATCTGCGGGGTTAGGCTAGAGGACATAAAAGATCCGACCATGAGGGAAATTCGCTACCTCGATAAATTGATCGATGAATTAGCGAAGGGGAGGAAGATGGAGAAAATTTTGCGTAAGTAATATAACAATCCGATGCGAACATCGAGAAGCCCCATTTGTTACTAATCTTTGCCCCTGCTCTTTTTAGAGAGTATCGGGACAAATGATGTCAGAATGGTTATTACGCAAATTGCGTAGAACCATGTATCGTCGCGACCGTTTATCCACCAGGTTACTCCAAGGAATACGAGCGCTTCAATAAGTAATACAGATGCAATTCCATACAGTTTAGATTTTGATGTCATATTTAGATCTTACATATGCGCAAAGATGTGAGGCTCTGTATTATTAAGACCGGGCAACAGTTATGACGTTCTCAAATTATAATTGCATCGGGAGGGCAGGGTTGTTCGGGAGTACCGCAGAAAAAATAGAAGTTTGGATTGTTTAGATTTTTGATCAAAGGTCGCGCTAAGTCGGGGATACGCCATTTGAAGGCATTGACTGCAGAGCGTGCGTCCATTTCTAAGAGGCTGCTTAGTAATTTGCCTTCCTCTTTTTCATACGTGCGGCGGATGTAATCAGCGGAAATACCAGCGAAAGTCCGTTCCTCGGTGCTTTCCTGTCTTGATCCTAGAGTGAGCATGCCTCGCAAGGTCCCATCAGCGCCAAGAATAGCTCCGCCAGACGAACCTGCTTGTGCGGCTGCACTACCTCCCAACTGAAGCACGTCCGCATTCGATCCGGCGAACGACTGGACGCTTTTCACGCTCCCGTACACAACGGTCGGGTACAGTGTGTGATCGATCAAATCTTCTGATAAAAATTCAGCGGCATATCCGGCAATAACAACTTGCTCACCTACGGATACCTGATCAGTGGCCAGAGTGACATAGGGGAATGCCGTTGGTAACGGTTCATCCGTCAGGCTCTTAGTAATAATTAGAAATGCATAATCGTAATCTCCATTAACTGCCGACCACGCTTGTGAGAAGGATAGTGCATGACGTCCCAACCATTGCGGCGAAAGGAATATCAATTCTGCATCGTATGCGGGAGCTGCAGGACTTCCTGTACGAATTATGCAATCAGTATCTGCGACCTCCTCGTCTAAAAGAAAATATTGCGCCACGTGGGCGTTTGTTACAATAATGCCTTTTGGATCAATTAGCACGCCGCTTCCAGTAGATTTTCCAATGGTGTTATATCTTGACTGGCATTGGATGTTAACAAGAACAGACCGAGCTCTTTCAGAGGCCGCTTGTAGCGACACGTCTTTTTTTGCTTCTGCAACCTTCACAGGTTCCAACAGCGGCGCTATTTCTGGTTCTAGTTCCTTAGAAGCATGTGAGGGACCTTTCTTTGGAGAATCCTTGGATGGAGGTATTGCGGCAGTACTCGTCGGACTGACCGTTATCATTTCTTCCAGAGTTTCAGCTTGTGTAGTGCTTGTGGCCGCCGCGATTGACTGTGTTTCGGGTAGCAAAGAAACAGGAGCTGAAACGACGCCTAGAGTGATCAACAGAGTAGAAGCTACGTTAACGAGCCAAGAAAAGATGCCGGAGATAACATCCATTTCATTATAGTAGCATCTCGCTTACTGTACTTGATACTTGGAATTGAGGCCTGGCTTTAATAACGACAAATTGTGTAGTCGTGTGGTTGCTCTCAATCGCAGTTCGGGATCTTGAGTATGTCGCAGTTGTAGAAATCGTAACCGATTCCGTGCCCTGCAAAAATCGCGAAGGCGATAAACGCTACGCCGACGATCGCGTTCACTATATAGAAACGCCTTTCTTTCAAGATTGGTACGAGCGAGACCAGACCACCGACACCCACGAGGGCGATGAGGGCAAGCACAAGATATTGCTCAAAGCGCGTGGTTCCCCCGAGTGGACGAATGAATGTAAGGAAAAATTGTGCTTGCATCCTGACAAGCGCATTCGCGATGAGAAAAGGCAGTGCAAGTGCTAACCCCCAATACAGGTAGCGGCTACTAATCCACATACTAAAAGTATAAACCATCTACTCACTTTCTATATCACAGGTAATCTTTCGTCTCGTTTTGATCATAATTACCATCGAGACAATAAATATCACTAGTCCAATGAGCTGAAGTCCCGGGCTATCATCTTTGCCTCCGTAGATAACTGCAGCAATACCAACTGCACCGCCTAAAATGGAAGGCATAAGTTTTCTAAAACCTGATGTGATGCGCATAGGGATATTTTACCATCTGGTCTGGTTCTAGCTCTTTGCTCCGACTGCTGGACGAGTTCAGAACCTTAAACTGGACTGCAATCAAAAGAGATTCAGAAGTTTCCAAGATTTTTGAGATGCTTTCAAATCCTGTATTTCAGAACTAATTTTAATATAATACCTGATATGGAAGAAGTGCTCTGTAAAAATAAAAAAGACTTATGGAATTGGTTGCAGAAAAACCATAAGGAGAATAAAAGTATCTGGCTTGTGTATTACAAACCTAGCTTAAAGTTAGGTGATTTAGCTAAACAGACAATCGTAGATTATTGTCTGTGTTTTGGTTGGGTTGATAGTGTGGTTGGAAAAGTAGACGATACTAAGACAAAGATACGAATTTCTCCAAGAAACCCTAAGAGTAAATGGAGCAGGGTAAATAAAGAGAATATCAAGCGTCTTGTTAAAGAGAGAAAAATGCAACCTTCTGGTCTTGCTGTTGTTGCTTCCGCAAAAAAGACTGGCATGTGGGATGCTTTAAATGAAGTTGAAAATCTAATTTTGCCAAGAGATTTAAGAATAGTGTTACGAAAACTCAAATTGGAAGAGAAATGGGAAGCTCTCAGTAGAAGTAATAAGAGGATGTATTTAGAGACTTTGCTCAATTCTAAGAAGGAAGCGACACGAGAAAAAAACATAAAAAAAGTTTTGGATGTATTGATGTAGTTCCGAACCCTATCAGGGTCATACAAAAAAGACCTTGCAAAACAAGGTCATTTTGATGGCTCCCCGGGTAGGATTCTCACACAATGATTTGAATCCACTCGGGGTCAAAAATGCAAAACGTCCCATTCGGCACGTCTGTATATTTTGAAGCTCCGCGTATGGGACGAGATTGGAACTGAATTATGTAAGATTAGGTATGTGTAGATCCGTTCGCTTTGTTGCTAGTCGCCCTAAAAAATCTCTCAGCGCTTCGTCGGTGTAATCCTCTCGTAGCATATCCCAGCGCACCTCCTTAGATCCTTTGCGATACTTAACAACGACGCTCGCTGGCCTCCCCAATATGCCTGGCGCGTAGCCATTCTCAATAGAAATAATCTTGTCCAACGGCACAGAAACCTTAAAGAGGAAATAAAAATGGCCAATTAGCCTATCCTCAGCAAGTTTGATGCTGGACCCGAAATAATCCAGCAAGAACATCGGAAGCATTATTGCCCAATAGCAAATTGAGAATATAAGTATGAAATTTCCTTGCTCTGAAAACAGAAGGACTCCGACTATTGGAATATATAGTGCCGAGTAGTTAATTATCAGCGTAACAAACCTCTGCGACATAAGAGAAACTATGACACTTTTTTCAAACCTTGTCAGCTCATCTCTACGAATTCGCTCGAACCTATTTTACTCTGAATTCCTGATGTTCGCGCGCCTTCGGCGCGCTCTCCCTCGCCCCGCCGCTTCTCATGCACTATTTATTTTCGCGGGGGTGGGTTCCAAAAAGGAATGGGCGGCGGGGCGAGGTAAATACAAATCCAATATGGTGCCTTCGTTCATACCGCCATGGTATGCGTCCAGCCCATGGGGTCCATCCTCGGCATCCGCCTCGGACATTTCCGCTAGGGCTACTCGCGCCTAGATGTCTAGGTAGCGTGCTTTTCCTCACCAGTGCCGCCTGCGGGCGGCTGGCTCGGGCACGCATCTGTTTGGGGGGAGAAAGGGTTCCTCCCCCCAGCTCCTCCTCGCCTCGTGCGTCCGCTTCGCGGCGCACCCAGCAGAGCTGGGCAGGGCTCGGCCAACCGTCGTCGCCAACCCCCATCCTCGTTTTCATGTCCGCGTCTTTCTCAAGATTCTTGATTCTGTTTTGCAAGAGAACGGCGGCGCTCATCCAAGGGCGTGGACGCCCTAGCGGAAATGCACCTCGGCTCTGTCTGGCCTTGTGCTTGCCCCACCCGTCCCGTGCGCGCACAAACCGCCGCGAGAGGCAGAGAGGATTCGCGGCGGGCTCCCTATTTCTGATGCGATTTTTCGTGCGTCGCTTCAGTACCATACGATTCTGAAGACCCCTCAAACCCGTCGGTTGGCGCATAGATATCCGGACGAGGACTACCCTCAACTTCAATAATTGCCCATGCTCCTTTGTTCATGCGAGCAAGCGCGTGGTCAACAAGTACAATGTTTCCCGGCACTTCCGCAACAAATTCAACAATACTTGCTCCACCCGGAAGAACTGCGGTCGTTTGGATATTTTTGTTTATAGGACCGCCAATGCCGCCCTCCGGATACACGGAGTCCCATATCTCGCCGATGGGGTGGAAACTAGAGATGAGATTGACGCCGCCGTTGCCGACGAAAATGCGCACTTTGTCTCCCGTATTCACTTTCATGCGGGGATTGCCATCTGTTTCAATACGACCGTTGAACGTCACGTAGTTCGGCAGCCCGTCGAGAAGCGCATTGCCGTCGAATATGGTAAGTCCCTTCTTTCCGATCGCACCTTTCGTGTAGAGTTCTCCCTGCACAAGGTAAAATTCTTTATCAACAGGCGGAAGTCCTTCCTTCGGCTCAACAAGAATGAGACCATACTGCCCATGCGAGTTATGTGTGCTCACATTTGGCGTCGCGCAATGGTAAATGTAGAGACCAGGCTGAAGCGCTTTCCACGTGAACCCCTTTGTTTCTCCCGGCTCGACACGCGAAAGTGTCGCGCCACCTCCAGGACCAGTAACTGCGTGAAGGTCGATATTATGCGGATGGAGGCTTGACGGATGGTTGGTGATAGTCATTTCTATAGTGTCACCTTCGCGCACTCGAAGCATTGGACCCGGCACTTGCTTATTAAACGTCCAGTAGTTGAAATACACACCTTCTGCAACCTCTGCAATCACTTCTTGCGCGGTGAAAGAAATCTTTACTGTCTCGCTCCAATTGCGGGTAATTGGCGGCGGCACATCGTTCGGGTCTGCGCCGATATCGTCTACATACTCGAAATTCCTGAAGTTTTTGATGAATGTGACGACATTCTTGAACGGCAAATCGGGGAGGTGTCCTCCCGGATGATAGACGTGCATAAAAGCTGGCATCGCAAAGTGCGGGGAGTACGTTTTGTCCGCCCACATATAGAGAAGTCCCGCTACAACAATCACGCCAAGCGTGATTGCGAGGAGTTTCGAGTGCATGCGGTACACAACGCGAAGCACAAAAAAGGAAAGGGCGACCACTGCAACCGTGATAGCAATGCCCTGTATCACTGAATAGTAGATGAAAGGGAAGAAGGTAATGAGATTTTCAAGTCCAAAATACGAAATTACGACACCCATACCTAAGATAGCAAACACGGCAACACCTGTACTGATTTTTAGAAACATACTTCTGTAAGAATACGCTCCGAGGGTACAGAGATAGAAGATAACAATCCTTTTACATCACAGACGAACGCGAGAGAGCCACTGATAAGGTATTCGCGCGACATTGTACTCTCTTTTGTATCGAGAACATCCTCGGCGCGCATTCGATGGCTCTTTGCGCCCCTTGGAATCGCTGCGTCTCGCGTAACAAATCGCCTAAATTTAAATGAAGGTAGTTTGCAAGAAATGCGGTAGAGTTCTTCGCTAAAGGGCATGTCGAAGGAATATCGTCCACTATACAAGAGCTGTATATCGCCGCGGCATTTACTCCGCGTCGTTTCAAGTATGATGCTCCGGAACGGTGTTACGCCCATACCGCCTGCTATCATGCAGACAGAATGAGTATCTTCTGGGTAGAAACGCCCCTGTGCCCCTGAAGCAAGAAACGTGTCACCTGCATTGAGCGAACACAACCGCTTCGAGTATCTACCGATTGCTTTGACGGTAATGTTGAATTCCTCTTCTCTCGGTGAACTTGAGATCGTATACTCTTTGCCAAGCACGGGGTCAATGTCGGGAAAGTAGACTGTGATGTATTGACCTGCACGGAATTTTGGAATAGAGCCATTAAGCCGCCGCAGTTTTAGTGTAGAGGTACTTGGCGTCTCGAGCCGCTTAGCAAGCACTTGGTATTCGTGGAGCTGTGCATTCATAATTACTTAGGCAGCGGTAGGAGAGACGTCGTGTACGTTCTGCGGCGTCATGATGAGAAGTCCTTTCAAGACCCGGTCCGGAAGTCGCTCTTTAACCCACTGCCGCGCCTCTTCGAATGTAGCGCCTTTGTCGCAGTACTCCACGCGCCCTTGTATTTGGTATCCCTCAAATCCCTTCCAACCGACGAGCGACACGGAAGGCTCGGCGAGAATGTTCGCAAGTGTTTTTTTAAAGAAGTAATTCATGAGCCATATTTTATCATCGACGAGAGTGATGGTTGAGACCGGGACAACATTGAGTCCCTCCGGTCCCGTGGTTGCGAGCGCTTTGCTGTCCGCATTCAAAAGAATGTCCACGACTTTTTGTGGTAATTCCATACTTTTCCTTATTAAGCCTATAAATCCGGCTGCAAAGACGTGGAGGTACTCAGACGGACGCTTATTGTATATCTTGTTCTCGAGAGTGAACAGTTCTGAAAAGTGGATAACTTTGGATACTATTTTGAATATCCCTCGCGCCGCCGCCCATTCCTTTTTGGAACCCACCCCCGCGAAAATAAATAGTGCATGAGAAGCGGCGGGGCGAGGGAGAGCGCGCCGAAGGCGCGCGAACATCAGGAATTCAGAGTAAAATAGGTTCGAGCGAATTCGTAGAGATGAGCCCAGAGTTGGAGAGAGCCCGAAGAATCGGGATTTTGGCGCGCGGCGCGAAGCGCCGCGTAGAGAGGATGCGCCGTGCCGGAAGATTTTTGATGCGGGATGCAAATTCAAGCCGAAGATTTTTTGAAGAAATGCAAATGCAGATTTTTTGGCGGGGAGAGAGGGGCCCCAGAACCCATGCGTGCTTGCCCCACCCACCCATGCGCGCACGCGACTGCAACTCCCTACGCTTTTTGATATAATTCAAGAGTATTCGTATGTTTTCCAACACATCATCGATCTCAATTTCCTCAAAATTCTTGCTCGGAGTGCAATTTTTGGTGCTAATTTCA
This sequence comes from uncultured Candidatus Saccharibacteria bacterium, assembly GCA_964399865.1. GTDB lineage: Bacteria > Patescibacteriota > Minisyncoccia > Phycocordibacterales > UBA2100 > UBA10103. Next base: position 221,318 of record CAYNRJ010000001.1, on the reverse strand, counting down.
TTGACTCCGCACATGAAATTGGATATGCTGCCTGCAGGCAGCATATCCAATTTCAACTAACAATTTTACAAAAATCTCGTTTTTAGCTTGCTAGATAAGGATATTCTAGGAATGTGGATATCATTGATTCTTCATCAGATTACTGGTATCTTTAACTTGGAGTTACTGGGTGACGTCTCCTGCGACTTACGTCGCACCGGGCACTGACCCAGCTCCCAGGACTCCACAAAAACGGCTCTCATTTTTGAGGGCCTTTTTTGTTTCTCGGACGAAAGAGCCAAATATTAAACTTGGTAGACTTTGCAACATAGTAGGATTTCCCTGATATTTTTATCGCTCCCGAGAGGGCAATTTTTTCGAAGATATACTTCATCAGCTCAACCTTCGCTTTCTTCGCGTCCGGCTTTCTAAATAACCCGTTTTGTAAATAACCAAGAGCTCCCATAATCACGTCGAGTAGCTGGATGAACGGCGTCATCTTGGAGTCGGTCGGGGTAATGTTGTTTACAAAGCCACGAATGCCAGGGCGATCAGCTGGATTAAGCAGCGGGGTAAATTTCTTATGAAATGCTACCTCTAGGCACTTGTCGAGCGTCTCGAAGTTGACTCTCCGCTGGGTCGGATTAGTAATGCGGTCGGGAAAGATTTTATATATCGCAGGAATATGCGAGTTGTGGTAGTAGAGTTGGTAGAGTAGTTTGAAGTACCCCTCCTTCTTGATGTTGCTGTGTTCTACTACCATCGGATCATGCGTATCCACAAGCATTGTGCACGAGCGCAGCACGTCTTCGTTAGTCCAATCAAAAAACAAATCAACCAATTCTTTATAGACTGGCAGGTACTTGTCGGATGCTTTCGTCCATTTGAATTCGCCGAGAAAATCTATCTTCTTGCCCGCCGAGTTTGTATATCCATGCTTTTTGCGGAGTGCTCGTATCCCATCCTCCACAACCTGCACATTTTCTTCCGGTACCCATAGTCCGGCAAGGAGCAAAAAGCGCTCGTTTTTGTGCCTGCTCTCGTCTGAATATATGCGGATAGTTCTCATAATTTGAATCTCGGACGACTGTATAATACAACTTATGCGTTTCTTTCTCTACGCCCGCAAAAGTACCGATGTCGAGGACAAGCAGGTGCTCTCTATCGAGGCGCAGTTGTCGGAATTGCGCACACTCGCGCGGCGGGAGGGGCTCGAAATTGCCGAGGAGTTTGTAGAAAAGCGCTCGGCGAAACAGCCGGGCCGTCCCGTGTTCAACGAGATGATGGCGCGGGTACAGAAAGGCGAGGCGCAGGGCATTGTGTGTTGGAAAATCGACCGCCTCGCGCGCAATCCCGTGGACGGCGGCCAGATACAGTGGCTTTTGCAGAGCGGCGTCATATCACATATCCAAACCCACGACCGCGCGTACTATCCCGCTGACAACGTACTGATGATGTCGGTAGAGTTTGGGATGGCGAATCAATTCATACGTGAACTTTCGGCCAACACTGCGCGAGGATTGCGCGCCAAAGCGCGGCGCGGCGATTTCCCCGGAACGGCTCCGGCGGGGTATCGCAACGACCCGCGCACAAAGAGCATCACGCTCGACCGCAAGAAATCGAAAGTAATCCGCGCCGCCTTTGATTTGTACGCCAGAGGCAATTCGCGCCTCGAAGATATCGGGCAGTTTCTATACGACAACGGCGTGCGGAGTTTGTTCGGCAATCGCATACACAACGACCGCGTGCGCTTCATTCTCGCCAATCCTTTTTACTATGGCCATTTTCTCTATGGCGGCGAATTATACGAGGGGCGACATACGCCCATCGTGGATAAGCGCCTGTTCGACAAAGTGCAAAAGGTCATGGCCGAGCGCGGCCACCCGCAGGCCACCACGACACAGCCGCAAGCGCTTTGCGGCGTGTTGCGTTGCGGCGAGTGTGGGATGGCGATAACGGCCGAAGTGCGCACGAAGCATCAAAAGAATGGCAATACTCACCGCTACACCTACTATCGCTGTACGAAAAAGTCGGCGGCACGCTGTTCGCAGTCTTACGTCCGCGAAGAAGCGCTCGCCGCCGATGTTTCCGACCTCCTCGCACTCTTTGTCATGCCGCCCAAATGGGCGCAGTATTTCGAGCGTCGTATGCAAGAGGACGAGCGCGACGTAGGGCGCACGAGTTCGCAGGCGGTCGGCGACTTGCGCGAACAGATGCACAGCATCGAGCGCAAACTTGACCGCCTCACAGACCTCTACATCGCGCAGGATATCGAGCGCGACGCATACTTGGCGAAGCGTCGCGCGCTGATGTCCGACAAGCGGACTTTAAGCGAGCACGCAGCCCGTTTGGAGCGCGACGGCCGTGCGTGGCTCGAACCTATGCGCTCGTGGATACACGAGGCGCAAAGCCTAGCCCAAACCCAAAATGACCCCTCTCTCCCCGCCAAAAAATCCGCAATTCAAAAAATCTTCGGCTCGAACCTGCAACTCACAAATCAAAAACTCTCCGGCACGGCGCATCCTCCCTACGCGGCGCTTCGCGCCGCGCGCCAAAATCCCGATTCTTCGGGCTCTCTCCAACTCTGGGCTCCCCGGGTAGGATTCGAACCTACGACCAACTCGTTAACAGCGAGCTGCGCTACCGCTGCGCTACCGGGGAATCGGTCGCAGTATAGCCAAGAATGCTATAATTTCCAACATGTGGACTGCACTCCTCATGGTAGGCATTGGAGCCGTAATCATTCTCGTAGGGATTCTCCTCATTAACTAGAACTTCATCAGTGTATCCGATACTTGAAAAAGTCATGTTAATTCGAGCCAAAGTAAATGCCGGAGCAAGAAGAGAAAGTGTGGTCCAGACTGCGAAGGGTGTTAATCCTGGTAAATCAGATTTTGGAAAGGCGGTAAGAGACGAGTTTGTCGTGCATGTGAAGGAGAAGGCCGAGGATAATGCGGCGAATGATCGATTGCGAGTCTTAATAGCGCGTCACTACTATGTTCCTCCTAGTTCGGTACGAATTATCTCGGGTCACCAGAAGGGGAGTAAAGTACTTCGTGTGATAAAATAAAAATATGGATATACGCATCAAAGCAACGGATTATGAGCTCACTGAAGAAGCTAGAAACTATTTAGAAACAAGATTAGTAGCAATTGAGAAACTCCTTGGGGGAGCGCCGCACGTTCGTTTTGAAGTAGAGCTTGGCCGTGCGGCAGGGAAAGCGCGTCACGGAAAGAATTTATGGTTTGCCGAGATACAGGTGATTGTCCCAGGTCAGGATCCAGTCCGTGCCACAAACAATTCTGAAAGTATTAACGCTGCAATTGATGATGCGAGGGCGGAAGTGGAGCGTCAGCTGCGCAAGAATAAACAGCGCGGTCTACGTCTCACTCGTCGTGTTGGTGCGCGTATAAAGAATCTTCTTTGGAGAAGTTAAAAAAGTATAACCGCCGAAAGGGGCGGTTATGAAGGTGTACGGCGGCGGAAGCGACTTAGCAACCGCCGCCGTACTGCTTGAACGACAAGATGTCCGGGCAACGAGACGGACCCTCGTCGTTTGCGGTAGGGGCGAACTAATTTCCACATCTCCGGGCGCGATAGAGACATGAATACCAGCTCAAGCTCACACTTGCCGCACAGCCGGCTGGGTGGCCTCACCACACCACGCCGGTGTTCTTATCTTTTTCCAGTCTATACACACCGCTCTATAGAGGCAAGGACGCTACAATGGCCGTACTCCTGATCGTAAAAACTCCTCATATTTCATTTCCCGTTTACCTTCGGGCTTCACCGCTTCGATCTGCAGTGCACCGTTTGCAAGATATGCGTCGAGAATCTTAACGCGGACTCTTTTCCCATCGCGCTCGAAGAATGCGTGAGTGCCAATCGTCGTATCAAATGCTCGTATTTTGAGGAGATTCTTATACGCGTCATCCTTAAGTGAAATGAGACCATCATCTTTTTCAAGAGTAGGGCACTGTGTTGCAAGGTCATGGTTCTGCTCACGAGCCTCGATATCTCCCTGTACCCAGCTCGGTAGGATATTGACGAGAAGCTGCGCGCTCTCGTAGGTCATCTTGGATTCCAGATCTATCGCAGAAGGCGGCCACTCTTCAACAGCTACTTTCTTCTGAGCCACCACAGGTCCGTGATCAATTTTCTCATCGAGAAGGATAATCGAAGTACCAACTTCACGATCATCATTCAAGATCGCCGCGCGGACAGGAGAAGTGCCGCGCCAACGGGGGAGTAACGAGAAGTGAATGTTCAATGTGCCACGCTTCGGTATATCCAAGATCGTTTTGGAGAGGATTTTTCCGTAGTAAATTACGACGAATACATCGATGTCTTTTTTCGCACTCGCGGACCTCAACTCTTCTATTGCGCTCTCATCCCACGTTTCAATCTGAAGCACATCGACGTTCCTTTCCACCGCCCACTTCTTTACGGGCGGCGCGGTAAGCTCTAGTCCGCGTCCTTGTTTCCGGTCTGGTGTCGTTACTACAAGTGAAGGGGTAAGTCCTGATTTTTCCAATTCATCGAGGAATACTGCCGCAAGATGCGGCGTGCCGAAAAAGGCGAATTTTGGTTGCTTATTCATTGCTCTTTTCGTCGTCGTACAATTCGACGGATTTATCGGTGTAAAGGACACCCTTTAGGTGGTCCATTTCGTGTTGGAAGATGTGCGCAAGGAAACCAGATGCTCCCCGTGTAAATCGCACACCCTTTTCGTCATACGCGCGAACGGTCGCTTTTTCCGCACGCGGCACGATGCCCCACTTGCCGCGGATAGAAAGACAACCTTCATGCTTTTCTTTTTTCGCACGCGAGATTTTTATAAGCTCTGGATTGATGTAGACCTGATCCGGAAGGGCGGGTGCCTTATCATCGTGATGCTCAGGTTCATCTGGAGCGTTTCGTCCGCCTCGAGCGAGAGCTTTACCCGACACAATAAAAAGTCGGATTGATTCTCCAACCTGGGGTGCGGCGAGAGCAACGCCGTGCTCTTCTTTGGCTAGGAGCGCCTTCATGTCTTTGATAAGACTCTGAATGGCTTTGCCTTTTATATCAGCGAGGGGAATGTCCGCAGCGATGTCGCGAAGGATCGGATTCTCAACTTCCGGCAGAATTGTTCGCATTTTCATAACTATACGGCGCAATAGCCCTAAAAGAAAGAGTCGCCACTGGGGGCGACTCAAAGAAGCGAGGCAGGAGGGATGCTCCGGCAGCTCCCGGGGGCGGTGGAGCTTGCCGTGAGCGGAGGATTAATCCCTCCTGGGGGTCGGGAGAGGAGGAATTGACCGACCCCTCAGCGCGGAGCACAGGGGGAGGGGTAACATCCCTGTCGTCTCTTCGCTGACCTGTTCGAAACTCGCGAAAATGTAGCATATTAGTGAAAATTTGATAGCCCTGAGGAACACGTTACACTTATGAGCGTGGAGCACATCAGCGCACATATAAAGCGAGCAGCGAGTACCACTCGTGAGACCGAGCGGGGAGAAATGATGAGATATTTTTGTGCGGAATTAAACCGGGGTCGCTCACGTGATGGGTTACCTCCAATATCAATGCCGCGGATGGGTAAACTCTTAGAGCAAATACCCACCAAAGATCTCTACTACATCAAGCGGGTTTGCAACGACGCGCCAAATTTCTCTAAAAAATTTTGGTACATCCTGAATCCTGAGAAATACGAAAAGGAAAAAGGTACGAAGGGTTACAAAAGAGACGTAAAAAAACAGTAAGAAAAGCTTCCTCTCCCCATTTGCTATGCGTCACTGATAGGACGCTATATAATGTCCTTTCGTTATGGCTTTTTCATTTGCTCCTAAGCTCGGTATTGATCTCGGTACAACCACCGTCCTCGTCTTCGTGCCAGGGAAGGGTATCGTTCTGAACGAACCATCAGTCGTTGCGGTCTCGACGCATGACAATAAAATTCTTGCGATAGGGAATGAGGCAAAAGAAATGGTGGGGCGCACTCCCGACGAGATCATTGCGTATCGACCAATGAAAGACGGAGTCATAGCTGATTATCGAGTAACCGAGGCGATGCTTCGCTATTACATCCGAAAATCGTTAGGGAGATGGAATCTTTTCCGACCCGAAGTGATGGTTTCCGTCCCAGCAGGTGTTACTTCGACTGAGCGTCGTGCAGTCGTTGAAGCAGCGACAAAAGCTGGCGCCAGGGAAGCGTATGTCGTTAAGGAGCCGATCCTCGCTGCAATCGGGGCAGGTATCCCAATTCATGAGGCGCGTGGTCACATGATCGTGGACATCGGTGGAGGAACGACGGACGTTGCAGTAATTTCACTCGGAGGAATCGTTGCGTCTACCTCAGTAAAATGCGCGGGGAATGCAATAGATCACGCTATCGCAGATCATGCGAGAAAGAATTTCAATCTCGCAATCGGAGAAAAGATGGCAGAGGAGATAAAAATACAAATAGGTTCAGCAACCCCCGTCGATGACGAGCTTTCGATGATGATCAAGGGACGCGATCATCTTACGGGCCTTCCTCGCTCAATCGAATTTACGACGAATGAAGTCGTGCGAGGCATTGGTCGAGAGCTTCGGACCATTGTGAATGCGATAAAGGACGTACTCCAAGAAACTCCGCCAGAACTTGCCGCGGACATCATAGACAACGGAATCATAATGACAGGAGGATCGTCACTTCTTCGCAATCTATCGGAACTGGTCTTCCGCCGCACAGGAGTGAAGGCGCGTGTCGCAAAAGATGCGCCATTTTGTGTCGCCAAAGGTACTGGCGAAGCTCTCAAACACCTCGAGGCGTACAAGAAAGCGATAATAACCAAACGATAGACACTACGGTTTCGGCTTCTGAAGTTTTGATATATCTTCCATTAGTTTTCGAAGGTCACTCTGAATTTCAGAAAGCGTTTTTCGCTGTTCCGCCTTACGCGACTCTTCTTCCGCCTCCTCAGAATTTTCGCCCTCACTCATTTCTTCAACATCTTCCTGGATCTCGCCGATGTCTTCCTGCAATTCCTCAATGTCCTCGCTCACTTCGCCGAGTTCTTCGGAGGTGTAGTTAAGGGTCATTTGAATGAATATTGCGAGATAAATTGCCTCAAGTGAAACGATCGTGGTCAAAATGAGCAGCATATCGTTCAACGCCACTACCTCTAGATATACCGCTAGAAAACTTAGTATAAAAAGTACCGTGTGCACTAATACAGATGCAGGCGAACCAACCCACTCCGTAACATTAAGGGCAGTTTTTCGAATACGGTTTTTTCTCATCGCGCTACTATAGTCTACATGTGGACGTTGGTATACTGCTTAAATGACATTTCTGGGGAATACTAATTTGGTCGCAGGTACCGCAGAAGATATCCCTCGGCTACTTTTGGCACTCGAGAAGGACGGAATAGACGTACGCGCCAATCCCGATCTCTATATACGTGCCTATCCTCAATTCGGCGCTGAGGAAGCGCGAGAAATTCGCGAGAGATCCTCTCTTGGAGCGATGGGAAAAACGGTACGCGTCTTTGTGATCGCAACACCGGGAATGACAGGAGAAGCGCAGAACGCACTCCTCAAGACTTTCGAAGAGCCGACAGGCAATGCAATGTTTTTTATTATCGTGCCTTCACCAATAACGCTCCTCGGGACGCTTCGATCAAGGACACAGATGTATTCGTTGCCGCCTCTAAAGAAAAACGCAAATACTACCGAGCCTGAAATTGACGCAGGAGCATTTTTAAAGGCTCAGCCGCAAAAGAGGCTAGATATGTTAAAGCCGCTTCTTGAAAAGGGAGACGATGATAAGCGGGATATTGCCGGGATCCTTCAATTCCTATCCTCACTTGAGAAGAAAATGGCGGAGGGAAAGTCGCGCGAGGGATTCCAGGCTCTCTATCGGGCGCGGCAATTCATCATGGATAAAGGCGCTCTCGTAAAGCCACTTCTTGAGCAAACAGCACTCTTAATTCCTCGAATATGATATTCTAGTCTCCATATGACTTACGATTTCAAAACATTCGATGAGAAGGTAGCAGCGGCCCGAGAATGGCTCGCGAGGGAGTATCGAGGCATTAGAACTGGCCGTGCTTCACCCGCAATCCTCGATGGAGTATCAGTTTCCGCCTACGGCTCTATGATGCCAATGAAGCAAGTAGCAAATGTGGGCGTAGAAGATGCGCGTACACTCCGCGTGCAATCATTCGATGCGGGACTTCTTAAAGATATCGAGAGGGCGATTTCAGCCGCAAACCTAGGACTCGGCACATCATCTGATGGAGTTTCTATTCGCGTTACATTTCCAGAATTAACATCAGAAAGGCGCGAACAGCTCGTGAAAGTCGCAAAAGGAAAATTGGAAGAGGCCCGAACGACAGTTCGCGGCGCGCGCGACGAGGCGTGGAAGGACATTCAGGAACGAGAACGTGAGGGCACGATCACTGAGGACGCAAAATTCCGACTCAAAGAAGAATTGCAAAAGAAAGTAGATAAGGCGAACGAAGAATTAGAGAAAGCCTTCGAAGGAAAAGAGAAAGAGATGAGCTCATGACGATTCTGCTCGTAATCGCGATCCTGGTCTCCCTTATCATCGTGCATGAGATAGGGCACTTTCTTGCCGCGAAAATATTTGGTGTAAAGGTAGAGGAGTTTGGCGTCGGCTATCCACCTCGTGCGCTCACATTTGGAAAATGGGGCGGTACAGAATATACATTCAATTGGCTGCCGTTTGGCGGGTTCGTACGTTTATTCGGCGATGTGGGAGAGGGGGAAACAGGTAAAGGAAGTTTTGTAAGTAAGAATCGCGGCGTACAAGCGATCATTCTTTTTGCTGGGGTACTCATGAATCTCCTCATTGCGTGGATACTTTTCTCCGTCGCGCTATATCTCGGAACCCCCAGAGTAGTAGAAAGTACAACAGTAGGTGCGCCAGCTTCACTTCTTGTTGCTGACGTTGTGCCTTCGTCTCCTGCAGCGAGTGCAGGCATCATTCCTGGCGATAAAGTAACGAGCGTAAAAGGCGAGAATGGTGAAGTGCCGGCTCTCACTCCCCAGGGAGTTACGGACTTTGTCCGCGAGCGCGGCGGTGAATCAATAGTGATCTCATATGAACGCGGAGGTGTTGAAGCAACCGCTAATGTGCGACCGGCACACGCCGTGAATCCAAATGCTGCGGATCAACCGGCTATCGGCATCTCACTCGTCTTGGTAACAGCCGAACCGCTCCCACTTCTCGAAGCTATAAAAGGAGGATTTGTAAGTACGAAAAATGCCCTCAAAACAATAACGCTGGGACTTGTCGGAATGGTAAAGGATGCGGTGCGCGGAGCTCCTGCACTTCAAAATATCGTGGGGCCTGTCGGCCTCGTCGGGATAGTGGGAGACGCAGCAGAAAATGGTGCAGGCCCGATCTTAACGCTCGCAGCGTTCATCTCGGTCAATCTCTTCATCATTAACCTCTTACCAATCCCAGCGCTCGATGGTGGGAGACTCTTTGTACTCGGGATAGAGACAGTACTGCGACGCGGTGTTCCGCCTGTAGCGATGCGGGTCGTAAACGTCTTTGGATTAGGATTCCTCATCCTTCTCATGGTATTTGTGACCTACAACGATATAGCTAGGCTCATAGCTTAAGCCAAATTTTGGCTTTTAACATTTGGGCCGTACAATAGTTGTAATGAGGCAATCACAACTATTCACTCGAACAAGAAAGGACGCTCCGAAAGATGAGGTATCGAAAAACGCTCAGCTCCTGATCCGAGGCGGATTCATCCATAAAGAAATGGCGGGTGTCTATTCATATCTGCCGCTTGGACTGCGAGTACTCAACAATATTACGAACATCATTCGCGAAGAGATGAATGCTGTTGGTGGTCAGGAAGTTCTCATGAGTTCGCTTCAGGATCCTGAGCTTTGGAAGAAGACGGATCGTTGGAGCGACAAGAATGTGGACGTGTGGTTCAAAAGCGAATTTAAATCTGGCGGCGAGGTCGGCTTTGGTTGGACGCATGAAGAAGATATTACTTCGATCGCTGAGAAATTCGTTTCTTCGTATCGAGATTTGCCATTTTCCGCATATCAATTCCAGAACAAGTTCCGCAACGAGACACGTGCAAAGTCAGGCATTATGCGCACGCGCGAATTCATCATGAAGGATATGTATTCCTTCGCGCGAACGAACGAAGAGCATCAAGGAATCTACGAGAAGATCTCCGGTGCGTATGAAAAAATATATGCGCGGACAGGAATTGGCGATAAAACATACCGCACGTTCGCGTCGGGCGGCGCGTTCTCGAAGTATAGCCATGAGTTCCAGACAGTCTGTGACGCAGGAGAGGATCTGATCTACGTACACGAAGGTAAGCGCATGGCGGTAAACAAAGAGGTGCTCGAAGATGCTGTGCTTACGGATCTTGGAATAAAACGCGAGGAATTAGTCGAGAAAAAGGCGATCGAGGTCGGGAATATATTCTCGCTCGGTACGCGCTTTTCGGATGCGCTCGCTCTCAAATTCAAGGATGAAAATGGCGAAAGTAAATCGGTCATCATGGGTTGTTACGGTATTGGCCCCGGACGACTTCTTGGCACAGTTGTTGAAACGCTTTCTGACGACAAGGGGATTATTTGGCCTAAAGAAGTTGCACCTTTTCCAGTGCATCTTATTTCTATCACCGGAGGAAACGCTGAGGTCGTCAAAGAGGCGGACAAATTGTACGAATTGCTGAAAGAGAATGGAGTAGAGGCGCTCTATGATGATCGCGATACTCGTGCAGGAGAGAAATTCGCTGATGCCGAGCTCATTGGCATCCCTATGCGAGTAGTCGTCTCTGAAAAGACAATGGCAGCAGGGGGCGTTGAGGTTACAGCGCGAGGGAATGGAGCAGGGACGCTTATCCCAGAGAGTCGCATCGTTGAGCACTTAAAGAAATAATGGAACGGAGCAACCAACATGAAAAAGGGATTCAAACAAAGATGGCGAGCCTATAAAGAGCGGATACTCGGACTCTTTTCAAACGATATCGGCATCGATCTCGGCACGGCGAACACTCTCGTGCACGTAAAAGGCCGCGGTATTGTCATAAACGAGCCTTCAATAGTTGCGGTAAATCAGAAAACGGGCCAGGTGGTCGCTGTTGGTCAGCAAGCAAAAGACATGCTCGGTCGCACACCTGCGCACATTCAAGCTCTGCAGCCAGTTGTTGACGGTGTAATTTCCGACTTCGAGATAACATCGGAGATGCTCTCGTATCTTATTGGTAAAGCGCAGCATGGGCATACGACTCTTCTAGGTCCTCGAGTTGCGGTCGGTGTTCCATCTGGAATTACTTCCGTTGAAGTGCGCGCTGTGCGCGATGCAGCCCGTGGAGCTGGTGCTCGCGAAGTACACATAATTGAAGAGCCACTTGCAGCTGCGATCGGGATCGAACTTCCTGTACACGAACCGAGAGGTTCGATGGTTGTCGATATCGGGGGCGGCACAACCGACATAGGTATTATTTCTCTCGGAGGAATCGTAAAGGCGCGCAATGTCCGAATCGCTGGAGATCGTTTCAATGCGGACATCATTAGTCATGTACGCAATGAATTTAAGCTTCTCATCGGAGTAAAGACCGCCGAGGATATTAAAATAGCGATCGCAGCGGTGAACCCTTCGCGAGAGAGAATGGAAACTCTGGCACGGGGCCGTGATGTTGTCACAGGATTACCACGCGAAATGATAATTTCTGATCATGACGTGCGGAATGCGATTGGGCACTCTATTGAAGAGCTCATTGAGGCCGTGAAAGATGTACTGGAATCAACTCCACCTGAAATTCTCGCCGACGTTATGCAGCGAGGTATTTATCTCGCGGGGGGCGGCGCACTTATCCGTGGTTTGCCCGAATTTCTTGCCGCATCCCTAGGTGTCCCGGTCATCGTCGCACCGGATCCACTAACTGCCGTTGTTCGCGGCACTGGCATTATTCTTTCTGATATTGATACGTATCGAGAGGCTCTTGTAAAACACGATGATGAACTCGTACCGACCGAATAATGTCAGCGGGCGAAAGGGAAGACGCCGACTTATAGCTGCGACCGTCTTTGTCGTGGTCGCTTTTTTAGTTGACGGTGTTTCCGGCGGCTACATACGAGGTTTGATCCAAAGTGGTGCAGTTAGCGTTTGGAGCGCTGTTGCGGGAGCTGGGCAATCTATTAAGGGAAGTGGGGTACTATCGACTCGTCGTGGTCTCGAGAATGAGAACGCAGTGCTCCGCAATGAGTTAACAGAAATACGGTTGCGAGCTGCCGCGTTCGAATTTTTAAAAAAAGAGAATGATGAATTACGAGCGATCACGAGAATGGTCGCCGATACAGAGGGTGTTACGGCGCGGATAGTATCCTCATTCCGCGCATCTCCGTATGGAACGTTTCTCATAGGTGCGGGGACGTCTCACGGAGTTAAGGAGGGAGATCTCGTCATGGTCGGAGATTCGTCCACTGGGTTTATTGTCGGACGAATCAGCCGAGCCGATGCAGATATATCGATCGTACGAGAACTATTCGCTCCGGATGCGTCAATCGAAGGGGTGGTAAACGGCGTCAGTATTCTTTTTGACGGTCATGGCGGCGGCCAAGCGCAAGGGGATGCGCCACGTGGAGCAGAAATTAAAGTAGGCGACCCAATCGTTTCTCCGACGGACGGCGGACGGGCTATCGGCGTTGTTGGAAAGACCGAAGAGGATAAGAGCGGAGCGTCCACGAAAGTATTCGCCAATCTCCCTGTCAGTATGTACGACGTACGATTTGTCTATGTCTTTACTCAATAAGACAACGTTCCGCATAAGTGTGGGAGTCATTGGTTTATTGGGTACGATCTTTGCACCACCGTGGGTACCGCTTATTGCTGTTGCGGTTCTTGCGCTTCGCTTTCGCGCGTGGGAAGTGCCTGTTATCGGCCTCATGATGGATTTTCTCTGGTTGCCCGGCTCTTTTTTCTATCCACTCCCACTATTTACAATCGCATCGATCATACTGGTGTGGGGACTTGAGCCGCTTCGTAATGAATTCCTCGTATGATGACTTTTGGTGGAGGTTTTAGAAATAGGAACAGGGTGCATGAAATAGCGCCGGAAGATATATTCCTCGACTCATCAAATTTGCCCGGAAGGAACGAGGATCAGTTTGAAGGCCGCGTTGTTCGCTCCGTGTCGCAGAAAGCACTTTTCGGTATTGGTCTTATATTCACTCTGATCCTTATCATCTTTTCCGCACGAGCGTTTTATCTCGAAGTAGTGCATGGTGCGACCTACGCGGATATCTCAAGAAATAATCGCCTTGATCGCTCAGTTGTATTTGCTTCGCGCGGCATCATATTCGACCGCACAGGGGAGGAATTGGCATGGAATGAATTACCTCTCGGGGATGCATCTACAACAGTCAGTTCTGCTACGACATCCACATTCGCGCTACGGCGATACGCCGACATGCCGGGGCTCTCACACATTCTCGGCTTTGTTCGCTATCCAAAGGCGGACCAAAGCGGGACATGGTGGCGTGAGGAATATAGTGGAGTATCAGGGGTGGAGCTTGTCTTCAATACTGGGCTTTCCGGCGTGAATGGAAGTAGTATGACCGAAACGAATGCTCGTGGAGTCGTTGAACGTCAAAATATAGTTGCGCCTCCACAAAATGGAACTGACGTGACGCTTTCAATTGATGCTGAGATTCAAAGTAAGCTCTATTCACTTTTATCAGCACATGCGCATGCACAAGGATTTGTCGGCGGCGCTGCAGTCATCATGGATGTAAAGACAGGCGAGCTGCTTGCGCTCACTAGTTTCCCTGAGTATGACAACGTTGCGTTTACAGAAGGGGATTCAAAAGTTGTTGGGGCAGCCTCTGTTGATGAAAGAACACCGCTGCTTAACCGCGCAGTCGCCGGACTATATGCGCCCGGTTCTATCTTGAAGCCAATCTTTGCCGCCGCCGCCCTCGCTGAGAACATCATCAGTCCTGAAAAGGAAATTCTTTCAACTGGCGCGATCACTATCCCGAATCCTTACAATCCTGATCAGCCTTCCATTTTTAGAGACTGGACAGTGCACGGCCTCGTTGACATGAGGACTGCGCTCGCTGTTTCGTCCGACGAGTATTTCTATACGATCGGCGGGGGATACGGGACACAAAAAGGTCTTGGAATCGCAAAGATCGATGAATATTCGACACGGTTTGGTCTGGGAATTCCTACGGGAATCGCACTACTCGGTGAAGAGGCGGGAGTTATCCCGACGCCTGCGTGGAAAGAAAAAGTATTCGGCGCAGACGATCCTTGGAGACTTGGAAACACCTACCACACCTCTATTGGGCAGTACGGATTCCAAGTAACGCCGCTCCAAGCAGTACGTTTTACGGCGGCAATAGCAAATGGTGGAAAGCTACTCGTTCCTCAAGTGGTAAGAGGCGCACGACCTACATACACTGAGGTGGGCATCTCAGATGATCATTTGCAAGTGGTACGAGAGGGAATGCGACTTGCCGTCACTTCTCAAAGGACAGACGCGACAGTGAAGTCGCTCAATATTGCGGGCGTTAGCATTGCCGCAAAAACAGGCACCGCAGAAATTGGATCACGCAATCAATGGATGAACTCCTGGTCTGTAGGATACTGGCCGAGCGATAATCCAAAGTATGCGTATGCAGTTGTCTTGGAGCGAGCTCCAGCGGGAACGCTCTCAGGGGCGGCTCCTGGCCTTCGCCCCTTCTTCGAATGGCTTGTGACCGAGAAACCAGAGTACGTCAAGTAGCTATTCACTTGCTCTTATTGTTAAGCCCAAGGTATAATGCCGCGCGACATCCATATATGGTCCCTGAAGATACAAATTACCTCAGCAAGGAAAAATTCGACGAACTTACCGCCGAACTAGAACACTTGAAGACTGTGCGTCGCCGCGAGATCGCGGAACAGCTTGAATACGCTCGCTCACTCGGAGACCTCTCAGAGAATGCTGAGTATGAAGAAGCGCGTAATCTCCAGGCCGCAACCGAAGACCGTATCCGAAACGTTGAAGAGCAGCTTTCACACGCTCGCATTATTGAACATCCGAAAGGGAATACAGTAAGTCTCGGAAGTATTGTCACCATACAGAAGCAGGGTGAAAAGGAAGAGCACTCATACGAGATAGTGGGAAGCGCCGAAGCAAACATGCAGGAACACAAGATCTCTCACCTCTCTCCGCTCGGCTCAGCCCTCATGGAAAAGAAAAAAGGGGACCTCTTCTCGTTTGAGACTCCGAAGGGAATGCAGAAATACAAGATTGTAAACATCAAATAATTGTAAGAAGAAG
Organism: uncultured Candidatus Saccharibacteria bacterium; assembly: GCA_964399865.1. Taxonomy (GTDB): domain Bacteria; phylum Patescibacteriota; class Minisyncoccia; order Phycocordibacterales; family UBA2100; genus UBA10103. The sequence continues at coordinate 206,030 of CAYNRJ010000001.1, read as the reverse complement.
GGCCGCCCGCGACACTCGTCGGGCGGCCCTTCGCTTTTGGAACTCGCATCACGATCTACTCCGCGAGCCCTGGTCCGAAGATCCAGATCGCGGCGATTACGAGTGCTACGCAGACCCACAGGAAGATGCGAGCAGCGCCCCTGGGCGTTTCGATCTTGCTGGGATCCTCGGAGAGGCGCTGCTCCAGGGTGAGTTCTTCGACCTCCTCACTCACCGTGGGTCGGGGTGCGAGCTCGGGATGAGCTCTCGCTAGCGGCGCCATTGTACGCGGCTCCGCCGGGTCATCCCAGATCGAGTCAGTGGAAGGGATGGGCTGCATCACCAATCTCCTTTTCCCTTGCCGATGAGGTAGGCGATTCCTACGATGAGTGCCAGGAAGCCGATTGCCGTCCCCCAGTTAATCAGCCTGTCCTTGCGGCGTTTCGCACGCCTTTTTTCCTCGAGATAGTCCAGATACGAACGCATTTGTGCAGAACCTCCGTGATTGCGCTATGTATGAAGCTAGCACCCAGTATTAAGCGAGTAAAGTCACGTCTTGTTTTACGGATATTTTGAGAGATAATCTCCCGCACGCACCTTTAGCTCAGTTGGTTAGAGCGTTCGATTCACATTCGAAAGGTCTCAGGTTCGAATCCTGAAAGGTGCACCCGAAAATACGATGCTATTTTCGGCTGGAGGTGTTTTCGGGCTGTAGTATACCGGTAGTACGCACGATTCGGGTTCGTGTAGACTGGGTTCGATTCCCAGCAGCCCGATAAAAGAACTTTCAGACGAGGAGTCGTAGTATAGTATTGCGGAACATATGAGGGCCTATAGGTAAGTGGTATACCGGTGCATTCGCATTGCACAGTCTCGAGTTCGATTCTCGATAGGTCCACAACATAAAGAGGCAAATTTATTTGCCTCTGTTAGAGAATCGAACGCCGGAGCGATACGAGGCCAGTAGGCCGAGTCGCGAGGCGGTGCCCAGCCCGAGGCGAGCGACGGCGAGCCGAGAGGCGCGGGCGATTCTCAATAGGTCCACCAAAAATACGCGGGTTGGGGAGAACTCCACATTTCCTAATTTCTCTGGTATAATCTGAACTCAATGGAATACCGCGTTTTCAGCCTCGGTTCGAATGACCAATTGGCAGAGAAGATTGCGGCCTCTCTCGGCGTGTCGCTTGGGCAGATCAAATGCCGATCTTTTGCAGACGGCGAACAGCACGTCCAATTCCTCGAAAACCTTCGCGGCAAGAACGTATTTCTCATTCAACCGACAAATCCTCCAGCAGAGAACTGGATACGACTTCTTCTCGCCATCGATGCTGCGCAGGGTGCTTCTGCTCATGAAATCACCGCTGTTATTCCATACATGGGATACGCGAGACAAGACAGAAAATCTCGTCCACGAGAGCCTATCTCCGCACGCGTGTTTGCAGAAACAGTAGAAGCAGCGGGAGCAGACCGTATCCTTACGATGGAGCTCCATAACGATGCTATAGGAGGGTTCTTCCGAGCAGCGAACGTGGATTATTTATACCCACGCCCAGTATTCCTCGAATTTTTCAGGAAGACCTTTAAAGAGGCTCTTACATCCGATGATCTAGTCGTTGTCTCTCCTGATGCCGGCGGTGTGGTGCGCGCCCAGTCTTACGCAAAACGCCTCATGAAGAAAGCGGACCTCGCTATCATCCACAAAGAGCGTGAGATTCCAAATCAAGTTGCTCGAATGAAATTGATCGGAGACGTAAAAGGGAAGGTGGCGCTCATTATAGATGACATGGCGGATACGTGCGGGACTCTCGCGCGTGCAGCGTCTCTTCTTATGGAAAATGGTGCTCGCGAAGTCTACGCTGCAACGACTCACGGCATTCTTTCTGGAGATGCAGTAAAGACTATAGAAAATTCACAGATTAAGAAACTTTTCATTACAGATACTATTTCGCAAAATAGAGATTTGGGATCAAAGATAGAAGTCGTATCAGTCGCTGCTACATTCGCTGAAGCAATAGATCGTATCGAGAGTGGGGAATCACTGAGCGCGCTTTTCGAGACTGACTAGTCCTCCCGGCAGGAGTCGAACCTACATCGGCCCCTTCGGAGGGGGCCATCCTATCCATTGAACGACGGGAGGAATACCGCATTCTAATGTATTTGGTGAAAGCTGGAAGCGATTACATCGTCTGCTACAATGAATGATATGAAATCGCCAATTCTTTTAGGAATTATCCTTGTTGTGACCATCGGATGCATCCTATGGTTTATGACCATACAAACGGATGAGGCGGTCCTTGTAACAAATTTCGAGGAATGCGCAGCAGCGGGGTATCCAATTATGGAATCGTATCCAGAGCAGTGCCGCACACCGGATGGGCGGACGTTTGTGAGAGATATTTCAGAAGAGACGGGTGGAAGTATAGTCGCGAATGGTTGTGCGGTTGCAGGTTGCAGTAGTCAGCTCTGCGTTTCAGCAGAGGAAGCTAACAATATTGTTACCACCTGTGAATTTCGAGCCGAGTATGCGTGTTACCGCGAAGCGTCATGCGAGCCACAGGCGGACGGAAAGTGCGGATGGACGCAAACGACAGAACTCAAACAGTGTGTCGCAAACCCTCCTGCGATGGACGACAGTGCACCGCAGGTGTACTAACGTCCCGAATAGTTTTTTGCTAGGATATTGCGAACCCGTACCGGGCCTATAGTTCAGCGGTAGAACGGTTCCATGGCATGGAACAGGTCGGGGTTCGACTCCCCGTAGGTCCACAGTAATAATCAAGGCCCGCTTTATGCGGGTTTTGATTTTTTGCTGAAACGTCGATCCAAAAACTATTTTTTATTCTGATGTCGCGAATCTTAATCGCGACTTCATTGTCGACTTGAATAATGATGCAAGGTCGATTAATAGCATCGCTATGTCCTATTTCCTAAAAAATATGACACAAAAAAGATCAAGCGGGAGTAGAAGGAGCAGCTCTTCTTCCAGTCGAAGAGGGGAATCCTCTTCTTCCTCCTCTTCTCGTAGCTCATCCGGTTCTAGTTCGAGAAAGAGAGGTAACAATAGATAGAAGTGAATAGCTCATAATGCTCGATCACGTTAATGAGAATTTCACTGTTGATCGTGCAGAATACACACATAACGTGGTCGAGGCATTACTAGGTTTAACTTTTAAAGGAAAACAAAAAATAAATCACATATGACACAAAACAACCAGAACAACCAGGACACCAATCGAAAGGCACGTGGCACAAACAATGATAATTCACAGACAACGAGCGAGCGCGATTCTGACACGAGAGGACAAGGTTCGCAGAACACCAACAGCTCTCGCGACGGAATGGATTCAGGTAACTATGAAGACTCGTCAAATCGCGGTTCAGAAGGAAATCAACGCAATTCCTAGGTAGAGAGTAGCGGAGGAAGACTGAGGAGAGGCGCCCTCTTCAGTCTTCACTGGTCCGGGCTGGTTTATTAGGCCACTTTATTCAGGATCGTCCGTTATATATATTCGTCATGGAAGTCTGGCATGCACTCACAGGTCATATTGATAAAAAGGAGGTTCAAGATTCAATCAAATGGATCAATGATGAGTTGTACTCAAAACCAGTAAAGAATTTACGATTTTTGATCGCTGCAGGAAGTGGTGAGATTGAAGCCGGTATAAATTTATATACGTACCTTAAAGCGCTTCCGATTGAAGTGGAAACGATTGCGTTCGGTGAAATGGATGTAGCCGCAACCTTGATATTTTTAGGCGGAAAGAAGCGAATAGTTGTAGAAGGGTGCCAATTCTTTTTTCGAGAAGGCAGATACACGATTACCGATCCTACGGCATCTATACACTTACATGAAGACGCGATTTCTGTGTTTAAACGAGAACATCAAAAAATGATATATATACTCGCTACAGAAACAGGAAACGATATGGAAGTTATTACTCAAATGCTTCGTCGCAGCAAGGTAATGCAAACGAGTGAAGCCGAAGAGTTCGGTCTCTCACATTCAACGGTAGCAACGCTCCCGTTATATCAACAAGAAAAGTTTGGATTCAACGCCAGATGAATCGTGCCCCGCACGGTTCATCCCCATTCAATTGTAGTCGGTGGCTTATCAGAGATTCGATAGACGACAGAGCCGACCTCGCGAACTTCATTTGTTATGCGGCGGGAGACTTTGTCTAGAAAGTCGTAGGGTAGCTGTGCGAAGCGTGCGGTAAAGCCATTTACGCTCCAAACTGCCCACAGGGCGACGACGTGGCCTAATCCAGCATCATCTCCTTTAGAGACCGTGTGTTCGGAAAGGGTAACGACAGCTCCAGCTTGCCAGACAGATTCGTACAGGTGTGCGGCTCGAAGCTCTTCTATATATATGCCATCAATCGCGCGTGCCGTGTGAAGCTTCTCTGCTGTAACCTCTCCTTCGATGCGTACGACAAGTCCTGGGCCAGGGAATGGGTGACGAACGATAAGGTCTTCGGGAACACCAAGCTCACGACCGATTGATCGAGCTGAATCTTTCACTTGATCCTCAAGAGGACGAACCTCTGGCACGGAGAATTCAATACCCGTGTTGTGGTGTACTTTGATCTCAGCAACGCGTGCGCCAGTAGCGTGCCCGTGGCCGCTTTCTCGAAGGTCGGTGTAGAGCGTACCTTGTGCAATAAAATCTGCGCCGAATTCTTTTATCTTCTCTTCAAGCACATCTTTGTAGACACCTCGCATTGCGAGACGCTTTTCGCGCATCGCAGTTTTGCCACGAAGTGCGTCCAGGAACAGGGCAGTAGCGTCAACCACTTCTACGTCGATCCAATTCTGTGAGCCAAAGTATTTCTGCACGTACGCTTCATCGTCTGGGCGATCTATACCACGAATATACACACCCTTCAGTTCTGCGCCTGCATCTTTCAATAAGTAGGCGACGACCGACGAATCCGAACCGCCTGACAGAGCGATAAGCACTTTTTTTCCACCAACTTTCTCTTTTAGCTCAGCAACTCTCTTTTTCGCGACATTCTCTGCAGGGAATCGGTCTGTGATTCCGCAGATCTTTCCGCAGAAATTATCATACAATTTTGCACCCTCTACCGTGTCAGTTACTTCGGGATGGAACTGCACTCCCCAAAGGTGACCAGAATTACCGGCTGCGACCGGAGCATTGTCTGTCGTTCCAAGTACCTCTATGTTTGCACTCGGCTCGATCGCGTCTCCGTGGCTCTCTAATACCTCAGTCTGTTTTGAGATGCCATCAAAAAGAGGATTGTCTTTTGTAATAGAAAAGGTATGAACGCCGAACTCACGTTTCTTCTGTGGAGTTACTTTTGCACCGACATGCTTTGCCCACATCTGGAATCCAAGACAAACGCCTAGTGTTGGGATACCGAGATCAAAGATCTTTCCATCAAAGGGCGGCGGCTCATTAAAGACAGAAGCGGGACCGCCGGAGACGATGATGCCTGAAGGGTTTGCCTTCTTCACATCTGCAGCCTTTACCTCTGCTGGGTCGGCGACGATGCAATAGACGCCGAGTTTCGCCAACTGCTGAACGATGAGGTGGTCAAACTGACTTCCCATCGAGAATAAGAGAACGAAATGCTTGGTCTCCCGAACTCGCATCTCCTCCGCTATTCCATCCAGTGTTTCTGCGTCAGCGGTCTTGAAGATCCGAGGCATAGTAAGGCAGATTTTAGCACATTCTTTGTGTTTTTTCCGTTCCAGACGCGCTCCCACGTTATCAACCATTTTTCGTGTGGATAACTGTCTTGTGGTGGGGTATAGTGGTATATACTTTATTCCAGTGGGATAGAGTGGGAAACTATGGCAGGTATATTCATTGGGGAATACGAACACACGCTCGACGAAAAGAAGCGAGTTTCTTTGCCGAAAGCATTCAGAGATTCACTTGGAAAAAAGATGATCCTGACGCATGGCTTGGATAATTGTTTGTTCGTGTTTCCACGCGAAGGATGGGAGAAAGCGATAGAGAATCTACGTGATGTGTCTTACACGAAAGCAGACACTCGCGATTTCAGTCGATTTCTTTTTTCAAGCGCGGTCGAATTAGAGCCAGACAGTGCTGGCCGCATTCTTATTTCGGATCACCACAAAGTGTTCGCATCGCTCAAGCGTTCGATCGTTTTTGCTGGTGTGTCCAATCGGGTCGAGATATGGGATGCAGCTGCCTGGAAGAGCTACAAAGCACGAATCGAGAAACAGGCCGATTCGATCGCTGAGAAGCTCGGAGAGATAGGAGTTATCTAATGGCTGCACGGGATAGCTAGAGGAATGCATAAACGTCATGCGCACGCGACGCTCACAATCCTCTAGCGATCCGGTGTTGTCATCCGAATCGGCGAAATCTTCGGAGAACATGCACACATCAGTTCTTTTACATGAAGCGATAGACTCACTCGCTCTTCGCGAGGACGATGTCGTAGTTGATGCCACCCTAGGCGGGGCGGGGCATGCACGAGCAATCTCAGAAAAGCTGGGGAAACGCGGGATTCTGATCGGATTCGATCTAGATCCCGATGCCATACTTCGGGCTGAGAGTGCTCTCGCTAGTGCAAAGCCACAAAAGCATCTCGTACACGCGAATTTCCGTGATCTTTCGGAAGAACTTCGAAAGTTGGAAATTCCGCAGATTACGAAAGCTCTATTCGATCTTGGATGGAGTGGATATCAACTTGCGGCAGGACGCGGATTCTCATTCCTTTCGGATGAGCCGCTTCTCATGACCTACGATGTTCCTTCAAAGGACACTCTGACGGCGGAGAAAATCGTGAATGAGTGGGGTGAAGAATCGCTCGCGGACATCATCTATGGTTGGGGAGAGGAGAGGTACTCACGTCGCATTGCCAAGCGCATTGTGGAGCGAAGAGTAAAGAACCCCTTCAAGACCGCATCGGATCTGGCGGCAGAGATAAAAGCCGCTGTACCACCGGTGTATCGATACGGACGCATTCATCCGGCGACGCGCACCTTTCAGGCGCTCCGTATTGCCGTGAATGATGAACTCGGAGCTCTGAAGCATGGTCTCGAGTCAGCGTGGAAATCGCTTGCGCCGGAAGGTCGCATGGCAGTCATCACATTCCACAGTATCGAGGATCGAATCGTGAAAAGGCTGTTTGCCGAATGGGAAAAGGAGGGGAAAGCAGAAAAAGTCTTCAAAAAGCCATTAGGTCCGAGTCCGATCGAGATTCAGAAAAATCCTCGTGCCCGCAGTGCAAAGCTTCGTGTAATTCAAAAAACACTTTCAAATTGAAGTAAATACAATATGGGGTCAAGAATATTAAAAATCAGTAAATATAAGCCCTCAGTCTTTCAGGGCTCAATGAAATTTTCAGGGAAGAGCGCAACCTTTTCGCTTACTTCCGAACATACAGCTGAAAAAGTATTGTTTCGCGCCCTAATCGCTATCCTTTTCGTACTTATAGTCGCATACATGTACTTTGTGAGCGCATCTGTACTTAATGTGATTGCTAGAAAAGAAGCTGTATCACACATGGCGTCGCTTGGTAGCTCCGTCGCTCTTCTAGAGAGAGATTATTACGCCGCGGCAGCCGCAATAAAGCCAGGGGAAGGTGCACGCCTTGGGCTTTCGCCTGTTTCAAATACTCAGTATGTACACAGGCCGGGCACGGTAGGTGCTGCTACAATTAGCACGAATGAAATCTAAGATAGTAGTGCGTGCGCGGCTCCTCTCTGCCATATTCATTCTCATTGCCGTACTCCTTACGGTAAGGTTATATTTTGTGCAGATTGTTCGAGGCCAAGAATATAGAAATGACGCTGCTGCTCAGTATGTAGTCGAAACGGGAAATCAGATTATTGATCGCGGTAATATATCTTTCTCAAAGAAGGATGGTACTGCGGTCGCTGGCGCAGTTATGCAGGCGGGTTGGAGGATCGCAATTGCGCCAAAGAACATAAGCGATGCGCAGATGACATTTGATGCGCTTGCCGCTGAGACAGCGATCGATAGCACTCGATTCTTTGCAAGCGCCGCAAAAAAGAATGACCCCTACGAAGAGGTCGCATTCCGTATTTCTGACGAGGCGGCGGATAAGATACGCGCAAAGAAATTGCCAGGAGTTGTACTCGTACGCGATCAGTGGAGATATTACCCCGCAGGAGAAGTTGCAGCACACGTGCTCGGCTTCGTGGGATTTCAGGGTGACAAAAGGGTTGGGGTCTATGGATTGGAGAGGTCCTGGGAGGCTACGTTATCGCGAACCTCGTCGGGCCTTTACGTAAATCCGTTTGCAGAAATATTTACAAATATCGGAGCGGCGTTTTCAGACCCGGCTGCCCAGCAGGGAAGTATCATTACTACTATAGAACCTCTTGTGGAAGCGCGTCTAGAAGAAACACTTGAACAGGTGATGAGCGCATACTCCCCGAAGATTGCCGGAGGGATCATCATGGATCCAAGGACCGGCGCGATCGTCGCAATGGGTGTTCGACCAGGATTTGATCCGAATACGTACAACACCGAGAGTGATCCCGGTGTATTCACCAATCTTCTTGTGGAAGGTATTTACGAAATGGGTTCGATCATGAAGCCTCTAACCATGGCTGCTGGTATCGATGCAGGGGCGGTGACTCCCGAAACTACATACGTGGATCGTGGCTGCATTGAAAAAAGTGGAGAGACTATTTGTAACCACGACAAGAAGGCGCGTGATCGCGTCAATATGCAAGAGGTATTAAATCAATCCCTTAACCTCGGTGTTTCTTTCATAGTTGATAAAATGGGTCATGAGGTGTTTGGAAAATATGTGAAGGCGCTTGCTCTTGGTGAAGAAACCGGCATAGAGCTCCCGAATGAGGCGACGGGTAATATACGGGCCATCGATGACGGCTACGACGTTGATTACTCCTCAGCAGGCTTTGGGCAAGGAATTGCGGTTTCGGCTGTAGCAATCACAAGAGCGCTCGCCACCCTCGCAAATGGGGGCGCACTTCCATCACCACATATTGTTTCTGCAGTTCGCCTCGAAAGCGGGATTACTCGTTCCGTCGTTCCAAAGGAGAGTAGGATTGTATTTAAACCCGAGTCCACCCAAGCCGTCACTGATATGCTCGTAAAGGTATTCGATACGGCACTCCTTAAGGGTGAGTTAAAGCAGGAGCATTATTCGATTGCTGCAAAAACAGGCACAGCACAGATTGCGGTACCAGGCTCAAGCGGTTACTCGCCAGACAGGTACCTCCACTCATTCTTCGGTTATTTCCCTGCGCATGACCCCGAGTACATCGTGTTTTTGTTCGCGATAGAACCAAAGGGTGTTGAGTTTGCGTCAGCGTCGCTCGCGAGGCCATTTCTCGACATCACAAAGTTCCTAATTAACTACTACGAAATTCCACCAGACCGATGAGTCTCGCTCTAGCCGATAACCCGCATGGGATCTCATTCACAGTAAAAACATTCTCATATTCTTAAGAATGTGAGAGTATGGTGGAATGAGTGAAAAGAAGATAAAGGGTCCAAAAAAGCTCGAGCGTCACTTCAAGGGTGTCGCAAATCATCGTCGGATTCAAATTCTCCTCCTGATATCGAAGCGGCCGGGTATAACGCTAGTCGATATCGTGGAGGATGTAAGAGGGAACATGAAAACAATCTCTGAGCATGTTCGTCGCCTGGCGCTCGCGGGGCTGATTGAGAAGACATACGCGGGGCGATCGGTTGAACATAAACTTACGCCATACGGCCGCACATTTTCTGCGTTCATAGAAACATTCTCTAATTCTTAAGAATGTGAGAGTATGTGCAATATAGGGCTACGCACCAATTCCGTTTCGGGTTTTGGTATGCTACATTTTGTCACGAAGGCCCCATCGTCTAACGGTTAGGACATCGCCTTCTCAAGGCGGTAATCGGGGTTCGATTCCCCGTGGGGTCATGCGTTTAGGAAAATACTCCGGCTTGTCCGGAGTGTTTTCATAGACGCCTATATGATGCCTGGGAGGCAAATCGAACGGCCGGACTGGGCGAAGCGAAAAAGTTGTGAGGCGATTCCCTATGAAGTGATGAAAAGGTCGCCATATCCACTGTCTCTAATTGACATTGGAACGAACGTTCCATACACTTGCATGTATGGATCAGCGACAAGAAAAAGTCATTTCCTTTTACAAAAAGCATCGCCGAATGCCGAGTTATAGCGAGATAATGAAGCTCGTAGGGTATAAGAGTAAAAACGCCGTCCATTATTTCGTAGAAAAAATGATACAAGCGGGCATTGCAGAGAAAGATAAGAACGGAAGACTCATTCCTAGAAGTTTGAACGGTCTCGTGCAGGAGCAGGGCACGCGCCTTCTCGGAGTCGTTGAAGCGGGCTTTCCTTCGGCCGCTGAAGAAGAGCTTTTGGACGTGATGAATTTCGATGAGTACCTTACCCCGAACAAAGAATCGAGTTACATACTGAAAGTGAAAGGGGATTCAATGATAGACGCGGGGATCCATCCTGGAGACATGGTCATCGTCGAGCGCCGCGCTACGTATAAGCCGGGGCAAATCGTCGTTGCGAGCATCGACAACGAATATACGATGAAATATCTGCGAAAAAACGGAGAAAAATATTTCCTAGAGCCAGCGAATAAAAAATATAAACCGATATATCCCACAGACTCATTCCGCGTCGAAGCGGTCGTCATAGCCGTCGTAAGGAAATATTAGGTATGGCAGCATGGGGAACACCTCTTTCTTTTCCACGCGCCATTTTGCACGTGGACGGCGACTCTTTCTTCGCGTCCTGTGAAATAGCGAAAGACCCAAGATTAAAAGGGAAGCCGGTCATAACGGGGAAAGAGCGCGGAATAGTTTCTGCAATGACCTACGACGTAAAGGCTCGAGGTGTAACGCGGGGGATGATACTTTCGGAAGCGCGGAAGCTTGTGCCTGATGCGGTAATCCTCCCATCTGATTACGAAACCTACAGCCTTTTCTCCGAGCGCATGTATAAAATAGTCCGTCGCTACACACCGACAGTAGAAGAGTACTCCGTGGACGAATGCTTTGCTGATCTCACAGGTCTAAGGCGCACTCTTCGCATGACCTACCCCGACATGGCGCGTGCTATCAAGCGCGATCTTGAAACCGAGCTCGGAATGACGTTTAGTCTCGGGCTCTCTGCGACGAAAGTTCTTGCAAAGCTTGGCTCAAAATGGAAAAAACCGAATGGTCTCACGGTGATCCCTCTTAAAGACGTCCGTCCATATCTCGCTCGCACTCCCGCCGGGAATATTTGGGGCATCGGCCCTAACACTGCAGCGTATCTTGAGAAATTTAATGTAAGAACAGCGCTTGAGTTTGCTGATAAAGGCGAGGAGTGGATAAAAAAGACAGTCTCAAAACCTTTTGTAGAGCTCTGGAGGGAGTTGAACGGGGAAGTCGCTCTTGAGTTAACGACCGAGTATAAAACCACATACAAATCGATCCAAAAAACACGCACATTTACACCTCCATCGCGTGACAAAGAATTTATCTTTTCCCAGCTTTCAAAGAATATTGAAAACGCATGTATCAAAGCGCGGCGTTGGGAGCTCTCTTCTCCAGAGATCTTTTTCTTCTTGAAGACACAAGATTTTCGGTATCACGGCTTTGAGATCAAGCTGTCGCACGCAACCAATGTTCCACAGGATATTCTCCGTGTTGTATCAGAATATTTTCCAAAGGTGTATCGCCCGGGAGTTTTGTATCGGACTACGGGGATCACGCTCTTAAAGTTAGGGGACGCGGGCTCTGCACAACTAGATCTCTTCGGAGCTACCTTAAAAACAGAAGGATTAAAACGTATTTTTGAAAGTGTGGATGAATTATCTGCAAAATACGGTAAGCACGCTGTCTTTCTCGGATCTAGTTTCGAAGCGATGACACATCTTGCGCATGCCGGAGAAAGAGGGGAAACGACCTCAAGGCAGGAGACTCTATTCCGTGGCGAACATGGTCGTCGTCGCCTCGGGCTTCCAATGCTGGGGGAGGTAACGTAAATTGCAGAAAGTTATACGTCGGAAATATAAATGTTCTCGTTACGTCTTCTATAATGAGATCAATATGATAAAGACCGGCATTTCAATAGGAGTCATCGTTGCGGTAGGGGCGGCGGTATGGTTCGCGCTTGCCTCAGGTGCACAGAATAAGACACCGGTCGCGAATGGTTCAGGCGCAACATCGACAGAATCATGGGAATGCAATGGGGATGCAAAAATTTGTCCCGACGGTTCATCTGTTGGACGCACGGGTCCAAAGTGCGAATTCATTGCATGTCCGTCTCCAGACGCCACTTCTGCAATCCTCACCACATATCTCGGTGGCAATGCGACCGGGCTGAATGTGACCGTAAGTCCACGTGAGATCGTTTCAGATAGTCGTTGTCCAGCAGACGTTCAATGTATATGGGCAGGCACTGTAGAAGTGAGAGCTGCTCTCGCTACCCAAGTTGCTCACGGTGAACATGTCTTTGTGCTAGGAAAACCGCACACGTTCGGTGATTTTTTTGTGACTCTTAAAGAGGTGACTCCAGCGCCAATAGCAGGAGAAGAAATCCCTGAAAGTTCATATCGCTTTGTTTTTGAAGTTAAACGCAAATAATTCAGCTTCCACAACGGAGATGCCCGTTTGTCATGTAATAAGAACTCTGGGCGAACGTCATCTGGTATATTGAGAATATGAATAAATTGTTGCCCAGTTTACTCGGAGTTATTGCACTAGTAGTTCTAGCTTTTTTCTTTTTAGGACAAGTCATCAACAACGAGCCAGTAACTTCAACTTCAAATGCAGATGAGACCGAGGTGCGTAGCTTGGTAAATGAATTCGGCAAAAAGCTACAGCTGGTCACACTTCTAGCCTCTGGTGAAGAACGAAAGGCAGCCATGGATGCCGCATATGGAGCGTATGTCGCGCCGGAACTTTTGACGAAGTGGTATCCGGAGGGTGAAGTAGCACTTGGAAGGCACAGTTCAAGTCCTTGGCCGGACAGAATTGATATCGTAGAAGTTCGTCCCGTAGACGGTAATTTTGTCGTGGAAGCTAATGTCATTGAAGTAGCAAATGACGTGTCGGGAAGTACGACGGCAGCAGCCGTATATCCGATCACGCTTTCTCTCGAAAAGCGCGATGGAGAGTGGCGCATTGTAAAAATGGAAAAGGGTAGTTACAGCACGCTTCCTACACGCCAATCGATCGTCGGGTTTTGGGAATGTTTACCTCCTAAAGATAAGAACGGTCCCCACACTATGGAATGTGCATTCGGCATTGCAGTCGACCAAAGCGATGGCCACTACGCGGTCGACACTGCTCTTATGGCAACGTATCCAGTGGATTTCCCAATGGGCACAAAGGTTCGTGTTACTGGCGTCGTCACACCAGTCCAGAATATGAGCAGTATTCAAAAGTACGATATCGACGGCATCATCAGTGCCACAACTATTGAGAAGGTGGAGTAATCCCATCGTGAAGCGGTATTCAATCCCTTTCTTTCACTAAAGAATAAGGGGGTTGTATACTTTGCCCATGTCACAAGTTCTCATTTCTGGCTCCGTTGCGTACGACCGCATAATGGATTTCCCAGGTTTGTTTAAAGATAGTTTTCTCCCCGACAAGCTTCACAATATAAACGTCAGTTTTGCGGTGGAAGGGTTCGCGGAGAATTTTGGAGGAACAGCAGGAAACATCGGATACAATCTCGCACTTCTTGGTATAGAGCCAAAAATAATTTCTACAGCTGGCTCGGATTTCGAGCGTTATAAAGCGCATTTTAAATCTCTCAACATTGATCCAGCGTCAGTTCATGTCGATCTGAAAAATCTTACGTCATCGGCCTTCATCATGACCGATAAAGCGGATAACCAGATAGCTGCATTTTCTTTCGGAGCAGGAAATACGCCGTATGAACCACTACCACTTACAGAGGGGATCGTCTGCGCACATATCGGTGCAGGTTGTCCAAGAGATATGCAGGTCCTTCCCGAGCATTATCGATCTCATGGAGTGTCGTATTTTTATGACCCAGCTCAGCAAATACCCACTTTAGGAGCGGAAGATTTGAAAAACGGAATAACTGGCGCTACCGTTCTTTTTGGAAATGACTACGAGATCGGCCTTCTTATGGAAAAGACAGGTTGGGACGAGCAAGAGCTCCTTACAAAAGTCCCCGCCATAATCATTACATACGGTGAAAAGGGAACTCGTATTCTCACCGAAGGAAAGGTAGACGAAGTGTTAGCGGCGCCTGCGAAAGAAGTAGTAGACCCGACTGGAGCGGGGGATGCGTATCGCGCAGGATTTATTGCGGGCTTTTTACACGCGCTCCCTGTTCATCAGTGCGCTCGTCTAGGGAGCATCGTTTCCGTCTATGCAGTAGAAAAATACGGAACTCAAAATCATCGCTTTACACGTGAGGAGCTAGCAATCAGATATAAGGAAACATACGGAGAAGATTGTCCGTTGAAATAATATGGTGTGGATAGTTGTTCTCGGAGCGCTCGTAAACGTAGCTGGCTCTTCGGTTTATATTTGGCGCACCGCCAAAGGGCTCACGAAGCCGAATCGGGTAACCTTTTTTATGTGGGGGCTTGCCCCGCTCATTGCATTTGCCGCTGCTCTGTCCGAAGGGGTGGGATGGGCGTCGCTCACTATATTGGTATCAGGGTTAATTCCCGCGAGCGCCTTTATCGCGACATTCTTTAATAAGAACGCATATTGGAAGCTTGGAAGGTTCGACTATGTATGTGGCGCCTTCTCATTGCTCGCCCTTCTTCTGTGGTGGATGACAGAGAATGCTGCGACAGCGATTCTGTTTGCAATACTGAGCGATGGGGTCGCAACAGTACCAACCGTCATTAAAGCGTGGAGATTTCCGGAAACAGAGTATTGGACGGGGTACGCAGCAGCGATCGTAAGTGCTCTCTCGTCGTTTTTTGTGATTGAGACGTTCACATTCGTGTCACTCGCATTTCCTGTGTATTTGATTCTCGCGTGCGGAGCAATTTTATTCAGCATCTATCACAAGAAATTTATATAAAACGATGACCCGGACTGCGTGAACAGTCCGGGTCGGGGCTCGAGAGAGCCAGGCGAGGGCGCTTGGGCTAGCGAGCGTATGTGGCGATAGTTGAACGAATGAGCTCGCCAAGCTTCGTGTAGCTGTCGCTCGCAGCCCCCGCCAGCTCCACCGCAGCCGGGTCGCCGTCCATCACGGCGAGTTGAGCAATCGCGACTGCGACGCGGGTCCCTACCACGTTGATCAGGACGTGGATGAAGGCGATCCGACAGTCTACTTCGCGACGCATTTCGCCCATCGTATGGGCGGTAGCGACGCAAAGGGTATCGGTTACTGCCCGGATCTGACGATCCAGATCATCAAAGTGTACCGTGTCGGCCATTGGATCGAAGGGATCCTGCATTGTGACCAGTTCCGCTTCGACAGCCGGCTGTTGGGCCGACGCCGGAACGATGACGAAAAGAAGAGCAGAGGCGGCGAATGCCGCCCGAATAGCGCGAATCATGGTGAACCTCCTGTAGTTCGCGTTGATGAGTAAAATACAATGAAATCACGGTCAGGTCAAATATCTTTTTACACTACCGCATTTGAATGCTAAGCTCATACAAATGAAATCAGACATTAAAGACCCAAAGCTCGCCGCGGAGGGGAAGAATCTTATTGAATGGGCAGCAAAGGACATGCCGGTCCTTTTGAAAATTCGAGAGCGCTTTAAAAAAGAGAAGCCATTTAAAGGTATGCGTGTCGGCGCGTGTCTCCACGTGACGGTAGAAACCGCAAACCTGATGATTACCCTGAAAGAAGGCGGCGCAGATGTTGTTCTTTCAGCGTCAAATCCGCTTTCATCTCAAGACGAAGCCGCGGCAGGGCTTAGTGAAGAATACGGAATTCCTGTGTTTGCAATCTCAGGGGAGGATCGAGACACATTTTTTAAACACATCACCCAAGTCATAGAAACAAAGCCGCATCTTACGATGGACGATGGCGCCGATCTCATTTCAACAATCCACCAAGACTATCCGGAAATTTTAAAGAATCTTGTGGGAAGTACTGAAGAGACGACAACAGGAGTCATTCGTCTTCGCGCGATGGCTCGTGACGGCGCTCTTAAGATCCCCGTTGTTGCAGTGAATGACGCGAAGACGAAGAACATGTTTGATAATCGATATGGTACCGGACAATCGACACTTGAGGCGATCATCCGCGCGACAGACATGTTGGTCGCCGGCAGGACCTTTGTCATCGCGGGATATGGTTGGTGCGGAAAGGGACTTGCCATGCGAGCACGTGGCATGGGCGCTTCCGTTATCGTGACGGAAGTTGATCCCGTGAAGGCACTCGAAGCTGCAATGGATGGGTTCCGCGTTATGCCAATGGAGGAGGCAGCCCCCCTTGGTGATCTATTTTGCACGGTAACAGGGGACGTGAGCGTCATTCGTGGTGAACATTTCAAACAAATGAAGGACGGGGCATTCGTCTGTAATGCAGGACATTTCGATGTTGAGGTAAATGTGAAGGATCTCCAAAAGCTTGCTAAGGGTAAGCCGACTCTCGTCCGCGAAAACGTCCAAGAATACGTTATGGGAAAGAAACGAGTGTACCTTCTTGCTGAAGGGCGTCTTGTAAACCTTGCGGCAGCGGAGGGGCATCCATCGAGTGTCATGGATATGAGTTTTGCTACTCAGGCGCTCGCAGCCGAGTGGCTCACCAAGACAAAGAATCTATCCGCAGGTGTCTATGATGTCTCGGATGAAATCGAGCAGACGGTCGCCTCCCTCAAGCTTGCTTCAATGGGTCTATCTATAGATAAGCTCACTGCGGATCAGAAAAAGTACCTTTCTAGCTGGCAGGAGGGGACTTGAGCCAGGGCTTTTTATGTCTGGAGCCTTGCCTAGAGTCAAGCTATAAAGCAAAAATATGGCTCAACAGAGCCATAATAGGGATTGACAAGGGGTGCTGAGTGTGCTAATATGTATGGGTAGGGAATAACTCCCTGCACATAATGCAAACAACAATAAGTACGGCCCTCATGGCCATCTTTCTTTTATCGGGTGCTCCTCAGCCTACTGTGGATTTTGCCCAGACTGAGACCGTTTCCGAGATCCGTATAGAGGAGAAGGCTTCTATAGCTTCATACTCTGTTTCTCTCACCGGTTACAACGCCGTTCCAGAGCAGACAGATAGCGACCCGTTTACGACCGCTAGTGGTGCGTATTCGAACCCTGACATGATCGTCGCTCGTTCCGTCGACCTTAAAGAGGAACTTCCATTCGGTACGGTCATTCAGTTCGTCTTCGATGAGAATGCTTCTAAGGGTAACTGTGGACTCTCGATGGTTGAACATCTTGTTGGCTATCGTGTTGTCGCGGACTCAATGCATCCTCGTAAAGTGCAGCAGTTGGACATCCTCTTCGACAAGAACGATACCGTTCAGGTTGGAAAGAAAGATCTTAACCCAGCTGTTGTTCTCGGAGTCTGTAAGAACATTAAGATGCAGGTTGTTGGAAAGATAGAAATTAAGAATATGCCAACGACTCAGACCGAGCTCATCGCTATGGTCAACGCAGCTTCTCTTGCAGTCGGCAAATAAGGGATCACTCGATTCCATACCAAAGCGCCATTCCTTATCGGGATGGCGTTTTTGGTTTTTGTGCTTAGAATGCGCATATGAGAGCAGCTAACATTGTCGAAATACTTACGCCTAAGAGATACGTACTAAACGGTCTATGGCTTGGACCAAAGAAGTCCAAGAGAGTCTTTATATGGGTGCACGGGCTCGGTAGTTCGATGTTTAGTAAATTAGCTATTGCTGAGAAACTGGTAGATAGGGACTCCGCCGTACTCATGTTCAATAACAGAGGTCACGACAAAGTAGCGAGCATAAAACGCACTGACGGCACCTATCTGAAAGCTGGCGCAGCGCACGAAGTATTTACAGAATCTGTCGATGACATACAGGGAGCGGTTAATTTCGCAAAACGAAACGGCGCAAAGGACGTGTATCTAATCGGCCACTCGACCGGTTGTCAGAAGTCAGTGTATTGGGCATATAAAACAAAAGGTAAAGGAGTGAAGGGGATAATTTTACTTGCACCAGTGAGTGATTACGAGGCGGAGAGAAAATTGCAGGGTGTTGCTAAGATCGCTCGTGCCACCAAAGTTGTGCGCGCCCTTATCACTCGTGGAAAAAAGCACGAACTTCTTCCGCCAGGTCTTTGGCACGAAGACTTGGATGCGCAGAGATTTCTCAGCCTATACACGCCGGACAGTATCGAAGAGATATTCTCATATGGACAATTCACGAAGGTTCCAAGAATTCTCCGTTCGGTCCGTATTCCGCTTCTTGCCTTTTGGGCGGAAAATGATGAATTTGGGCTCAGTATCGGGCGGAAAGTAAGCGACTGGTTTAACTTACATATGGAGAACGGGGATTTCCTCATCGTTCCAAAGGTGAAGCATAGTTTCAGTGGTGCGGAGAAGGAGATAGCTGAGACTGTACGTGAGTGGGTGAAAGCCGTCTAATTCTGTGCTACGATTCCGCCAACTATGGCTGTGGAAGAAGGGCTAGAGCATGCGGTCGAGGAGACCCACGAGGCGGGTATTCACGTCTCTCTCGCCGCTGAAAAACTCGGTGAATTCATGGGTATTCCTATAACAAACACCCTCATAACGAGTTGGGTGGTGATAGGGCTTCTGGTCCTCTTCGCGTTTCTCATCCGTGGACGCCTTGCGATGATCCCTGGTCGTTTGCAGACGCTTGTCGAGCAAATATTCGGATTTTTGTACGACTACATTGCGGAGACTCTTGAGAGTAAAGAAATGGCACGACGATTCTTCCCGCTCCTCATGACGGTATTTCTTTTCATATTCCTCGGCAACATGCTTCACTTTATTCCCGGAATTGGATCGATCGGCTTTTTCCACGAAGGGGGAGTGTTTGAGCCGCTTCTGCGTGCGCCGAACACTGACCTTACGATGCCACTCGTTCTTGCCATAATTTCATTCTTTGTCATAGAAATAACGGGTATTCTCGCGATCGGCTTCTGGAAGTATAGTCATAAATTCATCGTAAACCCTCTCAAGGATCCGATCGGGTCCTTGGTAGGCGTGATTGAGCTTATCGGAGAACTTGTACGTGTCGTATCGCTCTCATTCCGACTTTTCGGCAACATTTTGGCAGGGGAAATCGTTATCGCGGTCGCCATCTTTTTCGCGCCATACGTGGCACCAATACCGATCATGCTATTTGAGATCTTCATCGGCTCTTTGCAAGCCGCTGTCTTTACGCTGCTCACGCTCTTCTTTATAAAAATCGCAATTACAGAGCCGCACGAAGCACATTGAGTGCTGTGGAAAGCGTGCTAGAATGGCGGCACAAAAGCTTATTAATTATTAGATAGAACAGATTGGTATGGATATTGAAGTAGCAAAAGTATTAGGAATGGCACTCGTCGTAGGTTTAGGTGTCTTTGGTCCTGGTATCGGTCTCGGTATGCTTGTAGGAAAGGCGCTCGAAGCTATCGGTCGCAATCCTGAGGCTGCAGGTAAGATCCAGGCAACGATGTTCATCGGTATGGCAGTTACAGACGCGCTTGCGATCTTTGCCCTCGTTATCGGTTTCATCATTAAATTTACGTAAAGGCGCTCGACGGCGTACGTATTTTTGGAGTCGCATAATTTTCTGATGAAAATTTGCTCATCCTCGGCCCGTCGGCCTGCGGAAGACTCCAAAAACACATACTCCGTCTCGCATTCCTAACATGTCTGACCTATTCGCCGTCTTCGGGATCAACTGGAAACTGCTCCTGGTGCAGGCGTTCAATTTCGGCATCCTGCTTCTCATTTTGTGGCGCTTTTTGTACACGCCAGTTTTAAAGATGATAGATGAGCGCCGAAAGAAGATCGAAGAAGGAGTAAAGAATGCCGAAGAGGCAGACAGAAAACTCGCCGCTTCCGGTGCGGCAGGAGAGGAGATCCGAAGCAAGGCCTCTCGCGAAGCAGAGGCGATGGTTGTCGCAGCGCGCACTCGCGCTGAAGAAAAGAAGGCTGAGATGATGAGAGACGCGGAATCTAAAGCACAGGCACTTCTCTCAGACGCGACTGCGCGCGCTGAAGAAACTCAGCGCCAGGCTCTGAAACAAAGTGAGAAAGAGATCGCACGTGCTGCGATGCTAGCTGCAGAGAAGCTTCTCAAGGGAAAGTCTGCTTAATTTTATGCTTGAACAATCATACGCAACAGCATTAGTTCGATCAGTTTCTGCAGGGAAAAATCCTAAAGAAGCTGTTGCTGCAATTCGTGAAATTTTGGTACGGAGGGGGCGCCTCGCTCTACTTCCGAGAATAGCTCGTGCATTTGAACGAATCGCTGCTCGTGAACGAATGCACAATACTCTTACGCTGACTGTTGCCCCTAGTCACGCAGTGCATGCAAAAAAGGAGGCAAAAGAGGTTCTCGCCGCTCTCAAGATAGAAGCGGACGATTTTGAGACGAAAACGGACGAGACTCTTATCGGCGGATGGCGCCTAGAGGGTCGGGACTACCTATTTGATGCGAGCTTTAAAAAACACCTACTTTCGATATATAATCGCATAACAAAATAATTATGGATAACGCCACCGTAGAGAAGATCCTGAAAGAGATTGAACACTTCGAACCGAAAGGGAATGTCGAGCACGTTGGACGTGTGACCGCGGTGGGGGACGGTGTCGTCGCTATCGAAGGTCTATCTAAAGCTGTCATGAGCGAGATCGTCGAATTCGAGGAGACGAAGGGCAAGTCTCTTAAGGATTCAATGGGCGCAAACGGCTCTCTCTACGGACTTCTCCTTAACCTCGAAGAGGACGGTGTGCGTGCCACGATCCTCGGTGACACATCTCGTGTCGTAGAAGGGATGACAGTCAAATCAACAGGGAAAATTCTTTCAGTTCCATCAGGCGAAGAGCTTCTTGGTCGCGTCGTAAACGCGCTCGGAGAGCCGATCGATGGGAAAGGTCCATTTAAGAATGCGACACAAATGCCAGTAGAGCGCGCAGCGTACAGCGTCATTGATCGTAAGTCTGTTACCGTGCCACTTGCAACTGGCATCAAAGCAATCGACGCAATGATCCCGATCGGTCGCGGACAGCGCGAGCTCCTCATCGGCGACCGCGCAACTGGAAAGACGACCGTTGCAATCGACACGATCATCAACCAAAAGAATGAGCCTGAAGACAAGCGTCCAATTTGTATCTACGTAGCTATCGGTCAAAAGGAATCAAAGACCGCGCGTATCGTGCAGCAGTTGAAAGAGGCGGATGCGTTTTCGTATACAATCATTGTTGATGCTCCAGCTTCCGCTCCTGCAGCTCTTCAGTTCCTCGCACCATACTCAGGAGTTGCGATCGGCGAATACTTTATGGATAGAGGCCGAGATGTTCTTGTCGTGTATGACGACCTTTCAAAACAGGCTGTTGCGTATCGCGAGCTCTCACTCCTCCTTCGTCGTCCACCGGGTCGCGAAGCATACCCAGGTGACATTTTCTACTTACACTCACGTCTGCTTGAACGTGCTGCAGCACTCTCTGATGCAAAGGGTGGGGGAACACTCACTGCGCTCCCAATCATTGAAACGCAAGATGGAGACGTCGCGGCCTACATTCCAACTAACGTGATCTCAATCACAGACGGACAAATCTTCCTCGTCGCAGACCTCTTCAACAAAGGCGTACGTCCCGCGATCGATGTCGGTATCTCAGTATCTCGTGTTGGTAGCGCAGCTCAGACAAAGGCAACGAAGGCAGTCGCGGGAACACTCAAGCTTGAGCTCGCGCAATTCCGCGAACTCGAAGCGTTCATGCAATTTGCACAGGACCTCGACAAAACGACCGCAGATCGTATCGCATCGGGACAACGCATGGTGGAGCTTTTGAAACAAAAGAATGGCTCGCCACTTCCTCTCGAGCGTCAGGTTGCAGCAATGTACGCGGGTCAACAGAAACTCTTCAATGGTGTTGCAGTAAAGGATGTGCGAACTGCGGAAGAAAAATTGCTCACGTTCCTCGATGCGAAGTATTCAAAGATTCTCTCCGAAATAAGAACTTCAAAACAGCTCTCTGACGACACAAAGAAATCCCTCGGTACTGCGTTTGAAGATTTCCGCGGAGCACATAAGGAGTTGTTCACTGTCGCGAAATAACCATGGAGCTTTTCCCTAAGAGAAAAGGGAAGCTCATAGGTAGCGGAGCGGAACGTGGCGTATATGCACACCCTGACAAACCGAAAGAGAAGTTAGTAACAGCGGAAGGTCGTACGCATCCCCTGGAAGCAAAGGCGATGTTTTATACGCAACGAATTCTTTCGGGCATATGTCCGGATAATTTTCCCGCGTTTACTGGAGCATTCACAGATGAAAATGGGAGGGGCTCGGTCATCAGGGCGAGGATCCGTGAGACGGTGTCCACGCGAGTACGGCGAGCTGTCACCGAAACGCTCTCGCGAACTGATGGTCTAGACACGCGGAATTCATACAAGCGATTCGGTGAGCGCGAGTACGATAATATTTTTCTCTATAAAGTCCCGGGGGCACTTGAGAAATACGGTATAAAAGTCAATATTGATTTTACAAACGATAATAATTTTCGACTCAACAAGAATGGAACATGGAACTATGTCGACACTGTGTTAGTTAAAGAGCTGCCACCAAGAAAAAAATTGGCGGACGTAGGAGTGAAAATGAGGGAAGACCTTCCAGCTGAACGAGCTAACCAGGTGCTTACAGCGATCGAGAGAATGTACTATCTACAAGACGAAATGAAGAAGTATCTAGTGGGGCAGCTGTCCTCTTTCGAAATGGTCGCAGATGGTATTAATGTGCAAGGATATCACATTAAGCTTGATCTCGAGTCTCGGCAGACACTCGTTCGGTTGAAGGAGCAGTTACAGTCGCTTCCCGAAGAGCTCGAGTCGTTTACCTTGGGTAATAATTATACCAAGGCTGTCAAAAGCCTGTATGAAATGTTTCCATCGAACAATGAAGGAACTCCGGAGCAAAAGAGAGAATGGATAGAACGCGGTATAGGATTTTTTATACAAAACGCAAAATTCCTATCCGATAAGCTGGAAAGTGGTAAGGAAAATGGTACAGTGCTGGACACTGCAGCATAATAAAGAGTAAGTATGGCGAGCCTTAAGAACATCAAGCTGAAGATTATCTCCGTTAAAAAGACGTCAACGGTAACGCGTGCGATGGAGGCGGTTTCAGCGGTCAAAATGAGAAAGAGCCAAGAGCGCGCTCTTTCAGGCCGTGCATACGCTGCCGCTGCGCTTTCTGCTCTCGAGCGTCTCTCAGGATCAATGGAAATTAAAGGCCACGCTCTCATGCAAGAGCGCGCAGGGAAAACATGCGTGGTTATTATCACAAGCGATAAGGGTCTTGCGGGATCTCTGAATAGCGGTGTGGTACGTGAACTTGAGCGCGAGCTCGAAAGGCGAGGACTTAAGATAGGTGACACTATCATTCTAGGAATAGGACGACGTGGTGCCGATTATTTCCTCTCACGCGGCTGGGACGTCCGATTGAAAAAAGAGAATCTCTCAGATGGAGTGGGGGAGAAAGATGTGCTTGAAATAACGAAACAAGTTCTCGATTTGCATACGAAAGGCGAGATCGCTTCGTGCATCGTTGTCTACCAGAACTTCCTTTCAACATTCGAACAGAAGCCAGCGGTACGACAAATTGTACCCGTAACCCCTACGGTGATACATGAGATGGTGCAGGGTATTAAGCCAGCACGCGGAAAATATGCGGGCGTTCCTGCAGGAACTATATCGCAGTCACCTTCATATTCTATTGAGCCGAGTGCGGACTCTGTTCTTGACGAACTCTTGCCAAAACTTTTTAACATCGCGGTCTTTCACGCACTTCTCGAAGCGAAAGCATCAGAGCACAGCGCACGTATGGTTGCTATGAAGAACGCGACAGACAAAGCTCGTGATATGGCGAAAGCGCTCACTCGTACGTTCAACAAAGTTCGTCAGGCTGCGATCACAAGAGAAGTGTCAGAGATCACAAGCGGCATGGAAGCGATGCGATAACAGTCATGAAGCTCCCGATGCAGTACCCTGGAGTTGGTGTTGCCGTCTTTTTACGGAAAGAAGGGAAGGTGCTTCTCGGAAAACGAAAAGGTGGGCATGGGGCAGGCGAGTGGTGTGCTCCCGGCGGAAAAATGGACCTACTCGAATCTCCGGAGGAGTGTGCCGTGCGAGAGACTCGAGAAGAAACTGGTATCGAAATAGAGAACGTACGGTTTATTGGTATCACTAATGATATCTGGACCGACGTTGGCACGCATTTTCTCACTGTTCATTTTGCTGCCGACATCAAGAGTGGGAAAGTGGAGCTTACGGAGCCTGATAAGTTTGAGATGTGGGAGTGGTTCTCGTGGGATTCTCTTCCGGAGCCACTCTTTTTGTCCACTAGAAATTTTATCAAGAATGGGTATAATCCTCTCACTATATGAGCAAAGGTATCGTTACGCAGATCATCGGACCAGTCGTCGACGTACGCTTTGACGATGGCCTTCCTGCTATCAAGAATGCGCTCCATTTGAAACATAGGAACGAGACACTAACACTCGAAGTTGCGCAGCACCTCGGATTAAACCGCGTGCGCTGCATCGCAATGCAGGACACCTCCGGACTCGCACGCGATGTGGAAGTAACTGATACCGGAGCTCCGATCAGTGTTCCAGTCGGCCAAGCAGCACTCGGCAGAATGTTCAATGTAGTGGGTGAACCAATAGATGGACAAGCAGCTCCTAAGGATGCTGCGCGTCTTCCAATCCATCGCCAGCCACCAGTTTTCACAAGTCAGAGTACAAAAGCAGAAGTATTTGAAACAGGTATCAAGGCAATCGACCTTATGACTCCCTTCATAAAGGGAGGAAAGGCCGGACTATTTGGAGGCGCGGGCGTCGGTAAAACAGTTCTCATACAGGAACTTATTCACAACGTCGCATCTGAGCACGGAGGATATTCGGTGTTCGCGGGAGTTGGTGAACGTGTTCGCGAAGGAAACGATCTCTATCACGAAATGAAAGATTCAGGAGTGCTCGCAAAAACAGCGCTCGTATTCGGTCAGATGAATGAAGTGCCAGGTGCTCGTGCACGCGTCGCTCTCTCAGGTCTTACGATGGCAGAAGCGTTCCGCGACGAGGGTGGAAAGGACGTACTCTTTTTCATGGACAACGTATTCCGCTTCGTGCAGGCGGGCTCTGAAGTTTCTTCGCTTCTTGGTCGCGTTCCATCAGCCGTGGGATATCAGCCAACTCTCGCGGGGGAAATGGGTCTTCTCCAGGAACGCATTACATCGACAAAGGAAGGTTCAATCACATCGGTCCAGGCAATTTACGTACCGGCGGACGACCCAACTGACCCAGCTCCTGCAACGACGTTCTCACACCTCGATTCTACGATCGTGCTCTCCCGAGCACTCGCAAGTCTCGGTATCTATCCATCTATCGATCCACTCGAATCTGGTTCTACTGCGCTCACTCCTGAGATCGTCGGCGAAGAACATTACCGCGTTGCGAACGAGACTCGCCGTGTGCTTCAGCGCTACAAAGAGCTCCAGGACATCATCGCAATTCTCGGTATCGAAGAACTTTCCGAAGACGATAAGAAGTTGGTATATCGCGCACGTAAGATCCAGCGCTTCCTCTCGCAGCCATTCTCTGTTGCAGAAGTATTCACCGGGGCTCCTGGTGCGTATGTTCCACTTGCTGAAACAATCCGCGGATTTGCAGAGATCCTCGATGGTAAGCACGATGACAAGAACGAGCAGGCTTTCTACATGAAGGGTGGGATCGATGCAGTAACCGCTGCGTAGCTATGAGTACGTTCCATCTCGTCATCGCTTCTGTCGGCGAGACACATTTCGATGGACAGGCTGAGTCAGTCACTCTCCCAGGAACTGCCGGTGAATTCACCATGCTCGCTCAGCATGAGCCACTCGTGACAACACTTCGTGCAGGTACCATCACTGTCCGACTTCCAAAGGGAGGAGAAGAAGCTTTGGTTAAAGAGATTAAGATTGAGAACGGAATTTTGGAATGCTCACACAATCGAGCCGTCGTTCTCCTCTAAGGCCCTCAAAAGTCCACAGTTGGCTAAAAATCGACGCGAATTTGAGAATTCGCAGGGTACAATCACTGTATGCGACGCAGTCTCATGTTCGCGTTATTTTCGGTACTTGTGGTACCGATGTCTTTACATGCTGCGGATAAGATTCCCTCGACTCCAGCTGTCGATGGCAAAGCTTCGATCACCACAGAAGAAGATGACAAAAACGCTGTCGAAGAATCTACCATCGGGAGCGATGATATTTGTTTGAATGAAACAATTACATTTGATCCTAGTGCCGAGAATCCAGTCGATATACAGCCCGGAACAAGTGTCCCAGCCGAGACGTGTCATTGCGTAATTGGCGGCACTCCTACTACGCCCACATATTCAGGCGTCGGAGTAGTAACAGTATTAAATGAAGAGGGGGTGGTGACGCATAAGATAAGTAAGTGCGATCCACGTGGCAGTGAGATAACTGCAACACTAGGCGGTAGCGAGAGTGAGGCGGATATTGCACGGGAGGAGACAAGAGAGTTGTTGGAGGATGCTGTTCTTACGACGGGCTCACTCCCAGATATGTACGAAAGAATATTCGCAGAGGCCGGCATTGATACGCGAGACATCTTTGAAGGAAGAAGTCGTGAAGATGCAGCAAGGCTCATAAGTGATCTTGCGTTTGGTGATAGTGCGGCAAAAGCAGAGGCTGCGGCAGAGGTAGGGATTCCCGCAGATCAATTACAGCGACTTTCAGCGAACGCGGTTCGACTAACGCCAACAAGACCCGGAGTAGTTGTTGAGGTCTTTAATAACAATTTGAGCGCAAGCGAGAGAAATAGATATCTTGCGGGAGATACTTTCACTGTATTCAATCCGCTAACGGCAGGGGATCCGGCGGCTGTCTTGGCGCAGGCGAGATGCGCTATTTCAACAATCGAGAGCGGAAGTTGTCAGGGCAATTATGGCGCGGTAGGTCCCGCTACCCGTACGGGGAATCGAGCGTACGGACGATATCAGGTAATGGATTTCAATATCCCTTCATGGACAAGGGAAGCGTGCGGAAGAGCGTATACAGTAAATGAATTTGTTAATAGTCCGCAGTGCCAAGACGCAGTCTTTGATCGTCAATTCGGTGGATACATCGAACGATATGGTTCACCGGAAAACGCTGCACGTGTGTGGTTCGGAGGTCCAGGAGCACTTAACAATCCAGGTGCAGATGATGGGTACACAAGCGTGGCGGAATACGCAGAACGA
Organism: uncultured Candidatus Saccharibacteria bacterium; assembly: GCA_964399865.1. GTDB lineage: Bacteria > Patescibacteriota > Minisyncoccia > Phycocordibacterales > UBA2100 > UBA10103. The sequence goes on along the minus strand of CAYNRJ010000001.1, from coordinate 178,697 downwards.
TTTACGCAAATTTTTGGTGAAGGCGTTCCATTTAATGGAACGGCGACGGCATACACCGGGGGTAATGGATCTCCTTTTGCTAATTCGAGCCCATTTCAAGGTGTGTTAGATGTGATATGGCCGGGGAATCCATATTCTGAACAAGATATTGATACTTTAATTTCAGAGATCACAGGGGAGTCACCTCAAGGGGGCAATCCATCCTCGGGTGGGCTAGCGGACTCTGTAGTGAACTTCTTTAGCTCTCTCTTTGGGAATGGCTCGGGAGGCGGACTTGGGTCTGGTCCAGTAAACGGATCAACAGAAGGTGGTGGCGGAGGTGGATCGGGTTCTGGATCTCCGTCCGGATCCGCTGCTGTCACACCAGAAGTGGCAACTATTATTGCCCAGCCTGCGCAAGCACTTCGTGGCAAACCAATTATTGTCTCGTGGTCGTCGCTTGGTATGAGTTCTACAGAGAAGTGCAGTGTAAATATGCGGTTTGGTAATGCAACGAGCTCTCTCGCAATTGGAAATGAAGGATCAAAGAGTATTGAAACAACCGCGACCACCACTGTCGGTGTGCACGATTTCATACTGCAGTGCACCGCGGTAAATGGCGATTCGATCAGAAGAACAACGTCAGTTGTGGTACTGTAACGGCGCGATGGCTTTCCAAAGAAAGATCGAGGATTTCATATGTGAACACTGCGGTACTCCCGTGAAGGGAAGCGGCTACACAAATCACTGTCCAAAATGTTTATGGAGTAAGCATGTAGATATTGATCCGGGAGATCGTGCGTCAAATTGCGGCGGAATGATGGCGCCGATTGCAGTGGAGGGTGCGAGCCCTAAGTACGTACTCATCCATCGTTGTGAGAAATGCAAGCATGAGAAACGAAATGTGGTCACGGCAGAAGATGATATGGAGGCTGTCATACACATAGTAGCCAAAGTGTCGGCTTGAGCGAGGTGAGTGGCGGGGTATACTTACATAAAGACTTTTATGGCATTGAATCCTTCAGGCATTACATCGGTCCCGCATTACTATGGAGATGTTGTCAGATGGCTTTTCATGACGGCCGCTGCTGTTATTCTCCTCACGCATCCCTTTTATGCGAACATGCTGCGTATTGAACTTCCATTTACCCTCGCCGGAGCGGTGATTTTGGTTGCACTAGCAGCGCTTACAAATCCACACAATAAGGGCGTAATTGCTGCGGATGTAATTGCGGCAGGTGTAGGTATGGTGATCTATCAAGGTTGGGCGCTTTCTCAATATGATTCGAGCACGATCCTCGAATTCGCGCTCCGGCAAGTCGTAGCAGTACTTTTCATGGCGTCTCTCTATTTCAGTCTCAAAACACTGCGCGCTATGGTACTCGGTAAAATTGGGCGAAAATATGAGCCAGGAGAATTCAGTAAAGACGCGGACGAGGAAGAAGTTGTGACGAAGAGTGAATACAGTATGCGAGGGCGTGTTGACCATCATCATCGTGCAGAACGAGAAAAGGAATTGGATATTATGGATGATGCAGATGATAAAAGAGAAGACGAAGTTGCAACGCCTACAAGACTGCCCCCACAGCCTCGACCAACAGATGACGGTACACCAGTAAATGAGTTTATTACGCGAGCTGCACGTGCGCGTAATTTGGATATAGATACTGACAATAAGGCAAAAGATGAGGAGTATGAAGAAAGGAGAAGGGCTCAGATTGCAGCGGATAAAGCACGAAGAGACAAGGAGCTAGAAGATCTTGCGGCGGGCAGGCAATAAACGCTATGAAGAAAAAGAAGATCTTCATCCTTTTGGGGCACCCGGATAAAAGTGGTATTTGCGGCTCTTTCGCAGACGTGTACGAGAAGAGTGCAAGAGAAGCGGGTCATGAAGTAACTCGCATGAATTTGGGCGAGATGCAGTTCGATCCTGTACTTCATAAGGGGTATCGGGCTATGCAGGAATTGGAACCGGACCTAAAAACGTTCCAGGAGCGTATAACGTGGGCGGATCATTTTGTGATCGTATTCCCGGTATGGTGGCTCGGCATGCCTGCGCTTCTCAAGGGACTTTTCGATCGTGCATGGCTTCCTGGTTCTGCATTTCGCTACATCAAAACTAAAACGGGTAAGCGTACAATTTTTTGGCACAGGTTGTTTCGAGGGAAGACCGCTCGCATTCTTATGACAAGTGGCACTTCAACATTTATCGAACGAATCATGCCAGGCAATGTGAATTCGCAGCTTCGATGGGGGATCTTGTGGTTTGCAGGCTTTAAAGTAAAAACGGACTGGTTCGGGTCTGCAGAGAATGTTCCTGAAGGAAGAAAGGCGAGGTGGTTCAAAAGAATTGAAGCGCGTGGAAGAAAGGGTATCTAGAAGAAACGGCGGGCCGATGGGGCCCGCCGACGATCGATTCAGTTTCCGGTCGCGACGACCGCCGAAGCGACGGCGAGAAACCTAAATCGCGAGACTGAACCACCTCCACGCTTCCAGAACATGCGCATCTCGCGTGCGGATTCTCCCGTGTGCTGCATGTCGTCGATAATTACTGCGTTTGTACCCCGGACGAACCCGGCAGGCAAGAACGTTACCTCGGGCAGAAGCTCGTAGCCGCAGATATAGGACTCGGATTTGAGTGCCATGTCCGGAATGAGGGTCCGCAATTTCTTGCCTGCACGATGAAACGCTTGCACGAAGAACGCGAGTCCCATGAAGATCGCGTGGCCAAGGAGGTACACGTCGGCTGTTTCTTGCGAGCTCGCTTCGGAACAGACACGAAACTTCTCCTGCCACGTTTCGAATCCTTGGCGAGAGATCTGCGCGAGCTTACCGCCCGCGACGGTACGATCTCTTGGAATGCGTGCCATCACTAGCTCGACGAAACGCCGGATCGCCGGTCGGGTCGCGACCTCGTCCAGATCGCGAACACTTTCAACGAACTGTCGAATGATTTCGAGCTGAAGCAGTCGGTCGTAAGCCGCCATCTTGATCGCTAGGTAGGCGGCCTCCGGCTCGAATCCATTGATCGCGAGATCAAGGACCTCGCTAACGCCAAGCTGAGCTTTACGGTACTGGAGCGCGTACCGAACATCCCACGGGAGGATTTTCTGCGACTGACTCATTGTCTTCTCCAAACGAAGAAATGCCTCTAATGTCAGCGCCGCGCTGACTTACTGATAGGCACGCTACACCCGAATGGGGATACGGGTCAATGACCGTCCCATACTCATAGAGAAGGCGGGCCCGTGGGGCCCGCCTCACGCGTCCTCGCCGGCTATATCGTCACTGCCGCGACGAAAAGGCAAACCCAGAACGCTACCTGGACCCAGGCCCAGAGCTGTCTCCCGGACATAGGCGGGAGAGGATACAAATACATACTAAAAGGCATTGATCCTCCTTCTTGCATCTACAGGCAACGAAAGCGTTGCCTTACAACTACGCTACACCCGTCGAGAGTACGCAGTCAACCAGAATCCTGCTATAGTGGCCATTCATGGGGCTTTCGATAGGCATAGTTGGACTTCCGAACGTCGGGAAATCGACGCTTTTTAACGCACTTACCAAAAAGGGAGTACTGGTCGCAAATTATCCCTTTGCAACAATAGATCCGTCGGTCGGAGTTGTTGCAGTCCCTGATCATCGTTTGGATGCGCTTGCGAAGATGTCGAAATCACAAAAAACAGTTCCCGCTGTGATTGAATTCGTTGATATCGCGGGTCTTGTAAAAGGTGCTTCAGAAGGAGAGGGTCTTGGGAATCAATTTCTTTCACACATACGAGAAGTAGATGCGATCGCAGAAGTAGTGCGCGTATTCGATGACGACGACATTCTCCACGTGCACGGACAAGTGGATCCTCTTCATGACGTAGAGATCATAAACACGGAGTTAGTGCTCGCGGACCTCGACGGAGCTTCTAAGCGCCTTGAGCGAGTCGAGCGCGATGCACGAGGTGGCGACAAGGAGATCATCGCAGAGAGGGACGTGCTTAAGAAGATCGTGCCGGCGCTCGAAGCAGGGAGACCAGCGCGTACAGTGAATTTAACTGAAGAGGAAAAGCTTAAAGCACAGTCGCTCCATCTTCTTACGATGAAGCCAGTCTTATACGTACTAAATATGAAGAGTGGTTCTGTGAACGTCGAGCAGGAAAACGCAGAACGTTGGAGAACGTTGAAGCAATATTTTGAGGACGCGGGTGCTTCTTGGGTAAGCATTGATGCCGGCGTAGAAAGTGAACTCTCGGACGTGCATGATGATGAGAGAATGGACTTTAGGCGAGAGCTCGGTGTTTCCGAAGACGGTATTAACGCGCTCATACAGGCGGGGTATAAACTTCTCGATCTCATTTCATTTTTCACAACGGGGGAGAAGGAAAGCCGTGCGTGGACCATTCACAGGGGCTCAACGGCGCCTGCGGCAGGAGCTGCAATTCACTCGGACTTTAGGGACAAATTCATACGGGCGGAAGTCATAGAATGGGATAAATTGCTTGAAGCAGGTTCGTTTGCTGCCGCTCGTGCAAAGGGAGGCCTTCGTACTGAAGGTAAGGAATATATCGTTAAAGACGGCGACGTAATGGAGTTCCTCCACAGCTAGCCGCGCCTTAATGAAGTGATATACTCACTTCATATGAATAAACCAAAAGTAACCCCTAAGGATTTCTTCCTATGGGCGGGCGCAATGATTGCGCTGTATGGGAGTGTTATTGCCTTAATAACTCTGCTTTTTGAGTACATAGATTACGCGTACCCAGATCCATTCGCGTATTGGGTAGATCCATTCTCCGGTGGGATCAGGTTCGCTATGGCGACCCTTATTGTGCTTGTCCCTCTTACGATCATCCTCATGCGTCTCATTCGAAGCGATATCGTTCGCTTCCCAGAGAAGGCAGACCTATGGGTCCGTAAGTGGGCTCTCGTACTTACAGTATTTATCGCAGGTGCGACCGTCGTAGGTGATCTTATCGCTTTGGTGAATACATTCCTCGGAGGCGATTTCACTACGCGATTCGTTCTCAAGGTACTCGTAGTGCTTCTAGTTGCAGGCGGTGTCTTCCTGCACTTCCTTGCGGATCTTCGCGGATATTGGGTGGCAAATCCTTCTCGAGCGAAACTCGTCGGAGTAGCGGCCGGGATTGCAGTCCTCGTCTCCATTATCTCCGGCTTCTTTATCATGGGGACACCAGGCGAAGTCCGCCTTCTCCGCTACGATAGTCAGAAGGTAAGCGACCTTCAGAATATTCAGTGGCAGGTAATCAATTACTGGCAGCAGAAAGAGGAGCTTCCTGCGAACCTCGACCAGCTTAAAGATCCAATAAGTGGAGCTGTTATACCAGTAGATCCTCAAACTGGAGGAGACTACACATACCGCGTAACGAAGGCTCCGTACACATTTGAGCTGTGTGCGGAATTCAATTCAGATAGCGCAGATATGCCGCAAGTAAACGGGAAAGTCGTCTCTTCACCATATGGTGGAATAGAAGGGGAGAACTGGCAGCATGGTGTAGGCGAAACATGCTTTGAGAGGACAATAGATCCTGAAAGGTACCCTCCGTACACAAAGATATAAAGGAAGAACCGCCCCTCATGGGGCGGTTTTCTCACTGAGCCTTCTTATTTAATCGGTACCTTTGTACGGTGACAATTCCCCAAAGAATAGTGAGTACGGTGCCAGTTACAGCCGCAAACCAGAACTCAAGAGTGAAGTATACAAACGCGAAAGATGCTAGGCACAGCGTCGTGACGAAGCAGGTTGAGAGCACTGGTTTCTGAGTAGGATGGAAGACCGTCGGTAGGAACGAAAGTAGGAGGACTATCTGCGTGCCACTGATGACCCAGTCTTGCCACATTTGTCTAAGAATAGCACGTTTTGAGGGCAGTTTTCCTCGTGATACTCTTCTCCCATGAAGCGGTACGACCATACAAAGATCGAGAAAAAGTGGCAGAAAGACTGGGATAAAAAGAAGGTGTACAAGGTCTCCGATAGTGTAAAAAAGAAGGATAATTTTTACCTCCTTGTTGAGTTTCCGTATCCGTCGGGCAATTTACACGTGGGACACTGGTACGCGTTTTCTGTGCCGGACATTCTCGCTCGTACTATGCGAATGCAGGGTAAGAACGTGCTCTACCCGATAGGCTTCGATGCCTTTGGGCTTCCTGCAGAAAATGCAGCCATCAAAAATAAATTAAATCCTCGCAAGTGGACTCTCGGGAATATCGCATACATGAGAAAGCAGATGCAGTCGATGGGTACATCCTTCGACTGGTCACGTGAGGTGATCACCTGCGTGCCAGAATATTACAAATGGACACAGTGGCAGTTCCTCCAATTCTTCAAGAATAATCTCGCATACCGTAAGAATACTCCAGTCAATTGGTGTCCATCGTGCAAGACAGTGCTCGCAAATGAGCAGGTAGAAGATGGTAAATGCGAACGTTGCAAGACAGAAGTGATTCAAAAAGAGATGTTGCAGTGGAATCTGCGAATTACTGATTACGCGGATAGACTGATCGACGACCTGAAGCCGCTCAATTGGCCGGAGCAGATCAAGGAATCGCAGCGCAATTGGATAGGGCGCTCAGAAGGTGCGATCCTAAGTTTTAAATTGAAAGGCGGCGTTTCTGATCAGGCGATCGAAGTCTTTACTACTCGAGCTGACACCCTATACGGAGTTACGTATGTTGTACTCGCGCCAGAGCATCCACTGGTGGCGAAACTTGCCTCTACTTTGGAAAATAAAAAAGAGGTAGATGCGTACGTACTCCAAGCAAGCAAGAAGACAGAACTGGAACGTCAAACTGATCAAAAGGAAAAGACCGGAGTCGAACTCAAGGGTGTAAAGGCAATCAATCCTGCAACAGGGAAAGAGATTCCCGTGTGGATTGCTGATTACGCACTTGCTCAGTACGGTACGGGCGCTGTTATGGCAGTGCCTGCACACGACGAGCGCGACTTTGCGTTTGCGCAAAAATTTAATCTACCGATCGTCGAAGTTGTACAGCCACTTAGTATTGTTGAGGGAGCTGCTGCTGACGCAGTGCGACCTGGCTTACCGCTTGTCGACCGCCATGCAGTTGCCGCAGTCATTAAGCATTGGGAGAAAGACGAGTATTTGTGCCTGCGATGGAAGGGCGGATCCGGAGTCAAAGCGTTTGTTACAGGTGGCATCGAGAAGGGTGAGGAGTCACTTCTTACAGCACAAAGAGAGATCCGCGAAGAGACAGGGTATTTGAACGCAGAAATCGTGAAGCCTCTCGGTGGCGCAGTGCACGCGCAATTCTATTCGCTTTATAGAAAGGAAAATCGCTTCGGTCACTACATACCGTTTCTATTTCAGCTAAAAGATGGAGCTCGCGAGGAGGTTGCTCAAACAGAGAAGGATCTTCACGAAGTGGTATGGATTAAGCGCGACGAAGTAGCACAATTTCTCAACAGAGGAGACATGAGTGTTGTTTGGTCCCGCGCACAAGGAGAGAGTGCCTACGCGGGGAAGGGAATTCTCACAGAGTCAGGGGACTTCAACGGGATGAACTCAGAAGAAGCTCGAGTTGCAATTACCGAGCGATTCGGAAAAAAGAAAACTACGTACAAATTGCGCGACTGGATAGTTTCGCGTCAGCGTTATTGGGGAGTGCCAATTCCTATCATTCATTGCGCCAAGTGTGGGCCTGTCGCTGTGCCGGATAAAGATTTGCCAGTTAAACTGCCAGAGATAAAGGATTATCTTCCCGATGGCAGTGGAAAATCGCCGCTCGCAAAGGCTACGAAATGGGTGAATGTGAAATGTCCGGAGTGTAAGGGAAAGGCGGAACGAGAGACCGATACGCTAGACACATTCGTGGATTCTTCGTGGTACTTCCTTCGTTATACGGATCCGAAGAACAAGTCGAAATTTGCAGACGCAAAGAAGCAGGCAAACTGGATGCCGATTGATCTCTACTCAGGCGGTGCTGAGCACACCACAATGCACGTACTCTATTCTCGATTCTGGCACAAGGCACTCTTTGATCTAGGACTCGTAAAAGATGCTGAGCCATATACGCGTCGCATGAACCGCTCTCTCATCCTCGGCCCGGATGGTCAGAAAATGTCGAAATCGCGCGGTAATGTCATTGACCCGGATAAAGAGGTAGCAAAAGTAGGGTCGGACACGGTGCGTATGTATCTCGCGTTCGTCGGCCCTTACAACGAAGTCTCAAATTATCCGTGGAACCCCGACGGCGTTGTAGGAGTGCGAAGATTCCTTGAGCGCATCTGGAATATCAGTGAGCGCGAGATAATCAAGAAGGGAAATGTTGATGCACTTGATCCATTGATACACAAGACCATAAAGAAAGTGACAGACGATATCTCTGCGCTCAAATTCAACACGGCGATAAGTTCGATGATGATACTGATGAATGCGATCGAGAAAGAGGGAAGTATCGGCAAGAAGCAGTGGGAAACACTTCTCAGGCTTCTTGCGCCATTTGCACCGCATATGACGGAAGAGTTGTGGCGCGCATCGGGTAATAAAAAATCAATTCATCTTGAAAAATGGCCAGCGTTTGATGCTGCAAAGTTGAAAGAGGAAAGCATCACTATCGCTATACAGGTGAATGGTAAGACGCGAGGAGAAACAAAAATCGCTGCTGACACGGATAAAGCGGGAGTCGAAGCTGCTGCAAAAGAAGCTGTGAAGGAAAGGCTCGAAGGTAAGGAGATCTTACGAACTATTGTCGTTCCGAATCGTCTTGTGAACTTTGTTATCCGCGAATAGAAGCTTGCGGCCCATTCGGAGTATCCTCTATAGAGAATCCCCGTTTCTCTAATTCTGCGCGGGCCTCGTCTGCTATAGCCCAATTCTTTTCTTTACGTGCCATCTCCCGCTTCTCAATTAATTCCTGAACCTCTTTAGGGAGCTCGTTTGAAGAAACAGATTTTCCGAAGTGCTTATCGGAGAGTTCAGTCAGTTTGGTATCCGAGTTACCGAGCCCTAGTCCTAATACTCTGTCTGCATCGAGTATCGTTGCCTTTATATCCGCACCAGATTCGGTATGGTCTTTCTGCATTTCCCAGACAATGCCGAGTGCTCCTGAGGTGTCGAGGTTATCGTTCAATCTCTCACGGATCTTCTTTTGGTAAGAAGAAAGAATCGTGCCACCATCTTCAGCTGTCTCTACGAATCGGCGTAACTTTAAGAATGATGTTTGCGCAGCGCTGAGTGCATCCCATGAAAAACTCGCAGGCGTACTGTAGTGCGATGTGAGAAGAAGGTAGCGGAACGAAAGGGGATGGAAGCCGCGACTTTCTATGTCGGATAGATAAATTGTATTACCTTCGGATTTGGCAATCTTTGAGCCCTCAATTTGTAGGTGTGCGCGATGGAGCCAGAAGCGGGACATCGGCTTCTTTCCTGTAGCAGCCTCAGACTGAGCTATTTCATTGTTGTGGTGCACCGGAATATGCTCAATGCCTCCGGTGTGAATGTCTATCTGCTTACCGAGAGTGGCGTTTATCATCGCGGAGCACTCTATATGCCATCCCGGATAGCCCTTGCCCCAAGGCGATGGCCAGCCTAATTTCTTACTTAGTTTCCAAAGATTAAAGTCGGTCGGGTTACGTTTCTCAGGATCGGCGGCGATACGTGCGCCCTCCTTAAGACCAGCGAGATCAATCCCACCGAGAGCTCCATACTCAGGGAAGCGAGACGTGTCGAAGTACACACCCTTTTTTGTTTTATATGCGTATCCTTTTTCTTCAAGAGTTTGCACCATTGCGATCTGCCCCGCAATGTGGTCACTTGCACGTGGAAATGTAATTTGCGATGTGTCGATATTAAGTTTGCTGACGTCGCTCAGGAATTGCGCTGCGTATTTCTCACCGAGGAGCTTCATGTTTTCAAGCGTTGGTTCGAGGCCGTCACGCTTGAGTCCTTTTACCATCTTGTCATCGCCTTCATCAGAATCGGATGTGAGATGCCCCACATCAGTGAAGTTCATTACCTGTTTTACTGTAAAGCCGTTGTAATCAAGAGTGCGACGGAGAATGTTTACGAATACCGCATACGAAAGGTTTCCGATGTGCTGCAAGCCGTAGACGGTGGGGCCACAGTTGTACATGCGGACTTTGCGTACGTTTTGCGGCAGGGTAAATTCTTCTTTCGAATTGGTGAGGGTGTTATGAAAATATAGGGGCCCGGTAGTCGTCTTTTTACCCAATAGGTTCTCCAGTTTCTCCCAGAACTTCATATGATTCTATTAGTTTAGGACAGAATACCATATTAACGATTATCAGGGATTATGCGCGCGATTCAGCGTTTGCTATACTTCTTCTTTATATATGCGCTCTCTATTTGACGTCGAGCCTCAAAAGACAGTTTCCTTGCGCACCGCTATTGCGTCCGGACTCGCAATTCTTATTATCGGCTTTTTGTTAGGGCTTGTAAGCGGAGCAAATGGAGCCGAGGACACGTTTGGAGGGGCTTCAGCGCCTGAGGGGGTTGACCTCTCTCCAGTGTGGAAAGCATGGCAAATAATTGATGAGAAATTTGTCCCAGCTGCAGTTGCTTCAACGACACCGATTGCGACTTCGACAAAAGAGATAGCAGAAGATCGTGTGTGGGGGATGATCCAAGGGCTCGCAGGGTCTCTTAATGATCCGTACACGTATTTCCTTCCTCCGGTAGAGAATAAGCAATTCGCCGAAGATATCAGTGGTGTGTTTGAAGGAGTTGGAATGGAGATCGCGATCCGTGACGAACTACTCACCGTTGTTTCTCCACTCAAAGGTTCTCCCGCAGCCGCTGCTGGAATACAGAGCGGGGACAGGGTACTCAAAATTGATGGGGCGGACACTCGAGGTCTAAATGTGGAGGAGGCTGTAAAGAAGATCCGCGGACCAAAGGGAAGTTCGGTCACCCTCACTATCTCTCGCGAAGGGTGGGCAGAACCCCGCGAATTGAAAGTGACACGTGATGTGATCAATGTGCCGATAGTTGATACTGAGCTTCGCTCTGACGGTGTATTCGTAATTCAGCTTATGAGTTTTACCGCCAACTCTCCGCAATTGTTCCGTGGCGCGCTCCGTGAATTCGTTGAATCAGGTAGTAATAAACTTATTCTCGATCTACGTGGTAATCCAGGCGGATACCTTGAGGCAGCAGTTGATATGGCAAGCTGGTTCCTTCCATCGGGCAGGATCGTAGTTACGGAAGAGTACGCAAATCATGAGCAAGGAGCAGTCCATCGCTCACGTGGATACAATGCGTTCAACAATAATCTTGAAATGGTGACACTTGTTAACCGCGGTTCAGCATCGGCATCAGAAATTCTCGCGGAAGCACTTCGTCACTACGATGTCGCACAAATAGTAGGAGTGAATTCATTTGGAAAAGGATCGGTACAGGAGTTAGTAGACATAACTTCAGACACATCACTCAAGATAACTGTGGCCAGATGGCTACCACCAAGCGGTACGCAGATCCCGCTTGAGGGCATCGCGCCGGACGTAAAGGTGGAGTTAACCGACGAGGATAGGGAAGCGGGCAGAGACCCTCAAATGGAAAAGGCCGCAGCTCTGCTTTTGGAATAGCTTCCCTGAGAGCAAAAAGACGGATATACTCCTATCTCTATGAAAGTAATCCTTCTAAAAGACGTAGCAAAGGTGGGTCAGCAGGGGACCGTGAAAGAAGTGTCACACGGCTTTGCGGAAAACATGCTTATAGCTCGCGGTCTAGCAGTCCAGGCAACTCCTGAGAGAATCGCGGCATACGAAGTGACTCGCAAGCAAAAGGAAGCTGAAGAGGCAAAGCGAATGGAAGCGCTCACAAAATCAATCCAAACTCTAGAGAATAAAACTGTAGAAATAAAAGCACGCGCGACAGAAAAAGGCGGACTATTTAAAGCTCTCGCGGCAAAAGATATCGCACGCGCATTTGAAGGGCAGGGGACTAAGATCCCACTCGAAGCTATTCAACTAGAAAAAACTCTTAAAGAGGTCGGGGAGCACAAGATACTTGTCACTTCCGGGAATGTGCGGGCGCACGTTACCGTCGTCATCAAAGCCGCATAAAAAAAGACGCCCTCTCGGGCGCTTTTTTAAACTACAGTTACCATTCGGCGGGTCGTAGAACGTCCGTCGTAGTTTGTCTTGCGCTTGGAGCTGAATTTTACAGTGCCGTTGATGAGGGAGAAGAGAGTGTGGTCTTTGCCGATACCGATGTTCTTGCCGGCCATGACCTTCGTACCGCGCTGGCGGACGATGATCTCACCAGTTACTACTTTCTGACCATCAGCACGCTTGACGCCGAGGTATTTCGGATTGGAATCTCGTAGGTTTTTCGCCGAACCTCCGGCTTTTGTATGTGCCATAAGAAAGCCAAGAATACACGAAATAACCCTATAAATCAAGGGGTAGGGAGCTAGGGGATATGGCGTAATGCCTATATACTAAGCCCTATGTTAATCGTAGACGTAGAAGCATCAGGAACAGAGCCCTCAAAGCACTCCATAGTGTCTGTGGGCGCTCTCGACCTTAAGAACCCCACAAACCGCTATTACGAGGAGTGCCGGATATGGGATGGCGCTCATATAATGCCGGAAGCTCTTGGAGTGAATGGTTTTACAGAGGCAGAGATCACCGATCCGAATAAGAAGACAGAAGGGGACCTGACACATTCATTTTTGGCATGGAGTGAGGGTCTAGAAGAGAGAACTCTCGCCGGGCAGAACGTTTCTTTCGATCGTGATTTCCTTAAAGCCGCTGCTCATCGCGCAGGGCACACTGACTGGCCATTCGCATATCGCACAATCGACGTACATACCCTTTGCTACATGCACATGGTGATCCACGGCAAGCAGCCGCCGGTCTTACACAAGCGTTCCGCACTTAATCTCGACGCTGTTCTCAATTATGTGGGTATTCCGGAGGAACCAATGCCACACAACGCACTCACGGGGGCACTCTCTCATGCAGAAGTCATCTCGCGCCTTCTGTACGGCAGGAAACTTCTTCCAGAATTCATGCAATTCGAACTACCGTGGAAGTAACTTTTAGTATATAAAGGACATATATGGATATCTTCACAATTTTGGGCGTCATAGCGGTGATCATTGTTATCCTTGTTGTCGTCTTGAGGCAGATTAACCAGTACCAGAGGGGAGTTATGTTCCTCATGGGTCGCTTTACCGGTATCAAAGAACCAGGCTGGAGACTCGTTATTCCGATATTCCAACAGCTTAAGAAAGTCGACATGCGCGTGAAAGCTGTCGATGTACCGGAGCAGAAGGCGATCACGAAAGACAACATTTCTGTGGGTGTGAACGCAGTTATCTACTACCGAGTGACCGATGCTGCGAAAGCAATTCTCGAAGTTGAAGATTTTATTTACGCCATGAGTCAGCTTGCTCAGACAACGATGCGAAATGCGGTAGGTGAAGTAGAACTCGATGAGCTGCTCGCGGCGCGTGACAAGATCTCTGAACGCATTCGCTCTGTTGTAGACGAGGCGTCCGATCCGTGGGGTATTAAAGTGTCCAACGTTGAATTAAAAGACATCGCGCTCGCTGCTGACATGGAACGTACTATCGCAAAGCAGGCAGAGGCAGAACGTGAAAAACGCTCTGTCATCATTAAAGCTGAGGGTGAAGTCGCTTCCGCTGCCAACATGGCAAAGGCTGCGGAAATGCTCGCCGCTTCTCCTGGCGCACTCCACCTTCGCACACTCCAATCAATCAACGACATCTCATCGGACCAGTCCAATACTGTTGTATTTGCGGTGCCGCTTGAAGTGCTTCGTGCGTTTGAGAAGGTGACGAACAAACAATAAATTTCGCTTTTTCAAAGTTGGAAAAGTAAGCGGCCCTTCCCGCGAGGGGAAGGGCCTGTTTGATGTCACGCGCGAGTAGTGACTGCTACTCCCAGAGCTGGACCTCCTCGGCGGTGAGATCACCATCCGAGAAGAGCGCGGCGTTACGCTCGATCGCCGCGATCAGCGCCAGGTTCTGCTCCGCCGTGCCGTAGTAAGCGGTGCCCCCCGGGCCGAAGTTGTAATCGGTCGGGAACAGGTCCTTGCCGTACATGGCCAGGAACCCAGCGAGAACGCCCCGCGTGTTGAAGTTGCAGGGCGCGAACCCTGCCCGCACGAGCGCATCGCACGCCGGGTTGTCATGTCCCGTCGTGTATCCGATGTTGTCGGCAGGCAGGTACTCCATCTGATACTGGATTGCCTCTCGGAGCGTCGTGGGGAGAGGATCATGGCAGTTCCACGGCGCATGCAGTCCGGTTTCCGCGATGCGACTGCGACAAGCGGCGGCCTCCTCGGCAACCGCGTTGTAGTCCTGCGCGTTCGCGGTAGAGGCAGTCAGAATGAAGAAGGAAAGAGCAGTAATGAAAAAGCGCATGTGCGCATCTCCGGTTCGGGTTGAAGCGAACAGGATTAAAACACTTTTACCACCGATTGTCCAGTGATTTAAATATTCTTCCCCAATAGGGAAGGAGGGGATATAGTATTGGCCGCTCAAGCCAAGGAGGAGATCCAATGAGCGATCGCAATGTTCAGGGCGGACATCGAATGGTCACGTACGTCCTAGTTGGTGCTCTCGTGGTCGTAGTAGTCGTGGTTGGTGCCATCTTCGGCGGGAAGGCCCTGAGCGACATCATTGAAAGGGCCTTGCATCCGACTGAGGAATCCGCACAAACACCTGAAGCTCCCGCATAATAGGCGGGTAGAGGGCAAAGGGACGTTCGATCCACTGCACACGCAGTCGGTGGGACGTCCCTTTTCATTTACATACTCAAAACAAATAAATGAGAGCGGCCCGTCCACTAGGGACGGGCCTTGTTGTGGTGGTCAGCACCGATGCTCTGCGAAGAATTCCTATTCGCTGTGGAATTCCCGTATTGTCTTTAGCGCGAGCTGGTAGAGTCTTTCGATCACGTCGCTGTGCATTTCGGCAAAGCAATCGAGATCCTTCAAGGCTCTAGATAGTGCCGGACCTGTACTGGGAAGACCTGGACCGAAAGCTCGCTTGTACTCCAGGAAGGCATCCCCAAACTTAGGAGCGAGACGATCAAGGGCAATTTGTGTGAAGAACCCCTCGACGCCCAAGAGCTTCTCGGCAGGCCTCATTTCGGGCTCGTTGCTCACTGTCTACGTCCTCTTTCTCTAGGAATCTGGAACAGCTCCAGACGGCGGCACTGTACTACAAAAAAATAAATAAATCTCCCTGTATGGGGGAGGGAGTTAGTCGTACCAGAATTGCGTTATAGATACTTTGTCGCCCTCATAGAAAATAATACAGCGCATATCGAGCTCCTTGGTGCTCATATACATTCCATGGCCACTCGGTGCTGACATATCTTGCCCCCACTCCTGTGAGATGTGTACACGCGGATTATCGAGATACTTTGCCATTATCTGCTGCGCTTCCACCGTAGACATGCCCGATTGAACCTTATTGCACTGATGATAAAAGGGCATAGCTAAAAACCAAAATCCCATAGTAAATAGCAAAAAGACGAGAGCTACGAGAAGTCCACCAAGCGCAACCAAGAAGGCTATAAAAAGCTTAAAAGCCATAATTCTACTGAATAATACACCTCCTAAATTCCATTGACAGGGGATTTGAATAGGAGGATGCTTGATGGATGGGAGATAAGCAAAAACTGACAGGAGACAAAAACCTATCTAAAACTGACGACATTTTTAAGAAGAGTGGGATGATTACTCATCTCAAGACTGTGCAGGCACTTAAAAACGATGGATGGTCAATAAATGTCAGCTCCTACTATTACGATAATGTGGGTGATCAAGTGAAGGAGATAGATATTATCGCCGAGAAACGATTTAATTCAGCGCCTTTTGGAAGTGAATCAACTCATCAATTGAACATTCAACTTTTTATTGAGTGCAAATATATAAATAGTGAGTTCCTGGTTTGGTTCGATCAAATAAATCAAAAGAAACTAACTGAGGCTCTAGAGTCTAAGACAGGTTTGTGGCTTCTTTCTGCAGGACGCGGTGGCGCAGATATTTCTAATGGGGATCTGCATTATCTTCAAGATTCTCGTGCAGCCAAACTATTTTCTACAGTCCATGGCGCTGAAGATGTGGTCTATAAGGCAATTAGTCAGTGTCTAAGGGCGTTGGTCTATTACGAACAATGGGCAGATGGTCCAATTTTCCATAAGTTTAATGTCCACCGAGAGACTAAAGGATCAATAATGCGCTATCCAATAATTGTTTGTGGGAATTTTGAGAACCTGAAAGAAGTGGTAGCAGAAGACGATGTAAGTAAAGCAACCACAAAACCCATTGATAACAATTTTTTAATTGAGACAAATTACGTCTACCCCGATAAAGGAAAAGTCAGCACTAGCGACGATTATTTCCTAATTGATGTGGTTAACGTAGAAAATTTTGGAACTTTCTTAAAAACCATCAATACAGAGGCGGAAAAAATATTACAGGCAAAAGTTTTTAAATGAGAAGTAAGGAGGTCGCAATAACGTATATTAATGAATCTTTCAAGATCTATATCCCTGAAAGAGGATCGGAGTAAACTCTCATATTGATGAGAATTTTTCCAAACTTCCTTTCAAGAGCATCTAAATCAAAATACCAGATTAATTTCTGGAGTGCAGATTTGATCCCCAACCATTTTCGTGAAAAAAACCGCATATATCACCCCGGGGCAGGGGACCTCTTATCAAGTCGCTCTTTTCTCCTCTCTTTTTCACATCATTTTTTCAACTCCCTTTTTTACAATCTGCGTGATAAAAATATTTTTATAAGAAAATATTAGTAGCTAAACTATATGAAGGGAGGGTATTGACACACCTGTGGATAACTATTGTGTAATATCTGGGGAATGGACATCTCGGGGTGTCGCACAATCTTTGTTTTACGTCACCTATACCAGGTTTTACCGCCCCAGGACCTCAATCCTTATGGCCTCCTGCAGCGGCCTTGTATGCCTCTGTAGTGCATTTTGCATGCTGTTTATGGTACCAAGTGCATACCAATCTGAATGGCCTTTCTCATTGAGTTTCTACGATTCCCCAAATCTCGGGTGTGTCTTTTTTCTTATCTCGTGGCCAAGATGCTTGGGTTCTCGGACGAGGTCGACTCTCCTGCCCTAAAAGTGGTTTTTTTGACCTGGGGGACTTGAGTCTCTGTTAAATCCCCTACGTTTAAAGGCTATTAGATCAGGGGACTCGGATCTCAAAAAATTGGGGTTTGACTTCCCTGCCTTTGACATTTTATTGGAGTAGGAACACTATTAATTGCTACAAGGTCGTAGCGTGCTCTTACAGAAGGCGGTACGCGGATGATTTTTCTTCTCCCAATTGCGGTGATGATCGCGGTGGCGGTTGTTCAGGAAGTCTCGAAGGAGCAGCCGAAGTCATCTGGAGACGGTACGTCGAATACCAAGACGCCAATCAAGCTTGGTCCTGTGGTCGGGAAAGCGTTGATGACGCATGGCCCGGCTCTGGTCACTCACGCTGTCGATGATCTCGTCGGCACGCCCGTCTTCGGCGCTCTCGAAATTGCGCTCGAGGTGGGTGAAAAGTTGGGCGTAGTGAAGCTCGACGCTGAAAGCAGGAAGAAGAAGTGAATCCTGTTTCTGCCAAGTCCCGCAAATCCCTGGGCGACAAATGCCGCCCAGGGACCCCTTGTTAGTATCTACGACCGATATTTCTCCTTATTATTTATTAGCACCGGAATCTTTTCCGTCGTCGTTATATTTGAACGGAGTTGGTAGAGGTTCTGTTGGAAGTCGGCCATCAACTGGTCCGAACTGCTTTTCGTAATGTTCAACATTCTGGGTTAAAAGTCTGCTGAGTTGTTTTGCATGATTTATATCAAAGACGAATACGTGAGCATTCTCACCAGAATGCATTGCAAGAAGAAGCCTTCCTGGACCTATTGCAGTGTTAGTTGCCTCCACGAAAATCTTGTCGGGGCCGTTTGTAAAGTCGAATTGTCTTGGCATGTCTAAGACTATATCACTTATAAGAAAAGAGCCCCGCTCCCGATGGCGGTCGGGTTTGCGGGGCGGTCCTTGGGTGTGAAGATCCAAGGAAAGGTGGCCAAACAGTCGCAGACAGGGCGTGCTGCGCTGGATCCTTATTGCTTATTGTTCTGTCCCGTGAACCCGCTCCTAAGGGGTAGGTAGTATGATCCACGGTTGGCTAGGAAATACTATGCATTATTAATGGAAGATAGTCTAGATCTTAAAATAACAGAACCTCGCCCTAGTAATGAAGGCGAGGTTTTGTCTGAGCCTACAGGAGGTCCCGCTCCTGAGGGAGACAAGTTGGGGAAGGGTGCCCGCCGCGGCAATGAGACAGCATCATCCCGCTCGAGCACAAGTAAAGTATATTCCGTCTCCCCTCTTTGAAAAGTATTGCCAGGGGAGAGACTTCCCTTTCGTGTTGACTTTTAATGTCATATGAAATTGAATACTTTCTGATTTCCTCCAGTGTCTTGAACGCCGCGACGGTGTTTAAGAGTCCTGGAGGAGAAGGTCGCTCTTTCAGGATGTATGGTCAAGGCCACAAGGTAATTGCGATGGATAACGATCCAACGATCTACACGGGGACTCTTCGTCGAATCAACGACGGCTACGGGTTCATCATGGATCCCTACGATGCTCGTGGCAATGCGCCGAAGGACCTTCGTATGATCCAGGGAAGACGAGGAGGCGTCTTCGTCAGTGCGGCCGGTCTCCGGAGGTTCGTCCCGAATATGCCAGCCCTCATCATGCAAGCTCTCGATGGTAAGGTGGTTCAGTTCTCTATCGGGGCGAGTCAGAGGCACCCTGGTCGAGTGGAGGCCAGGGACATCTTGCTCAAGAAGATGCTCGCGTGGAACGGTGAAGGCGTGAGGCTGTACTTGGCCCAAGAACCACCCGTAACGATGGAGGACGTTGTCGGTCAACTGAAGGCCGACTTCGGTGATGCGTGGCGGGATCTAGTCGTCATCAACAACCCGGAGCACAACCACTTCGGGGCGCTTCTAGCGGTCGTGACTCCCCCCGTGTCACCTTCATCTGGGGATGAAGTAGTCCACGATTAGTCATCCGACGATCGATTCCAAGGACGCCCGCCCCCTGAGATTGCTTTGGGGGCGGGCGGTGTATTTTTATACTTTCGCAAAGTTTTTCTTTTATATCCAAATTTTATGTGCTACTGATATTGTACGTATAATCAGCTCATGACTTACATTGATCGATTACGAGCCACACTCACTCCCCAAGAAAGAGCTGTAATGAGGCGGCTTTCTACGCCGCATAAGATACAAGACTACCTCGATTCCCTTCCATTTAATTTTGAAAAAGGCAGGGAGACTTATATGTCTCCGAGGAAGGTTTTGCATGCGAAAACGGCGCACTGTTTTGAAGGCGCGCTTCTCGCGGCCGCGGCGCTCGCATTTCACGGCGCGACTCCCCTTCTATTGGATTTACAAACTTTAGATGGCGATGATGATCACGTCGTCGGGCTATTTAAACAAAACGGTTATTGGGGCGCAATATCAAAAACCAACCACGCAGTTCTAAGGTGGCGAGATCCCATCTACAAAACGATCCGAGAGCTTGCTCTCTCGTATTTTCACGAATACTACTTACAGAACGGCCGGAAGACTTTGAAAGCATATTCCGCACCATTTGATCTAAGTAAAATTGCACCAGAGAAATGGGTGACCTCTGAGGAAGACTTGGATTATCTTGTTACACGATTAGACAAGAGCCGCCACTTCCCTATTGTGCCAAAAAAGAATTCTCGGCTCGTGCGTAAAGTGACGAAATTTGAAATCAAAACCCTCGAGAAGTCCGAGTGGAGAACGAATTAGAGGTAATCCATCGGATCCATATAGCCGCTTGCAGCCGAGACAGGGATTACTGCCTTGTCGCATCCTTTACCCGAGCTCAATTGCTGAACGCTGACCGCGTCGGAGGCGTAGAGACCGAAGTGAAGATGTGGGCCCGTCGCGTAGCCAGTAAAACCTGAGTAACCGATCACTTCACCTGTTGAAACAGTAGAGCCCTGGGACACTTTTATCTCGGAGAGGTGCGCATAGATAGTTGTGAGTCCGTTGCCGTGCTTGATGAGTACCCATTTGCCATACGAATAGCATCCCCGGATAAGATCAGTGTTACCTGTGCCGACGACTGTGCCACTGAGGGCTGCTTTTACTGGAGTACCAATAGATGCTCGGAAATCTATTCCGTTATGAGTTCCAGATACGTAAAGTCGACCAGAATCTCCGGTTCTACCGAATTTCTGTGTCACGTACACGTTATCGAGCGGCCATCGCAATATTCCTTTTCCTGCGGGTGGAACGCGAGATGGATCAAGTGTAAATTGCAATTTTGACTCTAGCTCATCAAGCGAGCGCTCGAAGGCAGCTTTTGCAGCAACTTTCTCAGCAAGAAGTGCCTGATAGTTTGATTCCTTTGATTTTGTTTGAGCCAAGAGTTCCGCTTGTGCGCGACGAGTTACGTCCAATGAATTTTGCTGAGAAGTTAGATTTTTCTGCTGCGTGACAAGTTCAGCCTGCTTTCTCTCTGTGGCGTTCTTCGTTTCTGTAAGAGAAGTCTTTTGAGCCGAAAGATCCTGAATCTCGGTGTTCATAGCGTCCTGTAGTTCTCGCACTTGGTCTACGTCATTCCACAAAGTCGCAATACTCGCTGATGAGAGCATGGCGAGCACCATACTCTTTGTTTCAGCTTCATTCACTCGGCGGATCGACTCCGCAAGACCCGCTTCGTTCACACCAATTGAACCCTCGGCCCTTTGAATATCTTTTGCGAGATTCTGCAATTCGAGCTGTAAGGTACTGATTTTGTTTTTCGTGACGTTGATATTGGCGGTTATTTTCTTTCGCGATAGATCGAGCTGCGCTACCGTAGTCTGAAGCGTTTGCTTCTGAGCACCCACAGCCGTCAATTCCTTTTCATAGCCAGCGATTTCCTTATTGAGTGCCTCAATTTGAGCATTCTGCGCCTCTATTTGAGCGCGTATTTCAGCCGCGGACTGCGCCGAGGATGCTGTAGGGATGAGGAATATGAGTGCAAAAAGTGAAAGTAGCGATGTGTTGAGATAGGCCTTCTTCATGAGGTTTTTTTCAATGCATCTATTACCCTTTTGACGCGTGAGAGTGTTTCTTCTTTCCCGATAACAGAGGACACAACAAATGGATCCGGAGAGCGATCTTTGCCTGTTAAGGAGTAGCGTAGCGGCCATAACACGGCAGCGCGACCCGCTTCCGTCGCGTAATCCCAGATAGCAGCTTTCACAGACTCGGCATTTGTAAAGTCTTTATCTGTAATAGAAGAAAGAAGAGTAAATACTTGCTCTAGATGAGTGGTAGTAGTCGCGACGTCAATTCCCTTTCCAGGAACTTTTGCGAGATCTACTTCTGGCGCCTTAAAGAAGAAATCAAAATCCCCTGCATCCGCCTGAGCTGTAATGTCGCTCCATACTTCGATGCGCTCGCGGAGGGTAGGAAGAATTTTCTCGATAATGACTTCATTTATTGGAAGGTTTCGTGCAGTGAGCGCATCCCGCAGTACCTTACCCGCTTCCCTATTGAACTCCCCAGGGGGAAGTTTGAGTAAATACTCACGATTGAACCAACGCAATTTCTTTATATCGAATATCGCACCTCCTTTCTGTATCTTCGTGATGTCGAAAGTCGCTACGAGCTCTTCAAGAGAAAATATCTCTTTATCAGTGCCAGGATTCCAACCAAGGAGCGCCAAATAATTCAAAACAGCCTCAGGAAGAAAGCCCTGAGCTCGGTATTCATTAACCGAGATAGCTCCGTGACGCTTTGAGAGTTTTGATCGGTCAGGGGCGAGAATGAGCGGTATATGGGCATATTGCGGCCGCGTATAGCCTAGAGCCTCAAGAATGAGGATCTGGCGAGGGGTGTTAGACACGTGGTCTTCTCCTCGGATGACGTGGGTCACACCCATGTCATGATCGTCTACAACGACAGTGAGATGATACAGAGGTGCATCAATACTTCGTGCGATAACGAAGTCCCCTAGCTCCGTAGTATCAAAAGTAACTTCACCACGGATACTGTCGCTGAAGGTCACTGATTTTCCCGGATTTCGGAGACGAACAACCGACACCTCCTTTGTGGGGTCTTCTTTAGCTGGTTCTACCGATATATATGCCGCGTCTGTATCGAATAAGTGCTTAAGTGCCGCTTTATAGACTTCAGTTCGCTCGGACTGCCTGTATACACTTGGAAGTGTGTATGGCAGATTGAGCCATTTCATACCCGCAAGAATATCTTCCTCGAATTCTTTCTTACTGCGAGCTGTGTCAGTATCTTCAAATCTCAGAAGCATCGAGCCCTTATGGTGAGCAGCAAACAGATAATTAAAAAGCGCAGTGCGAGCACTCCCGATATGAAAAAATCCAGTCGGACTCGGAGGAAAACGTGTTACCACTTTTGATGACATACAAATATGACGAGCTATTATTTCGGTGCGTGCTCGAGACCTGTTTCAATGAGTATTTCTCCTATCTTTCTCGCTGCGTCCGGTCTTGCAAAGGCATGCGCAGCTTCTTTCATCTTTGCTTGGAGCACGGGATCTCCCATGAGGCGGTCTATTTCCGCAACAAGAAGGTGGGGCGTGAGGTTCTTCTGCTCTAGGACGGTCGCGGCTCCCGCGCGGGCGTATGAAAACGCATTTTCGATCTGGTCGTGGGAGACGTCAGTCGGAATTGGAACGAGGATTGCCGGTACTCCCCAGGCTGCAATTTCAAATATCATGCCGCTCCCTGCGCGAGAGACGATCACATTTGCAATCCCCGCGGTCATTCGGAGAGCCAAGGTGTTTAGTAGTCCGAAGGATCGATATCGATCACGCTTCGGAGAATTCTTCAAAATGACTTCGGACAGCTCAGTGACTTCTTTTAAATTCGCGATGCCTGTTTGATGTACGACGTTGTATCTGGTGACGAGCTCAGGAAGCGCATCGAGCAGGGTCTCATTTAACGTAGTTGCGCCAAGGGACCCACCAACCACAAATACCGTTTGTGCGGTCGGATCCAATCGGAGAAATTCATGACCACCTTCAGCTGCAGTTTTTTCTATCTCCTTTCGTATTGGATGCCCAACTTGTGCGATCTTTTCCATTACTTTCGCCGGGAAGCTTTTTGCAGAATCTGGATGTGCAAGCGCGATCCAACGGGCGAAGTGTGACGACCACAATGACACTCGTCCTGGAACTGCATCAGCATCGTATATAACTACTGGAATACCTAAAATACGAGCGGCAAAGAGAGTAGGAAATGCTGCATACCCACCGGTCGAGAATATGACATCCGGATAGAGGCGGAAGAGTGTCATGAGAGAACGAATAATTCCGAAGCCTGTTCGGAACACATCGAAGAAATTTAAAATGCTGAAGTATCGACGGGTGCGCCCCGCTGAACCTGGAATATGTTGTATCTCGTGTTCGAGAAGGGTTTCCGCATCAAATGGCTCGGGGCCGATGTAGTAAAGGTCTGGCTCGATAAGTCTGCGTTCTTTCGTGATGTCTTCAAGTGCTTCTGCAACGGCAATAAGAGGGTAAAAATGACCCCCACTTCCACCACCTAAAAGCGCGATTTTCATTCTGCCTATTTTACCGCAATTTCGGGCTATTGTAGACCTCTCAGGTCGAGCTTAGATAGGTGCGCTATATGAGCATCTGAAGCAAATAACCGACGATATAAGAGATAAACGCCGCGAGTCCGCCAATTGTTAGCGTTGAAAAGATAGAGCGAGCAATCGAGGTGTTCCCTAGGCGACCTCGTTCAAAACCGATAATGAGGAAAGCGATTCCAGTGAGCAGAATGGATAGTTGGAACTGGTACTGGTGGATACTTTCGTAAAACGTTGCCGCCACGAATGAAAGGAGTGGGACGAACCCAACGATAATGAATGCTATGAAGGTGGCGATCGCGGTTTTTATAGGAGCTTTACTCCCCTCCCCTTTACCGAGATCTCTCTCTGATTTGGTGGATAGATAATTGGAAGCAGCCATGGAGAATCCATCGGCAAAAAGATTCGCAAATCCCAAGATTATAACGATTGTGGGCGAAAGAGCTGCCCCGACTGTACCCGCTACGACAGCAAATGTTGTTACGGCGCCATCCATGCCACCGTAGACGAATTCTGGGAGGTAGGTTTTTTGGATCTGTTTAAGTTTAATCATGCGTGTATCTTATCTTATTTCGCAAATTTTGAGATATTAAGGAGAATTCCCGCGGAGAAAAGACACATTAACATTGCGCTTCCTCCCTGACTTATGAATGTGAGAGGTACGCCTGTAAGCGGAGCGACCCCAAGCATTGCTCCGATGTTTATGAATGCTTCGATCGTGAGGTACGCGGCAATTCCCACTATAAGCAGTCCACCAAATGATTCCGTGACTTTTGATGCGATGGCAAGACTACGCAGGACAAATGCGAGGAAGAGCCCAATGATAGAGACTGCTCCCACGAAGCCGAATTCCTCTGCAGCTATCGCGAAAATAGAATCCCCCATCGGCTCTGGTAGATAGGTAAACTTCTGCACACTTTGTCCAAATCCTCGTCCTGTAAGACCTCCGGAGCCGACAGCGATAAGTGCTTGTCGGATCTGATAGCCTTCGGCCTGTGGCGCTTGAGATGGGTTAACGAATGTAACAAGACGCTCGCGCGCGTGCGGCATGAAAAGCGCGACAAGTGCAAGCGCTGTGATACCTACGCAGATAACGATCGCAAGGTCACGAAAGCGCGCACCCGCTGCAACAAATACTGCAAGTGTCGAAATGACGATGATCCCCAAGGTTCCAAGGTCTGGCTGAAGCATGAGAAGAATAACGGGACCAATCAGGATCGCACCAAGTCCCCCGAGTCCGTATCGCATATCTTCAATTCGTGTACGTATCATCGAAAAATACGCGGCGGCCATGATAACCGTGCCGATCTTAAGCGCTTCTGACGGTTGGAAGGTCTGCCCGAAGAGAACGATCCATCTCTTTCCCCCACCGTGCTCGAAGCCAATGAATGGTACGAACACCATCGCGGTTGCGATAAGAGAGAGAATAAAAAGGTGAGGCGCGAAACGTCTCCAGGTTTTGTAGTTTATGAAAGTTGCCGCAATCAAGAGGACTGTTCCTGCGCCAACTCCGAATACGAAATGATTAAAAGCGACTGACGATGCGTGAGCAACACCTCGTCCTAAAGATCCGAATACAGCGGACGAAAAGATCATCATCCCGCCTCCGACGAGAAGGAGGAGAATAATGGCAAGCGGTTTATCAATTCGTGCGCTGTGTTTTGACATCGTATTAGATAGACGTGAGTGCGACTGTCACACCCGCGAACGCAAATACGATTGAAAGGACCCAGTACCGCATAACGACTTTGTATTCTGGCCAGCCTAGCGCTTCGAAATGATGATGAAGTGGAGCGATACGGAACAGTTTTCTTCCCAAGAATTTCTTCCAAATGGTTTGTAAGATTATAGAAAACACAGTGGCAACAAGAATTGCTCCTATGATCGGAAGTACTGCAATACCAACTCCCCCGCCGAGCGAATCTGTCGTGAATGCGAGAGTCGCGATCGTAAGGGTAAGAGCCATTGTCCCCGTTTCGGACATATAGAATCGCGCGGGAGGTATGTTGAACCAAAGGAACGCGAGTAGGCCTCCTAAGATCGCAGCAGAAAACGCGGCGACATCGATCTGCTGCTGAGCGAACGCGATGATTGCGTATGAAGCGAATATGCTACCGAGGACACCCCCTGAGAGCCCATCAATGCCGTCGATAACGCCGGAGGCGTAGAGTGCAAGTGCGACAAGCATAAAAAGAGGCACGACAAGCCAACCGATTTCAAGTGGTGCGCCAAACGGAATTCCGATAGTTGTGACATCAAGTTTGTCCCAAAACCACCAACCGATCACCGACGACAGAACTGTAACGAGGCCAATTCGAGCGACAAGTGGAACTCCTTTTCCGCCTGGCCGTATGACCATTAAGTCGTCTACAAGGCCCACAAATGCCCCTAGGAGCAGCGTTGCAAGGGGGATCCACGTCTGATTCCTAGAGAGAAAGTTGAGCTTCTCCGCTGTCTCACTTGGGAAAAAGGCGGCAAAAAGCGCAATGCCAATTACAGTGAGAGCAGCGCTTGCCCATACGATGATTCCTCCCATACGCGGAGCCCGCACCTCGCGCGTGCCATGGAGTCTATTGAACCCTTCGGCGACGGAGCCATCGAGCGCGGTCTTTCCTGCAGTCTTTTTCCATGCCTTATATTTGTACAAATAGTGAGTGATGATCGGCGTTATTGCCATTCCGATCAAGAATGAAGCCGTGGCTGGAACAAGTACTTTTACGATATCTGGGAGCATATGTATTTATTGAGAAGTTATTGAAGAGATGGTTCGCTCTCGCAGGGCCTGCACATCGGCAAACCGACCGTCTGGTGTCGAACCTAGAACAACGATGACCACGGGATGGCCTATCCCTACATCAAATACTACACCGAGATTTCCTCCCGCTAGGTCCGTAAACCCGGTCTTCCCCATAATAAGACCCGGGATCACGCTCTCGGATTCGTTGGTGTTAACAGCAGTAATCTCGGATCCCTCCTCCGAAGTGAGAAGAACTCCCCCTCGTGCTGTCCCCGAAAAAAGCGATGAGTCTTCCTCGAACGCGTGCGCGAGCATTGTTGCGACATCGCGTGCTGATCCGTATGAGCCAGCAAGAGATGTGGAAATATCTAGTCCGCTTACATTCAGAAAATACGTTTGGCTCAAGCCAAGTTCCTTAGCAATCTCATTCATTCTCCATAGAACGGCCTTTTCGCTCGGCGAGAGTGGATACTTTGCATGCATTTCCTCGTTAGCGAGCTCAGATAGAAATTCAGCTCCGCTATTTGATGAGGTGATGAGGGTTGCATCAATGATGTCCTGTATGCTCCACGCCTCTCCTTCTCTGAATAAGGTCACTCCCATCGCGCTCCGGATCTCTCTTGGGATTCGAATTATTGTGTTCGGTTGTAATACCTCTGCTGCTGCCAGCACCAGGGGAACTTTTGTAAGAGAAGCGAGCGCAAGCTGCGCGTCTGCATTTTTCTCGAAGAGTACCTTCCTCGTCTGAAGATCGATGACGATCGCGGCACCTCCAAGGATCTCTACATCTCGGAATGCAGTCTCGGTCGCTGCAGCCGCAGTAGCAAGGTTAGTAGAAGTTTCGTTACGTATCGGTGAATACCCGATTATTGCGATGAGGACCGCTGTCAGGATTATAAGGACGCCAACGATCGTGACCACGATATTGCGGGAATAAATGCTCTGTGGGAGCGAAGTCAGCGGAGCGCTATTCGGTAGTTGGTTCGGTATTTCCATTATCATTTTTTTGCTCCTGCTCAAAACGCGCAAGCTCGGCGGATATCGTAGCATAATCGGGAAGCTCTTCCCTTCTGGAGACGCCGAGATGTGCGAGGAGTTCTACGGAAGGTTTGTACAAATACTCGCGGGCATCAGCTGGATTTCCTTCCCGCTCAATAAGTCCGCGAGAAAGCAGAGCACGCAGCGTTGAAGCAGTATTTACACCGCGGATGTAATCGATGCGCGCTCTCGTCGAAGGTCCGCAATACAAAATAATAGAGAGTACTTCGAGGCCCGCTTCGCCGATGTCTCGAGAGAGCTCTTTCTTCTGTGCAGCTAAGACGACGCCTGATGATTCCTTAGAGATCGCGAGACTTACTTCAGAGTCTGTTTGGACAAGTGAAATTCCTCCCGTAAGCCTTGCAGAGAGGGCGGCGAGCGCTTCCTGGAGTTCAGCTTCTTTGCACTCTAATGCGGTCGCTAGTTTTTTGCGCAACATTGGGCCGCCTTCTGCGAAAAGCATTGCTTCAGCTGCCGATGCGATTTGTTCGATACTTTTAGTAGGTGTCATATTCATGTGCCGTAGCGAGGTACGCCGGTTGATTCGGAGGTAAGAATTATGTCTTCAAAGAGACGCTCCTGTGTCACGCTTATTGATCCCGAGCGCACTAATTCTAACGCAGCGAGGAAATATACGATGGTATCGAGTTTGTTTTTTGATCGAGTGAGCTCTTTGAAGCTAGCCTTGAATGCTGTTGTTAGACGCTCTTTCAGCCCGGCAATAACATCTTCGAGCGCAAGAATAGGAGCCACCATAGCTCGAGCCATGGCCTCAGGTTTTGGCAAAATCGAAACTAATCTTTGTGCCGCCTTGAGCAGTGTCGAGGTTGTTGTTTCAGCTGGCATGAATACAGGCTCGCGAAGGGGGGCGCGTGTCGCAAGAAGAAGCGGCGAAGTTCCCCAGCTGCCGCGGAGAAGTTTTGCGGTTTTCCTGATGAGTGCGTAACGCGCAAGTCGGCGTTCGAGTTCAACGACACTCTCGCGCTCCTCTTCAGAAAGGTCGAGCGTGGGAAGTAGAGTGCGCGATTTAATAAGAAGAAGTGTGGAAGCAACGAGTATGAATTGCGCGGTTTCCCCGAGCGGCATTTCAGGAAGCTTTTCGACGTATGCGAGATATGCGTCAGTGACTTCTGAAAGTGAGACTTCAGAGATCGAAAGTTTACGCTCTTCAATAAGATTGAGAAGAGTCTCGAGTGGTCCCTGAAAGACGTGTGTGGTGATGTTGAACGTATCCATGTTTCCTCAGGATATTCCTTATTATTCTTCGGTAGCGAGGCGCTGATCAATTCGGCTCATATCCCTTGGGAACATTGCTGCTTCACGGATATTTTTAAGTCCCAAGATCTGCATAGTCATGCGTTCTGCACCAAAAGCGAAGCCGCCTTCCGGTGGAACGCCGTATCGGAACGCTTCGAGGAACATTTCAATCTTTTTAGGATCCATTTTCCATAGTTTTACGTGCTCGAGAAGCTGATTGTAGTCATTGATGCGTCGGCCGCCTGAGAGCCATTCGACACCGCGGCAAAGCAGGTCCATGCCCTCGTTAAACTCTGGCTTCTCCGGGTTTGGATAGACGTAAAATGGCTTCTGTCGGGTCGGATAGCCGTATACGTAGACGAAATCAGAACCCGTCTCTTCTTTGATAATTTCGCACAGCGTACGCTCATCCTCGGGGTTCAGGTCTTTATCTCCTACAACCTTTCGTCCACTCTTTGCTTCGATTTTTTCTTGAGCCTCAGTGAGAGAGAGGGTTGGTGTTTCCTCGATTATGACTGGTAGGGTTGCCTGTAAGAATTCCAATTCAGTCGCGCATTTCTCCTGCAATTGTTTCAGGATGAATTTTACTGTTTTTTCTGACATGTCTCTCACGTCTCGCCACGAATCGATGAATGCCATTTCAGCATCGAGAGAAACAATTTCTGTGAGGTGTCGGGTCGTCGCACTCGGCTCCGCACGGAATACCTTGTTTACAGAAAATACTCGCTCGAATGCGGTCATTACGATCTGTTTGTAGAGCTGTGGTGACTGAGAGAGGTACGCCTTCTGGTCGAAATATTTTATCGGGAAGACTTCCGAGCCGCCTTCTGCCGTTGCGGGCACGATCGCAGGGGCTTGGAATTCCAAGAAGTCTTGTGACTTCATAAACTCTCTGAATGAATCAATGATGACAGCTTGAACCTTAAAGATCGCGCGAAAACGCGGGTGACGAAGCGTGAGAGCGCGGTGATCGAGCTCTGTCGTTGAGTCGAGATTAAAGCCATCCGCAGACATATCGAATGGCAGCACTTCTGCTTGCGCGAGAATTGTGAGGCCGAGTACCTCAAGCTCGATATCGCCGTTCTGAACCTTAGCGTTTCGATTTTTTTCAGGACGCTGATTCACTTTTCCCTCGACAGAAACTACTGATTCAAGCCGTGTCTCCTTTGCGGCCTCAATTGCTGCACTTTTTGGCAGTACTACAGCTTGAACTGTGCCGGATCGATCGCGAATATCAAAGAAGACCATTTTTCCTTGATCGCGACGTACGGAAATCCAGCCTTTAATTGTCACGGATTCACCGACTTTATCCTTCAATTCAGAAATGAGTGTTCGTGTTGCCATATTTTAAAGTGTAACGCCGACTTTCGAGCGAACGTCAGTCATTTTTTTCTCCGCGTAGGCTTTGGCTCGCTCGCTCCCCTCTTTAAGCACGCGCGTTACGTCCTCGTCGGAAATAGAGGCTCGTCGTTCACGCATCGGTGCAATAAGAGCTTCGATATCGGCGATGAGCGCATCCTTGCTTGCCTTGTACTTACCTTTGTTCGCCTTATATATCGGGCCAAGCTCGTCCTCGCTCTTTAGAAGACGGTGAATGTTGTATACATGCTCAGGGCTCTCACCCCCTGAATCAGTGACGATACTCATAACTGCTTTTTGGATTTCCTCTGTGGAACCAAAAAGCGGGATCGTATTCTTGTAACTCTTGCTCATTTTCTTTCCGTCAGTGCCAGGGACCACTGCAACATCGCGGAGGATCTGTTCTTTCGGCTCTTTGAATGTCTGACCGTACTGATTATTGAATTTCGCTGCAATTTCGCGTGTGTATTCAACGTGTTGTTTCTGATCTTGCCCCACGGGGACCACATCTGTGTCATAGAGAAGAATGTCCGCTGCCATAAGGACAGGATAATCAAAAAGACCAACATTTGTTTCTATCCCCCGGGCCTCTTTGTCCTTGTACGCATGAGCGAGCTCCAAGAACGCTGTTGTAACGAGTGTATTAAATATCCAACCTAGCTCAGTATGCTGAGGAACCTGAGACTGTTGAAAAATGGTTATCCTTTTTGGATCAATGCCGACTGCGAGATAATCACGAACGATATTCAATATGTTGGATCGAAGTTCTTCAGGATTCTTTAGAGTCGTGAGTGCGTGGTAGTCGGCGACCATGAGATAGCCGTCGTACTTTTGGTACATATCGGCGAGCGGTTTAAGGACTCCAAAATAGTTCCCTATGTGCAAGCTGCCGGAGGGCTGTAAACCAGTAAATAACCGCTGCATGGGCCTAAATATAGCAGAAAATGGGCTAATTTCTAAGCTACGGGGAGTTCCACGATAAACTGTGCTCCCTTGCCGCCGCCCTTTGATTCAGCTGAGATTTTGCCTCCATGAGCTTCGACTACTCGCTTTGCAATGTAGAGACCGTATCCTGTGGAGTGCACGTTTACTTTGAGCGAGTCTTTACCATGACCACCTTCAGTGAAAAGGTTTTTCATATCCTCGGGTGTGATACCAACGCCGTTGTCCTCAACGGTGAAGCGCAGTTTTTCACCGGAACGAATCAACTCGACACGGATCGCTCCCTTTGGTGTGTATTTTATTGCGTTGTCGATAAGATTCCGGATGGCGTGTTGCTTTAACTTGTGTTCATCCCCTACGGTCTTAAATTCTCCGTCCCCTATTACAGCATCGAGAGAGACCCCCTTTTCATCCGCGGAGGGTTTCAAATCTGAGATAACTTGAAGTACGGACGCTTTAAAATCAAACGGCTCTTTTTTATAATTTACACTTCCCTTCTTGAGATCCGATGCGCTAAGAATATCCATGACAGTAGAAACGCCTTTACGGACATTCGCAAGAGCATCTTCAGCCATTGTCTTTACCTGTGCGGGCACTGCTCCGAAATCTCCTTCAACGATCGAGGCAAATCCTGCCTGACTTTCGGTTAGATAACCCTTCACCTCATGGCTGATGAAGTGTAGCAGTGTCTCTTGTTCGCGGTTCACTTGTTCGAGCTCTTTCTCCTGCTTCTCAATAAATTTGCGTTGCTCTATTTCCTTTTTCACTGCACGTATAAGGACTAGCCCAACAGCACCGGTAAGAACTAACGTTACGGCAATTAAAGCAGTATTTATTACGGAGTCGGTGAATGTAAACATCGATCCGATAAGAACTACAAGTGCAATTACGAGGGCTTGTGCTCCGATGAGGGCAACATTGAACGTCCGGAATCTCACAATGAGAATCCCGATAAACACCATGAATATCATCATCCCAAAAAGGCCGTATAACTCGAGTCTGGAATCATCAAATAGACCAACTGCCGTCAAATATGTCGCGAGGAACAAGAGTGTAAAGAATGAAAAGAGGAAGAGCTCAATTCCCATCCCCATGAGGACAATTTGTTTACGGAAATCAGGTGCGGAAATCCTGTATTTACGTGCAAGCAGAATCAAAATCCACACCATCGCTATAACGCTAAGGCCAATGTAATACATCTTATAAAACAGTCCTTCGAATTGAAACGCGTCACAATTTGTAATATCGAATCCACTTATATTTAGACTGGTCGCCCCAAAGATGAGTGCCGGAGCAAGGAGCGCGAGGAGGACCATCTTCAGCTTGAAGGAGATATCTTTTTTATATAAGAATACGTAGATGAAATACACAGAAAAAACGGATATAAAACTGAAAAGTACCGTATAGAATGTCCAAAACAAAAGTAGCGTATCGCTATGGATATTAGTCCACAGAACCATGTTCGAGAATGCCCACAGAGAGAAACAAATAGAAATTACGAGTAGAAGTCGATTTAGTAAGACCTTTGGACCATTCAGGAAGACAAAAAATCCAACGAGCAGTGCAACAACAGTGGCTGGTATGTGAGAATAGTAGAGAAGCTCTGGTATATCAGAAGAAAATAAGAAGAATGTTGTTGGCGGGAATAGATTGCAGATCATAGTATTGGAATATTGTTGCGGTCGGTGTCTGACCCGGCATCTTCGAGATTAGAAGGCCGTTCCATCCCCGGTATTGCCGTAAGTATCTCGCATGATTCGCCGTCCGTAACAGGATCGCAATACTGAATCACACATTGACCCTCGTCTTCAGGAAGGCAGAGGTTTGCTTTTTCGCAATCCGTAATGTCAGCGCCACATTCGGCATATAACTCTGCGGCATGTTTTTGAACTTTGGAATAATAATACTCTTCTGTACAAGCATCGTCTGCGCAGCCAATAAAGCAGTCATGCACCCGTGGGTCGCACGTGCCCTCATATGCGACTATGTAGTCTGAAATAACAAAAAATCGATAATAAGAAGCGCCAATCAAAAAAATGATGAGAGCGATAAGTGTGTAGTGAAATATAGAATCGTGAAAGCTCATGTTGAATGGTTTATAAAGTATAGCAAGACAAATGCAGTCGATATGTGTTTCCGCTCCTTAAAAAGCTAGGAGTAGGTAGGTGCCTATGCCAGTGATACAGATAGCGAGGACTTTCTGTGATAAGTGTCTCGCATGAATCTTCTCAACAGATATTCGAGGGAAGAAAAGTGTAAGAGCGATGCCGATTAATAGGACGAAGATGGGTTGGAATGAATCTACGAGCAATATAAGTGAGATTGGGGCAAGTAAATACGAAAATGCGAAAATGAGATTCCCGAGCATGTATAGACCCTCGTTAGCGAAGTTAAGTGACATGATCGCTCGTGAGTTATTGCGTATGGCCGCCAAAAAGTGAATACGGTAGGAGCGCATAAATGTGAAAAGACAGATCCCCACAAGTGTAAGCATGAGATGCTCCCAAAAGAGAGACCTCCATACATTTTCCTCAAGAGCGACGGCCTTAAATATGACCGAGCCGAGAGCCCAAAAGAAAGACGCCGCGAGCATTAGGGCGACGGTCTGTCTGCGTAGTTTGAAGTTGTTCTCGACGTCTATTTCGAATGAGATGATAGTTGTGCCAAAAATAATGATTGCCATAGCAATGAGTTGTATTTGCGTTAAGGTCTCATTGAGGATGAAATAGCCGAGCACCAAGCCAAAAACGGGCACAAGTTGATAGAAAACAATCGCAACGGAAGCCTCTTCGTCCCTCAATGCAAGTAGATAAAACCAAAGTACGAGGATATTAAGAAGTCCAACGATCGAGAGAGTAAGGATGCTCGTTGTGCTCATGCTTAATGCTGTCGGGTCTGCCCATAGTAAAAATGGCAACGCCAGTGCTGAGAGAAGGGACGAGAACAACATCAGGGTACCTACTCCCCCTGTCTTGAAGTATTTTTCGAGTAAGTGTTTGTCTATATGATTTGTAAGAGCATATAGAAAAGGCGCAATCAGTGTAAGAAAGAACCAGCTCATATATTGTTGGATATTTCTTTTAGAGTATCACTCGAGCCGTAGGAGATGGTACATTTCTTCAGTAACTTTACTGGGTGGTAGCTCTGCTTTACGGTCCGCAGTCCTTCAATGTTCAGATCCTGTTGCCAATTCCAAAAATCAACATCGTGGGCAGATAGATATTGTGCAACTTTCTCATTTAGGAATTCGTAGATACCCTTATAAGAATTATCTGCCTTAATAAAATGTGATATCGCGTATTTGTCCGGGACTATCTCGTCGATACAAAAACCAAGCATATTGCCGCCTGAGAAAACACCAGATAAAAAAAGTCGGTCGTTTGCAAGTTCTCCATTTTGAACACTCTCAAGTACGCGCATGAGAGCTTTTTCCTCGTTCACGATGTCGTACGGCTTGTTGTCCTGTTTCTTTTTCTGTTCCCATCGATGGAGAGCCTTAAGAATCTGCTCCCCTACCCCACTATCTCTTAGCGGTCTCAATTCAAAATGTGCATCTGGATTTTCGCGCACAAATCTGTTCGCGAGACTGCGCTTTTCTTTGAGCTCTCCTCCTTTTGGATCAGCTAATAAAGAAACAGAGAATACATAATCATGATTATTCTCATCCGGCTCTATAAGTAGATCTGAATGATCAAGTAGAGTTGCTGATTCTTCAGTTATGAGTCGAAGTGCCAAAGGCATATTCGATTCTTTGGCAAACTGTAAAAGCGATCGAGCAGTATTCTGAACCTCATTCGTACCCAGGAATGAAAGGAAAGGTTCGCCTGTCTGATAATCCGTGAAAAGGACGACCAGGTTGCCATTCAATTCGGAAATCTTGCGCACCCCTTCCGTATCCCATGCCCATAAGTTTGTGAAATTGAAATCAGAATATGGCGGATATCGCAGCGAGAACGATTCTATAGCCTCCCGGTCGCTTATTTCTATTTTTTTGAAAACGGGGAATACTGGAATCATCTGTCGTGTCGGTATTACGGTCCGAGTAATTATGCTCCCCATTTCTGAAGCAGAATACAATCAATGCGCTTGTTATAGCGCATTATCCATTCCTCTGGCCTATTATGGGAGGCCGCAGATTCCATGCTCTGACTGTACTCCCCGAGGAGTTAAAAACAACCCCTCCCTGTGTAAATAAACGGGTAGGTTCGTCTCCCTATCGTCTTACAAATGCCAAAGTGGCGTAGGAGCCGAGGAGCCACCAGAATCGATATGCTTCGCCAAAGATTGCAGTCGTCGCGTCATTGAATTTCCAAACTGCGGAGAGAGCAGGCACTTCGAGCCAGATAACAACAAAAATTGCAGCGCATGCAAAGCCAATCAGAATTGCCTGTAAGGGTCGGCCAGATTCCCCTCCGTACGAAGAATCGATACGGCGCATGAGAAGATACAGTGCTGCGAAAAATATGAAAAAGATAATGGCGCCGAGTATTGGTGTCGTGAGCTCCCCTACGAAAGTTCCAAGTAGGAAAGTCTCTGATAGCATTTCCGTAAGGATCATTGCGATAGGAAGCGCCAGAGCGATCGCGCAGGCTCGTCCAGAGCCGCTTTTCCAAGTATCAAACGCAAAAAGGAGCGTGAATACGCCGATGATGAACCAATCTACCGGAATATTGGTCGCGACTCCTCCTATTGAACCGAAATCCATTAAAAAAATGATATCACGCAACACGTGCTTGAAGTGGATGTATTTTTCAAAACGTTAACAACTCTTTACCTAGAGTCCCTCGCCTCGCAGCTTCTCAATCAATTCATGTGCAGCTCTTGAGAGTTTCTTTGGGAACACTACATCAATGCGAACCATCAAATCTCCGCGCGATCCGCGGCCGTAAGGCACTCCTCGTCCGCGCACGCGAAGTATTTCCCCGTTATTTACTCCTGCAGGTACGGTAAGAGGCTCCTCCCCTTCTAAAGTGCGGATTTGGTATTCCCTTCCTAGGAGCGCGTCAGTGAGTTTGATTGAAAGAGAAGTCACAAGGTTATTCCCCTCGCGCGTGAATTGTTTGTCAGGTCGTACGTGCAATTTAACGTACAAATCGCCCGCAGATCCCCCGGGAACAGCTTCCCCCATTCGTGGCATACGGATCATCTCTCCATCGGATACGCCCGCGGGAACAGTCACTCGTATTTCTTCTTCGCGTTTTGCTACACCCTCGCCACGGCATGTTGGACAAGGCGCTTCAGGCACTTCGCCTCGGCCGCGACATTTCTGACATGGTCTTGCGGACGAGAATGTTCCAAAGAAAGTATTGCGAGCTTCTCTCATCTCACCCTTTCCATTACACGAGGAGCACGTAACGGTTTTCGATCCCTTTGCTGCGCCCGTGCCTTCACATGAGACACACGTCGAGGTTTTCGCAATCAGGATGCGACGCTCAGTTCCAAATACAGCTTCTTTGAATGGTAGCTCAAGATCAATGGAAATATCACGTCCGCGGCGTGCGCTCGCGCGCCCACCACCGAAGAATTCTCCGAAAATATCCCCAAGATCAAATTCTTGTCCGTTGAAATTTGCGCCCTCGAAACCCTGACCGAAATTGAAATTCGAAAAGTCGAATCCTCCTGCACCTCCGCCTGTCGGGCCACCTCCCGCGAATGTTTTTCCGTACGTATCGTATTCAGCGCGCTTCTTTTTATCGGAGAGAACGGCGTATGCCTCACTCGCTTCTTTGAATTTTGCTTCGTCGCCTCCTTTTTTGTCTGGATGATATTTTTGCGCGAGCTTTCTGAATGCACGCTTTATATCGTCCTCGCTTGCGCTCTTGGTGACTCCCAAAATCTGATAGTAGTCTTTCATATTTCCATTATATCTGGACGCAAGGAAATGCAAAGCGACGACTAAATATCCTCTCCTTCCTTTGCATTTTCATCAGTAAAGCCGCCCGCCTGGATGTTCCAGAGTGTCTGATAGCGGCCTTCTTGAGCGAGTAAATCTTCATGAGATCCTTCTGCAGTTACCTTCCCTTCTTCGATAACAACTATGCGATCCATCTTTATAACGGTCGAGAGACGGTGTGCGATCGCGATAACGGTCTTTCCTTCCATGAGAGTTTCAAATGCGTCCTGAATAAGCGACTCTGACTCTGAATCGAGTGCTGATGTTGCTTCATCTAACACAAGGATAGGCGCATTCTTG
This sequence comes from uncultured Candidatus Saccharibacteria bacterium, assembly GCA_964399865.1. Taxonomy (GTDB): domain Bacteria; phylum Patescibacteriota; class Minisyncoccia; order Phycocordibacterales; family UBA2100; genus UBA10103. The sequence goes on along the minus strand of CAYNRJ010000001.1, from coordinate 141,541 downwards.
AGGATCGCACGAGCGATCGCAATGCGCTGCCTTTCTCCACCAGAGAGTTTGATGCCGCGCTCTCCCACCAGAGTTTGATAGCCATGGGGCATCCTAAGAATAAATTCATGACAATGGGCACGTTTGGCAGCCTCCATCACCTCTTCTTCTGTCGCGTCCTGTCGTCCGTAGCGAATGTTTTCTAAAAGGTTTCGATGGAAAAGTACTGGATCTTGAGGAACAAAACCGATGTGTTTACGTAGACTTTCGAGCGTCACAGTATTGATATTTTGCCCGTCGATACGAATTTCCCCGCCGGTAATTTCATATAGGCGGAGGAGTAATTTGGTCACGGTGGTTTTTCCTGCGCCAGATGGCCCCACAAACGCTACTTTTTCACCTCCCTTAACAATGAGAGAGAATTTGGATAAGACCGGGTGCCCGTCGAAATACTTGAAATCGACGTTATCGAACACGATCTCTCCTTTCTGAATGACGAGGGGTACTGCGTCAGGATTGTCGCGGATCTCATGAGGTATGCGAAGTATTTCCGACATCTCTGTAGCTTCAGCGATAGCACTAAATACATGCTTTATTTCGCGCCCTGCTTGCACCAGACGCTCGAATAGAGTCAAAAGGTAGGTTTGTATCAACACGAAATCTCCCACGCTAAGGAGTCCTCGGCGCCAGAGCACAAGTGCGCCAAAAAGAAGACCAATGTTCACCGTAGCGATAAGAAATCCTTGAATAGCCCATACATTGTCATCCGAGCGCCAGGCTCGATACCTTGATTTTTGAAGTTGACCAACAGATTCAGCAAAACGCCTTCGCTCATGACGTATTCCCGAAAAGAGTGCAGCTGTAGATTGATTAGAGAGTGCGTCGGAGAGAACGCCTGTCACGGCACTATCGTCCTCGGCCGCCTTTACACGGTAGGAATGAATCCTATTGATGAGAAATATCTGGAGCGAAAGGAAGAGTACGAGCCACACAGCAAGTCCGAGGCCAAGCAGTGGGTGACGAAGGTACAAAATAAAAATAATGCCGCCTGCAAGAAGCACGCCAGGAAAAAGTTGGAATAGAATTGCGTCGGCGATGACTTCGTACGATTTTGCGTACCGCGTGACACGACGCACAAGCGAGCCTACGAAATTTGAGACGAAGAAATGATACGAGTGGTTGATTATGTAGTTGAAGGAGGACGTACTTAAGTCCGACATGACGCGTGACTCTAGCTTTGCGATGAGAAGGAACTGTAATCGCCTCAGTCCCCATGCGAGGAATGTGAATAGCGCAAATAGCCAGAGCGCAGTAACAATTCCAGGAGTTGCATCTGTTGGAGATGCAACAGAAATTATGTCGATAAAATCTTTAAGAAAAAGCGGCGAAACAATGACCGCGACCTGTATAAGGGCCCCCACCACAAAGAGTGATATGACGAACCACGGGTATCGGAGAGAATGCCTCCAATAATCGAGGAGGACATGTCTCGCGGCTCCCTTTTTTGGTGCTTGCTCGGGCATATAATCAATCATTATAGCCCTTCTTGCGACCTCTCAATCCCCGATATATTTGAATCGGGGTATTCGTTTTCCATCCACAACAACGTGTTCGTTGAACATCGCTAGAGGTCTGACCCAAAATTGAGATGTGTCATTTTCATGCAGGCACTCGTAATAGACATACTCCTCGAGTGTCTCGCTGTGTCTTGCAACTCCAATCACCCTATACTTCTTACCTTTGTAGTGCTCGTAGGTTCCTAATTTCATTTAGTTTCGGACTCGCCACCCTCTTTTGGAGGCTCTTGTGGTGGTGTTTGCTGACCCTTAGACATCGCTTCGCCGATCGTGCTCATCGCAGTATTTAGTGCGTCCGAGGCAGTTTTAATTCCAGCTGTGTCAGTTCCGCCTCGTGCTGATTTGAGTGCGTCGATCTTTTCTTGAACGTTTTTCTTGATATCGTCCCCTACCTTATCGCCGTGTTCCTTGAGAGCCTTCTCTGCCGCATAGGTAAGCTGATCTGCTGCGTTCTGAGCCTCTACAAGCTCCTTCTTCTTTTGATCTTCACCGGCATGTGCTTCTGCTTCTTTGCGCATTCTTTCTACGTCAGCGTCCGAAAGACCGGAGCGCGCTTCTATGCGAATGGACTGCTCCTTACCGGACGTCTTTTCTTTTGCTTTTACGCTCAAAATACCGTTTGCGTCGATATCGAATGTGACCTCCACCTGCGGAATACCGCGAGGAGCAGGAGGTACACCATCGAGATTGAATCGGCCGAGGGATTTATTGTCTGCCGCCATCGGGCGCTCTCCCTGGACCACGTGGATCTCAACTGAAGGTTGATTATCGGACGCCGTGGAAAATGTTTGTGAACGGGATGTTGGGATTGTCGTATTGCGATCGATGACTTTGGTCGCCACACCGCCGAGTGTCTCAATTCCAAGAGAAAGTGGAATAACATCAAGAAGGAGCACGTCTTTCACTTCACCCTGCATGATGCCGCCCTGTATTGCAGCGCCAATTGCCACGACTTCGTCTGGGTTCACGCTCATGTTCGGTTTCTTTCCGAAGAATTTCTCTACATGCTGTTGGAGTGCTGGCATGCGAGTCTGACCACCCACCAAAATAACCTCATTCAAGTCTCCAATTTTAAATGGAGACGCGTCCATCGCGCGCTTCGTTATCATCATTGCGCGCTCGATGTATTCGCTCGCAAGATCCTCAAGTTTTGCACGTGAGAGTTTGAGAAGCAGGTGACGAGGACCCGACGCATCGGAAGTAATGAATGGGATGTTGATCTCACTTTCCATTGCGCTTGAAAGTTCGATCTTTGCCTTTTCTGCAGCCTCATCGAGGCGCTGACGCGCAAGCGGATCATTCTTCACATCAATGCCGGACTCCTTTTTGAATTCGTCAGCGATCCAGTTCATTATTTTTTGGTCGAGATCTTTTCCTCCAAGGTGAGCATCTCCGTCCGTAGAGCGAACCTCGATCACGTCATCTCCTACTTCAAGTACGGAAATATCGAAGGTTCCTCCACCGAAGTCGAATACGACTATCTTCTCGTTTTTCTTTTTATTGAATCCGTACGCGAGCGCTGCGGCAGTTGGTTCATTGATGATGCGCTTCACATCAAGACCAGCGATCTTGCCTGCATCCTTTGTCGCCTGTCGTTGAGAGTCGTTGAAATATGCAGGGACAGTAATAACCGCCTCTGTTATAGGCTCTCCGAGCTTTGCCTCTGCATCAGCCTTCAATTTCTGAAGGATCATTGCAGAGATTTCCTCTGGTCGGTGCCATTTGTCGCCCATTTTAACCTCGATACTGCCGTTATCCGCCTTACGCATTTCATACGGGACCGACTCGCGATCCTTCTGGACAGCAGATTCATCAAATGAGTGGCCGATGAAGCGCTTGATCTGGTAGATCGTATTTTTTGGATTTGTAACGGCTTGGCGACGTGCGAGAAGACCCACGAGGCGCTCCCCTGCTTTTGAAATGGCGACAACGGACGGAGTCGTTCGTGCGCCTTCTGCGTTCTCAATTATTTCCGGCTCGCCCCCACGTACGATTGCCATCGCTGAGTTCGTTGTGCCGAGGTCTATTCCAAGTATTTTTGACATACAAATGTATTGAGAAAAGAGTAATGCGACCAATATTATTAAGTCTCGTCGCTATCCTTGTCAAGATTTTGTCCGCTACACTTTCGTTATGACTTGAGCTGGGCGAAGAATGCGATCGGATGTCTTGTATCCGGAGCGAAGGATGCGCACGATTTCACCGGATTTTCCTGGCGCATCGTCCACTTCCTGGACGACCTCGTGTAGCGCATGGTCTACACTATCACCAATCTTCCCGTACCGCTCGATACCGTGCCTTTTAAGGGCATCTACGAGCTGATCTCGCACCATCTCCATCCCGCTGCGCCAGCCATCGCCTACGGTAGCCCACGCGTCACTCTGTGTAGCCATATCGAAGCTATCGAGGGCCGGGATAATGTCATGCACTAATGCCTCACGGAGCAATTCTGCGGTTCGCGAAGCCCTCGACTCGGCATCCTTTCGAGTATTTATTGAGTCCGCTTTACATCTCTGCCAACCATCGAGGTACTCTTGCTTCTCCTTCTTTACCTTCGCGAGGTCGTCCTTTAGCTTTTTTATCTTCGCCTTTGCAGCGTCGATGTCTCCGAAGTCTTCCTCGGGCTCGAATTCAACGTCCATGTCAGTATCATCGCTCATCATGAAGCGAGTATATCAAAAGTGCTCAGTCGAAACCAATTTAGTTCTCTTTTGCGAGCGAGTATGCGTCGTATCCGAATGCGAACATGCCGGTAACTAGCGCGATTGCTTCAAAGATTTTCCCTTCCTGTGTTGTCGCGAAGAAAAATGACCCTGTCTCCGGCTCGAAAAACCCGCTTGCAAGGTATGCGATCCCGCTAACAAGTATAAATGTACCGAACACTTGTCTTCGACGCAGGAAGAGGTACGCGGCACCGGGAAGAAATGCGTTAAGGATGCCGAAGAGTATCGCTCGCATATTAGCGCTTGCTCCACTGTGGTGCGCGACGGGCACCCTTCAGTCCGAACTTCTTTCGTTCTCGAGAACGTGGATCGCGCTTCAAGAAGCCGCGTACCTTGAGATCTTTTCTCTGTTCGGGTGTTAGCTCAACCATCGCTCGGGAAATACCCATGCGGATCGCCTCAGCCTGCGCCTTGTGTCCGCCTCCGTGTACATGCGCAGAAACAGCGTACGAAGCGCCGAGAAGCTGTAATGGAGAGAATGCCATCGTAACCATCATCTTGAGTGGGAAATACTCCTCAGCAGTCTTGCCGTTTACCATCATTGATGCGCTCTTAGCGGCAACGAGACGAACACGTGCTGTTGCAGTCTTTCGTCGTCCGATCGCTTCTGTATACGTGCCTGATTTCGTTACCATATAAATATTACTTTGTTATCTTAAGGTTCTTCATGCGTGCAACACGGAACGTGTTGTTCGGAAGCATACGGGACACTGCGTAGCGAATTGATGCGTCGTAACCCTTTCGAGCGACCAATTCTTCAAATTTCTCACGACGAAGTCCTCCTGGGTATCCAGAATATCGCTCGTATACTTTCTGAACGCGCTTCTTCTCTGAGAAGTGAAGCTTAGACGCGTTCGAAATAATAACTTTTACATCCGAGAACTTGTTCGGGGTGTAATCAGCGCTCGTTTTACCCATGAGTGCCTTCGCTGCTTCGGAGGCGATACGTCCGAGGGAGCGTCCTGCTGCATCAATTTTGTGTTCGGTAGCCATATTATTTTAGAAGCTCAATTTTGGAAGAGTCTATAACACGTTTACCTGTTACTCCAAGGCGGGTGATGCGAGTGTATCCACCTGCGCGCTTTTCGTACCTAGCAGCAAGTGTGTCGTGCAGTTTCTTAACAGCATCCGGTGCTCCACCAAGGCGTCTTGCGACCATGCGGCGAGAAGCAATAGTACCTGCTTTGCTTTCAGTGATGAGGCGTTCAACGAATGGACGGAGCGCCTTCGCTTTTGCAGTCGTTGTAACGATCCCCTCTTTTAAGACAAGAGAACGAGCGAGAGAGCGCATGAGAGCAACACGCTGATTGCGTTCACGGCCGAATCTTTTCTTTGTGTTGTGGTGTCTCATGGTATGTATGTTCTCTCAATGCCTATTGTCTCAAAGTGAGTCCTAGGTTTGAAAGAGCCCTCTTTATATCCTGCAATCCCTTTTGTCCCAAGCCCTCGATACCGAGAAGATCATCCTCTCGCTTTCGTACAAGGCCTCCAACTGTGCGGATAGAAGCATTGTCGAGCGCATCTTCAACACGCTGCGGCATAGAAAGTTCGGTGATGCGAGTCTTAAGAACCTCAGCATCGAGCGCAGTTCCCTTGTCCTCCCGACCCGCTGCCTTTCCAGCTTCTCCGCGAGATGGCGACATGGCTTCCTGACTTTCCTCTTCCTTGAATCCAATGATGGACTTCAGCTGGTGGATCATTGTCTCGATTGAGCTTTCGAGAGCCTCACGAGGAGTGATCGTTCCGTCTGTTTCGATGAATACTCGAAGACGATTGAAATCTGTTCTGTCTCCAACGCGCATGTTTTCAACCTCGTAGTTTACGCGGCGAATAGGAGAGAAGATCGCATCGAGCGCGATTGTGCCGATATCAACACGCTCTTTTTGGTGAGTCTCCTTAGAGACATATCCAAGTCCTTTTTCAGCACGAAGTTCGATATCAAGAGTGATCTTGCCTGTGACTTCAGCAATGTGCTGATCAGGGTTGAGAATTTCTACCTGACCAGGAGCGTTAAGATCAGCTGCTGTGATTGAGCGAGGTCCCTTTACAGAAAGAGTGACCGTCTGAGGTTCGTCGGAAAGAATTTTTAGGCGAATTCTTCGAATGTTGAGAAGAATAGTGACAACATCTTCCTTTACTCCTTCGATCGTTGAAAATTCGTGCGACGCGCCAGGAATTTTGACGTGGGTTACTGCAGCTCCTGGAAGCGATGAGAGAACGATGCGGCGGAGAGAGTTGCCGAGAGTATAACCGTAGCCCGGGTAAAGCCCGTCGATCTCGTATGATCCGCTGTTTTCCGATTCGGAAACAACTCGGGGTTTAGAGGGAAGTGCAATGTGATAGTCAGACATATAAATAGCTTGTGAGGGCTGTTTTAAAAATAAAACTCTAGTAATTGATGCTAATCCCTAAATAGGCTAAAAGTGCGCGACATTATACCTTATCTACTGTAGAACTCAAAGACCGTAGAATAGTCAAGAGTCGTTTCCGCTGTGCCATAGACAGGCGCTCCCAAGACCTCCACTTTGATAAGTGCAGGATCCAGAGAAAGCCACTGCGGAATCGATCTGAATGGTGCCTCTTCTTGGGCGGTCAAACGAGTGAAAAGTGGGCTCGTCTTGCTGCCTTCTCGGACAGAAAGAACATCGCCTTTTTCTACGCGGTGAGATGGTGTTGAAATGCGCTTGCCATTGATCGTGATGTGACCGTGGGAAACAAGCTGACGAGCCGCCCTTCGAGTTGGTGCGAGACCGGATCGGTATACAATGCTGTCTGCGCGCATCTCAAGCATGCCGTGCAGAGTGTTTGTAGGGTTATCCATGGTGTATGCCTTCTTCGCGTAATTTGAAAGCTGTTTTTCAGAGAGACCGTATGTAAATCGTAGGCGCTGCTTCTCGAGAAGTTGACGGTTGTAATCAGATGCGCCGCGTCCACCTCGCTTTTTCTTGAGAGCAGAACGTGCTTCAGAGAGCGCGAACTTTTGCGTTTGTGTCTGTTCAAAAATGCTTCCGCCAAGGCGCTTTGCTACTCTGTATTTTGATTTAATCGGCAACATATATTGAAAATATTATACTCGTCTTGGTTTAGGTGGGCGTGGTCCGTTGTGAGGAACTGGAGTGTCGTCAGAAATTCGGCTGACCTCAATTCCCTTCCCAGCGAATGCTCGGAGCGCTGATTCGCGTCCTGCTCCTACGCCGCGGATAACAACATCAACCTCTTTAACGCCGATGATTACAGCCTTATCTCCGACAAGCTCTCCAACCTTTGCGGCAGCGAAAGGAGTGCCTTTCTTAGCCCCAGAAAAGCCAAGAGCGCCAGAAGAAGACCATGCCATGGTGTTTCCCTCCTTATCAGCGAGGAGCACCTTGGTGTTGTTGTAGGTAGCGTGGATATGGAGCGTGCCAGCAGAGATATTCTTTTTAACAGCACGCTGAAGAGCGCGAGACTTAAGTCCCTGATCAACAGTACCTCCTGTTTTTCGAATGATGCGTTTCTTACCCATGGTTTATGTTTTTTCGAGCTTACGCTTACCGGATGTCATTGTCTTTCGAACGTTTCCACGAACAGTTCTACCGTTCGTCTTTGTGCGCTGACCGCGAGCAGGAAGACGCTTCGCGTGCCTCGTGCCTCGGTACGCTTTGATGTCCTTGAGTCGCCTAATGTTGCTGCTGATCTGACGTTTCAACTCACCTTCGACGGTGAATTTCTCAATTGCCTCACGAAGAGTGGTCTCTTCCTTTGCGGTCAAAGTGTTCGCGCGCTTGCCATAGTCGAGTCCGAGCGATTCGAGTACCGCACGTGCGCGAGGACGTCCAACACCATACACGGACGTGAGGGCGATCTCAAGTCGCTTGTTGTCTGGCACTGTTATTCCTGCAATACGTAGCATATAAAATAATTTGATTTGAATTTAGCCTTGTCTCTGCTTGTGGCGTGGATTTTTGCAAACAACCCATACAGCTCCACGGCGTCGTACCGTTGTGCAGCTTGAACAGATCTTTTTAACCGATGCTTTTACTTTCATGTTCTTTTGTGTGCCCTAGTTGCGCTTCACGATGCGTGCTCTTCCGCCGTACGGATCGAGCTGAAGTACTACGCGATCACCGAGAAGCACCTTGATTCTGTGTAATCGCATTTTGCCTGCGAGATACGCAAGAATACTCTCTCCCGACGCTAACTTCACGCGGAAAAGAGTATTAGGAAGTGCCTCGTCAACGATTCCTTCAACTAATTCTGCTTCAACCATATCCAAGTCAGTACAACAAAAATTACAATGACTCTCTAAAAAGAACCTTCACCATAACTCCAGAATCCTCGCGAAAGCGAAAAATTTGGTGTTGTACAACTCGGCATGTCAGCACGCCCCGGAGAATAACAGCTAGAGTGCTTTACGTCAACACCCGTCCTCCCGATTACAGCTGAAAACTGAGCCACGGATCAGTTAGTTGGCTGGGCGAGCTCTTCCAGGCGTATCTGTATATCCTCTGGATCAGCCGGGAACGAATTCTTCCAGAATGGCTGTATGCGGGCATAGGCCTCATCGATCCCCGAAAATCCCCCAACTATGGCTTCAAATGAGGATTCTTCGCGACCCGCGAGAGCTTCCGCAAGCGCCGTTTGATCGACCTTCCAGACCACTTTTGAGGTGCCCTCTAGAGTAAAATTGAAGGCTTCAGAACCGAGTGCCGGGGTCGAACTCGCAGCTACATAACGCGCTGTGAGAGTATCTAGATTCTCGAATGTGATCGCTCCGTTATCAACATCAGCAGATACTTCTCGTGCAACTGTTTGCGCAAAAATTGCTGTCGGAAATGCGGGTATCTCAACATGCGCTCTTTCGTGTATACGAACATTCGTATCGTTTTCTTTTGTCGGTGGTAGTGATGAGTATGTAATACGGATGAGATCTGGGAGCACAATGAAATCAGGGTTCGTTTGATTTTGAGCTGCAGTACGGATCTGCTGTTCTAATCGTTCACGAACCGCTGCTTTTGCAGATTCAAAGGCTGCTGGTGCGACCGCCGGCCTCTGGCCCGAGAATCCCCCGACCATGGCAGTCGTTGATTTAGCGTACACATTTGCGTACATATCGGCGGTCGACTTGAGACCCGGTAATGTGAATTTTGTTACAGGGCCTACATTATATTTTTCTCCCGCCATGTCCGCTACAACCTGCACGGCCAATTCTCCTGCCTTTGAGCCTGATTTCCCCGGAATCTTTACCTCAATCGGAGTCCTGAAGATAAGTCCGTCTGGGGTCTGGAAACGGGTATTCGCTATGAGTTTTACCGGATCGGCAGAGTAGTTGTTTACGACAGTAATTGTGCCTCGGGCCTTCTCCTCCACCGTCTCGACACCCTGTGCGGGGACAACAGCTGAATCGTCGAGGTCTGCTGTATTAATGATGTATGGAAGCGTGCCGGTAGCTGCAGAATTTCCAGGAAATGCCCTGAATTGCATAGATGAATCGAACACTACGGTATGGGTGCGTGGTATTACGCGAACAGTCGTTGGCCTCATGGCCACAAAGGCTAGGAGTGCTAGTAACAGCGCCAGAACGACAGCGACGACGATCATCATCAACCATTTCTTACCTCCCTTTTTACGCGAGTCAGGTCCACCCATTCCTCCGCCACGATTGTCTGAAAATGCTGGACGACGAGGGGGTCTGGATACGACAGAAATATTGCGTATTGATCGTGCGGCCGGCTCGGGTGGCACAAAAGCTGGCTCCTCCTCGGAGGAATCGGAAGTGTTAATCGGAATTGAGGTGGGTGACGAAGGCGTCTTCCCCGCGGAAGAGTTTGAGGAACCTTGTGGGGGCAAAATATCCTGGAAATAATCTTTAACCATTTGGCAATTGTACCACTGCGGTTTGGCTATTACCGAAGATCGCTGTTGACAAGCGCTACAGCGCTCATAAGTCCGATGTCTGGCGTCTTACTCTGCGTAGCAACGAGGGTTGAAAGGTCTTCAGCGCTTAAGATTTCGACACTGAAAGGCTGGGCTGTAATCGTGAATTGGGTGAAATCTATTCGAGAAAAGAAGTGGGAGAGCCATTCCGCCATAGGAAGCTCGGCTGACAGAACGAGATTTCTCGGAAGTCGGCGGACGGTGACTAATTTTGCCATCGCTTCTCCGAAAGTCTTTATAAGATCTTGTTCTGCACGTGCCATCCCCTCTTTTACCGCTTCGCACGCTGAATCTTCACAGTGATCCTGCGCGAGCATTCGAATAAGGGTCAGAGTTTCTTCTGGCAGCCCCTTACCCGCCACTCTTTTAAGGATCGTTCGAGTTCCCTCCGCTACTACCACATGTCCCATCGGGGTTCCTTTATGGACTGAGATGATGCTCGTCGCCTCACTTGTCATATCGACAATAAGGTAGTCCGCATACGCTGACGAGCGCTCTCGAAGTACGGTGAGAAGTGTTCGAGTTCCTGAGCGAAGTGCTGGTTTTGATGAGAATACCTTTGAAAGTGTATCCTCAACGGCCATTTTCATTCTCGGATCGCATTCGCTCGCGATAGCGGCAACGACAACCGCGTGGGCGTGCTTACCTATTGGATTTGCGGTCGGATAACCGTTCAATTCGACTCTCACAACGCTTGCCTCGAGAAGTTTTGAGATATCGAGGTCCTTTTCTGCTCCGAGGGCTTCCTTAGCAAGGGCATTTATGACAGCATCGTTAATTTTTTCGTCTGTAGGGAATTTTTTAGTTGCACGTATTGCCTTTGAGGTGGTCCATGGTGCGCGAATGATTGCGTATACGTTTTGAATGTGACCAATTTTCGTAGCTTGTGCGGCGGTCAATGCTTTATTGGCACTTTCAGAAAGCGCTGCAATAACTCCAGTCATCGTCGCGTCCCCTTTTCGATCGCCGATCGGGAGAACTGTCGATTGGGCGGAAATTATGCGAGCCGGTCTGCCGTGGCTCGCAGCGCAAATAGCGACACTCGCGCTACCGCTTCCTATATCTGCAACGGCAAAAATCTTCCCGTGAGGGCTGCTGGTTCCCATACCTAACATACCTACTAGTATACCTCCTGTATTTTTTTTCTCTGTCCTATCGTGTGTATTAAAACTGTTGAGGCGGCGGGATCGTAATCTCCGCCGCCTCTGCAGCCCAAGGCGATGCAGTCACCAGGAGCGTGCATCCTTGATCAGCGTAGCGACCATCAGAATACCGAGCATCAGGAATGGCTCGATAAGCGTGAAGGTCAGCGAATAGCATGCCCGCGAAAGCACGTTTTCGTTTCCGTGACGGGAGACCCTCGCGCCTTCCCTGACCTCCTCACCGGTCAAGGGACGGTACATGTCCTCATCGTTCATCACGACCTCCTATCTGATCAACAGACGTGACCGTCTGTCTATGATTACTATACCAACACGCCTTTGATGCGGCGAATACCCATTGCGACTGCCTCCTCCTTCTTTATCTTGAAAGTTCCTGCCTTTGCAATCTCTTCAGTGTTGGTTACGTGCGGACCACCGCAAAATTCTATTGAAAATGCTTTGTCGAATTGTGGATTTGCGAGCGATGCGCCGGATGGTCCCACGGAATAGACGGAAACCACATCTGGATACTTTGCACCGAACTCGTGCTCTGCGCCGAGCTTTTCCGCCTCTTCTTTTGGAAGAGTTGAGTGAGTTACGGGCAATTTTTCGCGGATTTTTTCGTTCACTATGCGTTCTACCTCCAGGATTTGCTCAGGAGTCATTTTGTCACCGTGTGAAAAGTCTATTCGGAGACGCTCTTGTGTGATATTTGAGCCGCGCTGCTTCACGTGAGGACCAAGGACGATCTGAAGTGCGCGAAGAAGAAGGTGGTGTGTGGTGTGGAGGCGTGTTGTTGCTTCGGATGAATCCGCAAGACCTCCCTTGAATTTCTTTTCCCCTCCTGCGCGCGATAATTCGCTGTGTTCTTTCATCTTTAGCTTAAATCCTTCGTCGTCGACTGCGATTCCGCGCTCCTTTGCGAGTTCTCGAGTCATTTCAAAGGGGAATCCGTACGTCGAAAATAGTACAAAACCTTCTTCACCGGAGATTTTTCCTTGTAGTGCGATCTTTTCAAACTCTCGGAGACCGTTTGTGAGAGTTTTTGCGAATTGCTTCTCCTCCTTCCAAATCTCCTCTTTAATTTTTTCGTATGTAGCCTCGCCGTCGAGCTCTGAATACGCATGTTTGTACTTTTCGATGAACATGATCGCCGCGCGCACGAGCATGCTGTCATCTTCATCCTTGTCAGATGTACCTAGCTTTGCCGTATGCTGAGCTGCACGACGAATAAGGCGACGGAGGACGTATCCGCGCTCGGTGTTTGATGGAATGACCCCATCTCCGATCATAAAGACTGCTGCGCGGACATGGTCCGCGACGATGCGGAACGATCTCTGATAGCGGCTGTCGGTGTAAAGTTTGTCTGAGAATTTCTCGAGTAGCCCAATTACATCTTGAAATGCATCGGTGCCAAAGACATCCGGATCTCCATTTGATGCTGCTGTAATACGCTCTAGGCCGCCTCCGAAATCGACATTTTGCTTAGGAAGAAGGGCAAATGTGCCATCCTCTTTCTTGATGTACTGCATGAAAACCGAGTTCCCTATCTCAAGGAATCGTCCGCAGTCGCAGTTTGGATGGCACTCATTACCGAATTTTGCATCGTGGGGCGTTCCAAAGTCATAAAACACCTCGGAATCCGGTCCTCCCGGCTCACCTGCAGGCATATTTTCAGGAACTCCTGCGCGACTCCACCAATTCTTCTTCGCGTTGTAGTAAAAGATGCGGCCGCCCTGCATGCCAAGACGATAGCCGTCCTCTTCTGATCCGATCACGACCTCTTTTGCATCAATGCCCTTCTTCGCAAACTGCTCCTTCCAAATTCCTGCAGATTCAGTATCTCGAGGCACATTATTTTTTTCATCACCGATGAAGACCGTTACGTACAAACGTTTCGGATCGAGTTTAATTTCATCTGTAAGAAATCCAAAGAAAAATGGCAACTGTTCTTTTTTGAAATAATCTCCGAGCGACCAGTTACCGAGCATCTCGAAAAATGTGGTGTGACGATTATCGCCGATCTCCTCGATATCTTCCGCACGGAAAGATTTTTGGCTATTTACAAGGCGGCTACCTTTTGGATGTGGTTTTCCGAGGAGGTATGGAACAAGCGGCTGCATGCCGCTTCCAGTAAAAAGGGTCGTCGGGTCATTCTGAGGCACGATTGGGGCACTCGGTATTATGACGTGGCCGTGCTTCTCTAAGAAAGCTAGGTATTTAGACCTTACTTCGTTAAGAGTCATTCCGAAAAGAGTACCGTTTCTAGCTAAAAAAGCAAAGAGGCCGCGCGAACGCGACCCCTTGAGCGTCATAGCGCGGGCGCAAACACATAAGGCCCCCGACTGTAGCTCGTCTGATGGGACAGCGGCATGCTGTTGACTGTCCATAGTTTCAGCTCTTCTCCAGGTTCGCTCCACTCGACGCACCTAGCGAAGACCCAGCACGATTCCGCAAAGAACAGATTGTCATGCTGTGTACTCAAGTCGCCTTCGGAGCCGTTAAGCTGCGGATCGAGTATGGCGCCAAGGACCGCACACAATGCCGTTGGTTCAAAGTATCTCGGGGTCGGCAATGCTGCTCGGATATTCTGAATAGTGGGCATCAGCTTATCCAAAGACGCAACAAACTCCTCGGTTGTATTAATCCCGCGTGTTGCTAGTGCGTCGAGTGACACCTCGCGACTACCGACCTCGAAAATGTGGACGTCGAATTCCGTGCCAGCATCCACAGGTCGAGCCAAAGACAAAACATCATTGAGTAAGAAGAAATGCGGCGCCTTCCTCTTCCGGCCGAAGAACTCACGAGGATCGAACGGTCTCGCGAGCACAATGCGCTTGGTTTCGCGCAGCACCAAGAACGGCGGGGCCATCGTTTATCCTTCCTGCTAAGGTTGCACTACATACACGCTATAGAGCATATACCTATTGTCAATCTACTTTGCCTGACTCTCATAGAAAGGATACTATGCGCCCACATGAAGCACTACATCCATACTCTTAAAAATGGCCTACGAGTCGTTCTGGTTCCCGTAAAGGACGGAAAGACTGCAACTGTCATCGTGATGACGGGTACGGGCTCAAGATACGAGGATCAGAAAGAGAACGGTCTAGCTCACTTTCTGGAGCACATGTTTTTCAAGGGTACAAAAAAACGTCCCAGTGCACGTGCTATCAGTGAAGAACTCGATTCAATCGGTAGCGTGTACAACGCTTTCACATCAAAGGAGAGGACTGCGTACTACGCAAAGGTCAGTAGCCGTTATCTCGATACAGCACTCGATGTCATAAGTGATATTTTTCTAAATTCTACGCTTCCGGTAAAAGAAATTACGAAGGAGCGAGGTGCGGTCATCCAGGAAATCGACATGTACGAAGATATGCCAATGCGCACTATCGGAGATGTGTTTGATGTACTTATTTTCGGCAAAGAACATCCACTGGGACGAAATATTCTCGGTCCCAAAGAAAATATTAGGACTTTCAAACGCAAAGATTTTGCTGCGTATCTAAAACGTAACTACACACCGTTAAATACCGTCGTCTGTGTAGCTGGCGGATTTAATGAGAAATCAGTGCTTGCGAAGATCAATAGAGAATTCGGGGGCTTGAAGCACGGAAATCCACCGGATTACATTCGTTTCTCGCCCGAACAAGACTCCCCTCGTATTCTCATTAAAGAAAAGAAAACAGATCAGACGCAGCTGATGCTTGGAATGCCTGCGTATCCGTATTTACACAAGGACGAATACGCACTCGAAGTGCTCACGGCCATCCTTGGCGCGGGTATGTCGAGCCGTCTCTTTATGGAAGTACGCGAGAAGCGTGGACTCGCCTATTCTGTGCGCGCCTGGACTGATAAATACCCTGACACTGGCTATTTTGTTGTGCAGGCGGGCGTGGAACATGGGAAATTGGAGAAAGCGGTAGAAACCATCCTAAATGAGCTGAAGAAAATGAAGCGCGCGCCAGTTCCTGCCGCAGAGCTAAAGAAAATTAAGGCCTACATGCGAGGCACATTTACGCTTGCGCTTGAAACAAGTGATGCCATCGCCGAAAATGCAGCAACTTCACTCATAAACGTCGGAAAAGTTCGCACGCTCGAGGAAATCTTGGAGGGTATTGATAAAGTGACAGCTTCTGATGTGCAGCGTGTCGCGAAGGATATCTTTAAAACGAAAACTCTAAATCTCGCGGTTATCGGTCCGCATACAAATTCCGCTGCGCTTCTCGCACTTTTGCGTTCATAAAAAACGGGATGAGATGACATCTCATCGACGTAATCTTAGAGCCAATCGATGGGTTTTTTGTTGTTTGCCGCCAGATACTCGTTCGTCTTGCTGAATGGCTTTGATCCAAAAAAGCCGTTGTAAGCGGAGAATGGCGAAGGGTGCGGTGATTCGATGACACAGTGCTTAGTGCGATCAATGTGAGCGCCCTTAGATTTGGCGTAGTTACCCCACAGAATGAATACGAGATTCTTTTTCTTTTCCGAGAGGACACGAATCACGGCATCGGTGAATTCTTCCCAGCCTTTTCCTTGATGAGAGCCTGCTGCGCGCGCCTTTACAGTGAGCGTGGCATTTAAAAGAAGGACACCTTGTTTCGCCCAGCGTTCCAAATCCCCTGTTCGGTGTTCGAGTGGTTTTCCGAGGTCACTTTCAATCTCCTTAAATATATTTTGAAGCGACGGAGGCAGTGGTACACCCTCGCTCACCGCAAAACAGAGCCCATTTGCTTGATTCGCTCCGTGATATGGATCTTGCCCAAGGATTACTACCTCTACTTTGTCGAATGGACAGAGCTCAAACGCACGAAATATGTTTCTCGGCGGAGGATATACGATCGCATGGCTGTATTCCCCTTTCACAAATTCCGTCAGCTTCGTCCAGTACTCTTTGCCGAACTCATCTTTGAGAGCTTCCTTCCAGGACGGCTCGATTTTCACATCTGTACCGGTATTCATTGATACCAGTATATACAGAATCCCCTGCGGGCCGTACTATTGCACCATGAACTTCGAACGCGTGACTGCTTCTACTATCGAGAAGAGGGATTCTGAAGTTGATGTAGGTCTACGCGCGTCTATGAAGGCACTGATGGACGCAATACCGAAAGAAAATATTCGCAGCACAGTGGATACTTTAGCTACTCACAGCGACGACTCTCTTACCGAAGCGAGAAAACTCTCTAATTATGCAGAGATAAACGCGATGGCGGCTCATTTTGCAGAACATATTTGGAAGAATGCAACGAACTGGATGAAGGAGAACCCGCTTACGCTTGGATCGGGCCGTTTTATCAACAGCACATTTGTTCCTGTTCCGTACGAAGAGGTCGAGCGAATGTTCGAAAAGGATCCGAGTCGGGGATTGCAATATATGCGGAAGCTTTGCTTCGATACTTTGTATGCCCAGGCAGAAGAATTTTTTGAGAAAACACACGATGCCCCCATTGAGGTAAACGGAAAACCCTCGTACGAGGCGAGAGCATTCGCAAGATATAGCGATCTACTGCTTCTCTCGGGCCGCGCTATAGAAAATGATATGTCTACGCCTGAGAAACACGTATGGGGTGGGCTCGATACTGCGACTGAGCTCTCTTTCACACTTCTTGAAGCGATACCTAGGACGTTTAATGAAAAGTTTGGCCGTATGCCCTCGAATGACGAGCTCCGAAAGCTCACCGAGGCTGGTCGCGAATTTGTGTTGTACCTCGCGTCCCTCGAAGCGAGTGCTTTTAGTACGATTCAGGAGCGGATCATTAAGGGTGATGCGCGAGAAGAAACCTCAAGGATGCATGGCCTTGATATTCGAGAAAAAAACGGCTCGTACTACTTGGATCTGAAACCAGACTATCTCACGGCCATTACGAGTGCTGTTAAAAACGAGCTATCTCTACCTACTGAAGATCGTTCACGTATCGGATGCCCAGCGATAGCCGCTCGCGGCCCTGAAGGAAAAAATTTGATCGTCGAAATGTACGACTGGATTGCGTCCCTAACGTGGAAGTTTTACTACTCTCGAATCACTGGGGAGCAAAAACAGGGATAACCCCGTGTATTTTGCGGTGAGCATGTTATAAAGGCGGATAGAGATTTGTGAGTACAACTTATTTACATCACTAAGTAATGCAAAAAATGTGGCAGAAGAAGTCCGTCAAGGCAGAGAAGAAATATAAAGTGCACGTAACTTTCCCAGGGAAGATCCTTATCGTGGGTCTCGGATCAATTGGTCAGGGAGTTTTGCCGCTTATTTTAAGACATATTGGTATTGATAAGAAAAGAATATCCGTCATCGCGGCAGATAATCTTGGAAAAGCGGTAGCAAGAGAAGAGGGCGTTAAATTTACTATTGATCCACTTCGAAAAGATAACTACAAGCAGGTTTTGGATAAGTATCTTGCACCGGGCGATTTCCTCCTGAATCTCTCGGTGGACGTTTCTTCTATCGATTTGATGGAGTATTGCAATAAGCGAGACATTCTTTACTTGGATACCGTTGTGGAGCCGTGGCTTGGTGGCTACACAGATCCGAAACTTTCCATTACGGAGCGTTCAAATTATGGACTTCGAGAAGCGATGCTCCCTCTTAAGAAGAAATTCGCAGGAGGACCAACAGCTGTATCAACTCACGGAGCCAACCCAGGGATCGTGTCGCACTTTTTGAAAGCGGCGCTCCTTCAGATTGCACGTGACGTCCACTTCCCTATCAAACCACCAAAGGAGCGCGAGGAATGGGCAGCGCTCATGCAACACCTCGGCGTCAAGGCAGTGCACATCGCGGAGTATGACTCCCAGGTAACCGACAAGCCAAAAAAAGTCGGGAGATTCGAGAATACTTGGTCAGTGTTCGGATTTCATTCAGAGGGTGTCTGCCAGCCATGCGAACTTGGTTGGGGTACCCATGAAAAACAACTTCCCCGTGGCGGACATCAGCATCCATATGGCTCTGGCGCTTCCATCTATCTCGACCAACCGGGCGCAAAGACACTGGTGCGTACCTGGACGCCTAAGCATGGTCCCTTCCTCGGGCGCGCGGTGACTCATAACGAATCTGTATCCATTGCTGATTACTACAGCATCAAAGATGCGAAAGGAAAGGCGACGTATCGACCAACTGTCCACTACGCATACCGATCATGTGATGCGTCAATTCTTTCGATCGAAGAATGTTTCGGAAATAATTTTGAATTACAGAAGGAGCAGCTCATCCTCATGGACGACATTGTAAGTGGTATGGACGAGCTCGGAGTCCTCGTCATGGGTCATAAGAAAAACGCCTATTGGTACGGTTCACAACTTACGATTGACGAGACGAGAAAGCTCGCGCCATATCAAAATGCGACGGGTCTTCAGGTGACAGCAGGAGTCCTGGGCGGCATGATCTGGGCGATGGAAAATCCTCGCGCGGGGGTTGTTGAGGCGGATGAGATGGATTTCGAGCGTGTGATGGAAATAATCGAACCGTACATGGGCAAAATGACCGGCGCATACACAGACTGGAACCCGATCAAAGGCCGTGAGCCATACTTTCCAGAGGATATAGATAAAACTGATCCTTGGCAGTTCAAGAACATTCAGTTTAACTAAGCGCACCCTCTTCTCTTAAGATAAATTGCTTCTTAAGAGATCCGCCCCTGTTGTAGTTTCCGAGTGAGCCATCGGATTTAACAACGCGGTGACATGGAATGCTTTCGTCATAATTTGCTCGCATGACGGCACCTACTGCTCGAGCGGCTTTCGCGTTCCCGGCTTTTCGAGCCACTTCGGCATACGTCATCGTCTTCCCTTTTGGAATTTTCTTAACGATTTGTCGAACTTTGTCGGCAAACGTCATATCCCTAGTGTGCCGTTACCTTTCTTTGCCTTCAACATACCCGCGAGCTTCTTCCCTGCAGCTTCACGGTACGGACAGAATTCGCAAAATTCTCCTATCGGTGGAATATTATCGCTGTCGAGGCATTTCTTTATCTCGGGCAGAAGATCATCAATCCAATCGGACTGTCCCTCGACTGCGATCAATGTAACTTCGAATTCGAGCTGCGCATCAAACGCCTCTTTGTCCGTCGTTGCGTTCGCGTACACAAAGTATCCAGTTTTAGACACAGGAAAACCTTTTTGACGCAAGAGCCACTGATAGATTCCCATTTGACGCTTGTATTGCTCTTCCCAGCTCGAGTCAGCGAGCGATTCAATAGTGCCGGCTTTAGAAGTCGCCTTGTAGTCGACGACCATAAGTTGTCCTGAAGGATCCTGCCAAATATCATCGACTGCGCCGGAAACTGTAAATCCAGTCGGCTTATGAAGAACTTCGAGTCCTTTGAAATTTTCTCTCCAAATATCGATATCTTTGTGCTGATATGGTACTGCATCAACACCGTATTTCTCCATAAGTGGGTGCGTTGTGCCATTCGCGCGGTGAATATCGAACTCTTTCTTGAAAAGCGCGTCGACTGCAACGTTTAGTGTGAACGCAGGGCCACGTGGACGAGCAGTGCCGAGCTTGTTATCAAGATAAAAGCAGCGTGGACATTCTGTATACGCTTCAATTTTGGAACGAGAAAGGCGCCATTTCGGGCCCCCGTAATTCCAGCCGGGACTGCGGTCGGGATTATATTTCTTCGTATACTCCGCCATGGCGATAGTATACAGCACTCATTTTTGGGTAGCGCAAATCGTTATACGTGCGCTCCACCATTTCCTTCGTGCTGCTCGAACCAATGCTTGAAACGATTTTCCACGTACCACATACCTGTAAACATGATTAGGCTCAGAATTGTGCTGAAAATTGCTATCGCGTACATGCCAAACCCGACCGCCATTCCCACACCCGTGACTATCCAGAGTCCAGCAGCTGTTGTAACGCCATGGAGAGCGTCTCCGCGGAAGATAATGAGTCCTCCTGCAAGAAAACCAATCCCCATGATTATCGCTGCAGCTGTGCGCATAGGATCAAAATTCAGTATTCCTATGTATGCGGAATCGACATAGTTGCCAATCACTATAAAAAGACACGCGCCGAGGGCTACAAGTCCAAATGTGCGAGTCCCTGCTGCTTGCCTAGCCAAGATCGCTCGCTCAGTACCAATAAGTCCGCCAAGTATCATTGCAATAAAAAGCTTCGCAAAGAGTACTGCGTTCGGATCCATGAAGGTTTCGACTGATGGCATAACGCGATTGTATCACTAATTAAATTCCGCACAGCTGCTTAGCTTCATCTAAGACTGCGCCGATACGGGCTGGCTTTACGCCATATTCCTCAAGAAGATGCTTCGTCGAAACACTTTTACAGAGAACAATATTACTATCGAGTAATTGCTTTTTTTCACCCTGCGAGAGAGTTGTAAGGCACGTGAGTGGATGAACGCGCGCTTCCTCGATAAGAGTCATCAGATTTCGCCCGCGAGGGTAATCCCAGCCAAGTAACGTTAAATTTGAGCACTGTGCATATCGCACGGCATTTCGCGTAAAGCGTGTATTAGTGACAAGCCAGCCCTCGTCCACGCGCGAAGATGCATCAGGAGCGCGCTTCAGATCCTCGTATCTTGCATACACATATAGTGCATCCTTAATGTCGGTCTTTCCGCCTGGCTCGTTGTGGAACTTTGCTTCAATACCGACACGCTTCCCCTTTTTCTCGAGTAGTACATCCACCTCATGCGGAGCGCAGCGGCCTGTTAATGCAGCTCCAGTTCGCGCGGTCCATCCATGAGCTCGAAATACTTCCGCAAGAAATTGCTCAAATGGAAATCCTGATGGCCCCAGATCAAACACTGCCCGCTTTACCGAATAGCGTGCTGCTACGGGCGTATTCTCTTCCATCTGGAGCATCTCGAAGGCGTGTCTATAGATTTCCTCGGTCGTAATCCCTGGTCGGAGTTCATGGAGGACTTTTGCTGTAACGCGCGCACGCACGGTAGAGCTTGCGCCAGCGTGCTCGAGCGATTGTTCGAGCTTCCCCGCATCAAAAGGTTCCTGTTCACCGTCTGCCTTTGTAATTAATACAGCGGAATGCGGCACTGATACGACTGGGGCTGAGGGAATTCTGTTTTGTGTGATCGTCATAAAAATTATTGCAGTATTGGGATTACAGCTATTTCGAGAGGTGATCCGTCGAGTTCTGCGGTAAACATCACGCCGTACGCGGGAGCAAAGACGGTTGTTTGAAATTTCCGTGGAGTTTCTTCGCTTACACAGTCTCGATACGGTTCAGTCCAGGTCTTGATCCGTAGATGGTAGTGAGTTGGTGTCCGTTTCTCACTATCTACTCGCAGTTGCTCGCAAATGGAATCGAGCATAATCATCCCTGAAAGTTCGTGCACTCCTGGGCCGACCACATCCCTCACGTGCACCAGCGTGTTACTTTCATCTGCAAACACTGACATCCCCTTCTCCGCAAGAAAGAACGCGAAGAATGCCGCGCAGGTTGCGAAGATCGCAAACTCAAACAATCGCCGCACCAAATCCGGCATATAGTCAGTATAGCCTCTCGAAAGCGAGTCTAGCTCTGGGGACTGTTAATTACCCCGCCCCCTAGACATTTTTCGCCGACACCTCCTTCATTCGAAACATACATCACAAGAGATTGGCCCGGTGCGGCGATATGTTTGGAATCAAATTTCACGAACACGGTGCTGTTTTTCTCTGATATTTCAGCTTCAACTGGAGACTCATGATAGCGAGCCTGTACCCGTGCACGAAGGGGAAAAATGGGCTTCTTGCTAATCCAATGCACGTCATTGAGCGTAATTTCTTTTACAGCCGCATCCTCGCGAGACGTCGATACTTGCAGTGTATTTTTTGGCACATCAATTCCAACAATGAAATACTGAGAGCCACTTGTACCAGAGTTCGCAGAGAATCCGTGACGCTGCCCCACTGTGTATAACGCGGCTCCCTCATGTTCGCCTATTACTTTTCCGTCCATGTCCACAACAGGGCCGGATTCGACTGAAATAAAACGCTTCAGGAAATCTTTTATGCTCACCTCACCAACGAAACACAGACCTTGGCTATCTCCTTTTCTTGCAACAGGCAGGTCTAAAGATGCAGCTTTCGCTCGCACCTCAAGTTTGGTCATGTGTCCGACAGGAAAAAATACGTGCGTAAGATCAGATTCATTTAGTTGATATAGAAAATAGGATTGATCTTTAGCCAAGTCGCGACTGCGTAGAAGATTTTTTGAGTCGCCCTGTACTCCTACCTGTGCGTAGTGACCTGTTGCGAGCATGTCCGCCCCGTTTTCCTTTGCCCACTTCCAAAGGGGCCCGAATTTAATGTGACGATTACAAAGTACGTCAGGATTTGGTGTAATCCCTTTCGCGTACCCGGTAATCATCTCCTCGACAACGTTTTTCTTGTATTCATCGGAAAGATCAATCTCCTTGAAAGGTATTCCGAGTGCTACACAAACACGCATCGCGTCGAGTCTATCTTCTTTCCACGTGCACTCAGTAAATTCTGGTTGCCATATTTTTATAAACGCTCCCACGACGTTATATCCCTGCCCCTTAAGAAGCGCAGCGGAAACGGCGGAATCAACCCCACCAGAAAGTCCGACAAAAACCGTTTGCATATGTAAGTTGTACAGCAACTAGCGAGGAAGCACCACTCGCGCTAACTATCTAGGTACAAACGTTTCAATCGCAGATGCTCTTCGTACGTTTTACTGTAGTGCGTCACGTTACTGTGGTCGGCCAGATAGAAGAGATAGTCTCCTTGATTGAGTGGCGTCACCGCCGCTCGTATAGAGCTAAGCGACGGACTACCAATCGGTGTTGGCGGAAGTCCCCTATTTACATAGGTATTGTAGGGATCGTTCTTGCTCGTCAGATCTGCTGTTGTGAGGTCAAACGTCGTCCTTCCGATTGAATATAAGAAGGTTGCGTCTACCTGTAACAGCATTCCACGATCTAGTCTCTCCCATAAAACTCCCGCTATTTTTTGCCTGTCAGTCATGTTGTGAGCCTCGCGCTCCAAAATTGAGGCCATGATAATTATATCTTTGACTGGTTTCTCAAAGTCGATAATCTCGCTCGCAAGTTCAGCCAAATGAGAATCAAAGCTCTCCCGAAGCGTTCTAAGAATTAGTTCGTCATCAGCATTTGGTAGAAAGAAATACGTGTCAGGAAAAAGATATCCCTCTAGTGGCTTTGCTTCTTCTATAAATCTGGAGGCGTTAAAGCGCTGGAAGTGCGGCTCAAAAAGAGCAGTAATTTCTTCAACGGTAGCACCCTCAGGAACTCTCACTCGAGTAGGCTCAAGTCCGTGAGCACCTCTTGCTATTGCTCTTGCGACCACAAATACATTCTTTGGAGTATCAAAAAGGTAATCTCCAAACTGTACGTTGCGCTCATCGCCAAGAACAACAACAGCAATGCGGAGAATTAGCGCTGAGCGTACGACCTCAGCGTCTTTTAAATGGGTCGCTATCTGTGAGAGCGACATTCCCTCCGGTATCTCCACCAGCTGATCAGCCGGAAAATTTCTCGGTGCACGAATAAAGAAAACGTACGAAAGTAAAAAAATGAGACATACCACTACAACGATCGTTATCGTGCGCTGATTGGGGTTTGTCCTAAATCGCTCAAGAATTATTTGCGCATATGTTTTACCAGTCAAAAACCAGCGCGCAAAAAAATCTTTAATAGTCGACATATTAGGTAATTATAGAGACTGTATTTTGAGAGTCGATAGCACGCGTATCCCATTATTGTCGCGGCAAATTTGGCGGCGGCTCTGCCTTCTTCGCGGGAATACGTTCAAGTCCAGGAGCCGTGACCGTTGCTGATGGTGGGTGCCAAAGGGTAGCGAGGGGTTCTGTCGACATCATGTTGTGCGGGAATATCCATGGCGTATAGAAATGCGAGCGACGACGATACACATCGAAGAATCGTTTGGTGATGAGTCGGTCTCGCATTCCCCATAGATCCTGCCATGGGTAGTCGATAGGGTTATGCCATCTTCGAGGGCGCATTTGGTTACCTGATACAGGGTTAGCCATAGGTCTCCATATCCAGCGAAGTCCCGTGTATGAGCCAGAGTTGAAATCGTGAGAATTTGCAATGTACACACCGCGCGAACCCACGTTAAACGGTAATTTTGTAAGATTACGGTCTATAGCGCGAATTTGATCCGCCTGCCTTTGCTGAGGGATACGAACATACGAGCGCCATTTGTCAGCAGGATTGTTGATGTCGCCCATCGAGCTTTTGCGAATATTATCAACCTCGTTCTGCAGGAGCGTCTTATATCTGTCCTCAGATTCAAACCAGGTGTGATGACTTGAGGTTTGGTCACGGGACATTGTGATGATTATTTGGATCCACATCTGTTCCGATGGTTTGAGATGACTCATGCGCTCGATCACCGAGGCAAATGGATCCATCTTATATTCCTCCTTCGGGTCTTTATCGAGCTCAAAATCAACGTAGGTCTTGATCATGTATGCATCATTTCTAGGCTCGAGTCGCCAGTCAGTACAGAAGCACTCATGCTTCGAAGGGTCATACGCAAATTTTGATGCGTAATCTTCTACCTCGACAAGTTCCACTTCTGGATATTGCCCATACATCGCGGCTTCGACAACGTGTTTCCATGCCTTACGAGCCCAGATATAAAAATGCACCTCCCCACCGAACGATACGATCTCTAAGGAAAAGTAGGGACGAACCTGACCCTGATACACACGGTTAAAAAATGTTGTCTCGCCAGAATCTGTCCACATTTGTGTGAGTACCGCCTCCATCGCTCGGGGAGATTTCGTTATCTCGCGAGGAAATTTCACCTCAAGTAAAATCGCTTTCTGTTTTGAGAGATAGTGAGCACGCGCCCACCACATCCAGGACCTCCATCCACCAACTACTGCGACGACAGGGAGCCATAGAGGTAGCGTGCCGAGAACCCATTCAAACGCAAACAGTGGAAGGTTCGGGACCATCTCATTCAAAATGAGAAGAAGTCCTGTAAACAGAAGACTAAGAAGGAGTGCGCGTGAAATTCCCCACTCATTGCCGAAGGTTTGATCGACAAGTGAATGGAAATCAAGTTTTTTTAGAGCTCCGAGCTGTTCTCGAATTTGGTCTGTCGTTATTATTCCCTCCTGATCATAGGAATGGATCATTAGGAAAATTGTAACACGTCACCGATAGCAAAAAGGGCCCAGATAGGCCCTTTTTGTGAAAACAGATATTTATTATTTGGAGAGAGTGTACTTGCCGTCTGGGAGGCGTGTAAACATACCGCTCTGAAGGTTGACCGCTATTGTCGCATCTTTGACGTAGCGTTCGCGCTTCACTCGATCGATGATTTCTTCACGTGTGAGAGGGCCCTCGCGACTGATGATGTTCTTTATGACCTCACGTACAACTCCTGGTTCATATCCCCACTCCTTCAGCGCGTATAGACCGCGGCCGACAAGAACGAATCGGTTGTCCTTAATGAGTTCATTGTGGGTCGTTGCTGGGTGTGCCTTTCTTCCGAAGAGTTTTTCAATACTCTTTGCTACTTCAAAAAAGTGCATCGGGGAGCCATGGCGTTTAAGAGCGAGGTATGCAAAATCACGCGTGTTTTTGATTCTCACGTGAGGAGATTCCACTCTTCCCCATTCGCCGAGCGGATTTTTACCGACACGCTTCGACATATGTAGCCAGCGGAGATGTACGTCAGGTGTGCGTGGCTTAACACCTTCCTGTTTTAATGCCTTCGTGAACAACTCTAGAAACTCTTCTTCCGGTGTCAGTCGAGTGACCTCAGTGGATTCATGGAGATTTGCGAGCGCACGTTCGACGGACTCTGCGAGCTCCTTATCTGCGTGCCAACGAGTTTTGAAATGAGCGTCCTCGCGCTTGTCGCCGAAATGATGGCCTACCGTTAGGAGGAAGAGAACGTGATTGCGATCCGCTTCATTTTTAGGAATTTCTTTAAGCACCGTCTCTTCAGAAACTATCCCGCCGAGCGCCTGGAGTTCGCGCTTCAGCTCTTCCATCGTTGCAGCGTGAGCTGTGTAGGCCTCGGATTCGCGAACTGCAGTGATGCCGTGGTTCTCGATCTGGCGGATACGCTCACGGGTAATGCCATACTCCTTTCCGATAGCGTCCAATGTACGAAGCTCCCCTTTTGGGGAGAGTCCGAAACGGTCGGTGAGCACCTTTCTAGAGCGCTCTGGGAGGCCTGCGAGGAGGTCCTTTGTGACTGATTTTGGTGAAAAACTAAGCATAAATCAACGATATTTGACTAGTGCCATGTACCGTGTTCTTACCTTATATCAAGCCGGCGGCAACCTGTCAATTGGGTAGGTTGCAGATAGCGTATTTCTTCATCTTGGCATATAGATGTCCACACGTAACGAACAATAATTGCGAAAACTCTCCTCAGTGGAGGAAATCGCACCGTGCTATCATCGAATTATGGCAGAAAAGGCCGTGCGCGTACCCCCACAGGACATAGAGATGGAGCGAGCCCTCCTAGGGGCTCTTATGCTGAGCCAAAATGCGATGTATGAAGTCGCAGATCAAGTTGGTGTCGATTCTTTCTACGTCGGTAAACATCGCACCATTTTCGATGCAATGCTCGGACTTCATTCGAAGGGCGAGCCAATCGATGTTGTTACTCTTTCCAGTAAGTTAAAGGAACGCAAGTTACTCGCCGATGTGGGAGGTGCGAGTTACCTCTCCGAACTCACTGCAGCTGCAGCAAGTCCAGGGAGTGCGCGCCACTATGCAGAAGGAGTACAGACAAAATTCGTATTGCGCTCACTTCTCGATGCGGCAGCGAAGATTGGAGAGCTTGGATTCGAAGAAGACCGCGAAATTGAAGAAGTGCTTGATGAAGCACAGCAGGCGGTCTTCTCTGTGTCTCAGGCCCCGATGCTACGATCATTCAGCTCGATCAAAGATGAGCTTACAGAAGCGTGGGAGCGCCTCGAAAACCTGCAGAAGCATGAAGGCACTCTTCGCGGCGTGCCGTCTGGATTTGCACAGCTCGATAACATGCTCGCAGGCTTCCAAAAGTCAGATCTCATCCTCCTCGCTGCACGACCTTCTATGGGTAAAACAGCTCTCGCGCTCGATATTGCGCGTTTGTCCGCAACAAAATACGGAACAGCAGTAGGAATGTTCTCTCTCGAAATGAGTTCGCAGCAATTAGTCGACCGTATGCTTGCCGCTCAGTCGGGAGTCAATTCATGGAAATTGCGCACCGGTAAAATTAAGAGCGAAGAGGAGTTTGAGCGTCTTCAGCAAGGTATGAGTGCTCTCTCTGAAGCCCCTATTTATATCGATGACAAAGCATCCTCGACCGTTCTCCAGATGCGTTCAGTTGCACGACGTTTGAAAATGGAAAAGGATCTTAAATTGATAATCATCGACTACTTACAGCTAATTACCCCAACCCACACCAAGGGCGGTGACTCTATGGTCCAGCAGGTCACTGAGATCTCCCGCGCTCTCAAATCAATGGCTCGTGAACTTGATGTGCCAGTTCTTGCACTTTCTCAGCTCTCCCGCGCGGTCGAGCAGCGTCGCGGTCGACCTCGTCTTTCAGATCTTCGTGATTCCGGATCTCTAGAGCAGGATGCCGACGTGGTTATGTTCATCCACCGTGAGGACAAAATGACTGAAGGAGCGGAAAAGACCGGCGTCGCTGAAATTCTCATCGAAAAACACAGAAATGGTCCCGTTGGAAAGATTGATCTTCGATTCGATGAGGAGAAGACCACCTTTATTCCGATCGAGAAAAGTGACTTTGGTGATTTCACTCCTGAAGCTCAGTTAGATGAAGAAAAACCTTTTTAAACCATGGACCCTATCGAGCGGCTGATCAACCTGTTCCAACGATTCCCTGGCATAGGGCCGCGTCAGGCGCAGAGGTTCGTGCAATATCTGCTTCGCTCGTCCCCTACTTTGCGCCGCGAGCTCGTTGAATCTGTTCAATCCCTCGGTGGAGCAGTGCATCAATGTGCGGAATGCATGCGCTATTTTACGGGAAAGGAAAAGGTGTGTGGTATCTGTACCAATCATGAGCGCGATTCACAGTATCTGGCTGTCGTAGCCTCCGATGCTGATCTAGCAGCCCTAGAGCATAGCGGAACATATCGCGGACTGTATTTTGTGCTTGGAGGAACGATATCCCTTGCCTCGGACAAAACCACGGGACTTCGTATCAGAGAATTACTCGCAGGCATTCCAAGGCGCGTAGAAAATGGGCTCTCAGAAGTTATATTGGCCTTCCCCGCAAACCCGGAGGGGGATGCGACTGCTGTTCGTGTACGTGAGGATTTAATGGATCTCCCGAACATCTCACTTAAAGTGACGACTCTTGGTCGTGGACTTTCAACTGGAAGCGAACTTGAATACGCCGATCCTGAGACCATAAAAAGCGCTCTCGAAAGCCGAAAATAGAACAGTGCCCCGAATAAATCCGGGGCACCCGTCCGAGAATTGCTCTATCTCGGATTCAGGAAGACGAACGCTCTGTCCGGGTACCATTCGCCGGAAGCATCCGATCTTGGAGCACTCGCGTAGCACCGGCTCCCCGAACTCTCCCCAAACGCAATCATGCGCGGTCGAAGAGCATCACTCGAAACCGACCTGACAGTTACGGGAGGATGGAAGACCACGCTCATGTGCGCCGGTAACAGCGCCTGCGGCTGCAAGCCCAGCAAGATCGCGTGCTCCACTCTCGGGTGGTGATACGAGAGACGACGGGCTTGGCTTGTGATGTCACCAGTCCTTCTCCAGCCGTCATCGAATTCGTAGCCGAACAGCGCAGCAAACGAATACTCACCGGCGTCGATTTGGGTGACACCTGACTCCCTGATGATCTCCCCCACCTCCCAGTCGACATGCCTTGTTGCGCCCATCTCACGCAACATATCCTCAACTGACCGACTTCCCGTCCTGATTCTGAGCTCCCAATACGCGGACATATCCGCCTCCATGTGAATTCAGGCCCGACATTGAACCCGGGGAAATTTAGCAATCCCTAGCATCCTTCGTCAAGGACGTGCGAAAACTGCCCTCTAGAGGGCAGTGATTCGGACTTTTGTGTAAGGCTGACGGTGGCCTCGTTTCTTGAAGTAACGGCTCTTTTCGCGGTAGCGGATGACGACGACTTTCTTTGCGCGACCTTCCTGAACGACTTCAGCGGATACTTTTGCACCAGTAATATATGGAGCGCCTACTTTCGTTGAACTGCCATCGTCAGTAAGGAGAACCTTATCAAAGGTGATTTTCCCGTCCTTTGCGGACTCAAGTTTCTCAACATCCAAAACGGTGTCCTGCGTAACGAGGTACTGCTTTCCGCCTGTTTCTATAATAGCTATTTTGGCCATATCTCTAGTCGGCAAACCATACCATATCGCCCTTTATCGAGCAATATGGCGCTATAGCGCGGCTATTCATTCGAGAGAGGTTTCTCCAAAAGAGGGACCTCAAGACCTGCCGAATCCCCCGTTATTCGGAGGACATCCTTATCTATCTTTCCAAGCTCCTTCGAGCCAGCGTTGTAGTGATTTACCGTTGTCGAAAGCGCAGTACCCACCTTCTTGTAATAGTCCTCATAAGCCTTGAGGTGTCGTGAGAGACTCTCCACGTTCTTTGCTATATCTTTAGCTGTTTCCTCAATTTTAAACGCCTTAAAGCCATAGAGAACGGATTGTAGGTAGGCTGCAAAAGTTGTTGGTGACACAATGATCACTTTTTTATCATTGTATGCGTAATCTATAAGATTGCGCGTATTTACCTTTACCGAGCCCACTTCGTTTACGAGAAGATCGTAATAAATTGCTTCTGCCGGAATGTACATGAACGCGAATGGAAGTGTTCCGTCCTTTGGACGCACATATTTTGAGGTTTCATCGATACGCATTTTAAGATCGTTCTTGAATTGCTTCTCAAGTTCTGCGCGCTGCGTGTCGTCAACTGCCTCAACCAGTCGCTGATAGTTGTCTAGCGAGAACTTTGCATCTATCGGTATCACTCCCTCTTTGGTTATGACAACGGCATCCACGGTCTCACCTCCCGGAAATTCGTACTGCATCTTGAATGACCCCGGAGGAAGAATGTTCGAGAGAATGAGCTCAAGCGAAGCCTCCCCTAAGTTTCCACGCTGTTTCTGGTGCTTGAGTACCTTCTCAAGATTGGCGAGTTGTTCGGCGATTACCATAAAGCGTGTAGTGGATTCGTTCGTCTTAGTCTGTTCTACACGTACTTCTGTCAGTTGCTTAGCTACGAGATCACGAATATCGCTCGCAAGTCGCTGCGATTCACCGAACTGTGTTTTCATTGAATCGAACATCCGCGTCGTCCCCTCTCCCAGTTTAGATTCCATGGCGCGCGATAGTTCCTGCATCTGATTCTGCAGGAGCATTAATCCCTGTGAGTCGTCTTTTTTACTCCGACTTCGCATGAAAAAGAGCGCTACGAGCACAAGGTTAGCAACGAGAAGTATGACGATGACCCATTCCATAGATGAAGTATATCAGGCAGGCCTAGGAGTTCATTTTGACAAGCGCCATCAATATGACTGCGATGATAATGAGGACGATTTGAATGCGTTTTAAGTGCTCCTTGAAGAAAAGCCACGCGATAACTGTAGAGATAAGCGTCCCCGACATCATGAGACCCGTCGCAAGTGGATATGGGCCATGATTTATACCAACCGCATAACTTGCGGTAGCGAAAATTGTAAGTGCACCCACAAGCACGACCTTCGAGATTACGTTCGCTGGTAGTCTGACTTCTGCCGCATGTAGTCGGGAGCTTCTCAAAATTACAAAATAAAGCAGCGTGAAAAAACCGACCGCCGCCTCTACAAAATATGCGGCGACAAACGGATGGATCTCTCGCGCCGATAGGCTGAAGAAATACCATGAGAGCGCGCCACCGGAACCTGCAATAGCGGACAGTAACACTCCTCGTAACGCCATAGCTGGATCAAGATGAGCGTGATCGGAGCGAAGCCATGTAAGCGCTATCACGCAAAGCGCAACTCCAGCAAAGAGAATAGCTTGTACAAGAGTCAGATACTCCTCTAGGAAAAGTATTCCGATAAGCATTGCTGCAGGCAGCGTTGTAGATTGCCGAATTGAGCTCGCAACGCCTATCGGTAGGTACCGCGACCCCATCATACTCACGGTAAATGCAGCTGCACCGATTGCGCCTGATAAAAGAAGCGTCAACGCATGTTCCCTTGCTGAAAGTATTTGTTCCCAGGATGCAAATAGTAGAATCGGCGCCATCGTAAACACGAGGGAGACGCTGCGGTAAGTCGACACCGTAAGTGCGTCAAAGCGTCGAGCAAGGGACGCCATGAGAGCACTGTGTACGCCGAATGCGAGTACAGATATTCCTATGAATAGAAAGAACAGCGGGTCGGTCATGCAGAGCAGTATACTATCTGCTATACTCTGGATTCATATGCTTACTGCAAAGATTCGTACAGACATGACCGCAGCAATGAAGGCGAAAGATGACCTTCGCGTCCAAACACTTCGAGGTGCAATGGCCGCTTTCATTAATGAGCTCGTCGCAAAAAGCAGAAAACCTACCGAGGAGCTCTCTGATGCTGACGCCGTTACCGTGTTAAAAAGGCTTGCCAAGCAGCGCAAAGAAGCTGCAGCAGAGTATGAAAGAGGTGGTCGAGCCGAACTGGCAGCAAAAGAAACCGCAGAATTGAAAATTATTGAGGAGTACTTGCCTCAAGGTGCGAGTCGCGAGGAGATTGAGAGGGTTGCAACCGCAAAGAAACAGGAGCTCGGTGTTACTGATGCTTCTGGTGCTGGAAAACTCACTGGCGCTGTTATGAAAGAGATGGCCGGCCGCGCTGACGGGAACGACGTGAAGGCTGTGGTTGCAGCGCTTCTTTCCTGAGCACGAAACGCATAGGTTTCTTCGCCCATTCTCCTGCGTACGCGACCCCTATCCGAGGAGTTCGCTCTATATCACTCGGTCTTACCCTTACTCCGCGGTCCTCGATCCATACGCCACTGTCATCCCCTACTGCCTTTAGATTTACCGAGCGAGTGATTCCAAATTCACGTGTAAGTTTTCCCGGGCCATCGATCCCTTCAACTCCTCGAATAAGCACTGCGGCCGGATAGTCCGTGGGGCCTGTAACTATATTGAGCATCTCGTACATTCCGTAAATTAAATACACATACCAAATTCCCGCTTCGCCAAACATGACATCTGTGCGGGCTGTGCGACCTTTGGATGCATGACTCGCGAGATCCAGCGGACCGTCATACGCTTCGGTTTCAGTGATCATGCGCGCAATCGTTTTCCCTTTCGATTTTTTAACCAAATATTTTCCAAGCAGTTCTCGCGCAACTGTAAGAGTCGGCCGCTCAAAGAAGTGTTTTCCTACTTTTATAGTACGCCCTCTCATACGCACATAGTATCCGACGATCGTCGAGAAGTGCGCTTTTTATATAGCTACTGCTTTCTTAAGTCGCGACAGTATGACGGTACAGCCGGCTGCAATGGCAGCGACTACTAATACGATTGTAAATACAATTCCAGGAGATATGAAAAAAAGTAATACATATAAACCGATTGCAA
This sequence comes from uncultured Candidatus Saccharibacteria bacterium, assembly GCA_964399865.1. Taxonomy (GTDB): domain Bacteria; phylum Patescibacteriota; class Minisyncoccia; order Phycocordibacterales; family UBA2100; genus UBA10103. The sequence goes on along the minus strand of CAYNRJ010000001.1, from coordinate 108,647 downwards.
GCGCAATCCTACCGAGTGCCAGCCCCATTTCTTTAAGCGCAGTGTATTCATCGATGTAAGAGCCTCCGTCTGCAACCTGCTCAAATGCAAAAGGATCAGTCACGGTCCCGCGGGTTGGCCGGAGCGTGTGTTCGTATGCGTCGGCCACAATTACTGCTACTGGAGTACCCGCGACTGATCTCAGTACCCATCCTGTTATAGCGAGTGTGACATGGACCGGTAGCGAACGAACTATGGTTGAGGTTGATATAAATTTACGAAACAAACTTCTGCACATGATTACGATCAGAAGTGTAAGACTAAATATGACGCCGAGGATCGCATACGACCACCCGACAATAATGAAAATCATAAGCGGCCATACAAGGAAAAGTGCCGCGCCTTGAATTCCCTCTAAGAACGAAAGCCCTAGTAGCCGTGAATTTTTTGGTGAGAATAGTTCCTTGAAAGTCTCGACGTACGAAAAAGAGAAACGTTCATGAATATTTGGCAATAGATAGAGGGGTAGCGCGGAAAGAATGGCGAGTGCGCCCGCACCAAAGAGAAGCTTAAGCGGAGCATAAGCTTCATAGACAAGCGTTGCCCCAACGAACGCCGGAATAAGTGCGAGAAGAAATTCGTATAACAGTCGATCCTGCGGACCTCCTTCTAGAGCTTTTTGATTTATCTCGAAGGGCGCGAAATACAGTGCACGATACGCTCCAAGGAGGACTGCAAACGCAGCTACTCCCCACGCAACTGGATACTCAGAAAAATATCCTCCAAGCGTTGCGCCAAGAATTATGAAAGCGGAACCTGCGCACACTGCCGCCCAAATAAGAGACGGCCTCGTACCGCGACGTAAATGACTCGCAGCGATCGGAGTTAAAGCAAACGTGATCAACTGTGAAAGCGCGTAGATTAAAGCGACTCCCGCGACAGATCGTGGGATAGAACCCGAAAAAAGTAGAAAATATTCGAAAACGAACACCCATGTAAATACGTTTCCTATTGCAAGACCTGCGCGTAAGAGAAATCGGTGACCGTGGAGGGCGTTCTCGCTCGTCTTCATAGATACACTACTGTCATGGATCCCAAACATACGTTCCTAGAGCGAGGACGCGGAAGCATGATCAGAATGCGAATGATTGATGTAAAAACGGTGAGCTATAAGAGGTACAAGTAAGACGATTGCGTACCCAAACCAAAGATTCGGATCCATGTACAGGGCGAATCCTGAATATGGCACTCCAAGAATTCCATCGAGAATCGCCATTATGACCACCCAGAAAATCGAATACGGCAGAACATCTAACCATGCGTGGAAGTGAAGTGATTGCCCTGCAAGTATAGCGATTCCGATGAGGACCAATAGACTTATAATTCTTGGTGCCATTCCATCTACAAAGCCATACGTGACAAATGCTGACCACAGAAGAAACATTACTGAATATATTGCAATACCCCACCCAAAGAGCGCTCCAATTTTCATATCTCCATTATGAGCCCTCGACGCTTAAAAGGCCGATCTCCTTGTGGATATCGGCCTTTCTTTCAGATCAACGCCTCGTAGAAATTAATTACCTAACACCCCTGGAATCACTTCTATGTTCTCCGAGTCAGCTTCCACTGAGACAGAAGTATCTACGTGCACGTCAAGATTTAATCTCTCGCGAACATCGAGTTCTAGTTTTTCCTGCTTTATTGCACGAACTGCTCCTTGAAGTGTCTTGAACGCTTCTCCATATTGACCTTCATCGATACGGGCTGCGCCTTCATGCAGTGCCTCTTCTACCGTATCTGCTGTTGTCGTAGGAGCAGGAGCGCTCATAACAGCTTTCGCACTCATCATCATTACCGCACTATCAGCCGCAGGAGCTGCCTCTGGTGCGGGAGTGCGATTACCGCTTAACTCTCTCTCAACTGCACGTCGCTTAGCCGCAACGGCAGTGCGAATCCCCTCGCCCACCTTTCCTGAAATTCTCTCTTCAGTCGCTACGCGCGCCATCTCAACGGAGCGTACGCGATCTGATACAAATCTCGCTATCTCGGAGACGTGTCCATCTGCATCTGCAACCGCAAGGGAGAGGTCCGAGAGAACGGCAGCATGAGCTCGAAGAGAAGCCTCCAAGTCCGATTGTGCATCAGCAATTACTTCAACTTCATCCTCATCATCGTGCACCGCGGCTGTTTTTACTGAAAATTGCTCAACATGCATGTTAAATCGCGCCTCAATCTCGGCTTTAGCCTCAGCAGTAAGACGTCCCTGTGCTGCCAAATTTTCAGCCTCTTCAATGCGACGGACTGCGAGAGCAGCACTTTGATTGATCTTGGCCTCGGCACTAAGTGCCAGCGCTTTCTCTACGTTTTCAGTAACGTGAATCTTGTATGGATATAGAAAATCGCCTGGTAGCGCGTCGGCAGCAACGAGTGAGGTGCCGCTACCTACGACAAATACAATCATGAGTCCAGCGAGAGCCGGTCGCATGAACGCCGGAGTAGTATTTGCATTCCTGCTTGAAAAGTATCGAGCAAAAAACGAGGCGCGTACAGGATGCTCCGCTATAAAGGCGCGTATATTTTGCCTCATCTCCTCTTTCTCTTCATGCGAAAGAGATACCCCCTGAAGAGACCCCAGTTTTTGTTCAAAATCATTCATGTCATTATTTGTATTCATACTTCTGTCTGTTGTCTCTCGTTCCACAATTCTCGCAGCTGCTTTACCCCTCGGTGTATACGGACAGAGACAACGTTTTCAGAGATATTGAGCGCGTGCGCGATCTCTCCGGGCGTCAGCTGATCAATATATCGCATTGTTATGACCGTCGAATACATTTCGTCGAGAGATTTGAGCAGTTTCAAAGCCTCAGTTATCTCTTCGCGGATTTCCGCAGGTAACTCTGTCGGCTCGTCCACGGGCTCAAATCCATCCTCTTCGGTCAATACGTCAAGAGAAACAGAACGTTTCTTTCGCATCGTATCCACTATCGCGTTGTGAAGAGTGCGATAGAGGAACGCGCGAATATGGTCCACCTGCTTACCACTCGCTATATAGACCCACGTTCGGGTAAAAGCCTCTTGCACAATGTCTTTCGCAAGCTCGCGATCGCGGACCCGGGCATAGCAGTGCCTAAAAAGAGCATCGGCATTTTGTTCATATGCCGCAAGGAACTCTTTCTCTTTTTGTTGTGCTGTATCTCCCGGCTCCATAGTTAATGACGTGTATATATGCGCTTAATTACAGTATACCTCATAGCAACGGCCCGACACCCAAAAGAGTGCGGGCCGTAGCCATGTTTCAGCTAAAAGCTGTGTTACCAGCTTCTGCCTCCACCTCCATTTCCTCCACCGCGTCCACCGCCGCTGTATCCGCCACGGTCACTTGAACCGCCACGGAAACCACCTCCACGAGGACGTTCCTCCATAGGACGAGCTTCGTTCACTGTGAGTGAGCGACCGCCGAAGTCCTTACCATTCCACATCTCAATTGCCTTCTGTGCTTCCTCGTCGGAAGACATTTCAACGAAACCGAAACCCTTGGATCGGCCGCTCATCTTGTCCATGATGATGACAGCTGACTCCACAGTTCCAGCCTGAGAAAAGGCGTCCTTGAGCTCAGCGTCGGTCGTGCTGTAAGGCAACCCACCGACATATAACTTCTTAGCCATTGTATTTTGGTTGTGTATTCCTTTAATGATGTAGATCGCCTTTTCCTCTGCTCCTCTAGGTTTACACAACCGTCGGCGCACTGGAAACCATACATTCGAGGCAATCGTACCGCCGGGCGAAAAATAGTCAATCTTGCATCCACAGGCTAAATCATTGCGATTTTTATAGGCCGGGGAGTATAATGCGGGCACTTATATATATGGCGGAAATCAAAAACTCCACCTTCGCCAACCTCGCTCTAGATTTGGTGCGCGCGACTGAACTCGGCGCTATCGCCTCAGCCCGTTGGATCGGGAAAGGTGATAGTCATGCCGCCGATCAAGCTGCAGTTGATGCGATCCGTGCACAATTTAACTCGATGGATTTCAACGGCGAGATCGTGATCGGTGAGGGCGCAAAAGATGAGGCTGCGGAGCTCTACATCGGCGAAAAACTTGGGAGTGGAAAGGGTCCTCTTGTAGAGATCGCGATTGATCCACTGGAATGCACAAGCTCCGTTGCATACGGACGACCAAACGCAGTTTCTGTGATAGCAATCGGCCCGGAAGGATCCCTCTATCGAGCCGCAGACTCGTACATGCAGAAGATCGCTGTGGGCCGCGCAGCTGCTTCTGTCATAGACATCGATGCTCCTGCAAAAGACAACGTGACGAAGGTTGCAAAAGCTCTTGGAAAGGACGTTGGCGAGATAACTGTTGCTGTTCTCGATAGACCGCGTCACGAAGGTCTCGTCGAAGAGATCCGTGCTGCTGGTGCGCGAGTGCAACTCTTCACCGACGGAGATGTCTCGATGGCTATTGCAACATGCCTGCGAGATTCCCCTATCGATATTCTTATGGGCGTTGGAGGCAGTGCAGAGGCGGTCATTTCCGCTGCCGCACTCCGAGCATTAAATGGCGAACTCATTTGTCGTTGGCAGCCGAAGGACGAAAAGCATATTGCGCGTCTTAATAAGGCAGGTATTACTGATTTCACACCAATATTCAGGACAAATGACCTCGCAAAAGGTAACAACATCAGCTTTATAGCGACAGGCGTGATCACCGGCCCCCTCGCAGAAGGCGTTACCTTTATCCCGGAAGCAATTACCACACACTCGCTCGTTATGAGCACAGAGCCAAAGACTGTTCGCTTTATAAAGACGCGTCATATTAATAAATAAATCGTATGGATATAAATTTACTTAAAGACACTGCGAAGAAAATGGTTGCCCCGGGAAAAGGAGTTCTTGCCGCTGATGAAAGCGCTTCAACATGTCAGAAACGATTTGAGTCCGTGGGCGTGGAATGCAACGAGGAGAATCGCCGCTTATACCGTCAGACAATGCTCACCTCGCCTGGTATAGAACAGTACATAAGTGGTGTGATTCTGTACGATGAGACACTTCGTCAGAAATTAGACGACGGCACTTCCATTCCCGCATATCTTGCATCCAAAGGTATTCTCCCTGGAATTAAGGTGGACACAGGCGCAAAGGATATGGCGCTTCACCCTGGAGAAAAGATCACTGAGGGATTAGATGGCCTTCGTGATCGTCTTGCTGAATACAGTGCGCTCGGTGCGAAATTCGCTAAATGGCGTGCAGTCATCACCATCGGAAAGGACATGCCGACTGAGGCGTGCATTCACTCGAATGCGCATGCGCTCGCTCGCTACGCAGCTCTTTGTCAGGAGGCTGACATCGTTCCAATGGTAGAACCTGAAGTACTCATTGACGGCGATCATTCGATTGAGAGATGTTTTGAGGTAACGGAGGAAACCCACGAGGAGCTTTTCGAGGAGCTCGAGCGACAACATGTTGCTCTTGAAGGGGTGATTTTAAAGACGAGTATGGTGATCGCGGGAAAGAAAGCTGCGAAACAGTCCTCAGTGGACGAAGTTGCTGATCAGACACTTCGCGTACTTAAGGAAGAAGTTCCACCAAATCTAGCCGGCGTCGTGTTCCTCTCTGGTGGCCAAGGCGATGAGCAATCAACAGCACACCTCAACAAAATGGTGCAAATGGGTCAGGGAAAGCTTCCGTGGCCGCTTTCATTCTCCTATGCCCGCGCCATTCAAAATCCGGTCCTCAACATCTGGTCAAAGGACATCAAAGGTAATGTCGGCGAGGCACAAGAAGCGTTCCTCTTCCGCTCAAAGATGAACTCCCTCGCTGCTCAGGGAAAGTATTCCGAGGAGATGGAGAAACAGCGCCCCTACTAGATCACGCCGAATTTTTTCCCAACTTCAGTGAATTTCTCGACAGCTGTCTCGATATCTTCTGGCGTGTGCGCCGCGGAAACTTGGACACGGATACGTGCCTTCCCCTTCGGCACAACTGGAAACGCGAACCCGATAACATAAATTCCGACATCGAAGAGTGCCTTTGCCATCTCAAGCGCCTTCTTCTCGTCGCCGAGCATAATTGGAGTTATTGGATGCTGCGCATCAGACACCGAGAAACCATTTTCTTTCATTTTCGCACGGAACAACTTCACGTTGCTCCACAATCTTTCTCTATATTCTGGATGCGACTTGAGGTAGTCGATGAGGAAAAGTGATGCGCCTGTGACTGCGGTATCAAGTGAGTTTGAGAATAGATAGGAACGAGATCGATTGCGAAGATAATCCGCTGCTTCCTTATGAGTTGCAGTAAACGCGCCGCCAGCGCCGCCGAGCGCCTTCCCGAATGTCCCTGTAACGAAATCCACTCGGTCTTGAACACCGCATTCCTCAGGCGTTCCGCCGCCATTCTTACCCATGACACCGACTGCGTGTGCATCATCCACCATTACAAGTGCTTCATATTTGTCCGCTAAGTCACAGATCGCCTTAAGCGGAGCAATGTCACCGTCCATACTGAAAACACCGTCGGTTGCGATTATGCGCAACCTTTTTCCAGCTGTTGCCTTCAATTTCTCCTCCAAATCCGCCATATCCATGTGCTTAAAGACGTGGCGTTCGGATTTAGTAAGACGAACCGCATCAATAATTGAGGCGTGGTTGAGTTCATCACTTATGATTGCGTCTTGCTCGCCAAAGAACGTTTGGAACAGTCCCACGTTCGCCATAAAGCATGACGAGTAGATCACCGCGTCTTCCGTCCCAACAAGTGATGCGACAGATTTTTCAAGATCCTTATGAATCGTTTGCGTCCCACAAATGAATCGAACTGACGCGAGTCCATAGCCCCATTTCTTTACTGCCTCTTCGGAAGCTTTCTCCATTAATTCAGTGCCGGAGAAACCAAGATAGTTATTTGCACAAAAATTGAGATACTTTTTACCGCCAACAGTTATCTCACGACCCTGTGCCGACTCTAAAACTCGCTCGGTCTTGTAGGTTCCATTCTCCTTCGCTGCCGCTAATTCCTGCTCTAGAATTGGTTTTAAGCTTTTATACATAGCGGCTTAGCCGTTAATTTTGAACATTATTTTAGGATTTCCGTCCATAGCCTTTTCGAATGTTTCGGGAGAAAATTTCTTGAAATCGAGGACCGTTCCCTTACCGCCCTTTAAAATTACATTCCAAATCTTGTCTTGGATGCCATTGGTCTTATCTGAAAGCATGCGTTGTGCGATTTGCCATGTCTTGAATATTTCACGTCCGATAATGCCGTGAATGGTGAGGCCGCGTACGACTATCATGCGAGAGAAATTAGGAATAGTCATATCTCCGTCCTTAATACCAAATGCTACGACATGGCCACCGCGACGAGTTGCCTGAACACAGTTATTGAAAGAAGCAGGAGCACCTGCCATTTCCATAGAAACATCCACTCCTTTGCCGTACGTAAGCTCCATTATCTTATCCACTGCCTCTTGATCAACATCCCATTCATTCTTCTTATTCGATTTCTTAACCAAAATTGTCTCGTGTGCCCCAAGCTCTTTCGCAATTTTCAGATTCGCGTCGTTGACATCTATCGCAATAATTTTTGCTGCGCCGAATCTCTGTAAGAGAAGAATTGCAAACATGCCGATCGCTCCTGCTCCAAAGACCGCGACACGCTGTCCACGGAAATCGGTAACAGTGGTCGCATGCACGGCATTACCAAACGGATCAAGAATTGCAGCGATTTCAGGGCGGATTCGTCTTTCGTCTACTGCCCAAAGGTTTCTCGCAGGCACTTTTACATATTCAGAGAAGATTCCGTCTATTGAAATTCCAAGAATTGCTTCGTTCATGCAGACATGTTCTTCTCCGATACGACACTGGTAGCATCTGCCGCAAGTCACATGCGAGTCCCCAGAAACGAGGCTTCCCTTTTCAATCTTCACGGGATTCTTCTCGTCAGGGTCGTGATACAAGCGCGATACCATTGAGCCGACTTGGACTACTTCTCCCACGAATTCATGCCCAGTGATACGCATGCTTTTCCCCTCCTTCTTCAGTGATTCATGCACCATGTCCTTGAATGCGCGACGATACCAAAGCCCTCGATCGGAGCCGCATACACCTGCGTATTTAATCTTCAAAATGACGGAAAGAGCGTCGTCTGGATTATTTTTTTCATCCAATATCGGCATAGGAACTTCTCGTAAAATAAAGCCACGGCTTTTATCCCAGCCGTCTTTCTTGAGATCTATAGTCAGTGCCTTTACGTTGTTTTGAGTGAACATATAAATGTGTGGACCAGAGAGGAATCGAACCCCCGACTTTCTCATTGCAAATGAGACGTTCTACCACTGAACTACTGGCCCTGTAGCTAGAAATCTAGCATTTTCTCACCTTCTCGCAAGATAAATAGCGTGCTCAAGGAATTCTCGTACCGAGGAGCCGACTGACTCCAAGGCCGCATGGAGTGGCGATGAATGGTGTAAAGGTGGCACCAAATCGACCTCAATAACGAATGGCCCCCGGGATGTCAGGATAAGTCCAACAACCGAAAAATGTGACAGCTGGAGCGCCTTGTGAACCTGACGAGCTAACTCTGCAATCGCCTGCTTATCTTCAAAGGTGAAGTTACTTGGCGCGATATGACGCGCGAGATTCTCTTCATGGATACGTGAGTGTATCCATTTTTCACCCTCAGGAAGGATTGTGTGAACTGGGGGAAAGGCGTAGAGGTCTTCCTTACGATATCCTTCTAGAATAAACGCGGTCGCCTGCTCACCTATCATGAATTCTTCAACCAGAGCGGCACCGTACGCATCGAGAATGTCCCCGATCACATGCGCAAGCTCAATTACTGTTGGGGCAATGCGAATACCATATCCAGAACCTTCCTGTGGAGGCTTTACGACATACGGTGGGGCAAACTGCGCATGCACAGCACGCGCCATTTCCGCAGTATTGAGATCATCGTTCACAGAAAATGCCACTCCACGCGGAATGCGAATACCCGCCTTGCGCATGGCATCACGCGCCAGCACCTTATTGTGAGAAACAGCAGACGCATGCGGTGTTGAACCAGCATACGGTATACCAAAACGATGGAGAATTCTTTGCACAGTGCCGTCTTCACCGGATCCGCCATGGAGTGCGTTCAACACGACATCTATTTGAGAGAGGGCGCGGCCTGGATCTGTAGGAACACCGCGTAAATGCCACGTTCCACTCTTATCTATGAAAATATCCCGTGTATCGTATTTCTCTTCAGGCAATTCAGAGAGCATTCTCGCACCAGTTTTGAGCGAGAGATTGTATTCGCTCGAAGTTCCACCGCGGAGTACGCCAACAGTCGTACGTGCCATCCCAAGATTATATCATCGCCCGGCGCAATCTCGTTCGATGCCAACCGATCCCGTACCTATGAGCCTCGGAATTCGCGAGAACGATATCTTTCTCGTGGACCTCGATCAGTTTTTGATCTCCGATTAGGCGTTCCGGTTTGTGAAATTCATTTTTCACTACACCAACAACCGGAATAACAACGCCAGCGCCCTCGAGAATACCTTCTGCGGCTCGCACCTGCCCTTTTCCGCCGTCAACTACAAATATACGAGGAAGAGGCCACTCAGGGTGATTAAGGCGCCTCGAGAGAGCCTCCTTGAGTGCCGCTACATCGTCATTTTTAACTGAACGGATCTTAAACTTCCTGTATTCGTTTTTCGAGGCTTCGCCGTCTTCTACGACCGTCATGACTGCAACAGTCTCAGAGCCGGCAGTGTGAGCCACGTCATACGCTTCGATTCGAGAGCTGCGAAGAGTGGAGGGTCCCCCGAATGCAATTCTCTTCTCATCTTTAATGAGCGATACGTCTCGTATGTGTTCAAGCGCTCCCACTTGCCTTCTGAGCTCCGAAGCAGCTTCGAAATCTTCATTTTCCGAGGCATATTTCATGTCGCGAGCAAGCTGACGCTTCAGACCCTTAAAATTTCCGGAAAGCAGCTCTTTAAGGTTTCGGATCGTCTTCGCATACTCTGTTTTGCTCATTTCTCCTGAACAAACTCCCGGACAAAGTCCGATCTGTCTGTTAAAACATGGTTTTCCGGTGATCGGGTCGCATGTATCTCTAAATGGGAATATCCGCCGTATCATTTTCAGCGCTTCCCTAAGTTGCCCTCCGTGGGGATATGGTCCAAACAAGTGTTTGATGTCTCCATCACTCCATCCTTGAGCAAGTTCGCGTCCGCGAATGAGAAGAACACGCGGAAAGTCTTCTTTTGTAATTACGACGTAGTTAAAACTCTTATTATCCTTTTCGTCGGTGTTGTATGGTGGCTGATGCTTCTTTATAAGGTTTGCTTCTAGGATCAGTGCCTCAAGAACTGAACCAGCTTCTTGCCATGAAAGCGATGTGGCCTTCTCTACCATTCCCGCAACAGCAGGACTCCGTGTATCTGCAAGGTCGGATGCAAAATAACTGCGCACACGATCACGAAGAGACGCTGCTTTTCCGATATACAAAATCTTTCGCCCACCCTTAAATAGGTAGACGCCGGGGCTGTCAGGAAGATCGTATTGTTTCAATTCCTCACGAATCATGTTTCCGAGTATACAATTATCCACAGAAACTTGACAGAAGTTCTAAAACCGCTATACTTTATTTTTAATGTCCCTCCGAAAGCGTAATCAGAAGAACACCCGCCCGGGTGTATTTTTATACTCGTCACTTTCACCCGCCGTTAGCGGGTTTTTTCTTACCCTTCGAAGCTTTAGCGAAGCAGGGTCTACACGAATATGAAATTAATTCTCAAAGACGGTACAAAAGTAGAGGGAAAAAGCTTCGGCGCGCCGGTAAATGCAACGGGTGAAGTGGTTTTCGGCACAGGAATGGTTGGATACGTTGAAAGTCTTACTGATCCGTCATTCGCAGGACAGATTCTTGTGTGCACCTACCCTCTCGTGGGTAACTACGGCGTGCCAGACGCAAGATTTTTTGAGTCAAACAAGATTCAGGTGGCAGGACTCGTTGTTTCCGAATATTCTGAACATTACTCTCACAGTGGCGCTATAAAATCCCTAGGCAATTGGCTAAAGGAATCCGGCGTACCTGCAATTACCGGCGTGGATGCACGCGCTCTCACCAAACGTCTGCGCGAACAAGGTGTCATGCTTGGACAACTCGTTGAATCGGGTGCTGGAGGAAAATTTGTCGACCCAAACAAGGAGAATCTCGTTGCTAAAGTCTCACCTACTAAAAAAAAGGAGTACGGGAACGGTCAGATACGCATCATTGCTGTAGATTGCGGAATGAAGGAGAACATAATCCGCAGTTTGGTACGCCCAGAAACTACAGTTATCCGAGTTCCATGGAATTACGACTTCTCGAACGAAAAATATGACGCGGTTCTACTCGGAAACGGACCAGGAGATCCGACTCAGTGCACGGAAACGATAGCAAACATAAAGAAAACATTGAAAACTGGTAAACCAATACTTGGAATTTGTCTTGGGAATCAACTTCTGGCTCTTGCGGTCGGAGCGCGCACAAAAAAACTGAAGTATGGACACCGTTCACAAAATCAACCGTGCATAGAAAGTAAAACCGGTCGCTGCTACATCACATCTCAGAACCATGGATACGCCGTTGACGCAAAAACTCTTCCACCTGGATGGGAAGAGTGGTTCACGAACGCAAACGACGGCTCAAATGAGGGTATACGGCATAAAACAAAGCCATGGAGATCAGTGCAGTTCCATCCAGAAGCAACCCCTGGACCGACTGACACAACCTGGATATTCGAGGAGTTTCTTAACTCATTGAAGAAATAATATGGAAAAGAAACCTAAAAAAGTGCTTTTGTTCGGAAGCGGCGGCCTCAAGATCGGTCAGGCTGGAGAATTCGATTACTCAGGCTCACAGGCGATCAAGGCACTTAAGGAAGAGGGGGTCCGTGTCGTTTTGATGAATCCAAACATCGCGACTGTGCAAACTGATGAGAAATTGGCAGATACTGTCTATTTTTTACCTCTTACGGAGGAATTCGCTATTAAAGTAATCGAAAAGGAGCGACCTGATGCGATCCTGCTCTCTTTCGGCGGACAAACAGCACTGAATCTTGGCCTTGCACTCGAGAAGAATGGGGTTTTTAAGAAGTACAGTGCGCGCGTCCTCGGGACGCCGGTCTCCGCGATTCGTGACACAGAAGATCGCGAACTGTTCGTAGATAGATTGAATGAGATCAATGTAAAAACTGCACGAAGCATTGCGACGAAGAGTGTTGAAGAAGCGCTGCAGGCGGCCGAGAAGATCTCCTACCCTGTTATGGTGCGGTCTGGATTCGCACTTGGCGGAGAAGGATCCGGCGTCGTTCGAAATCCAGAGGCTCTTTCAAAGAAGCTTACCGAGGTCTTTCGTTCTGTGTCACAAGTTCTAGTGGAGGAATATTTAGGCGGATGGAAAGAAGTTGAGTACGAAGTTGTGCGTGATCGTGCAGACAACTGCATCACGGTATGCAACATGGAAAACATCGATCCAATGGGAATCCACACGGGTGAGTCTATCGTCGTTGCTCCCTCTCAAACATTAACGAACGAGGAGTATCATCGCCTTCGCGAAGTGGCAATAAAGACAATCCGTCACCTCGGCATTGTTGGCGAGTGCAACATTCAATATGCGCTTAATCCTCAAACGGGCGATTATCGAGTGATCGAAGTCAATGCTCGACTCTCACGATCATCGGCACTTGCCTCAAAGGCGACTGGATATCCACTAGCGTTCGTAGCCGCAAAACTCGCACTCGGTTATACGCTGCCAGAATTGAAAAACTCAGTTACAAAAACAACAATCGCCTGCTTCGAGCCGGCACTCGATTACCTTGTTCTCAAGATGCCACGTTGGGACCTTACGAAATTTGAAAATGTTACCGAAACTATTGGTACAGAAATGAAGAGCGTTGGCGAAGTGATGGCGATAGGACGTTCATTTGAAGAAGTTCTCCAAAAAGCGATCCGCATGCTCAACATCGGCGCTGACGGATTTACGGCACAGAAAAACGGCAACTTTGGGATGGCGGATTATCGAAAGGAGATAGAAAATCCGACACCGCGCCGAATTTTCGCACTTGCTGAAGCGCTTCGCGCAGGAGTATCGGTCGAAGAGATCCACGGAATGTCTCATATCACCCCATGGTTTCTCGAGAAGATGAAAAATATAATTTCGCTCGAGAAGACACTGGCCTCTCAAAAATTTGATGCAACTCTTATACGACAGGCCAAGCAGTATGGTTTCTCTGATAAGCAACTCGCCACGATTAGCGGCACAACTGAAGATAAAATTCGCACCATACGTAAGAAGCTTAAGGTACTTCCTGTTATAAAACAGATCGATACGCTCGCGGGTGAATTCCCAGCGCAAACTAACTACCTCTATCTCTCCTATCATGGCACTGAAAATGACGTAGCACGCGACAATAAAAGCGTAGCGGTGATTGGAAGCGGTCCATACTGCATTGGCTCTTCAGTTGAGTTCGATTGGTCTTCAGTCCAGGTCCTTAAGACAATGGGTACAGCTGGTTACAGGACCATCATGATCAACTCGAATCCTGAAACTGTATCGACTGACTATGACATGTCCGATCGTCTCTACTTTGAGGAACTTACGCTCGAACGAGTACTCGACATTATTGATTTCGAAAAACCAAAGGGCGTCGTTGTCTCGACCGGTGGTCAAATCCCAAATAACCTCGCGCTTCCACTTAAGAAAAATGGTGCAAAAATTCTTGGAACTGATCCGCGGGATATAGATCGCGCTGAGGATAGACATACATTCTCAAAGCTCCTCGACAAACTGGGCGTCGATCAGCCAATGTGGGCAGAACTAAAGACAATGGACGAGGCCGCAAAAACTGCTGCAGGGTTTGGATATCCAGTTCTCATCCGGCCTTCGTACGTGCTCTCAGGATCGGCGATGAAAGTCGCGCTTGACGAAGAGTCGCTTCTCAAATTCCTGAAAAAAGCGACCGATGTCTCCCCCGACCACCCTGTTGTCATATCGAAATTCATTGAGAATGCGCGCGAGATTGAGATTGACGGCGTAGCGCAGAATGGAAAGCTAGTCATATACGCAATAACAGAGCACGTTGAGAACGCAGGCACGCATTCAGGTGATGCTACGGTCGTTCTCCCACCGCAGCGCACGTACCTTGAGACGATTCGCCGTGCCAAGCACATCACAAAGGACGTCATCAAGGAACTAAAGATCACGGGGCCATTCAATATCCAGTTCATCGCAAAGGATAACCATCTCCAAGTGATCGAATGTAATGTGCGCTCTTCACGCTCATTCCCATTCGTGTCCAAGGTAACGGGACACAATTTCATAGACATCGCGGTACGCGCAATGCTCGGCGAAAAGAATAAACAGCACTATCAAACACTTGAGCTCGATTATGTGGCAGTAAAATCTCCACAGTTCTCATACAGCCGCATTAAGGGCGTAGACCCTCGCTCGTTCGTCGAAATGGCCTCTACGGGTGAAGTAGCATGCTTTGGCGACTCATACGGCGAGGCGCTGATCAAATCAATGATGGCGGCTGGCTTCAGGCTTCCAAAGAAGAACATTCTCGTGTCCCTCGGAAAGGAGGAGAACAAATTGAAGCTTCTCCCGTCGATGCATCTACTTAAAGAAATGGGATTCGATTTGTGGGCAACCGAAACAACTGCAGATTTTCTGCAGGGGAACAATATTCCATGCGAAAAAGTCTACAAGATAAGTACCAATAAGGAGCCGGGGGTTCAATCTCTCATCGAGAATGGAAAAGTGGATCTCATAATTAACATCCCTACACACGCATTTGGACAAGAAAATACCGATGGCTTTGTGATCCGTCGTAAGGCAATAGACATGAATATTCCACTCATATCGAACCGCCAATTAGCTGAGGGCTTCATTACAGCTCTACACGAACTTAAAGCAGGTGGAATGATAGCGAAAACCTGGAGTGAGTATCGAGGCGTATAAAAAAATCAACTCCGGGCACGCGTGGCGCCCGGAGTAGTTGCGATCGACTAGTTCAACGAGCGCTGCGCTACGTCTATCTAGCCGGTGATCAAGGCCCTAGAGTCTGGCCGCAGGAATAAGCCGGAGCTCGCCATGGGGATGAAAGGGTATTGTGATTGTCCCCTCTGCATCCTCGACCGGATCTTTGTGCCCAGTTGTTGTCACGAGTTCATCGTGGACGCTTCCGTCGGGAGACGGATCGGTCCACGAACAGCGTACGACGAGTTTGCCGTCATGCCGTATCTCAACTTCACGGACATGTCCGTGCCTGATGAGATCCCCTCGGACGAAGGTGAGCCTCCGTCCTCCCAGCCTCTTCCTGAGCCTATCCACGTGGCTCATCGGAATTATCTTAGGTTGAGTCACTATTCCGTTCCCTCGTTGTTGCCGCAAAAACGACACTCTCGTGTCGTTTGTCTAAGGTCTGATCCGACCCGGGCAAGACTATAACACGATGTCGCACATCATTCACGCAGAGGGGTCAATTCTTATGATTTTTATGCTTTTTGAGTACCTTCTTTAGGTAATACCCCGTGTGTGAGCCATCCGTATTTGCAACTTCTTCTGGAGTTCCTTTAGCTACGATCTTACCTCCTCCTCCACCACCTTCAGGACCAAGGTCAAGAATGTAATCAGCGCATTTCAGCATGTCGAGATTGTGTTCGATTACGACGACCGAATTCCCTCTCTCGACTAGCTTCTGAAGAATAGAAATCAATTTAGCGACATCGTCATAGTGGAGTCCTACTGTTGGCTCATCTAGAAGGTACATCGTCTTTGTTTGAAGAGGACGGTAGAGCTCAGATGCGATTTTCACACGCTGCGCTTCTCCACCTGAGAGAGTTGTTGCGCTTTGGCCAAGCTCGAGATACTCAAGACCGACATCTGAAAGAGTTTGCAAACGATCAGAAATCGCAGGAATATCTTCGAAGAATTTAAGTGCCTCCTCAACGGTCATTGAGAGCACATCATGAATGCTTTTTTTCTTGTATTTAACTTCAAGTGTTTCTTTCATGAATCGCTTTCCCATACACACGTCGCAGGTCACGTACACAGTCGGCAAGAAGTGCATTTCAACAGCGACAAGACCGTTCCCTTGGCATGCTTCGCATCGTCCTCCTTTTACGTTGAACGAGAAGCGTCCCGGCCCCCATCCACGCGTCTTTGACTCCTCTGACATGGCAAAGAGGTCGCGTATATGCGTCCAAGCCCCTGTATAGGTCGCGGGGTTCGATCGTGGCGTTCTTCCTATCGGAGACTGATCAATCAATATTGAGCGCCCAAGGTAGTCTGTGCCGCTAAATTCCTTCACATTGTATATTTTGGCCGTCCGATAGCGTTTATCGAATTTTGCGAGGAGGTTTCGGTGCAATATTTCATAGAGGAATGTTGATTTCCCAGAACCGGAAACACCCGTAATGAGAACGAGTTTCGCGAGGGGAATGTCCGCGTTCACATTCTCAAGATTGAACTTTGATGCACCACGAATTTTCAGCTTCCCACGGTCCGCGGTTCTCCTTTGCTCGGGTAATTCTATTGCGGATTCTTCGCGCAGATATGAGAGCGTGCGTGAGCCTGATTTATTTGTCTTTGCAGTGAGGAGTTCATCGAGCCAACCAGATGCGACAATGTTTCCTCCGTGTACGCCGGCCCCAGGACCAATATCGACAATATAATCTGACGCGTAAATTGTATCTTCATCGTGCTCAACAACGAGAACAGTGTTTCCGAGGTCGCGCAGGTGCTTGAGCGTGTTAATGAGACGATCATTGTCCCTTTGGTGAAGTCCAATTGTTGGTTCATCTAGTACATACAGAGCACCTACAAGCCCGCTGCCGAGCTGAGACGCAAGGCGAATACGCTGTGCTTCGCCTCCAGAAAGCGTGTTCGCCTTTCGATCAAGCGTTAAATATTCGATACCGACGTTCAGCATGAACTGAAGGCGGCTCATGATCTCTTTAATCACAACGCGAGAAATATCTTCCTCCTTTTTCGTGAGCTTAAGTCCGTCGAAGAAATCCTTCGCGTCCTGAATCGAAAGGGCGGCAAGTTCAACGATATTAGTCGTTTTGTTTTTATCTCTTCCTTCTTCAGGCTCGTATTTCTTGCCGATAAAGACGTTGAGCGCCTCAGGTCGGAGTCGTGCACCTTTGCACACATCACATGGCTCATCACCAAAGAAATATTTGGTACCAAGACCTTTACATTCAGGACACGCACCGTACGGTGAATTAAACGAGAAAAGACGTGGCTCTACTTCTGGGAACGAGAAACCGTCATACGGACACATAAATTTGGCAGATACAACTTTTTCGCCTCCATTTGGATCTGTGATACGGGCAAGTCCATCGGATTCCGACAGAGCCTTTTCAATAGCCTCAGCTGCACGCTCACGCGTTCCCTTTAGATCATCAGTAAACTCCGAAACGAAGATCTCATCCACGACCACGTCGATATTGTGTTTAAAATGCTTTTTAAGCTCAATACGAGTACGTAGAGACTTCTCCTCACCATCGATAATGACTTTTTCGTACCCTTTATTCAAAAGGTCGTAAAGTAATTGATAGTATTCACCCTTTCTTCCCACAACAACGGGCGAGCTTATACGAATCCTGTCTGCAGAAACCCCTTTTGTGAGTTTCGCTTTTGGAGAAATTTCCTTTTTCTGTTTGCGAGCCTCCTCCACCATTCCAAAGACAGTCTCCAATATTTCTTCATTCGAAAGCTTCCGTACTTCTCGACCACATTCGAGACAGTGTGCCTTTCCAATACGTGCATACAGCACGCGAAGGTAGTCATAAATCTCGGTAATTGTTGCGACCGTCGAACGAGGGTTGTTGGAACGAGATTTTTGGTCGATGGAAATAGCCGGCGAGAGTCCTGTAATTTCATCAACATCAGGTTTCTGCATCTGTCTTAAGAATTGTCGTGCGTACGCGGAAAGAGATTCAACATACTTGCGCTGACCTTCCGCAAATATCGTATCGAACGCGAGTGACGATTTGCCGCTTCCAGAGAGGCCTGTAAACACCACCATTTTGTTGCGTGGAATTTCAACACTCACGTTCTTCAAGTTGTGAGTTCGTGCACCTTTTATGACGATTTTATCCGCTCCTACGGAAGAATTTGTGTCTTTCCCGCTATTTTTTGATTCTGACATAACGTAAATCCGCCCCCATCTGGAGATAGGGGTTAGGTATGAGCACTATACCACAGTACAAAATCTCAATGGAAATTCGGAGGCCCCGGGAGTAGTTCTCCCGGAGCCACCAGAGCGGACGAGCCTAGGGATGAGTCCCTCTATACCAACGATACGCGCCAAGAGTATGGCGTGCATCAGCCAGTATGGAGATCCGTGTGTGCAGATCAGGCAGAAGGCGACGCAAGTCGCGATCGTTACCGAGAACCAGGATCAGCTCGTCGAAACAAGCGTTTGGTGCCAGGGTAAGAAACAGACCTACTTCACCGACAATAAGGACGTCGTAGGGAATCCTCCTGATGTGCTCGATCGCCACCTCGGGGGTCTCGAACGTCCGCACATCGTACTCCCCATGAGGAGCAAGAGCTACACGAAATTCCTCACGTACACCCTCGTCACCGTCAATAACAGCGACCCGCATACTTCAGTCCTCCAGGTTCACAACGAACCCGCCGAAATAGTTACATAAAATATCTCAGAGTGCGAGTGGGCTTTCCCGGAGAAATTTAGTGCAAAGGAGCGCCTGCAGCAGTCTCTTTGAGAGCTTGAATTAGATTTGGTGATTTAAAGTATTCAGTTAACTTTTGTTTCCAGAGCGGATTTGCAATATCTACATCAGGAGTGATGCCTCTTCCCTCTATCGGCTGATTATCTTCACGGAGCGTTATGGAATGGACAAGGAATAGAACGAACTTTTCATCAGGGGTGAGCATAGTATCGATTGGGAACGTGTTCTCGACAGTTCCCCACCCCCTCGTTGTCCCTCCGACAACGTGGGCAAGATTCATTCGTTTAAGCGAAGCGGTCATTACTTCTGCCGTCGACTGCGTCATGTTGTCTGTGAGAATGGCGATTTCCTTGTATCTCTCCAAAAGCGGATAGTTTCCGAAAGTTGTACGCATCACATCAAAATCACCCTGATGATACAGGTCGAACGCATATTGATTCTGACCAATAAATAAACCGAGGAACGCCTGGGCGAAATCAAGGGAGCCGCCAACATTCCCTCGGACGTCCAAGATGAGACTATCCATTCCCGGAGTCGTTGATGCTGCATCTATCGCTAACCCAAATTCCTGGAAAGTTGTTGGCGAAATTTTCGTTAGGTTCATGTACAAAGTCTTTCCAAATTTGCGCGTATATAGCGTAGGTTCTATTCCAGCACCATCGTAGAGGGTCTTACTACTCTCCTTTGTGAGAACTTCGTGCGCGTATTCTGCTTTTGCCAATTCCGCTTTAGCTTCCGTGGTTGTTGCATCCGCCAGCGTCTCCACTTTTTCCTCAAACGCAGCCGTAACAGCAGCTACTGAGGCACCTTTTGTGAGACCGAGGTCTGCGTACAGATCCTTCTCTGGATTTATATTGCTCACGTTCTGACGAAGCTCAGTCTCCTGCTTCTGTGACATAAGACCTAGGCGACCAGCTGGAGGAAGATTCGCGAGGACTACAATTGAGACATTCTTGATCAATTCTGCCTTCGTCGAAGTTGAAGTTTGAGCGTTTACGGCTGCAGCGAGCATCGACGCCACTCCTGCACGGGTAGATGTCGCTAGAGAAATTGGAGCGTTTACAGCCTTTTCGGTCGCAGCGCGGAATAATTCAGAGAATTGCGCCTCATCAAGCTTTTCCCAATAATTAGCATTCACCTTATCGAACACCTCCATTCCAAATCGCACGTATATGTCCTCCTCTTCCGGAGTGAGGTAGGTGGGAGAACTATTTTCGGA
Source organism: uncultured Candidatus Saccharibacteria bacterium (assembly GCA_964399865.1). GTDB lineage: Bacteria > Patescibacteriota > Minisyncoccia > Phycocordibacterales > UBA2100 > UBA10103. The sequence goes on along the minus strand of CAYNRJ010000001.1, from coordinate 88,705 downwards.
CGGATACGTGGAATATGCGTAACCTCCGACGCCACTTCCTCCAATCAGAATGAAAAGTGCAACAATCCAAAATATTTTTGAGCGAGTCATTCGGACTATTCTACTACAAATATTTCATACACTTATGACCTGTAATCCTCCGAGGTCCTCTTTTTGTATTTCTTTATATTTAGGATTTCTTACAAGCGCGGGCTTGCCGTCTTTTTCAACAGCATAATATGCAAATCCTTGCATTTGCTTGACGAGTTCGTAATTGGCATGGACCGGCATAGATGCGGAATCGCCGCCTGTCGCGACAGGAGAATCGTCTTCAGTCACAAACCATTGTTTACCCCAATTGAGCGCCAGATGGCCATAATCGCCCGGTATTTCCACCTTGTCCCCACTTTTAACAGGGACAACCTTAAAATCCGCAACTCGATCAGCTTGCATGGCGCCGTTTTCTTGAACAAGTTTTTGGAGGATTACTGCTCCTTCCCCTGCGAGAATCCAGTATATTTCCGGCAGATTATTTCCGACGTGATAATGACCATATGTTTTTATGTATTCGCTTCCCACGGTTCCACTTTCCCAAACCGTAATATTCCGTTTCTTCGATCCCCCTCGGATCATGTAATAGTGAATAGCAGGACCGGAGGCACTCGGGTCCATCAGGACTTCCTTCATCTTCTCGTGGGTTCGTGCTGCGTACGGTTCAAATGTCATATTTCCATTGTACCAAATGGGATACAATGAGCACATGAAGGAATTCATACAGAGTCAACCTTCTAAGGAATACTCCGTCGAAGAGATGAGTGAGTTGTTAGAACAGCTGAACGTCTGCAAGAAAGACGCAGCGGAGCAGCTGCGTGCTACTGATCCAAACAGCGATCCTGAGGAGCGACTAGCCGCGGCACTCGGAGAGCTCGAAGCAGCGTTTGGACGAAGTGAGCCGAACGACCGTCTTCTAGCTATTTTGGAGAATGCCGGCGTCGCTCCTAAGACCGCCGTAGCGATAATATTTCTCCAAAAGGCACTCTACTCTTCACACAACCCCCGTCTTAGTCGCCAAGAATTGCCGCTTCTTCAGTGAGCCGTACTCCGAATCCTTTTTTTACGGCATCCTTCACTTTTTCAGCGAGTTCGCGTACATCTTTCGCGGTAGCTTCACCTTGGTTCACGATATAGTTCGGGTGCTGGAGTGAAGCGATGGCATTCCCTACCTTAGCTCCCTTCATACCAGCCTTTTCAATCAGCCATCCTGCGGGCACACGCCCCCCTCGAGATTTGACCTGCTTTTCCCTTTCGAACATATCTATGATGTTTTGAGGAGCAACGGGATTCATAAAGTAAGAACCGGCAGCGCGCACGTTCTGGAGATGTCGTTTTTCACGCTCTGCAATCGTCTCCTCGACAAGTTTCTTGTTCAAAGAAGGATCGATGGGCATGAGGGTAAGTCGAACGTGAAGTATCACCCACTCTGGATTATCTTTAAAATAACTGTGCCGATATGAAAAATCGCATGCAGTATTCTCAAAATCCTTGATCTCTCCAGATTCAATATTGATTGCGCGAACAGACGCTACAAAATCCTTTATTTCAGGTCCGAATGCTCCTGCATTCCCACGGACCGCTCCTCCCAAAGTTCCAGGAATACCCGCAAGCTTTTCCCATCCTCCGAGCCCCTTCTCTCCCGCGAGTCGAATTAGAGCGAGAAGATTATGCCCTGGATGAACATCGAGCGTCATGCCGCTAATCGATAGCTCATCTCCCACAATTTGAATAACCAATGCATCAAGGCCATTATCCGGAATAAGTACATTACTTCCTCCTGAAATAACAACGAGGGAAACGCCTCGCTCATTAGCCCATGTAGCTGCCTCTCGTAATTCCGCTTCATTTCGAATTTCGGCAAAATATTTAGCTGCGCCACCAATTTCAAATGTGGTGAGAGGCGAAAGCGGTACATTTTCTTGTACGTTGATCATGATTTATTTTTCGCTTCTTCCAGTTTTCTCACTTCATCACGAATAAGCGCTGCTGTCTCGAAATCGAGTCTATCGGCTGCTTCATGCATCTGGCGACGTTTCTCCTTGATGAGTTTCTTTTTGTCCCCACCGAATGCTGACATGTCTATTTGCGTAAGCTCATCGATCGCTCGTTTTCGTGTACGTTCAATATCTCCCACGATGTCGTGAATGCGTTTCTCAATTGTCTTCGGTGTGATCTTGTTCTTCTTGTTATAGGCGATCTGGATCTCTCGGCGACGATTTGTCTCTCCGATCGCTCGCTCCATCGAACCTGTCATGCGATCGGCATATAGAATGACCCGGCCGTTCACGTTTCGAGCCGCGCGACCTATCGTCTGTATGAGAGATGTATCACTTCTGAGGAATCCCTCCTTGTCTGCGTCGAGGATACCAATGAATTCGACTTCTGGAAGGTCGAGTCCTTCGCGCAGGAGGTTCACTCCGACAAGCACGTCGAATTTTCCCTTTCGAAAATCGGTAAGAATTTCAATACGCTCAATTGTAAGAATATCGCTGTGCACGTAGCGAGATTTAATTCCCTTCTCCACAAGAAATTGCGAAAGATCCTCTGCCATTTTCTTTGTGAGAACAGTGACTATCGATCGGGCGCCTTTCTTGGTCACAGCCTCGGCCTCCGCAATAAAATCTTTCACCTGACCTTGATATTCACCCGAGCTAACGATAGGGCGTACGATAATCTCTGGATCAACCAAACCTGTTGGACGAATGATCTGAGACGCAGGGGTACCACTTTTGGCTAGTTCATACTCAGCCGGAGTAGCAGAAGTATATATAGTCTCAGCGGTACTTTTTAGAAATTCGTCAAATTTGAGCGGGCGATTATCGACGGCGCTCGGTAAGCGGAATCCATGCTCAATAAGAGTAAGTTTTCGTGCACGATCTCCCGCGTACATTGCGCCTATCTGAGGCACGGTGACGTGCGATTCATCTATGACGGTAAGAAAATCCGGTGAACCGTCCGCCTTTTTGGGAAAATAAGAGAGGAGAGTGAATGAGGGTTCGCCCGGCTGACGGCGATCAAAATGACGAGAGTAGTTCTCTATACCATTGCAGTACCCGAATTCACGGATCATTGCGATGTCCTGCCTCGTTCGACGTTTTAATCTCTCAGCTTCCAGGATTTTCCCTTCGGCATCAAACTTCTTCAGCTGCTCCTTCAGTTCTGCTTCGATATCTTTAACCGCCGCCTCAACGACATCTTTAGGGGTCACGTAATGACGTGCTGGAAAGATGAGCACCGAATCCTGTTCTCCTGTAATAACGCGAGTGATTGGATCGAGAATTTCTATTTTCGCTATCTCACCGCCCGTGAGATCAAGTCGGTAGAGCACGCGTTCGCTCGCGGGCATTATTTCAACTCGGCTCCCGAGCGCGCGAAATGTCCCCGGAGAGAGGTCGGCTGTGGTTCGTTCGAAATACATCGATGTAAGTTTGCGAGTGAGTGTTGCCCGAGTATATTTCTCGTTCTTCTCTAACTTGAGAATATATTTTTCGTATTCTGTCGGGCTTCCAAGACCATAGATGCAGGACACCGACGCAACAACGATGACATCTTTGCGGGTGAGGAGCGCTTGAGCGGATGCGTGTCGAAGTCGTTCGATATCTTCGTTAATCTGCGCTTCCTTCTCTATGTATGTGTCGGAAACGGGCATATACGCCTCTGGCTGATAGAAGTCGTAGTAGGAGACGAAATAGTGTACTGCGTGATCCGGAAAAAATTCACGATACTCTGCTGCGAGTTGCGCTGCGAGTGTTTTGTTATGCGCGATGACAAGCGTTGGTTTCCCCCATTTTGCAATGACATTTGCCATCGTAAAAGTCTTTCCTGAACCTGTGACCCCAAGAAGGGTTTGGTCGCGCTTTCCGGCTTTTAAACCCTTCACGAGTGTGTCTATAGCGACAGGCTGATCGCCTGCCGGTTTATAGTCGCTCACCAGCTTGAAACCACTCATCGGAATACTGTATCAAGAAAGTACGAGTACGCACACATTCCGTTTACCCCGTTTCAGTAGCGCAAGGCCGCTTTGGAAATCTGCTTCAGATAAAATTCGTTTCTCATCAGTGACAATTTCTCCATTTAGATTAACCGCCTTCTCTTCCAAGAATTGTCTTGCCTCTCTTTTCGACGTAGCGAGCTTTGCTCCAACTAGTACATCTAATAGCGTATCTCCTGCTTTGATTTCATGTGATGGAGCACTTGAAAGAAGTGTTTTAACTTCATCGGAAGAAAGAGGAGTAAGACCTCCTTGTCCGAAGAGAACAGCAGACACCTTCTCCGCTTTCATTGCTTCTTTTTCACCGTGTACAAGAGAAGTGACTTTATGAGCAAGGAGAAGCTGCCCCGAGCGCGCTCCAGGATTTTGCTTGTGCTCAGTAAGCGCAGCGTCGATCTCCTCTTTTGATAACGTGGTCATCTTAAGGAGGTACTCTTCAATGTTTTCATCTTCAACATTGAGCCAGAATTGGTAGAACTGGAATGGCGTCGTCTTTGCTGGGTCGAGCCACACGGTGCCCGCCTCACTTTTCCCGAATTTCTTTCCCGTCGCTTTATTGATAAGGAGCGGCCACGTAAGCGCGTATACTGTGTCACCATTCTTGCGACGAATGAAATCAACGCCCGAAATGATGTTTCCCCATTGATCAGAGCCGCCTACCTGCACGTCCGCCTTGTATTCATTATGAAGGTGGAAAAAGTCATATGCTTGAAGAAGCGCATATGAAAATTCCGTGTATGAAATACCTTCGTCTACGTTCGTGAGACGTTCCTTTATAAATTCACGCTGAATCATCGCATTCACGGAGAAATGCTTGCCTGTATCACGGAGAAATTCGATGAGATTTAATTTCGCGAGCCAGTCTGCATTATCAACGAGAGTGAAATCCCCCGAGCCAAATAGAACTTTCGCCTGCGACGCGATTGCCTTTGCATTCGATCGAACAGTTTTCTCGTCGAGAAGGGGCCGCTCAGCATTCTTACCACCCGGATCGCCAATCATTCCCGTGCCCCCACCAATAAGAAGAATTATTTTGTGACCGTCTTCCAGAAAGCGCCTGAGGACGAGAAATGCCTGTAACTGCCCCACCTGAAGCGAGTCGGCAGAGGGATCGATACCGAGGTAGAGGGTACGCTTCGGTCCGTCTGTAATTTCCTCCAATTTTCCGGAAGAAAACTGACCGACATACCCACGTTCGTGGAGGATTTCTGAGAGCTTCACCATGGCGGAAATATATCATAAAAAAATACGGCTGCCCTCGAGATCCGAGGGCAGCCGGTACGACCAGCCGCCAGTCATTTGAGACGTCTTTCGTGCTCGGGGCGGGATGAGACACGAGAGGCCACCTCAAGTGGAGAGACGGTTCCGCGCGGCCGTACTACGCGACCGCGATAATAAACTTATTTCGCTTTCTCATCAATACTGCGCGAAATTTCTCTCTGGCGCACCTCGTGTTCATCCATCCCAAAATGGTGTGCAAACTCGTGCCAAATGGTGTCCGCCACTACTTGCTGAACCTCAATACCATCCTCAAGAGCTGCCTCTTCAATAGGTAGCTGGTATAGAGTAATAGTATCCGGCATCGTTACTCCAACACCGTACTGCTCGCCTCGTTCAGATAACGGTATTCCCTTGTAGAGCCCGAGCAGACTTTCATCATCAGCGAGCCCCTCTCGCTCACGATCTTCCTCCGACGGCTCGTCATCTATTAATAGAGCGACGTTCTTAATTTTTTCTCGCACCCATTCGGGAAGCTTTTCAAAACCTTTGGCCACGAGTTTTTCAAATTCATCCTTCGGCATTTTGATTTACGAGTTCGGCAAACCTCTTCCGTACTTTCTCCACCTTCGGCTCGATAATTAATTGACAGTACGGAGCACTTTTATTTTGTTTGAAATAATTCTGATGATATCCCTCTGCCGGAAAGAATTTTCCGAGAGGAAGAACTTGCGTCACGACCCGTGTACCGTCGTGAAGCGATTCGTCCACTTCCTTAATTATTCTCTCCGCCACACTCTTTTCTTCTTCTGAGTCATAGAAGATCACAGAGCGATATTGCTCACCGATATCATTACCCTGTTTATTAGGAGTGGTCGGATCGTGGGAACCAAAGAAAACAGTTAAGAGGTCCTCGTAGGAGATGATTTCAGGATCGTAGGTAACACGAATAACCTCAGCGTGCCCTGTGTCGCCTTCGCTCACTCGTTCGTAAGAAGGATTTTCAATAGTTCCGCCCGCATACCCTGATTCAACCTTTGAGACACCCTTAAGCATCTGGAATACCGCCTCTGTGCACCAAAAACATCCTCCTCCGAAAACCGTAGTTTTCATTGTTTAGGGCGCAGGAGTGGGAAGAATTGCGCCTCGTGCGCAGGTTTATTCTCGAGAAACGCGAAGAATCGCTCGGACACACCAAACCCAAAAGCTGGCGGCATTCCATATTCCATCGCGCGGACATATTCAAGATCCAATCTTTGAGCCTCTGGATCGCCCGCCTCACGTAATTTCTGTTGCTCCTCAAATCGAGCGCGTTGATCCTGTGGATCATTCAGCTCACTGTAGCCTTTCCCTACCTCTGACCCGGCGATAAGAATCTGGATTCGTTCTACGATATTTGGATTTTCATCTGAGCGTTTTGCGAGCGGTTCCAGAAATACAGGAACGCCTGTGAGGAATGCTGGGCCCGTAATAGACTTTCTAATACTCTTCCAGAGATGGTCGACTGCTCGTGATCTATTGAGCGCCTCGCCATATTGAATCTTTGCATCTCGCACGGCTTGAATAATTTCCTTTTCCGTCGACAAAATCGGATCAATCCCAAATTTTTCTTTGAGTGATGCGGAGAAGTCTATGACCTTCCATTCATCGGCAAGATCTACCTCATGATCTCCGATCTTGAACGTATATTTTCCGTACGTCTCTTTTGCGATGTGGCGATACAGTTCCTGCACGAACTTCATACCGCTTTTCATATCACCGAACGCCTCGTATGACTCGAGCTGTGTGTAATCCTGCAAATGTTCGCGTGACTGACCTTCGTTCCTGAAAATCCTTCCGATCTCAAACACTTTTGGAAATCCGGCTATGAGAAGTCTCTTTTGCCATAACTCGCCGCACGAAATTCGTAAGAAGACTTCAATATCAAGCGCGTTGTGATGCGTAACGAATGGACGCGCATCGGCGCCTCCCGGCGTGGTCTCGAGAACTGGAGTATCTACTTCTGTAAATCCTTCCTTCAGATAAAAATCTCGAGCTGCTTGCCAGAATTTTGAGCGACGCTCGAACATCGCGCGAAGCTCAGGGTTAGTCAGAATGTCTATTTCGCGCTCTCGTAATCGCTTTTCCTCGTCCTTAAGCCCAAACCATTCGTCAGGGATAGGAAGGAGCGATTTGGAAAGCATTTTCCACGAAGCAACTTTGAGGGACTGCTGACCGCGCTTTGTTTTGAATGCCAACCCCTTCACTTCAATGAAGTCCCCTGAGTCGACTGCGGCAGTAAAAAGCTCAAAAGATGCTTTGTCCATGTCAGCCTCCTGTAAAACAACCTGCGTACGACCGGTGCCATCAAAAATATCTCCGAAAATAATCCCACCTTGTCCACGGAGTGACATGAGGCGCCCAGCAAGAACGCTCACCTTTCCGCCTGCTTCGTTTTTTTCAAAATTAGCTATGAAGTCTACACAAGAAGTGTCTCGTGCAGTGCGAGCTGGATACGCTTCCATTCCTGCCGCCTTGAGGATCTCAAGTTTTTTTAATCGTTCTGCACGTATATCGCTTTCTGCCATGATTATTGTGTGACTTCTCCACTCGCGCCCGTTTCAGTACCTGGAAAACTCTCTTCAAAATCCTCTCGTACAGCGTCAAGTTGAATCGGCTCAGTATTTTGGATCTTCTTGAAGAAAAGTATCGCCCAACCGAGGAACAGTATAACAATCACCGCAAGAGCTGCGATCGCGGCTATTTTTTTCCGCTGATCGCGAGGACGCTCACGCAAATTGTTAACAGTATTTTCAAGGACCATAGTTACGAACTAAGAGCCACAACTTCGGTTTCCTTACCTACGACATCCTTCGGCTTCAGCGTAAGTTTCTCGACCGGTTTTACTCCATCATCACCAGATTCTTTCAAGAACTGTTTGAGACTTTTATCATCGTACAAAATTGGAATTACAATTTTCGCCTCGAGCTTCACCGCGAGTTTCTGCGCTTCCGCAGGAGCGAGTGCGCCATTCCCCCCAATTGGGAGTATCAAAATGTCCGGAGAATCCATTTCCAAAACTTCTTTTGGAAGATCTAGATCTCCGAGAGCTCCCAAATACAAAACACTAAGCCCGTCGAAAAGGACTGAGTAAATAGTATTCGTGCGGGGCTCATTTCCCCATGTTGAGCCAGAAGGAAATCCAGAAGCAGTGATGTCTTTCAATTCGTATTCACCAGGACCAGAAATAACGAACGGCTGTTTCTCTCCTCGCCCTGCTTCTTCAACACCGTTCATATCAGGATGATTGAGCGGGATGAATGCAACGTCGACTCCAAAGTTTGTCGACTTAAAGTCCTTTGACTGTTTTGAAATAGGACCAAAGACAAGTGTAGTGTCCCCTGCCTGTGCACGAATACATCCTCCGGTGTGGTACGTCAGAATCATGCCGGTAGTATAACCTAAAATCTTCATTCACATGTATACATTGACGCCTTAGTTCGACAGGAGTAGCGTTGCGGTGACCCGTGAGCACGTTCTGGTGCAATACCGGGGAGAGTGGCTCTCTTGTCATGTGCGAGGAGAGTCCCTATCAACGCAAGTTGGGAGGACGAGATGATCGTCCACATCGCTGAGGGCGATGAATAACTCGAAACCCTAAGCTGATGGAGGTAGGTACGGAACATCCTTTGAGAAGATGATCCTCGAAGTCTTCTTAAGGACTCGTAAAGTGATCTTTGTACATAAGCTCGTAACCGCTTTTAATAGCGGATCATCGGTCCTATGGAGTTGGACCGAAGGGGGCGCGCTTTTCGAAGCAGCGCCCCCACTCATTTAATGGCTTGTATAAAAGCCAGACTTCATATATATTGAGCGTCCCCGTAAGGGGCTTATTTATTAGTTAGTTGTTCGGTTAACGCTTCCCTGCAGACTGATACGGTAGAGCAAGCAGGATAGCCCGGACGAATTATTACAATGGTAGAAAAAGAGGCTAAGAAGGTAGTTGTTAGTGATGATAACGATACTGAGGTGGTAGCAGAAAAGACGGGGCCAATGGCGGAAATTCTCCGCACAAGCGGCAAACCGCCTGTTATAGATGATGTCGTAGAAGGTCCGGTCATCGCCGTTGGGCGTGCTCGGGTTTTCGTCGATCTCAATCCATACGGTACAGGCATTATTTACGGCCGCGAATACCTATCGGCTCGTGAAGCACTTAAGAACGTCAACATTGGCGACACCATTACGGCGAAAGTCGTAGGCTCCGATAATGAGGACGGATACATTGAGCTCTCGCTCCGCGAAGCTCGTCAGGCACTCATCTGGAACGAGGCTGAAGTCGCTATGCAAAAGAAGACAGTCTTCGAACTCCCTATTACGGAAGCAAACAAGGGCGGTCTTATCATCAGTTGGAACGGACTCCAGGGCTTTTTGCCAGCTTCTCAACTCGCAGCTGCCCATTACCCACGCGTACCGGATGGGGACAAGGAAAAGATCTTCGGTGAACTCAAGAAACTCGTCGGCACAAAGATCGAAGTCATGGTTATCACCGCAAGCCCTAAAGAAAATAAGCTCATATTCTCTGAAAAGGGTGCTGCTCCTTCCGAGCGCGCATCTCTCGTTGAGAAATACCATGTTGGCGACGCCCTCGATGGCGTTGTGACAGGCGCAACTGAGTTCGGCATCTTCGTGAAGATTGAAGAAGGTCTAGAAGGCTTGGTACACATCTCTGAAATGGACTGGGCACTCGTTGAAAATCCTAAGACTCGCTACAAGACCGGCGAAAAGATAAAGGTTAAGGTCATCGAAATTAAAGATGGCAAAGTATCTCTATCGATCAAAGCTCTTGTTGAGGACCCATGGACAACAGCTGCTGGAAAATACAAGAAAGACCAGAAAGTGGACGCTGTCATCATCAAGTACAACAAGCATGGTGCTCTCGCATCAATAGAAGAAGGTGTCGCAGGTCTTGTACACGTGTCAGAGTTTGCAAACGAACAGGAACTCCGTGCAAAACTCGAGCTCGGCAAAGTATATCCGTTCACAATTACATTCTTCGAGCCAAAAGATCGTCGAATGACATTGAAGCCGGTGAACTAACCTCCGTTTCTTCACACTCCTCCACACACCCTCTCCTTAGTGAGAGGGTGTTGTGTTGTGAGGGTCTCTCGCAGGCCGTCGGGCCGAGAGTGAGCGCTGCCGCAGCAGCGGCAGACAGCGACCCGAACAACACAACACCCGCGAACGACCTCAATTAAACCTATTCATCGCAATTTCTCTTCCTTCCAGCACGATCACGCTTAATACTTCTGCTACTTGTTTGAATACTTTTTTGAGCGTATCCACCTCACTAGGCTTGAATTTCGTCAAAATAAAATCGAGAACAGCCTTCTCGCCATCAGGTTTTCTAAGAGAACCTCCCGCGGTCTCCGGAGAAACACCAATTCGTACCCGCACAAACTTCTTTGTCTTCACGGCACGCATGATTGATTCGAGTCCTTTATGACCACCGCTCCCTCGATCGAAGGAAATCTTAAATTTTCCAAGCGGAAGATCGAGATCATCGTAAACAACGACCAAATGTTCAGCCGCCTTTGCAGATTTTACGAACTTCACCACTGCAGAACCGGATTTATTCATAAATGTGTTGGGCAAAATCGCCGCAACAGCCACTTTCCCCACCATTCCAGCCGCTGTAAGCGAATTTGACGTCTTGTGCTCAGTCCAATCCTTCAACTTAGAAACTTTTGCAAAAAATTGTACTGCGATACGGCCAGCATTATGCCTAGATGCCTCGTATTTCTCTCCTGGATTGCCTAGGCCAACGATTACCCATGTCATATGGCGGCATTCTAGCAGAAAAACGAGAAAAGCCAGGTACTCTTAAGGTACGACACGAAAAAAAACACGCGTAGTGAGGAGCGCTATATGTTTTGAGTACCCAGTGAGCGCGACGGCGCGAACTCGAGGAATTTTTCAGCAGAAAAATATTCGTGTACGAAAAATATATAGCGCTTCGAGCGGAGCAACACTACAACAACTTGGTGTCAACGCCATAAAAGTAGTACAATGCCGCGCATGAATGTTCCTGTGATCGAAAAAGATTTATCACTGGATACAATTTCTCCTGCGCCGACTCCAAAAACGTCTTCTCGCTCCCTCTTTTTCTATTTTATCCTCGCACTTGGCTTCGCACTCATCATTCGATTCTTCGTTGCAGCGCCATATCTCGTCGACGGAGCATCTATGGACCCAACATTCCACGACGGTAACTACCTCGTCGTCGATCGCATCACCTACACGCTTGAAAACCCCTCAAGAGGAGACGTTATTGTGTTTGGATTGCCAGGAACACCGAGTAAATCACTCATAAAGCGCGTCATTGGCCTCCCAAATGAGAAAGTAATCATCACTCCTGAGGGAATTACTATAGAAAACGCCGCAAATCCCGATGGATTCCTACTCGATGAGCCGTATCTTGACCCGACAAACCTTGGCGGCAGAAATGATATGCAAATTACGCTTGGTGCAGACGAATATTTCGTGATGGGAGACAATCGTCACGTATCTTCTGACTCCCGCATTTGGGGACCACTCCCTCGAGAGAACATTGTTGGCCGCGCATTCCTTCGTTTATTCCCTTTTGATCGCATTGGTGTACTTCCCGGAGAAGCGAAATTTGAAGAGTAGTTATTAGCAGGTAGTCGATAAGACAATAGTCGTTTGTCACGTGGGTGAATACTACAAACTTACTACTAAAAACCTTTCATGATCCGTCTAAAAGATACTCAGCATCAAAATACCGCCGGATTTCTTTCATCGGCTATCCGTATCGCAGAATATTACGGATTTTCATCGCTCGAAGAGTCAATGAAAACTTCTCGCCAAGCAAGAAGCGGCGAACCAAAGCCAGTTCAGTCGAAGCGCGATCCATCGGAAATCATGTTCGCACGCCGCGAGGAGCGACCACTCGCTGTTTCCGCTCGAAAGTGTATTTCTTGCGCACAAACCCCGGAAAAACCGGTGCTTGTATGGCGAATGAGCGAAAATTCTGCAAAAGAGCGCGATGGAATACCGAGTGTAGGTCTTGAATTGCATGTTGTGGGAAATTCTTCTGCAATTGCCGAGGCGCTTCTCATAGTTGTAGCTGATGCAATCGCGCAGGAAGCGGGAATTTCCAAGCGAGTACTCTCCGTGAACAACATTGGATCGATGGAGTCATCAAATCGCTTCGTGCGAGACGTTTCTGCCTATCTACGAAAACATATTGAGTCAATTACGCCGACACTTCGCCCTCGCGCAGCTACAGATCCACTAGGCGCGCTCGTCCAACTCATCGAACGAGGACACCCTGCTGTCCCGCGCGCGCCTCAGGCGATGGAATATCTTACAGAAGAAGAGCGAAGACGATTCTGGGAGCTACTTGAGTACCTAGAAGTGTTCGGGTTGCCGTACGAACTCTCTCCACAGGTACTTGGAAGTCGTGATTGCTGGTCACATTCCCTATTTGAGATATCAACACTCGATCAAGAAACAGGAGGACGCATCTCGCTCGCCTTCGGAGGCCGCTACGATCCTCTTGCAGCAAGATTTGCACGTCGATCAATGCCGTCTGCGATGATCAGTATCACGTGTGAACTCCGCGGACGTGTTCCAACAAGACAAAAAAGAGACAACGCCGGATTGCCAGCGATTTATTTCGCTCACCTAGGGGCAGAAGCACGTCGTAGATCACTTTCGATTCTTGAGACCTTACGAAAGGACAGTATTCCGGTCCACCAAGGACTTCTTCATGAAAGAATTGGCGAACAGATGGCTGCAGCAAGACATCACGCAACTCCGTACATTCTGATTATGGGACATAAGGAGGCTGTTGAGGGCACGATACTAGTTCGTGAGGTCGCAACAAACTCTCAAGAGGCAGTTCCGGTTCCTGAATTAACGAATTACCTTAAAAGACATCGGATGGGAGTGTGGAAGAGCGCTGTGGCTGGATAAAATAAGTTATCCCATAAGGCTTATTGCCTTTTTCGCATCAGTAGTCATCATGCTAAATAGGTACATTGACTCCTCTCCGAGGCCCATACGGCTCTTGACGGAGCCGTAAGGAGTGGTAGAATGCGACCACCTAGCTACGCCACTCTGGCGAGCAGGGTTCTACTGATCTTCACTTTACATGGCCTGAAAGGAGGGCCAAATCAGATGATGAAGCGTATCGCAATCGCGGCTTCGGCCGCTCTTATGCTTGCCGCGGCCATCCCGAATGCGCTTGCTGCCTCTGTCGACGATACGAAGCCGGCAGCGACGGCGTTCGTGGTCGTCATGGCGCCGTCTCCGCCGCCGTTCGGCGACATCCTCGCGGATATCGCCCAGAGCTCGAAGTACTTCACGGCCGAGGTCACGGACGACCGTGGCGTCACCTGGTCGGCGTACGTCAACCCCAACAACGGCGTGTCCGTATGGCTGCGTCAGGGCACCGGCTTCGGTCCTTCTGCAATCGTGCAATGGGGGCCTGATGCCCAGATCGAAGCCTGCGGCTCTTCGTCCTACAACGAGGGCGGTGCACGCTTCGTCGTGGCCGGCCGTTGCGGGCCGTACGACGATGCCGAACCGGCGACCGCCGCAACGCTGATCGCGCTCGGCCTCATGTAGGCGTTCACACCGCGTGAATGCCTTCATCAAGAGGGTCGCCCCACGTCCGGGCGACCCTCTTTGCTTTTTAGTTTTCCCCAATTCACTATTTCCTCGCGGATTTTCTTGCTTTTATATCGTACACTTTTTGAATGCCTCCACAGTCGCAATTCGCTTCCCCTATTCAACCGCAAGAGCAGCAGAAGAATGTTCATCATCTGACGTTACTGAAGGCTCTTCTTTTTTTGATCTTAATATTTATTCTCCTCACGGTTTTGACTGGCTATTTTGCATACTCAAATACTCCCGCGGCGGAGGAAAGTAATATCAGATCTTCTGATCTCTTAATGCCACCCTTCCCAGTGCAACCTTCCGCCCCTCCTACTCAATAATGCATATGTCTTCCTTGACCCATTTTCAAAGCTCGAGCGCATCAGTGCTTACAATACTCCTCACTTTCATTGCGCTCCTCCTTGCCACTCTCCTTCCATATCAGCTGCAAGCTGCGGGATCTTGTTCTGGTAACCAAATCGCAGATATAAATGGAGCCTGCCATGACCCAAGTTATTGGCCGCCTGAAGATCTATGCAATGCAGGATATCAAAGTTATTGCGAGGATGCGGATTGCCCTTCGAATCGGCCAATAGAGCAAGGTGGTTACTGCTTTTCGGAAGACGATATGTGTAATGCCGGCTATGATCAATATTGCTCTAGCAGCGGCGGAGGACTAAGTGGCGGTGATTATTCTGGAGCCTTTGAAGGTGAAGATTGTGTAGTGACGCAAAACTCGGCCTCAAGTGTGGGGGACGATTGTACATATCTTACGCAGTATGACAATTATGAGACAGTCAACTCATTTCCGATTGGCGACGGAAAAACTGCCGACTCTGATCCTACTTACACGTACCATGATTTCTCATACGTGAGTGCGCCGTGTGGCACCTATTCCGTATACTCCACAGGAAAAAATGGTCAGCCGCATTACGATGTGTATCCAAATGAGTGTGATACCGACACGGGTGATAATGATCCGGGACCAAAAGACGACCCATCCACCTGCTCCGAATACCGCACCGCCGCCAACTACTACGCATCCATCGGCAACGACAGCCAGGCCGACTATTGGGACAACCTCGCAGATCAATGCGAAGACAAGTGCCCAAACATGCCAGGAGTGCAGACTAGTACGTCACAGTGTTCAACTGGTGGACCTGACGTTTGTCCAAACATTAATGGCAACCAATCCAGTGTTCCTTCTGGATACGTTCTGCAGAATGGCCAGTGTGTGCAGGACGCATGTCCAAACATGTCAGGAGTACAAACCTCAGCATCTCAGTGCCCAGGAGGAGGAGGAGGTGGGGGCGGAGGAGGTGGCCCTGACATGTGCCCCAACATCACAGGAGTACAGGCGAGCGCGAGTCAGTGCCCTCCAGGGTACTGCCCTGCAGGAGTTGATCCAGGTGAATCATATACAGCATCCAACACTCGAGTATTCACCAGCTCTTCTTCGTTCACCGTACCAACGTACACAACTCTCAGTGTCGACGTATATGGCGCAGGTGGTGGAGGTGCGGGAGATGGAATCGGACACAGTAACGGCACGAGGGGTGGTGATTCTTCTTTCAATACAACGTTGATCGGTCGTGGAGGAGGTGCTGGTATATACGGCACCTCTCCTTCTCAAGGGGGAACGTATTCTGGCGGTGACTCAGGTGCAAATGGAGGAAATGGTATCGCAGGCTCTGGGCAAAACTTCGCAGGTGGAACAGGTGGTGCAGGTGCTCCAACTGGAGGCGGCGCTGGCGGAGTTGCCGCAGCATCTCGAGGAGCTCCAGGGAACGCAGGCAGTGCTCCTGGAGGAGGTGGAAGTGGTGCATGGGTCTGGTTTGATCAAGAAGGTGGTGGCGGTGGTGGCGGAGGGCGAGCAACCAAGACATATGCTGTGGGTGCGCTCACCGTTGGAGCCTCAGTACCTGTCACTGTTGGAAGTGGGGGCGCAGGGGGCAATGGATGGCGAGATGGTGGCAATGGTGCTCGTGGAGAAGTCCGCGTCACTTGGACCGGAACGTTTGAGTGTCCTGAGACCACAATCACTACGTGTCCTGCAGGACAAATCCTACGAAATGGTGTATGCGAACAGAATTGTTTCAATGAGTGTTCAGGAGCAGATGTCGTGAACAGCTGCGACGGAGAAGTCGTGACAACCTGCAGCTATCAGTGCAACCTTGGTATATGTACCCCTCCTCCTCCTGCTGAGGTGGTGACTTGGACTGTGAGTCCTCTTCTAGTGCAGCGTGGCAGCTCGGTCTCTGTGACCTGGGAGGTGCGAAATGTCAGCTCGTGCTCCGTGACGAGGACAAATGGCAGCTCGTGGAGTGGCGCCTCTGGAAATCGTACTGATCTGATACAGGAAGAGACCATCTACACTCTTTCCTGTCTTGGGCTTGATGGAGATACGGTGACGAGGACGTCGAAGGTGAGGATTGTGCCGACGTTCCAGGAGGTGTAGGGGTCGGCGTTCAGGGATTACGTACTTCTCGGGTCGCTGTCTCCGCCTGCTGGCGGAGCGCTGCCTCTCGGCTCGTCAGCCTGCGAGACACCCTCGAAGCACGTAATCCCCTCACTTCCTAGTGGTGGGTCTTCTTTGCGTTTTTTGGCTTATATGCTAAAGTTCCCTCTCATGTCCATAAACGTAGAGGTATCGAAAACAGGCAGCGAAACCGCCCTTGCGACTATTCGCAAATTCAGCAGGAAGGTGCAGGGCACAGGCCTTGTAAAAACTGTCCGAAAACAGCGCTATTACGCTCGAAGTGCATCGAAAACAGTTAAGAAAAAGCACGCTCTCAAACTCTTGAAGCGCCGTGCTGAATACCGCCAACTTGTAAAAGAAGGCAAGGTAATTGAAGCCCCAGCTCGCCGTTCCCCATACTCTCGCCAAGGTCAGTCAGACGCTCCAACGCAGTCTGCTACTCCTACCGCTCCTGAAGGAGCTCCTATCGCCCACTAATGCCTACGGGTAGCGTAGATATACGGAACACAACGCGGAGCAACACTCCGCGTATTCCATTTGAGAAAATTGCTAAGGCAATCTTACCGAAGACCTATTCCCTCTCCATAGTTGTATGCGGCGACAATCTTTCGCGTCGTATGAACCGCGAATATCGAAAGAAGACATACGCTCCAAACGTGCTTTCCTTCCCTATCGGAAAAATTGAGGGGGAAATCTTTCTGAACATTCGTAAAGCGGAGCGTGAGGCAAAGACATTCGGCATGAAGACGATCGATCGAACCGCCCATCTATTTGTGCATGGATGCTTTCACCTGCTCGGCTATGACCACGGAGAAAAAATGGATGCACTCGAGGTGAAAGTCCTGAGAAAATTCGGCTTTAAGTAATCTCCGCGCGGCTTTTGGTTTTTCTTAAATATCCCCTTATATAAGGTTTTTACGGCTGCACATAATAGCGTTACAATAGCTAGATGGCTCGTAGCGTGTATACCGGTGTCGATATCGGCTCTTCTCACGTTAAAGTGGTTATTGCGACACCGGCAGAAAATCCAGAACTCCCGATGCATGTACTCGGAACAGGGACAGCTGTTTCGAAAGGTATCCGCCAAGGATACATAGTAGACATTAAGGAAGCGGCACGAAGTCTGCAGGAAGCTCTCGCACGCGCTCGATCTTCTACTAAAGTGCCGGTGCGAAGCGCTCGAGTAGCGCTCGGAGGCATGAGTCTTGAAGACATTCGTTCCGTAGGAGAGGTTACATTAACGCAATCAGGTGGTGTCGTCACCGACCGCGATGTAGAGCGTGCTATCAGCGAAAGCGAAAAACGCGGTGGTCCTAAACTATTGAATCGATTCATTATTCACAGCATCCCAATAGAGTACCGGGTCGACGGGCAAAAGGTTTTTGGCAGGCCAAATGGTCTACAGGGAACGAAACTGTCGGTAGAGGTCCTTTTCATTACAGTACTCGCGAAGCACCATGACGACATCATCGATACGGTTGAGGCGGCGGGCGTAGAAGTAGAGGGTGTCATGGCTGCCCCACTTGCTGCCAGTTTCGTGACTCTTTCCAAGGCTCAGAAAACTGCTGGCGTTATCCTCGCAAACATCGGTGCGGACACCCTTTCGACGATAATTTTTGATAACGACCTCCCTGTTGCGATCAAAGTATTTCCAACCGGCTCAAGCGAGATCACGAACGCGATCGCGCTCGCTTTCCGCATCCCTCTTACTGAAGCTGAGCAAATGAAGCGAGGTGCTGTGACAGGTAGCACAATCACTCCTCAGAGAATGAATACGGTGATCGCAACAAAACTGAAACAAATATTCACGCAGGTAAATGTGTATTTAAAAACAATGGGCAGACAAGGACTTCTTCCAGCGGGAATTGTTCTCACTGGAGGAGGTAGCGGACTTCCTCCGGTTGTTGATGTAGCGCGCATGACTCTTAAATTGCCGGCTCAAGTTGCTCAGATAGGATATCTGCCAAGATCCTCGGGTGTAGATGCCACGTGGTCCACTGCCTACGGACTTTGCCGCTGGGCATATATGGAGGACAACACTGATAGCAGATATTCATTTAGCGAAGTACTGAGACGCGCAGGAGAAGCAGTTCGTCGTGCGATTCGTTCACTTCTTCCATAAGGAATACATACCCGTTCGAATCTAAGTGCAGTTTTCGTCTGATTTCTCGAAGAAAACTGAAACATGCATGCTATAGGGGGTCAAGTTTGACCTCGCCTTGAAAGTGATATGATGTCGGGAACATGACTAAACAAGTGAAATCTGATGTTGAGTCATTCGCTCGAATTCGAGTGATAGGCGTAGGCGGATCTGGTGGCAACGCTGTCAACCACATGGTAAGTTCGCACGTAGAAGGTGTGGACTTCATTGCTGTTAACACGGATGGCCAAGATCTTCACAAATCTAAGGCTAAAAGAAAGATTCATATAGGAAAAGCTCTTACTCGTGGCTTAGGTACTGGCATGAATGCCGACCTCGGTAAGCAAGCGGCCGATGAGACAAGAGAAGAAGTGCAGGAAGCGATCAAAGGCTCGGACATGGTGTTCATCACCTGCGGTATGGGAGGAGGCACGGGCACAGGTGCGGCTCCAGTTGTTGCAAAAATTGCTCGCGAACTCGGCGCTCTCACTGTAGGTGTCGTCACTAAGCCATTCGGATTTGAGGGCGCTCAACGCGGTAGACTCGCAGAACAGGGTCTCGCAGAACTTCGCAAAGCTGTTGACGCCCTAATCGTTATTCCAAACGACAAACTTCTCGCCATCGTCTCGCGTGATACTGGAATAAAGAATGCGTTCGCAATGTGCGATGACATACTGAAACAGGCCGTCGAAGGTATCTCGGACCTCATCACTCAAACAGGCATCATCAACGTAGACTTCGCCGATGTGCGCGCTGTCATGCAGAACGCCGGGTCTGCTCTCATGGGTATCGGAACAGCCTCCGGCGAGAAGCGAGCAGAGATTGCAGCTCGTGCTGCTATAAATTCCCCTCTCCTCGATGTCTCTGTACATGGCGCAAAAGGCATTCTCTTCTCTATTGCAGGCGGCGAGGACCTCGGCATGCTCGAGATACAGGAAGCAGCAAATGTCATCACCGAGTCTATCGACCCAGATGCAAAGGTCATCTTCGGTACTGTTGTCGATCACTCTCTCAAGAAAGGTTACGTGCGCGTTACGGTCATCGCTACAGGCTTTCCAGAATCGAGCGGTGGCTCTCCAGTACGCCCTACGACAGTCTTTGCTACTTCACAGCGCATAGCGGCTAAAAAAGATCAGGATGTTCCACCTGCTTCAATACGCGTAGGACGAACTGAGTTCAAGCGAAACGACGATATCCCGACCCCTCCTACTCCGGTAGAGAGAAACGAGAAGCCAATGATCATCAAGGAGACAATTAAGCCAGCGGAAACACCAAAACCTAAGGAAGATGACGACGACACGTGGGGCGGGCTTCCATCGTTCCTCCGCCGAAGATAAACACTGGTCATCCTCCTAGAGGATGTAGTAAAATAGACGACTAGTCCCTATTTCTTCTATGTACGATCTTATAATTATCGGAGGTGGACCTGCTGGGTCCGCTGCCGCTGTATATGCAGCTCGTAAGCAATTAAAAACAGCGCTTGTCGTAGACGAGTGGGGTGGTCAGAGCGGTGTTTCTTCCGAAGTCCAAAACTGGATAGGCACTCCTGCGATTTCTGGTGCCGACCTCGCGGACAGCCTCAAAAAGCACGTGGAAGGCTACAAGGGGCCTTTCCTCGATATTAAGCATCCCGCTCGCGCCGTAAGCCTTGAACCAAAGAATGATTCCGTAACGGTGGGGCTGAAAGATGGTACTTCAATTGAGGCACGCGCTGTCCTCATTGCATCCGGCGCTCGCAGAAGAATGTTGGAGGTGCCCGGAGCCAAAGAATACGACCAAAAAGGCCTCACCTACTGCGCATCCTGCGATGGCCCTCTCTTTGAAGGCAAGGACGTTGCAGTGATCGGAGGTGGGAACGCAGGACTCGAGACTGCGCTGCAGCTTCTTGCATATTGCAAGACCGTAACTCTTTTCAATCGCACAGAAACATTTAAAGCCGACGAAATCAGTGTCGAGGCTGCCAGAAAACATCCAAATATGCGATTCGTAATGAACGCACAGCCTAAAGCAGTCGTAGGAGAAAAATTTGTGAACGGTTTTACTTGGGTGGACACAAAAACCGGGAAAGAAGAGACGCTCCCCGTAGAAGGCGTTTTCGTAGAGATAGGACTTTTGCCAAATACTGAGTGGCTCGGTAATGCGCTCGAGATGAGTCCAATAAAACAAATTAAAGTAGATCCTCGTACTCAAAGAACCTCGCACCCACGTGTGTGGGCTGCTGGAGACGTGACTGACGGCACCTACCACCAGAACAACATCGCCGCGGGCGACGCAGTAAAAGCGCTTGAGGATATCTACATGGCATTACGTCTTGCGTAGAGCGTAATCGAGCATATTTTCTTAACCCTAAGCGAAGGGCGTCATCTCTTGAGGGTCTTCGCAGGCACGACGGTGCCGACACCGAGCGCTGCGCCAGCAGGCGCAGACAGGGACCCGAAAGAGGTGACGCCCTGAGCGACCTTCCTAGTGTCTAAAATGGCGGATGCCTGTAAACACCATCGCCATCCCCGCAGCATCCGCTGCATTTATTGAATCCTGATCCTTGAGAGAGCCCCCTGGTTGAATAATGCCCGTTGCTCCTGCTTTTCTCGCCTCTTCAATAACATCGGGAAATGGCATGAACGCATCCGATGCGAGAACTGAGCCGGTAAGAGAAATGCCCGAGTCGGCGGCTTTTATGGCGGCGAGTTTCGCGGAATAAATTCTACTCATCTGACCTGCGCCGACCCCTAGTGTCGCGCCACCTTTTGCATATACGATTGCGTTTGATTTAACGTGCTTCGCGACGGTGAATGCGAAATTCATGTCATCCAACTCCTCTTTTGTAGGAGCACGCTTAGTAACAACTTTAAGCTCACCATCCAAAACCTTCGTATCACGACTTTGGACGAGAAGTCCTCCGGCAATAGTACGGACAGTTACGCCGCCTCCTTTAGGGTCCGGCATGCTGCCAGTAAGCAGAATTCGAACATTTGGCTTTGCAACGAATATTGCGAGAGCTTCAGGGGTCGCGTCAGGAGCAACAATGACCTCTAAGAATATCTTCGCGAGCTCAGCTGCAGTATCAGCATCTAGTGGACGATTTAGTGCCACAATACCGCCAAAAGCAGATATCGGATCGCAAGCAAGTGCACGCCCATATGCTTCGCGTGTATCTTTACCGTGCGCCACACCGCAGGGATTCGTATGCTTTACGATGACGACCGTTGGATCCCAGAACTCCGCGACACATTCAAACGCAGCATCTGCATCGATATAATTGTTATACGAGAGTTCTTTTCCCTGCACCTTACGCGCGCGTGCCACACCTACCCGCTCATCATTCGGATTGAGGTAGAGCGCAGCTCCTTGGTGCGGATTTTCACCGTAGCGAAGCGTCTCCGCTCGCTTAAAAGAGAACTTCAATTCTTCAGGGAATTCGGGAAGGGAGTCGGCCATCATATGCTTGTGTTGATATTTTTTGGCTTATAGGAAAACATAGCGAGTGCAAGAAGAGCTACCGATATGCCAAAATCCCGCACGCCGGTTGGCGTCATACCGATCTCTAAGATAATCACGCATAAGTGTAGGAAGAGTGCGAGAGCCGCAAATGGCACAAGAAAACCCGTTAGAAGCATGAGCCCTGCAATTATCTCAAATCCCCCGTTCATATACACGACAGTTGTGGCATCGATACCGAGAAGCGCGGTCCATTCAGGCACCCACACTGTCCACGCCTGTGGCTCAAGAATTTGGTTAATGCCGAACCAAAGTATGACCGCGGAGAGCCCTAGTCGTAGGACTAGTGGAGCGAAAGTGGGTGCTTTCGCAAGAAGCGCCATACTACTGCGCGAGTACGCCGATCTTCATCGTCGCTAGTACATCTGCCTGCTGTTTCCGGTCTCCATGCTGACCATGAAATGCGGCCGTACCATCCTTACCGCAGAGCTGTGAGATTGCCTGAGCTCCTCCTGGGTGCTGACCGATCCATTTGGTGAGATCGTATACGTTACCGTCGATAACACTCCAGCATGAAGCGTTGGTATTGTGAGAAGATACTAGAGTCATCGTGAACGTACTTCCAGAGCCAGTGCTCTCGTCTGGGATAGTGCCGTCTTCCATAACAGCGCCTTCAGGTATTCCTGCTGGCGTTTCTGAGGTCTCGCCAGAAACCGTGTCTGTTGGTGTTGGAGTTTCTTCGGTATTGCCATTTTTCCACCAAAGATACCCCCCACCTAGAACTGCTAAAACAATTAGGGCTATAAGAAAGTTCTTCATGGGAATTTAGACTAAACTGGTATGAAAATAGTATATCACGACTACTTTTTCTGTCTGGCCAAGAAGTCTTTTCCGTGGCCAATATCCGTATTTACTGGAATATTCTTCGCACATAGTTCGCATTCTGACTCTGCCCACGACTCGAGCTCGAGACTTACCAACGATACAAATTCCGTCGGATTACCTACGTCCTCTTTCTTCACTTCGCCTCTATTACAGACTACAACCGCTGCTACCACGTCTGCACCACCTGCGCGTGCGACCTCTACAACTTTCTTCAGTGAGCCGCCGGTCGTTGTAAGATCCTCGACGACGAGGGTTTTCTTTCCGGCAATTATCTTCTCGTATCCGCGCTTAACGATAAACCCACCTTGGCCATCTTTATCCGCGAATGTCGCGAAAACTTCTTTCTTTGTTATTTCCGTAAGAAAATATGCTACCCATTGTGAGAGAATTGCAGCGCCAACAGCGGGCCCAATGACAACTTCGATACCTTTGTCAGCAAAACGCTCCGCAATAGAACGGCACAACTTCGAGAGTTCGTGTGTATGGGTATAGAGAGCGTCCTTGTTTACGTATGAATCACCGTGCCTTCCCGACGTATACACAAAATGACCTGCACGGAATGCTCCTACATTCTCGAGTGTCTCCAGCACCTCCTGATCGGTCATCATATTAGGGATTATCCTATCATCGCCTTCTTAAGTTGGCTATGAAGTTCTGTGGCTTGAACTCGTGCCTGTTCTGCAAAGTCTGTACCTGAGGACGCGAAAATGATTGAGCGAGAGGCACTCACAATTAAGCCCTTACCGTTTGCAGTCCGACCAGCCTCCGTCACCTTTTGAATATCGCCCCCTTGCGCGCCGACGCCTGGAATCAGTATCGGCATCTCTCCCACTATTGCTCGGACCTCTCTCAATTCTTCTGGGTATGTTGCACCTACGACTATGAGGCAGTTGCCGTTTGCATTCCACTCTTGCGCCACATGCTCTGCAACAACTTTATACAGCGGCTTACCATCGATTTTTAGATCTTGAAATTCCCCTGCCCCTTCATTTGAAGTGCGGCACCATACAATGATGCCTTTTTCCTTGCGGTCTAGAAAAGGTTGTAGCGCTGCCTTTCCTGGGTATGGCTGGATAGTGAGAGCGTCTGCTTGTAGATGATCGAATGCAGAGCGCGCATAGAGTTCATTAGTACTCAGGATGTCGGCCCGCTTAGCATCAAGGATGATCGGCACCTCGGGAGCAGCATCTCTAATGTATTGAATAGTCTCTCGAAGAGCTGCAACCCCTTCGTCGCCATATGCCTCGTAAAACGCCGAATTCGGCTTGTATGCACATACAAGATCCTTTGTCGCATCCACGATGGCGCGGTTGAAGGCCACGATCGTTGCACGAGTATTTTCTTTCTGGACGCTTTCAGGTATTTTCGCGAGATCACTGTCGAGCCCCACGCACAAAAACTTTCCTTCTGCCCAACGGTCTTCCAGAAGTGCGCGGAAACTACGACTCATTAGTCTTCATACTACCACAGTGCGTATAAAGAAGAAGCCGGCGACTCCCTGTGTCGCCGGCTTATTCGTCCCCCGTAAAAAGTGGACGAAACACATCCCACCCTAAGATCTCAGTTGGAGGGGCTTCCCTATAGCCGTTTTCGGCAAGGAGCTCCAATTTCTGGGCCTTGCATGATTCGTCACACACGAAAACGGCCTTGCGAGCGCCTCCTTGAATCGGCCGAGACCAGAACGAAATCTTCGCGGGATATCCGCATACAGAACATTGCATGACATCCTCCCATGTAAAGAACAAAAAACCCTCCGAGCGGAGGGTTTTTGTCTGAATGTCTGTTTGAGATTAGATATGCAGGCAAAACGCCTCCGCTTTGAGGGTCATCATCGCCATCATCATTACCTGCACATTCTTTTGCATACAAAAAATGTATCAGTCGCCTATTTTCTGTCAACCACTCGCCTCGTCCCACGGAAAGTCGATCCAGGCACTAGTTTCCATAACGTGGTAATCAATTTCGAGCGCGCAATGATTTTTGCGGACAAGTACAGCCGTTCTTAATTCCCCTACCTCATACTGTTTCTTCAATATGTCGGATACGTGTCTTAGAGTGGTGCCGTGTTCCGCTGTCTCGTCAATCAACAGTACTTTCTTACCTTTCAAATCGATGTCCGGGAGAGCCGTCACGAGCACGTCGCCTTGTACTTTGCCGTCGTATGAGCGTGCGGAGATAGTCGTTGTGTTTTTAGCACCGAGTGCACGCGTCATTAAAAGAAGCGGGACAAGACCACCGTTTGCGATACCAATGAGCCAATCAGCTTCAAATCCGCTCCCTCGCACCTTCTCTGCGAGATCCTTTGCAAGCTTCTCGATGTCTTTCCAGGAGAGAGCTACAGATCCTTCGGGCATATTAATTCGTCGCACTTGTTGCACCAGCGAGTGTCTTTTTTGCAATCTTAGCCCGCTGCTTCTGCACTGAGCGATAGAACATCATCGGGACGAGTACAAGTGTGAGACAAATTGCGAACGCCAGACCGAACATGACCGTGAACGCGAATGGTCCCCAGGTAGGATTAGATATCGCAAGCGGGATCATGCCAATCACCGTTGCGATCGTTGTAAGCACGATCGGTCGGAATCTTGTTTCGCTTGATTCAACGACAATATCCAAGAGATCTTTATCCGGCTCAGCGTGCAGATTCTTAATGAGGGAATCCATGAGAATGATGGCGTGGTTAATTATAACGCCGCCAAGACCAATGACACCGAGTAGCGATGTGAACGAGAGTGATTGTCCCGTAACTGCGAGCCCCCATAGGACCCCGATGAGTGCGAGCGGGACGATGGATAACAATTGCAATGTGTAGCGGATGGAGTTAAACGATATGACGAGGATAACGAACATGAGAACTAATCCAGCAATGAGGGCGATGAACATCTCCGTAAACGACTGATTGATACTCTCGCTCTCTCCGCCATACGAGATCGTGACGCTAGAAGGTAGGTTGAGCTCACCTGATCGTTTCTGGAACTCAGCAACAACTGCGGTCGCTGTGGTCGTGTCATTTGGATATGCAGAGATGGTCTCAATGCGCTTTTTATCCTTGTGAGAAACTGTCGCATTACTCATATCTAGGCTGTCCTTCAAAATTGAACCAAGTAGTACCGGCCCGGATGGCCCCTGAATTGTGAGATTTTTAATACTATCTATTGTCGCTTCAGCAGTATTCGAAGGATCAGTGTATGCAGGGTTGAGATTCATCTTGACGACCACATCGATGTTTTGATTCGTCTGTGTGATGCTTGTCGCTTTTGTGCCGTTTACGGCAGCACGCAGGGTCTGAGCGATGAGCTGTGTATTAAGTCCGAGCGCAGTTGCCTTTGCACGATCGATCGTGAGATTGAATTCGATGCCATTCTTTTCTGTACTTGAAGTTATCGTGTGTACATTAGGGAGTGACGAAAGAAGTTGTTTACCCTTTTCTGTTGCTAGAATCAATTCGTCGGTATTGTCTCCAACGAATTGGATCTGGATAGGCGCTCCCGCAGGGGGTCCATTGCTTGGCTGCAGCACCTGAATGTCCGCGTCAGTAATTACCGCAAGCTTTTCTCGGATGTCATTTGAGACTTCCGTACTCGTTTTCTTACGATCCTCTGGAAGATTTATTGTTATGTTCGCTTGATTGCTACCGGATGAGCCTTCTCCCGTAAGCATCGAGCTTTGCCCAACAGTCGTTTGGAACGACTCTATATCCTCATCCTGGTAGAGTATTTCCTCGATAGCGCGTACAGTCAGGTCAGTCTGAGCAAGAACAGTGCCTTCTGCTTTTTTGATGTTGATATACACGAAATCCAAATCGTCTTGCGGGAAGAAGGTCACGGACACAAGACCTATCATCGGAAGCGTGAACGATACAAACAGTAAGCCGATCAGGGACGTAAGGAATATTTTTTGTAAGCGTCGCTTCCCGAGGAATGCACGCAATTTTTCCGTATACCAAACCGTTACTTTCGAAGTGTACTCCTCCTGCATTTGTTCCATGCGGTTTGGATTTCTCTTTGTAAACATGACCGCAATGAGAGGCACGATGCCGAGAGCCACGAAAATTGATGCAATGAGGACGAAGATAAGGGTGTACGGAATACCTGCGATAAATTTACCGACGATCCCCGAAATGAAGAATAACGGAGCAAAGACAGCGATCGTCGCGAACGTCCCTGCCACGAGCGGCCATGCGTAGTCACGGAGCGCAGCAAACGCCGCCTCGATTGCAGTCGGGAATACTTTCATGCGTGCGTGTATGGCTTCCGTAACGACAATGCCAGAGTCCACCAAAATACCCACGGCAAGAATAAGCGCGAAAAGGCTTATGAAGTTGAGAGTGTTCCCTGTGAAGTGAAGTCCGATGAATGCGATGAGGAATGAGAGAGGGATTGCGAGCGCAGCAACAAGAGATTCGCGCCATCCGATCGTCACTAATAGGACCAAGATAACGAGAATAACTGTAATGACACCAGTTTCTGTAAGAGACCCGAGCTGCTCGCTCACCTGTATTCCTTGGTCCGTTGAAGGCGGGACGAAGACATCAAGGCCAGCAAGAGATGTTTTCTGTAATTCAACAATTTTCTCCTTTACTGCATTTGCGACGCCCTGCACGCTTCCCGTGGACTGTTTTAAGACCTGAAGCGTGATCGCTTGTTCACTTGGCTTTCCGTGGAGGGAAACGCGAGAGTACGTACTTGCTGCCGCTAACCCATCCGATATTTCCGCAATGTCTCTCAAATATATAGGTACCCCACTTCGTGTAGAGATTGCTATGTCCCTTAGTTGATCCGGGTCAGTAATCCCACCCTTAAAATTAACGTTGTAATTGATCCCTTCTATTGATATGCGGCCCGCAGGCAGCGCAGCATTACTTCCACTAATTGCACCGATGACGTCGGTAATACGTAGTCCGTACTGCTCCAGGCGCTCCTTGCGCACGATAACGTTCACTTCACGCTTCGGAATACCCGCGACACTGACTTCTGACACACCTGAGATATTTAAAAGCTCATCAGAGATCTCCTGACCAAGATCAGAAAATTCAAGGGGGGACAAATTACCGGATATCGAGACGACTACTATTGGCTGATCGCTGAAATTGAGTTTGATGACTTGCGGGGTCGTGACGTCAGAGGGAAGGTTCGGAGTTGCTCTTGCGACCGCATCACGCAAATCCTGGATGGATTGATTGGTGTCCGCATTCCCTGTGAACTGCACGATGATCTGAGTTATTCCTTCCCCCGAGGTTGAAGTGATCGTGTCAATATTGCTGATGCCGGAAATCTGAGCCTCAAGTTTATTAGTTACCAAGGTCTCCATGTCTTCGGCGGATGCCCCTGGAAGAGACGCTGTAACGAAAGCTTGTGGAATGTTTATTGAAGGGAAGTTCTCCTTCGGAATATTCAGGAGTGAGTATGCTCCCGCAATGAGAAGCACGGCTATGAGCACATAGCTGAACTGTTTCCTGAGCAGAAAGAAATTCCAAAATTTCACCATACGATTTACTCTGTTTGATCGACGATCACATTTTGCCCATCGGAAAGTCCTCTGGCATCAGTCACGATCTCCATATCGAGAGTAAGACCTTCGGTCACAGTCACCTTCCCGCCTAGAATCGCGCCTAGTTTTATTTGCTTTGAAACAAGCGTGCTCGAACTCACCGTAAACACTATTGGTCCGTTCGGTGTAATTTTTGTAGCGGCTAGAGGAATGCTGATCGATTT
This sequence comes from uncultured Candidatus Saccharibacteria bacterium, assembly GCA_964399865.1. Lineage (GTDB taxonomy): Bacteria > Patescibacteriota > Minisyncoccia > Phycocordibacterales > UBA2100 > UBA10103. The sequence goes on along the minus strand of CAYNRJ010000001.1, from coordinate 60,149 downwards.
CTGTACCGTAGTTTTTGCATTGTTTGCGGTGGCGCGACTAAGCGTAAGAGTCACAGTATCACCATCTGTGAGAGTGCTTTGACTCCCTGGAATTCCGATCTTCACTTGGATCTTACCTGTCGATGGATCGATTGCTGGTGCGATAAACACGATCACGCCGTTTGCTCCTCCTTCGATCAGAACTTTACCGCCGACTGCGAGCGTCTTAGCGTCGGCTGAAGTCACGTATGCCTCGATCTCAAGCGCGCTCGGGTTTGATATTTGAGCAACCTGCGTAAATGCAGACACGTACCCACCTCGCGTGATCGGGAGACTTACGATGGTGCCCGAAATTGGTGCGCGAATTATTGTTTTTTCAAGATTTGAGTTAGCCGCATTCAACCCGCCAAGAGCAGTTTTTACATTTGCTTCAGCACTTGCGATATCATTTGCTGTCTCTATGTTTGATGATGTTCCTGAGACGGTACTGTTGTAGGCGCTCTTTGCAGCCGACAAAGACGACATGACTCCTATAACAGCGCTCCGAGCAGCTCCGATTGATGCTTGATAAGTCGCAATTTCGGTTGACGTCACGTCCGTTGTCGGAATAGCCTTTGTGAGAGCTGAAACTAGATCACTGAGAAGTGCCTCAACTACTCTGGCACGGTCTGTCATAGTTGTAATGTTTGAGTCGATATTGGCGTTCGATGGATCGGAGCCAAACGTACTTACGCTCTGAAGCTGAGGTTCGAGCTGAACTCTCTGACTTTCAATACGTCGTACGAGCTGATCATCAGGCACAAGTAGGATGAGGTCAGCAATGCTTGTGCGAGGGTTAGTGAAAAGCGTATCTGCTTTCGTATGCACTGCATCGTCTAGCGTAGCGTATGCACTCTTTAGCGCTGCGTTTGCCGACACGGTAGCATTTGATCCGCTCTGACTTCCCTTTGCTTTAGCGAGAGCGGCAAGAGCACCTTCATATGCACCCTGGGCTTGGAGCACGGCAGCTCGCTGGCTACTATTCTCAAAACTTGCGATCACTTCGCCAGCTGCAACACGATCGCCGAGGGAGCGTCTGAGACTTACGATCTCACCAGAAGAGACCGCAAGAATACTTGCCTTATTTACAGAGGTCACTTTGCCAGTAACAGGAAGTGGACCTGCTTCGTCAGACAAGCTCGCGACTGTTGAGACTTGCACATGGGCAACGTTTAGGGGCGTATCTGTAGCATCGCCAGATTTTGTTATGGCGCTCACAATCAAGATGAGAACAACCGCAAGGAGTATTCCTCCCACAATCTTTGCCCAGAGTTGAAGGTTCTTTATGAACTGAACGATTTTGCGAAGTATATTCATATTATTTCTTAAATTTGTGAGTAATTTTTTTATTAAGTTTCAGGTATAGATCAAACTCCTCGTCGTCTAGTACGTCGAACAGGTCGACAAATTTGCGTAAAAATTGCCTCTTCATTTTCTCCATTTGTACAGAAGTCTTCTTTGGAAGGATGAGTTGCACTGTTCGGCGGTCTTTCTTGCTTGGCTGGCGCAAAACATATCCGCTTTTTACCAATCCGTCCACTAGCTGAGTGGCAGCACTGCTTGTGATGCACAAAGAGGCGGCAACATCTTTTACCGTACTGCCAATATGAGTACCTACGACCATAAGCGCGCTCCACTGAGAGGGGGTGATATGAGGCACAGAGGTATTTCGGGGTGGCTGAAACGCCATGGAATGCTTCAAGGAATGAAAATCTTCCATGAGCTCGGCCACCTTCTGTTCGCGATCTTTCATATATGTAAGATACTAAATAGGTAAGCATCTTATCAAATAAATTCCCGAAGTCAACTACAAAAAGCACCCGCGTAGCTACTCCCAACCTCTTCTTGACGCATTATGGCCTCAGCAGTACGGTTGAGATACACGCCGCTCACCTCATGGAAACATGCGGACGGAGGGACGTGAGCTGCCCTACTACGACCGATAATCGGTCGTCGAGGGTCTAACTTGAACGAGGACTACGATGAAACTCGCACGAACGCTGGGCCTCGCAGGTCTGGCTGTGGTACTCGCCGGTTCGACCGCCCTGTCGGCAGTGACGATCACGGCTCCGAACGAACCGTCGCCGATGATCTTCGGCAACGACACCGGCCAGGTCTACTACACCGAGAACGTGCTCGAGATGCCGGCCCTGAACGACACCGGCGGCACCGATCCGTTTGCGATGCTCGCGCTCGCCATCAGCGGCTACACGCTCGACCTCGCCGACAACGTCGCCATGGCCGTCAATGACTGGCTCCAGGGCGTCCGTCTCGATCCGACGCTGGTCGACTACGCGATCGTCGCCATGGCGGGTCTCGTCGCTCCGTTCTACGCGCTCTTCGGCGGCATCGCCGACGGCCTCCGGAGTGCGCCACATGCGTCGGCGCGTCTCGCCTTCGGCGACAGCGGCAGTGCCGGCGGCGCCCGTGGCCTCGGCCTCGCGGCCGGCTAGCTACGCGTCTGGAGCTCCCGTTCGCACAAGCGGATGGCGCAACCGCGCCATCCCAAACAACGGAGGTCGCCCAACGGCGACCTCCACTTCTTTTTATACTTTCCTACTTCGAGTTTTTATTTCCAAAGCGCAAGAATTGTCGCCATTATCTCAACAGAAATAAGCGAGTACGCAGCGTTAAGAAAGAATAGTTTCCAAGACTTATTTTCCCAGAGCACTGCACCAATCTGTGTCGTTGCAACAAAACCTAGCCACAGCCAGAATCCTCCCTGAAGCGCAAGAGAAAGATCCATCATTCCCCAGGCTTTCTCAGAAATTCCGAGCATGTGAGCAAGCACATATGCCTCAATAAGCGCAGCGACAGCCATAAGGGCATACGCGGTATTCGGCTTCATCTTCATAGCCTTCATGGATTCATCGGTATACCCCATGAGGGCTTTCCACTGCTTACCGAATATTGGTCCGTACCAGAGGAATCCCAGCACCATCGCTGATACACCACACGCGATTACTGCCCAATAATTTATTGCAATATCCATATATAAAAAATTACTTATAAGTCCCTAGAGTATATACCTCCGTATCCATCAGGCCAGATACGAGAGGTCAAAAAGACCCAAGTATCTTCACTGCCAGAAACCCTACTCCTGCCGCCGTGGCAGACAGGACTGCTCCCCATGCAATATCAACGATAGTTACGATGAGCGGCCAATCACGGAGTGTTGCATGGTTAGTGAGGTCATACGTTGCGTATGATAGGAAACCTATGAGAGCGCCGAGCGAAATCGCTCGAACAAGAGACGCTGTTTCGACTGCAGGCATGACAGCAAAATACAATAGACCTGCGGCAAATAGAAAATAAAAAGCAATTGCTGCGCCCCACACAACGCTGTCTCCCATCAAGTGCCCGAGATTAGCTCGATAAAAATCCTTCATCACAACTCCAAGCCACAAGAGATCGAGTGCGACTATTGTAAGAACCAAAAAAGGGTAGGCAAAAAGAAATGATGTCATAGATACTATGAGCATATCATGTAGCGAAACAAGATAGCCGCGCGAAGGAGAGAGTGTGCAAACAGTATAAGTTGGAGGGCTCGGACGTGCGCATGTATGTGCACCATGCGTCGTTTCCGAGCCCCTGAAATGCCGACTTACGCCGGTTCCATTTCTTCTTCATGTACTTCCTCACACGTTACGGATCCATCGAACCGATGGCCGGTGATCGCACGTCGGATCGAGTCGATACCGTTTTCAGTATCTAGCTCGAATTGAGCGATCCCTGGACTTCGGTTGAAGAGGCTTACTCGACCAAGCGATAGAAGTAATTCGTCGAGCCTAGCCGCCTCTTCGACAAACCCATCCCCCGTAAGGAAGAGGTTTACCTTGAGATGCAAAGAACTCACCTCCTTTCGTTGGTATTGAAATCGTAACACTTAAAGCGCAGGAGCGCTAAAAAAAATCTCAGCGGAGGGTGAGAGATTCGAACTCTCGGTGCCTTGCGGCACGCACGCTTTCCAAGCGTGTGCACTAGACCACTATGCGAACCCTCCGATCGGCGCATTATACAGAAATTTCGGTTTCTGAATACTCATAAAAAGTCGCAGGCGGCCCTCCAGAGAGGGCCGCCCGTTCGCGAAGGAGCTACTTCTTCTTCCTAGGTCGGTAGCTTTTAGTGTTTGAACCAGGCCGAACTGAGGCGATCGTTTTCGCCGGCCTCTTCTTGCGCACGACCTCCACGGTTGTCACCGAAGTTGTCGTTACCCGGAACGACTGACCACGTTTGAGGTCCGCGACGTTGACCAGTATGTAGACCGGCACAGCGCGACCCTCGGGATCGTTGACCACCTTGAGTTGCTTCTCCGCCTTCCCATTCCTATCGAGTGCCACTTTCTTCGCCCTCCAAATGTGCAAAGGCCACCGGTTGGTGACTTGTTCTTATTTAAACACGAAACAATACGGTGGTCAAACACGCATTCCCGTGAGAGCTGCGACGCGATCCTCCATCGGAGGATGCGTTGCAAATATCTTTGCGATAAATCGGCCCGCTTCGTGCGCACCGAACGGATTCGATATGAATAGGTGTGCAGTCGCGTGATTCGCGCGCTTCATTGGCGCTCCGTATGAGGAAATTTTTTGGAGTGCGGAAGCAAGACCATCCGGATACCGCGTAAGAAGAGCGCCAGAAGCGTCTGCGAGGAATTCTCGACGACGAGAGACTGCGAGTTGTATTAATTGCGCAGCAATCGGCGCAACGATTATTGCAACGATTCCTGCGATAAGGAGGACCGGATTCTTATTGTCTCTATCCCCTCCTCCGAAGAAACTGATACGTAAAAACAGATCTGCGATCATGGCCACCACTCCTGCAAGAACGACTGCGACGGTCATCACGAGAATATCGCGATTTCCGATGTGAGAAAGTTCGTGGGCGATAACGCCCTCAAGTTCACTTCTGTCGAGTCGCTCGAGTAGTCCTGTGGTTACTGCGACAACCGCATGCTTCGGATTTCTGCCCGTTGCAAATGCGTTCGGTGCTGGATCATTCACCACATAAAGTCGTGGCTTAGGGAGCCCCGCAGTGATGGCAAGGTTTTCAAGAATGCGATGCAGCTCACGATACTGAGCTTCGTCCGCCTGTTTCGCTCCTGTCGAAGCGAGAGCGATCTTGTCAGAAAACCAGTACGCCGTCACATTCATAAAGAGAGAGAATGCGACAGCTCCGTAGAGAATGTATGAGTTACCGTATATCTGTGAGATAAGCCAACCGATCCCGATAATCAAAATCAGAAAGCCACCCATGAGCATCCAGGTCTTTCTAATATTTGCGGATTGATGTGTATAGAGAGACGCCATTCTGACTAGAAGCTAACTTTCACAGGCTGGCGAGCTGCCTGCTCATCTCCTGCGAGTTCAAAGAATTCACGAGTCTTGAATTTGAAGATCCCCGCAACGATGTTCGTTGGAAATTGCTCGAGAGCGTTCTGAAGTTCAATAACAACAGAGTTGTAGAAACGTCGTGCTGCCTGAATTTTATTTTCAGTGTCAGAAAGCTCGCGCTGAAGTTCGACGAAATTCGTATTCGCTTTGAGATCCGGATATGCCTCCGAAACGGCGAAGAGAGATTTGAGAGCATCAGTAAGCATATTTTCTGCCTGTGCGTGCTGCGCAACAGTCTGTGCTCCCATTGCCTGTGTACGAGCCTCTGTCACCTTCTGCAGGGTTCCTGCTTCGTGAGAAGCGTATCCCTTAACTGTGTTGACGAGGTTCGGAATAAGGTCGTATCTACGCTTCATTTGCACCTCAATATCCGACCATCCTTCCTCAGTACGGTTGGTAAGCGAAACGAATCGGTTGTAGGCCCAGATGACCCACAGGGCGACTACTACAAAGACTCCTAATAGAATATAGATGATTGTCATATAAAGAAATTATAGCATATTTGCCTCTACTTAATGAAGGTAGTACTGTAAAAATAGTGTCCTTCTTGCGAGAAGGTTACGACGGGAGAAACGGATGGCTCCAGAAGTAGAGCGGGCAAGAAAACTGTTCAGCGATGCGGGCTGCGTGGGTGCGGTCCGACTATTAGATGCACTCGTTACCAAGGAGGAGCGGGGTAGGCCTCTCATTCAAATCCTGTACGTCTTCCGCACAGAAAGTGGAGATCGAATGATCCCTGTCGGCGAAAAGGACGGGATATCGCCACTCGAATGGCTCGCTGAAGCGGCAGAGTACCTTTCGCGCTATGACGCAGACGATCTCGGCTTATTCGACATGGGCTGTGAAGACATGGCCAGAAGAGTCATCGCCGATGAAGCAGGTCACCTGTCGTGAGAACACTCTTCGCGACTCGAAGCTCCGGGCGCACGCTGCGGCCGGAGCTTCAACTTTTTAAAACTTCTAGCGAGGGAGTAATTGTTTTTCGAGGGTCTGCGCAGGCACGACGATGTAATTTTTTCAACCTAAAGCGAGGGTTGCGATCAGCGTTTATGCGGTGTCTCGCAGGCCGGCGGGCCGAGAGGCAGCGCTGCCGCACCAGCGGCAGACAGCGACCGCAGAAATGCTGATCGCAAGCCGAGTGGCCCTCTACTCCATGTCCCCTCCCATCCCCATACCACCTCCTACTGGAGCCTTCTTCTCTTCTGGAATATCTGCGATGGCAGCTTCTGTAGTGAGAAGTACTGCAGCGGCAGATGCTGCATTTTCAACACCACTACGAGTTACTTTCACCGGATCGATGATGCCAGCTTCATACATGTCGACGATCTTTCCTTCGACACTTTCTGCAGCTGCATCAAATCCCCATGCGCCGCCCTTTGCGACAACATCGCGAAGGAGCACTGCGCCATCTTCACGACCGGAATTCTTTACAATCTGGAGAAATGGCGCGGTGAGCGCGGATACAAGTATCCGGTAGCCTATCGTGTGCTCGTCGTGAGCATTTGGATCTACTTTCTTTGATAGTTTGTCAGCGACTTTTGCGAGCGCAGTTCCACCTCCAGCGACGATACCCTCGGAAATTGCGGCTTTCGTTGCATTGACCGCGTCCTCGATCTTGTCTTTCAAATATTTCATCTCTGTCTCAGTCGCAGCTCCTACACGAATGACTGCAACGCCACCCGAGAGCTTCGCAACTCGCTCCTCCAATTTTTCTTTGTCGAATTTCGAGTCCGTATTTTCGAGTTGCTTCTTAAGCTGCGATACGCGCTTGTCGATATCTCCTTTCTTTCCCTTACCTCCGACGATAATAGTCGAATCCTTTGTAGCAACGACACGACTTGCCTTCCCGAGCATTGCAAGTTCTGTATTCTCAAGCTTCACACCAAGGTCTTCGGACACAACCGATGCCCCAACAGTGACTGCGATATCCGCGAGCATCTCTTTCTTGCGGTCGCCGTATCCTGGCGCTTTGATCGCGAGCACATTAAATACACCACGAAGTTTGTTGACGATGAGAGTTGCAAGAGCTTCTCCATCAACATCATCTGCGATGATGCAGAGATCCTTCTTTCCAGACTGCGCGACCTTCTCGAGGAGCGGAAGAATATCTTTAATCGTAGAAATCTTCTTGTCAGTGATGAGGATCGGTGCATCTTTCATTTCTGCCTCCATTCGCTCTGCGTTCGTGATGAGATATGCAGACACATACCCCTTGTCGAACTCCATTCCTTCGACGTAGTCAGATTCAATACCGATGGACTGCGATTCTTCGACAGTCACCACGCCGTCCTTGCCGACCTTGTCTACGATGTCAGCGATAGTGATGCCGAGCTCAGATGATTCCGCAGAAATTGTAGCGATCTGACGCTTTTCCTCCTTTGTCTTTATCGGCTTCGCCATTTTCTTCAGCTCTTCAACGGCGTCCTTTGCTGCTGCTTCGATACCACGACGCACCATCATCGCGTTCGCACCGAGTGCTGTGCGCTTCAAACCCTCGTGAATGATCGCCTGAGTGAGGACGACCGCTGTTGTGGTGCCGTCTCCTGCTTTGTCATTCGTCTTTGTTGCAACTTCCTTGACAATGGAAGCGCCCATGTCTTCAAATTTGTCCGCGAGCGTGATTTCTTTTGCAATTGAAACACCATCATTGGTGATCGTGGGCCCGCCCCATGACTTTCCTATCGCAACATTCCTTCCGCGAGGGCCGATCGTCACGCGCACTGCGCCTGCGACGATATCTATGCCGCGCTTCAGTGCATTTCGTACGTCTTGATCAAAGATTACTTGTTTTGCCATAGTATTTTCGTTAAGGAATAATGATTATTTGAAGGTGCCGAGGATTCCGGACTCGGAAACGATGTAATACTCGACATCATCGATCGTTACTTCGTCGTACCCATACTTTGAGAACATAACTTTGTCTCCAACTTTTATAGAAACTGGAACGACTTCGTTATCGTCTCCGACTTTTCCAGGTCCTACCGCAACAACCACACCTCGCTCTGGCTTTTCCTTCTGCGCGGTGTCAGGAATAATGATTCCGGACGGAGATTTCTCATCTTCGACTGCCTGTGGCTTCACAAGTATGCGATCGCCGGCTGGTCTGAATTTAAATCCGTTAACAGGAGCGGCTTTTTTCTGTGTTTTCTTCATAAGAAAAATTGCTAGGTCTTTTAATAAATCTCGAGTAGATAAGCGCTTGCGCGCTGCTCGGAAAATATACGGAAAATGAAGAGATGGGTCAACTTGACCTCTTGCTCTGAAGATGCTGTAATGAAAATAGGGTACCCAAGACGCCTGGGATATGGCGTCGCAATCGACAACAAAGGTGATAGAATGACCGCAAAGGAAATCACTCTCGCGATTGCTGCCGTCACGGCAATCGCTCTTGCAATGGCGAGCCCGGCGGAGAGCTGGCAATGGTGGCTCGGCGCTGGAGCCGCCACTATTTCGAGCCTCTGGTTCGGCTTGATCCAGATCCGAGCCCTCATCAAGAAAGGTATGGGCCCACTATGGTCGGCGTGGAGGCTCGTCATGGTCGGCGTGTTTTCGGTCGTCTCGGCAGGAATCATTTCGTTCATCACGATCAACCTCCGCGGGATCGAAGCGCTCGGCTTCACTGAATGGACGGTGATCGCTCTCGCGAGCGTGATCGGCGGCACGATCTGTGCGAGCTTCCTGAACCACGGGCTGCGCGATTGATGGCTTCGCGGCGGACTTCCTCAGTGCGAGGAGTCCGCCGCGGCCAGATTTTTCATATTTTTACTCTATTTGCCCTCTCTTTCGTGCTGTGCTAGTATATTTGCAATGAGTTTCCTCCATACGGTCCTTCCTTACGTGCAAATCGTGCTCGGCATACTTCTTATCGGTGCCATCATTTTGCAGCGCACAGGAGCATCCCTTGGAGGCGCGTTCGGCTCTGACAACTTTTCTACTGGTTTCCACACCCGTCGCGGAATGGAGAAGACCCTCTTTCGTGCTACCATTGCACTCGGAATTCTCTTCGCGGTATCAGCATTCGTCAATTTAATTATTAGTTAAACCTTTCAATCGGTTTTTTCTGCATTCTTGCAGACCTTACACCTCCTCAACTTCCCGCTTCTCCTGCTTAGCAGCGCCTATTCGCGCTCTGTAGCTCAAAGGTCTGTACACACGAGGTTGAAGAAAAAGCCAATTGTGAACAGCAAACATGGACCAAAATCAGAACGTATACACCACAGAATCAAAAGATCTTCGATCTGCGCTCACAAAACCGCGCGATGTTCAACTGTTCCTCGGTCTGGAGAACATGCTTCCACGTTTTTCTCCGAGTGAAAGATTCCTTTTATATATCCTTACCGTAGCGCTCGCGGCAAGCACGCTCGTATTCCTCGCGAAATTAAACGCGGCCTCATCAGTCACTGTCCCTGTCGACGGTGGCGCTATTGAAGAAGGAGTCATGGGCTCAGCACGGTTTATTAACCCTCTTCTTGCCATATCCGAAGCTGACAAAGACCTGACCGCGCTTGTGTATTCGGGACTCACTCGGGTATCACCTGATGGTTCTATCATTCCTGACCTTACTTCCGCATATGAAATATCTCCTGACGGTCTGACTTACACATTCACCCTCCGTCCCGACCTAGAATTCCACGATGGTACGCCTGTTACCGCATCAGACGTTGTGTTCACGGTGCACGCCGCACAAAATGCTGATATACGAAGCCCAAGAAGGGCCGATTGGGATGGCGTGACTGTCGCAGCGCCGGATGATCACACGGTAATTTTTACGCTCCCTCGCCCATATGCACCGTTCCTTGAGAACACGACATTAGGAATTCTTCCTGCGCATGTATGGCAAGACATTTCGACGGAAGAGTTCCCATTTTCACCAGTCAATATAAAACCTATTGGCAGTGGGCCGTACCGCATACATGCGGTGCATACGGATCCCACAGACGTAACGACAGGATACGAACTCCGTCCATTTAAGAAATTCGCGCTCGGAAAACCACATATCAAGAAAATACTCATCACTTTTTTCCCAAACGAAACAGCTTTGGTTGATGCGTGGAATTCCGGCGTGATTGATAGTTTTGCCGGAGCGTCCCCTTCAGAGCTTGTCCGCCTCGACGACAGTGCGCGTGTTATACAGACCCCGCTTCCACGCGTCTTTGGAGTATTTTTGAATCAAGGTCACGCGACCGTGCTCGCGAATGCGTCGGTCCGTGAAGCCTTGGCGGTGGCCGTCAACAAACAAGAACTCATTGATTCAGTCCTGCACGGCTACGCGTCTCCGCTTTCAGGTCCAATTCCTGTAGGTGTACTGAGTCAGGCTTCCACCAGCACATCAGAAGAGGTAACCGAGACTTTCACCGGCGCGGAAGACGCACGAGCGATTTTAGAGGAGGGCGGTTGGACATTCGATGAGGAGGCCGGACTATGGGTACGCGGCAAAAACGGTGAGCAAAAACTCCAGTTTGCTATATCGACTGCAGATTCTCCCGAGCTCACCGCCGTTGCAGAAACTCTTACTTCAATGTGGCAGGCAGCAGGTATCCATGTCGAGCTGCACGTATATCCGATCTCTGAATTGAACACGAATATCATCCGCCCACGTGCGTATGACGCACTGCTTTTCGGAGAAGTTGTCGGACGTTCCCTCGACCTCTTTGCGTTCTGGCACTCAAGTCAGAGAAATGATCCTGGTCTCAACTTAGCTCTTTACACGAACTCGAAAGCTGATACTCTCTTGGCGGACGCCCGCGCAACGACCAACCGAAAGGAACGCGAAGCCCTCTACGGATCGTTTGCAGAAATCATTGAGGAGGAGCGACCTGCTATCTTCCTCTTTGCCCCCCACCTTATCTATGTACTTCCTTCAAAAGTGCAGGGTGCTGAGTTTGGCGCGCTAGTTTCAGCAAGTGAACGCTTTCTTAATGTACACGAGTGGTACACAGACACAGAGAGAGTGTGGAGCATCTTTACAAATGTGTCTGAGTAACAGATATCTATTAATTACGTATTAGAAATTCCTATATGACCCCTAACGAACCTAATCCAACAAACTCCTACGTTCCTCCTTCTGAGAAATCCGAAGGCGCTGCTTCTGGCGACACCCGAGGAGGCGCTCGTCCGCCACAGCCAAGTCGTCCAGGCACAGCTCGCCCTCCAATGAGGAGAGGTTTCGGAGACCGTGGACCGAGCCGTGGACCCCGCCGCATGGGTGGCGGAGGACGCGGTATGCATCCACCACGACGCGGTAAAACTCGCGTAGAACACAAGCGAGAGGGCCAAGTCAGACCCGCATCAGCTCCTCTTCCTATTCCTGCTGAAGACACAGTCCGCATAATTCCTCTCGGTGGAGTCGAGGAGATCGGTCGCAACATGACAGCAGTCGAAGTCGGAAATGATATTTTTATTCTCGACTGTGGTTTCCAATTCCGCGAGGACGAGACGCCCGGCGTTGATTACATCCTTCCCAACACAACATACCTTGAAGAGCGTCGCGACAAGATCCGAGGTCTACTTATTTCGCACGGTCACCTAGACCACATAGGCGGTATTCCCTACATCATTGATCGTATTGGGAATCCGACTATCTACACACGAAAACTGACCGGCATGATGGTAAAAAAACGCCAGGAAGAATTCTCTCACCTGCCACAACTCAACATTCGCGAAGTTGAAAAGGATGAGGTCATCAAACTTGGTGCGACGACGATCCGATTCTTCGGTGTCACTCACACTGTGCCGGATTCCATGGGTATCATCATCGAAACTCCCTACGGTGACGTTGTTTTCACTGGAGACATCAAGCTGAACCACGACGCAGGCGAGCCAAGCGAAGAGGAGCATCAGGAATTCTCTGTGTTCCATCATCGCAAAGTGCTTGCCCTACTCATGGACTCCACCAACGTATGGCAGCCTGGCTGGTCCATCCCAGAAGCGATCGTGTACCGCACGCTTGAAGACATAATTAAAAAGACAAAGGGCCGACTCATCGTCGCGATGTTCGCCTCCCACCTTGAGCGTCTTATCCGCGTCGTCCATTTCGCTGAAGAGAACGGCAAGAAGATCGTCATCGACGGAAGGTCTATGCGCACCAACATTGAGATCGCTCGCGAGATCGGACTCATCAAATACAAAGACGATACCGTGGTTGCTGTCGAGAATCTCGCACAGTACGCACCAGAAAAGATAATTATCCTCGCAACGGGTGCTCAGGGCGACGAATTCGCTTCTCTTGCTCGTATTGGTAACAAGACGCACAAATACATCCGTCTTCAGCCGACTGACACAGTCGTGCTTTCATCTTCCGTCATCCCAGGAAACGAGCGTGCTGTGCAGAAATTGAAAGACAACCTCTCCCGTCAGGGTGCACACATCATCACCTATCACGCGAGCGATGTGCATGCCTCGGGTCACGGCAACCGTGAGGAAGCCGCGTGGATCCATCGTCAGATCAAACCAAAATTCTTTATTCCAGTCCACGGCTATCACTACATGCTTCGTGTCCACGTAGACCTTGCTGTTGAAATGGGCGTAAAGCCGGAGAACATTATGGTCCCAGACAACGGCTCTCTTATTGAGATCCAGAACGGCGGAGAAAAGATCGTGAAGCTTCCCGTTAAAGCGCCTTCTGAATTACATGTCGTTGAAGGCAACACAGTATCCACCCTCTCCGATGTCCTCATGCGTGACCGCAAGGCACTTGGGCAAGAAGGTTTCTGCGTGGTTGTTGCGACAGTTGATCGCCGTAGCGGCCGTCTCCATAAGTCGCCCGACATTATCTCGCGCGGATTCGTGTACCTTCGTGACAACAAGGAATTGATGGACCAGACACGTCTTATTATCCGCAAGAGTGTTGAGACCTCAATGAGAAATCCTCGCGCAGCAGACCTCGATGCAGCTCGTGAAGATCTCGCTGAATCTGTGTCTCGCTTCCTTCTTCAGAGAACAACAAAGCGCCCTATCGTGATCCCGGTTATTGTGAGCGTGTAATAAGCCCCTCTCTCACAAGTGTCGCAAATACTGAATCAAACTGAGCAGTGTATCGACTACGCACTTCCTCAATGGGAGTCATTTGTGTAACTGCTTTTAAGATCGCTCCACGGACCTGCCGAAGCGACCCTTCAAATTTGGATTGCTTAACATAGTGCTTGCTTCGTGAGTTTATACGTACGCCGGATTGCTTTAAATGCGCGCCGTAATCCATCAGTGCAGAATGCCACCTACGCGGATCCTGGCCCTCTGCCGCTATACGCGCCAGCTTAAGCACTGAGGTGTCAGATATCTTCCTTGTGGGAAAGAAGGTGTGAATAAAGACAGTGCGTACGTTCGTCTCAATTAGAGTCTCGGGCTCATTAAAGGCGAACACGCGAACTGCCTTCGCCGTGTAATCACCTACGCCTGGAAGAGTGCGCAAGGCAGAATACTCTTTAGGAAAGCGCCCTTTATATTGCGTGGTGACCTTTTTTGCGGCTTCGTAGAGGAATTTTGCGCGACGATTGTATCCAAGCCCGCTCCAAATCTTTAAGACATCCTGAAGTGGTGCATGTGCGAGTGCGCGTACCGTTGGGAACGATCTCAAAAATTCTTTGTACTTCGACAATGCACGGGATACCTGCGTCTGTTGGAGCATCACTTCTGACACTAGTATCCGATACGGATTTTTTGTTTTTCTCCACGGAAGATCGTGACGACCATTCGCCTGGTAATGTTTCCAGACGTTCTGTCTGAATGCGATGATCTCCCTATCCCTGCTGTGAGAATTCGTCTTTGACCTCATGAATGACAGTCGATTCAATAGGCATAATGAGGACGGCAACTATGTAACCAATCACCCCTGGAAACAAACCTGTCGCCAGAACGAAGAGGACAAAGACTATGCGCAACATCGTTACATCAACCTTAAAGTAGTCGGCAAAACCGGCTATAACGCCAGCGATCATGGCTTTTTGTGGTATTCGATATAGCTTTTTGTTCATACAACACCATTATATCAAATCCGTCCTTCGCCCCCATCTCTTAACTCACCAACCTGCATTGTAAGGAGTGGCAACCGGTGCGTATTTTGCCGTGTCTCGCAGGCTGACGAGCCGAGAGGCAGCGCTGTGCCAGCAGGCACAGACAGCGACGGCAAAATATGCACTGGCTGTCGCGACGTCAGCATCACCCCCCCCTATACCAAATCACTCTTCCCAAGCTCGTATACGACATCTTTCCGTTCAACTATCACTTTCCAACCCATGCGTTTTGCATAACGGTAGAGTTTTTTGTTTGGGTTAAAGCAAAGTGGCTTTGCTACTAGCTCTAGAAATGGAACATCAGATTCCGTATCTCCAACTCCGATAGAATGGGAGAGCGTGAGCCCCTCTTTTTCAACGGCACGACGAACGATATTCGCCTTGTTCATAATGAGATGTTCGTCGACGATCCCTCCTGTGAAGCACTCCTGCGGCCCGATCTCATACACAATGCCGTAGGCTTTATCGAATCCAAGTCGTGGGCAAAATTTATCGAGGACAGTTTTGGGGGAATGCGAGACTGCAAGGAGAAAATAACCCCTTTCTTTTAAACTCTTTAAAAGGTCGCGAGTGTAGCGGTATGTTCTTTTCCATTGTCTCTCGACCATGGCATCTGCAGTATCGGCGAGCACACTGTAGTGAATCCCCTTCAAATGCTGGCGAAAGGTTCGTACCACACCATCTACGTACTCTTCGTAATCACCTTCCCGATCAAGCCATTTTTCATGTTCTCGCTCATACATTTTTTGAGCTTCAGGAGGGAACGCCCCAGTATCGATAAGCTTATCTACAACTTGGATTAATAGGCTTGATCGAAAAATGGTCCCGTCGACATCAAATACCGCGAATTTTCTCTTTTCGGACATGTTCTATTTCTGAAGTTTTGGTCCGCCTACTTTTTGCAATATATCGGAGGTGAATGTGTGAGTCGTATCCTTCTGTTTTTGAAAACGATCTTCTGCGAGACGGACAAGTTCGAGCACGAGATCCATATTAGAGACCCCGGCCTTTTTCCAATTGTGATGATACAAACTGCCTGGCAATGTATTTACTTCATTCACATACACCTCTTTCGTGTCCGCATGTATAAGGAAATCTACGCGAGAGGTTCCTGCAAGCCCTAGCGCCCGATACACTTTAAGACCCATCTCCTTTACCTTTTTCGTGAGCTCGTCACCAATTTTGGCAGGAATGTCACTATAGGCATTATTTGCTCCACCGCTCCCGCCTTTTTTACCGCCACCTGAGAGATACTTATCTTTAAAGTCAAAAAATTCTGTCTTGTTGAGCGGCTGTTCGCATTCAGCTGTACGAGGCTCATCATTTCCCATTATTGGGAGTGTGATCTCGATGAGAGGCTCGATTGCAATTTCGACAAGAACCTTGTCATCATAGTGACACGCTACATCAATAGCATTAATGAGCTCATGCTCTGTTTTTGCTTTCGTTATGCCAATCGAAGACCCGAGGTGCACAGGCTTTACGAAAACTGGAAGATGCAGCGCTTTAGCTTTTTCAAGTATTGTATGTTTATCTTTTTCCCACTCGGAACGAGTAAACCATATGTACGGCACTATCGGGATGAGCTCTGCCGCGATCACCTGCTTCGTGAGGACTTTATCCATCGCAACAGCGGAGGCAAAAATATCGCACCCAACGAAGGGAACTCCGGCCATGCGAAGCAGCCCCATAAGCGAACCGTCTTCGCCATACGTTCCATGCATCGCTGGAAATACCACATCAATTGCGACTTTCTTCTGCACAAGGCCCGGCCACTTTAATTTCAATCCGTTATCGAACAATAACTCTACCTTCTTCATCTTACCTACCTTTCCTTCCCATCCTGCCTGCTTGAAGAACGCTAGATCGTTCATCACTTTATCGGCGTACCACGCACCATCCTTTGCAATGTATACGGGCCACACATCAAACTTTCCACTCGCAATAAGTGTTTCGATTATCGGAATATGAGCAGTGATTATGGAAACGTCGTGCTCTGCACTTTTACCCCCAAAAATGACCGCTATCGTCTTCATACACTTCATTCTACCCCACCAGAGGAGCCCGTCGAAGGGTATATTTCTGTGGTATTTCTCTAGATTCCATCCCATGCAAAGCGAGTCGACGGTGCGCTCTGAGGGTCTGCGCAGACGCATCGGCGTCAAGCCCGAGCGCTGACAGAGCACGGTCAGATAGCGACCCGAAGAGTGCAGTGTCGGCGAGCGTCGCTACCCTCACTTATACTGGTCGGGCCAGTCGTTCTGGATCAATACAACATCTCCCGGGAGCGTTAGAGAGCGCAAGGCATTAAGAGCTGTAGGCATGTCGTGATATTCGAGTAGATCACCCTTGAAGCTAGCTTCCTTAAGGCCATTCCGAATATGAGGCGTAACAGAATTGCGGATAAGAACCACTTTTTCAATATTCGCTTTCGCGAGCTGTTTGCCTATTTCTTCGTGCACTTCTCGCACATGAGAACCAGCCTCTACTAGTCCGGGAGTCACATAAAATCTCCGCGCACTGAGCCCTGAGAGGAACGAAATAACCGCCTTTACGCCATCTGGATTACCGTTATAACTATCATCAAGAAATGTAACACCACCTTCCCACTGTTTGACCTCCAAGCGATGGTCGAACGGCTTCGTTTTCGCAATGCCTTTCTGGATCTGCTCAGTTGTGAGTCCGAGTCGCTTAGCTAAATCGACGGCAACGGAAAGGGGCCCGAGCATATGAAGTCCGAGAAGTTTCGACTCGCCTTGTATTACCTCGGGTCCATTTGAGATCTTAAACGTAGTTCCGGTAAGTCCCGTCGTAGGGTCACTCACGAGCCATGATTCTGTTCCGAGACGTGTGTAGAGAATGTTTCCGATCGTGGCATGTTTGCGCACAAGCGTACTTTCGTCATTTACGTATAAATGCGTCGGCTTCACTTCGTAGGCCAGCTCAAAAATAGTTCTGGCGGTACGTTCGAGTGTTTTGAATTTCTCGAGGTGCGCTTCATTGATCCCCGTAATGATGCCCCATTCGGGACAGACTATCCGCGCAAGCTTTCGCACATCTCCGGGATAATATTCTCCGATTTCAAATATAAGAACGTCTTCGTCCCCCTTTAATCCGCGCACAAATTTCGCGACAGCTAGTGGTGTGTTGTAGCTCCCAGGAGGAGCGGCCACTTTCTTCCCTTCTGAAAGAACAGTCTTGAGGATCTCCCGCATACTTGTTTTGCCATAGCTTCCTGCTATCGCAATTTTCACTCCCTTATGGCGCTTTAGGGAAAGATGGGCGAGCTTTGTAAAAATGTATTCAATTGGAAATTGTAAGAGGCGTAGCTTCCATACCGCGAGCGCAAGCCCATACGAGAGCATAAAGGGCGTAAGCAACACCAGAAGTATTGAGGCTGCGATGTTCCACGGCTGAGGAAATAATATGAATGCAAAAACAATCGCAACAATGACCGCCAATACGATCCCCCAACCTATACCGAGAAGTATCAACGCCTTTTTGGTAAAAGTAAGCTGCTTTCTGCGTTCCACATCAAGAAAATCGGAAGTGCGGTGAAGCCAGTGTAGATACTCACGGACCCCGTACTCACTCGCCTGAAGCATATATACGAGTGAGCGTATCGCACGTGGGTGATAACGAGAGAGAAACTTCTTCATACGAATTTCTTTATTTCAGCTACTACTTCATCAGGCCTTTCTTGGTGCACGAAATGTCCAACATTTGGATATGTTTTGAGTATCGAGCCTTTAACGAGCGTTGCGAACTTCTTTCCATCAGCGACAGGTGTAGCTGTATCGTTCTCTCCCCACAAAAGCAAAGTCGGAACCGAGATATTTGTTGCATGTACGCTTAGATCTTCTTTAATGACCTTTAGATAAATATCCGAAAGCCTGCCCGCGAGAAAATAATCGCTCCCAATTCGCTCGTATACCTTCTTCCTTATTTGTTGACGCCAAATTGAGAGCGGCGGGATTGCTGTAAAGAATTTCGCGATTTTTGCCAAGGCTGTTAAGAGCTTGTGGTACAAAGTCCGCTTTCGTGGAATACCTGCAGCACCGATCAGAATTATGCGAGAGGGGCGCAAAATGCCTTCAGAAGCTCCTTTAATTGTGATTCTTCCTCCAAACGAGTGCCCGACTAAAGCATACGTGCCAAGGCCTATTTTCTCTATAAAATGCGCAACGAATGAGGCGTACTTTCCGACATCCCACGAATCTTGGGGTCTTTCTGTACCGCCAAATCCGGGTAAGTCCACGCGAATTATGCGATGGGAGTTATGTAGACGCTTCGTGATTTCATCAAAACTATCGACTGCGTTCATCCACCCATGAAGCATGAGAATGACGAGTCCTTGCCCCTCATCGCGGTATTCGGTCGCGAGACCATCGACGATAACCTTCATGTATCAATACAATAGCAATACTCTGACGAATACGGTAGGGACAAAAAGCGAGAGGGCCGCGGGCAACCGAAGTTGCCGCGGCCCTCGAAGACTCGCCTAGACGAGTCGAAGTATAAGAACGATGACGACGGACATCACGATAAGCCGCCGCCCGTTGTAGAGCATTGCGAGCTTGTTGCCTGACATGACGGCGGGCACCATCGCGAGAAGCGCCGCAAGCCAGATCATGCCCCAGAGCACGACCGGCTCGCTCGTCTCGGCCGCATTCCACAGATACACGATGAGCGGCACGTAGGCGACCGTCATCACAACCTGGACCATCACGTTCGCCAGCACATGCCACTTGGTGATCCGCCAAAAGACGAACAGGATCGCCACAGCGACGATGCAGCCGTGCTCGAAGTTCGAGAAGACGAAGCGAATGTCGTGGTCGAGCACCCATCCCGCGAACAGGGTCGTGGCGAGGACCGAGGTATTGGCGACAACATCGACAACGTTGCCCACGTTCTGAAGGATTCTCAGAGACGGGGGCAGTCGCTGGCGTACTGTTGACCAATACGTTGCGAAACTCATCGCAGACCCAGCCGCAGCGAGCAGCCACATTGCTAGGACGGGCTGCACCTCATCCTGCAGTATCATGATGTTATAGAAGAGCGCCGCGACCCCGGAGAGGCCAATGACGCACACAGTGGCGCCATGCATGACGATTTTCCGCATCTGTAACTCCCAATTTGCACTATTACGCGGCTAATATTATGCCTTAATTTTACCTATTCGTCAATCTGCTTACTTCGACACTCTTGGCCACCTCTTTCCTGCCTCCGGCCATAACTTAGTCAGAGGATGTTTATCACACTCATGAGGTCGTGCATTGCACACATAACGACCGTATAGAACGAGACCATTGTTTACGTACTTCCAGTCTTTCTTCGGAACCAGCGATTCAAGGTCCTTCGATATTTTCTTCAGATCCTGCTGATTTGTAAGATCAAATCGATGCGCAAACCTCTTTACGTGTGTGTCTGTCGGAATCCCCTCCCACTCATCAAACAACTCTCCTAAAACAACGTGGGCGGTTTTGTACCCGACTCCCGGCATTTTTTGGAGTTCTTCTGCCGTTCTCGGGACCTCGCCACCAAAATCACGAGACACGATTTTTGCTGCTTCAATTACGTATTTGGCTTTATTCTTGAAAAACGTCACCGACGATATCTCCTTCTCAAATACTTTCGGATCGGCGGCGGCGAAATCACTGGACGTCTTGTATTTCTTATACAGAGCCTCCGTCACCCGATTCACTGTTTTATCCGTGCACTGCGCAGAAAGGATGACCGAAACAACAAACTGAAATGGTGTCGCATATTTCAACTCACTTTTTGGTTTTGGATATGTACGTTTGAGGTACGCGACAATCTTTTTAGCGCGGATAAGTTTGTCTTGTCTATCTTTAGACATGGCTCCGCGTTACTCCGCCGAAGGTTCTTCCGGAGGATTCAAAAAGTGCTCTGAGTTTTCGATGATGCAGAGGCGAATCTGATCTTTCGCCTCCTTGGTAGTCACGAACTTCCTCTTATTAGCCGGATCCATTTCAAGCTCATCCAATTCTCTTTCTGCGGTGTCGTATCTCTCTTGAAGCTTAGAAAGCGCAGTCTTTGAGATTTCAGGCGAATTTTCAATACCTAAGAGGCCCTGTTCACTCTTGATCCATGCTTTTAGCGTATCCAAATACTGTGAGAACTCTGCGGTGAAGACTCGCACCTCAGCTAACCTTTTTTCAAAATTCGCTGGGCTCTCGGTCGGTTCTTCCATGTTGGTTTACTGAATTACGATGTCAAAGGATTCCGACGCGTCATTCTCTGGTAAGCCTGATGGATTATCTTTTTTGAGTACAAGGGTCGCAGGTCCCGTGTAGGCATTCACCGTGATTGGCGCGGTGAATGGCACAAATTCCTCAGTCATCCAATCGCCGTTTGCCTGTGCTATACCCTGCCCAACAAGATTGTTTTGTGGATCACGAATTTCTACGGGGAAAGACGCCTCGAAGAACCACATGCCACGAGCAAACCCTGTCGCCGTAAAGGTCTTCGAGACAGTCGCCCCCGGAAGAGGTGACGATACTTTTACCATTTCAGACGTAAACGGTGGTAGTGCTTCGTTCTCTTCGGGCGAAGGGGCAACAATAAGAAATACACCGAGTGCTATGACGATCAAGAAAACTATGAGCGCGATACTTATTCTGAGATTCATATGGTAGAGCTTATCACGTTTATAATTCGGCTATTACTTTCGCAAGTTTTGTAGAGTCATGGCGAGCGATATCAGCCTCCGAGAAAAAGTTTCCCGTAATGACTTTTTCTCCGCAAGAGTCCAATCCCGGATCGCATGTAATTGGAACCTTCTTTTCCTTTGCATATGCTGCTATGAGTCCCGCATCCATCGGTGCGGTGTTGCAGATTACGTAATCAAATTTTGCGAATCCGCTGTAGGCGAGAAGTTCGCGGGCAATATCGGATGCAGAAAATTCATTCGTCTCTCCCCACTCGGACATCAGGTTTGAAATCAGCACTTTCTTTGCCTTACTTTCTTTCAACGCTTCTTTCATGCCACCGACCAAGAGATTCGGAATAACCGAAGAATATGGATCCCCAGGGCCAATAACAATGAGGTCCGCATCTCGTATAGCTTTGTCGGTTTCTTCAAAGATCTTCGCCTCAGGACTGAGGAATAGCTTCTTGATCCGTAGGTCGCCATTATGCTTTGGAATATCTATATTCGTCTCGCCAACAATTTCCGTACCGTCTTCGAGGATCGCGTGAAGATCGGCCTTGTCGAGAGTCACAGGGAGCACCTTTCCTTTAATATCAAGGAGCTCCGATGCCTTGCGAATACTTTCGATATCGCTTCCATACACTGAGGAGAGCGCGACGAGAAGTAGGTTGCCGAAACTATGTCCCTTGAGAGACCCTCCATTCTCGAAACGATAATTAAAAAGCTGACGGAGGATTTCCGCACGAGATCCATCAGAAAGGGCGACCAGGCATCGTCGAACATCTCCTGGGGGAAGTACACCGAATTCATCGCGCAGAATTCCTGACGATCCACCAGAGTCGAACATCGAAACTACTGCGGTGATATCGAGTGGGAACTCCTTGAGGCCGCGTAGTACCGTATAACTACCCGTGCCACCGCCGATCGTGACGACCTTTTTCATAGTATTGTAGGAAACTCTATCCTGTTATTGGGCCCTCAGCAATGAGGAGTTATGGTATTTTAACCCCGAATTTCCTTAGCTCTGTTACTACTTCTGACAAAGGCAGTCCCACGATGTTATAAAAATCACCGCTAATGCGAGACGCGAAGCTTGAGCCACCCCCTTGTATTGCGTATCCCCCTGCGACCGTTAAAGGCTCCTTTGTTTTTACGTATGCATTGATTTCATCAGCAGTTAGTTTTCGAAACCACACTTTTGTTTCAACACTCTTTCTGACAATTCGGTTTGTTTTAGTATCGAGAATCACAAAGCCTGTAACAAGGCTGTGCTCGGATCCTGACAGTCCAGTCAGAATTTTTCTTGCCTCTACAGCTGTTTTGGGTTTCCCAATAGCCTTCCCACGAAAAACTGCCACGGTATCTGCGCCGATGATGATCGCATCTTTGTGATGACTGCCAACGACCATTGCTTTTTCAAGAGCAAGTTTCTGAACTAAGTTTTTTGGCGAGAGTTTCTGTTTGAGATCCTCCGGGTGACCGCTCACTTCAACCAAAAACCGTACCCCCGCTCTTTCGAGAAGGATTTTGCGCCACTTTGAGGCCGAGGCCAGAATGACTTTTCTCATTATCGGCCAGTATTGCATGCACTCGGAAGGACTGCTACTATTCCCTTACAACTAAATATCGTATCGAGAGTGTGGCTACCCGCTTTCGCTGAAGTTTCAGCGAGGCAAAGGAGTTTCTGGCTCCCAACCACCAGCAGCGTGCTCGTAAGAGTAATGTGCTCCATCCAGCCCGTATGGGAAGATATCTTTAACAATAATCTCCCGTCGGGGAGATATTTTGTTGATATACATGCTTCACCTATTAAATAGGTACACAACGGAAAGCGTAACCTCGGGACATCCAGACAAAGTCTGTGACCAGATTTCGGACGCAATTCTTGATGAATGCCTCCGACAAGACCCGTACTCACGCGTTGCTGTAGAAACATTCGGCAGCCACGGAACTTTAATGATCGGCGGTGAGGTCACGACAAAAGCAAAAATTAACTACAAGAAAATTGCGGAGAAGGTCTATAAAGATATCGGCTACACTGAAAAACTAGATATCTTAGTAAAGGTAGCGCAGCAATCCCCAGACATTGCGATGGGAGTCGACCGAGAAGGCGCGGGCGACCAGGGCATCATGTATGGCTACGCGACCAACGAGACGAAAGAGATGCTCCCGCTTGGAGTGGTGCTTTCACACGCACTCGCTCGACGTCTTGAAAAATTGCGCCGCGAGAAGACCCTAAAATGGCTTAAGCCAGACGGGAAGACTCAGGTAACCATAAGCAAAGGTAAGGTCATAACAGGACTCACATCGACTCAGCACGCGAAAAATGTCACTCAAGAGGATATTCGCGCGGGACTCATTAAGCACCTATTCACTCCGGTACTTGGGTCAGTAAAAAATATTGAGATTCTCGTCAATCCTACGGGTAAATTTGAGATCGGAGGCTTCGCAGCTGACGCAGGGCTTACAGGCCGCAAAATCATGGTTGATACATACGGCGGTCTTATGCCACACGGCGGCGGCTGTTTCTCAGGAAAAGACCCGTCTAAGGTAGATCGATCTGCTGCATACATGTGTCGCTTCGTTGCGAAGAACCTCGTCGCGAATGGCTATGGTGATAAAGTCCTTGTTTCCGTCGCGTACGCAATCGGCCGAGCTGAACCTGTCATGGTGGAAGCTTTCAGCGACACTGGAAAAAATCTCACGGACATCGTCACTAAGAATTTCGATTTCCGACCGCGCGCTATCATCGAACGCCTCAATCTACGTCGTCCGATCTATCAAGCTACCGCTGCGTACGGACACTTTGGTGTCGCTGGCCGCCCTTGGGAGAAGATCGAAAAGATCTAGAGCTATTCGACTGTCACAGACTTTGCGAGGTTTCTTGGACGATCAACGTTCAATCCCTTTTCCTTTGCGAAATAGTAGGCAAACAGTTGCAACGGGATGACGTTCAGGATCGGCGAAAGCATTTCTGAGGTTTCTGGTACATACATAACATCATCGGTTAGCTTTGCGATCTCCGCATCCCCTTCTGTCGCAAGTGCTACCACGGGACCTTTTCGAGCCTTCAATTGCTGAATATTCGAGATCATCTTTTCGTATACGGAATCCTTCAGCGCGAGCGCGAGTGTTGGGAAATTTTCATCTATCATCGCGATAGGACCATGCTTCATCTCCCCTGCGCCATATCCTTCGGCGTGAATGTAAGAAACCTCTTTCAATTTCAAAGCGCCTTCGAACGCGATTGGGTAATTGTATTTTCTGCCAATGAATAAAAAGTCGCGGGCACTTACATATTTTTTCGCTAGCTTTTCAATTTCTGCACGAGCAGCTAATATCTTCTCGATCTTCTTAGGTAGCGCCTTAAGTTCTGTCGCGATCTCCTTTCCAGTATTCTCACTCATGTTCCGCTGCCGACCGAGGAAGATCGTAAATAGCGCGAGCGCGGTGAGCTGTGAAATGAGAGCTTTTGTTGAAGCAACACCAACTTCAGGACCTGCGTGATTGTAGACACCTGCATCTGTTTCTCTCGCTATGGTCGAGCCTACCGCGTTTACTATGCCGAGAGTAAGAGCGCCCTTTTCTTTTCCCTCGCGGATAGCTGCGAGTGTATCGGCCGTCTCACCAGATTGTGAGATCGCGATTACGGCAGTCTTTTGATTCAAGACGGGACTGCGGTATCTAAACTCGCTCCCAAGCTCCACTTCGACGGGAATCCCGGCGAATTCCTCCAACATATATTCTCCAACCAATCCCGCGTAATAGGCCGTTCCGCACGCAACGATTATGATGCGCTCGATTTTCGCTAATTCATCGGCCACCTGCTCGAGTCCGCCGAGCTTTGCCATACCTTTTGCAGGTAGCAGGCGACCTCGAAGTGTGTTTTCTACAACTTCGGGAGCTTCTAGGATTTCTTTAATCATGAAATGTTCGTGACCGCCTTTTTGTGCCTCCTCAGCATTCCAATCTAGCGTCTCAGGAGCTCGCGTTATCTCTTCGCTCGAAAGTTTATAGATGGTATGAGTTTTGGGTGTTAGGACAGCGATCTCTCCATCGTTAAGGAAGATTACTTTCTTTGTGTGCTTAAGGATAGGTGATGGGTCAGAGGCAATGAAGTGCTCATTTTCTCCGACTCCTACGACGATCGGGGATCCCATGCGTGCTGCAATAAGCTTGTCCGGTTCGCCCTTATATTGAATGGCAATACCGTATGTTCCCTGCACTTCATTGAGGGCCTTTAACACCGCCTCTTCAAAATTTTTCTCAGTCTTCAAATACTCTTCAACGAGGTGCGCTAAAATTTCTGTATCAGACTGCGAAAGAAAGGTGTGACCTTTTGCTTCCAGTGTTTTCTTTAGTTCTTTAAAATTTTCTATGATTCCGTTATGTACTACCCACACGTCTCCCTCATTTCCTGTATGTGGGTGCGCATTTACTTCCGTCGGCTCGCCGTGAGTTGCCCAGCGAAGATGCGCGATGCCACTTTTCCCAACGAAAGCTTTCGGTACCTTTGCGCGCAGCTCAGCTACGGCGCCGGGAGTCTTAATATGACCACTTTCGGGCGTGTAGATGCCCGCTGAATCATAGCCGCGGTACTCCAAGGATGTGAGGCCCTCGAGGAGAAGGTTGCTGGCCTCTTTTCCATTTGCGCCTGTATAAGCAAAAATACCGCACATAAAGGATTAGAGAGCCACTTTACCATATTTATTGCGAAATATCAGGGTTTTTGGTACACGCGCCAATGCATTTTATTCCTATACTCTTTCCCAAAAAATATACTTTTCTTCTCTACGCGGCGTGCCTCTGCGAGAGTAAAGTCAGAGTACATACTATCCAGCTCCCGATCATCAAATACTTTTTCAAATTTCCCAGTATCTGCGTGATAAAAAGCATTTTTTTCTTCTGCCGGGGAACGCGCGATCATTAACTGATGATACTCATCGTCCGTAGACATAACGTACACAAGAAAGTAGCCTTTAGACTTTAAGACCCGTTTCATTTCTAAAACTGCAAACTGTCTACCGGCAGGATTTTCTATATCGGTCGACGCTGTGCAATCTATTCCAAAATCAAATGTTGAATCTGCAAATGGCCATTCGGTAGTCGCATCGGCGACCAAAAAATTGGTCTTATTTAACACACCTTCATTCCCAGCTCGCTCTTTAGCGACTTTGATCGCCGTATCCGAAAAATCGAATCCAGTCATCTGCTTGATCTCTGGCTGCTCGACACACCAGATCACATTTCGCCCCTTTCCACACCCCATTTCAATTCCGGTAAGGTTTTGTAAATGTCGATCTTTTAAGAACTGTAGAAAGGACACAAGGCTGCTGGACCCTTTACGCACATTCATTTGTTTCAACGCGTACGGCTCAGCATGTTCCTTCTCCCACTTTTTTCGCTGTTTATCGTGAGGAATAATCATACTTATCCTAAGACAATATCAGCGATGTCCCTTCGGAGCTCGAAAATCGCAGCGTCCGTCGGAGGGCGTTTCGGGTACGTACGGTTCGAGAGGATCACAAGTCCTATCTTTCTTTCGATATCACAGAGGACGCTCGTCCCGGTAAACCCAGTCTTGCCGAATGTCGCAAGCCCTGTGTGCTTCCCCATGAAATTCGGATCATTTAACTGCCAACCAAGACCGTTCCTAGCACCAAGGGTGACCGCTGCAAAATCACCTTCAATTAGAGCATCGAGAAAATTGAGAAGATCAGGTGCAGTTGAAAATAGTCCAGCATTCCCTACGGTTCGATTCGCCTTCGCAAAAACACGTGCACCTTCATCGTGCGGAATTCCCTGAATGGTCTCCCCGTTATCAATTTCAGTAGGCGCTATATTTGCATTCCCGGAAGGAAAGAATGTGGTACTCGTCATGCGAAGTGGCTTAAAAAAAGAGTCCCGTCCGAGCGTCTCAAGGGACTTGCCTTCAAGACGCTCCACAATAAGCCCGAGAACGAACGCGGGTAGATTTGTGTACTTTGAGGCGCCCGAGGGACCATCGAAGCCATGAGTGAACACGTACTGAATAATTTCGTCAGCGCTTTTATCTTGCAAGGTCGAAAAACGTACCCCCGTGACACGATACGTCAAAAGATCCCCGATAGTTGCTCCATGGTCGTTCTTTAATTCCGGCAAATGCTTGGAAATAGGGTCTTCGAGCTCGAGCTTTCCATTTCCGATCTGCATAAGGGCAAGCGACGCAAGCGGAATAGATTTTGTGACAGAAGCTACATCGTATACGGTATCTTCTTCCACTGGTGGCGAGTCCTTCTCATACGTGTGACTTCCGAATGCACGAATTTCGCGAATACCGTTTTTTCGAACAACGCCAATTACAGCGCCAGGAAATACTTTTTCCGCGATCGCCCTCTCCACACGCGCTGTTACTTCCTCAGGCATTGCGTTTCTTGATGGCTTTATTTATGCGGTGCGCAAGAAGCGGACCTTCAAATACGAGGCCCGTATACAGCTGAATGAGGGATGCGCCAGCGTCCAGCATGCGAAGTGCATCCTCTGCTGTAAAGATGCCACCTACGCCAATTATTGGAGTGTCTGGAAGCGTCTTATGTACGTATTTCACGAGCTCGACAGAACGTTCTGTAAGTGGCTTACCACTGAGTCCACCCGTTTCTGACTTATGCGGGGAACGCAAATAATCCGGTCGCTCGATCGTTGTATTGTGAACAATGATTCCCTGAACACGACCTCGACAAACTTCAAGTACGTCATCTAATTCTCCAGTTGTAAGGTCAGGAGCGATCTTGAGGAGTACGGGCTTTACTCGATCTCCTCCTGCCATGTCACGAAGTGCAGTATTTACTCGATCGAGGAGTGCGACTAATTTATCTTTTTCCTGGAGCGAGCGAAGGTCTTTCGTGTTTGGAGAACTTATATTAATGGCAAAATAATCGGCATATTGATACAGAGCTCTGATCCCTTTTTCGTAATCGTCCGCAGCATTCTCGATCGGAGTGTCTTTATTTTTTCCCAAGTTAACACCAACGGGAATCCCGAGTGAACGATATTTCTTGAGCTGTTTCGCCATAAAACCCACGCCCTTACTATTGAATCCCATGCGATTGATAACGCCTCGGTCTTTATCGAGACGAAACAGTCGAGGCTTTGGATTGCCCGCTTGTGGAAGCGGTGTTACGGAACCAACTTCGGCAAAGCCGAAGCCAAATGCTTTGATACCTTTGAGCGCCTCGGCATGCTTATCAAACCCAGCCGCAGTCCCTACGGGGTTTGGGAAGGTGATGCCGAACACCGTTCGCTCATTTCGAACGAATGTAAAAAGCGAGATAATTCGGCTAAGCGGCCAGATACCACAGAGGCGCAGCATGAAAAGCGCAATGTAATGCGCCCGCTCTCCATCAAAACCTGAGAGCAGGTGCACGAGAGGTAAAACAATTTTCGAATATAATCTCATGATTTTATTTCATCAGATTCTACAAGACCGATGTTCACGAAAGAATTCTTACCCCCAGCTTTGGCCTCCAAGAGTGCGGAGGCGACTCTTTTATATACGTCTTCTTCGCCTAGAGAAGAATTATCTACTGCTCCAACACCGATACTTACTGTTACATCGGGACTTCCTTCTAGCCCCGCAAGCTTAGTTGCATTTTCTTGCACTGCAGAAATTATCATATCAGCGATTATGTCTACCTCTTCATCACCTTTCACCAAGCAACAAAACACAAATTCATCCCCACCGAGGCGCGCTACGACATCAATACCTCTTCGAGATATCATTCTGGGGTCCTCGCCGTGACGCTTGAATAATTCTGACAACACTTTCCCCATACTCGCGAGTACCTTGTCGCCTCCCGGCTGACCGAATTGCGTATTGAAGATCTTAAAATCGTCGACATCGATAAGGAAATACGCGACGCGATCATACCCAAACGAATGTTTGAGTAGTCGAATATTTTGATTAAAACCCTGTGCCAAACCTCGTCGATTTAAGAGACCTGTCAGTGGGTCGTGGGTAGCCTGAGATTCTAATTCGGCATTATTCGCCGATAGGTCAATATTTTCTGCTTTCAGCTGTTCATTTTCTCTCTGAAGCTTTAGCGGACTTTTTTCCGGCATTTTGGCCCGCCTCCTCCGCTCAATCTCCTTAGAGTTCAGGCGTGCTTTTTCATTCATGGCATGAATATACCATGAGTAAAGAACCGGACCCCGGCAGTCAGCGGGGCTACGAGGTGATCTTCTTAACTTTCGTGGATGTCGATTTTGCTTTTTTGACTGATTTCTTGACCGCAGATGTGGCCCGCTTTCCTCCTGAGGAAAGCTCATCTACCAGCTCCTTCCAATTATTTTTCAATTCCTTCGTCGCGCGGGAGAGTTCTGCTGGACCTACGCTCTTAACCGTCTGATACGTCTCCGAAGCCTTATCTATGATATTCGCGATTGTAGCTTGATCTATGCTACCTACTTTCTTTGCCTGTTTGATAACATCTTTTTTTAGATCGACTGCCCATTTCGAGACGATTTTACGATTCTTCTTGGCATTTTTACTGGCGTAAAAATAGTACCCAGCGGCAACCCCCGCTGCGGTAGCTGTTGCTGCTAGAAGCCCTAACCCCACTTTTCCTTTTGTTTTCATATTTTTTTATTATTACTTTTCTTAATGAATATACGCTGAATAATTTTTCCGAAAGATCCAATCGTCGTGGAAAGCTTGAATCCTTCTGTCTTGATGGATGCTCTAAGCTCTGCGATATCCCCGCGCACCAAATTGCCCTCCTCACTTACGATTTTTGATATCTCTTCCACATGACCAAGTATCCGGAAAACACGGATCATGATGAGAACGATGAGCAATGTTACGATCGCAACTGCGATCGTCGAAACGAAGAAGAACACATCCATCTTTAGGAAATCACTCATGATGAATATTCTCTGCTAGTAAGACGCACGCACTTTCCTTCTCTTTCATGAAGTGCATGCATCACCACAGTGTACTTCATTATTCGATAGTTACCATTCATTATCCTCCCATTTGCCACTCACTAATGAATTCGAATTGGTGAATTAGACCAATCGTATTGAGCGTAAGGTTATCCCGAATGGAGTAGCCGACAAAAATTTCCATCACTAAGGCAGAGAGAATGATCGTCCATACCGCCCATTTTCGAGCCAACAGAAATCCAAGTGCCATTGCGGCAGTATCCATGACCGAGTTGAGGATACTGTCTCCTGTGTACCCCTGTGCAAGCGCCTGTTGTCTGTAATGTTCAATAATCATTGGAGTATTCTCAAAGATCTCCCAAGCGATCTCGAGACCAAGGGCAAGAAGAAAACGGAGCCCAATCGACATGCGAGGGAAGAAATACCAAAGCGCTAAATAGAACAGGAATCCATGAATAACGTGGGAAAACGTGTACCAATCGCTTATGTGCTGAGAATTTCCCGAGCTGAGGACCGCACCTTCCCACACTTTCACGACGCCACATTCGCAAATAGCGGGTTGCCCGAATAGAAAAAGAACGATCGCTTGGAGAGCAATTAGTAACCCTGCTCCGATAAGGACGCGATTCAATGTCATGGTTATTTTTCCTCGAGGTCCAAGCAAACTGAATTAATGCAGTAGCGCTTACCCGTCTTTGTGGGACCGTCATCAAACACATGACCGAGGTGTGACCCGCAGCGAGCGCAGGTTATTTCTGTTCGCTCCATACCGAGCGTTCCGTCGCGGTGAGTTTCCACAGCCCCAGGAAGAGCGTCGTCAAAAGAAGGCCAGCCAGTCCCTGAATCAAATTTTGCATCCGACGCAAACAGAGGATTTCCGCATGCTGCGCATGCGTATGTACCATCCGCTTTCTCATCTAGAAAATTGCCGGAGAAGGGTGCTTCAGTTCCCCTCTCACGCAGCACTTTATACTGCTCGGGTGTAAGCATCTTCTGCCACTCTTCCTCCGACTCTGGCATTGCGCGTTTTGTCATATGAAAATCATACCATTTAACGAGGCGTGCCGGTCCCTGCCGGTTTTGTATTTCCCCCAGCTCCTCCCTTTAGAAACTCGCTTCGGCATGTGTTTGACGGAGCCCAGCGAGCGCGGCGGCGCGAGCTCGAGGAATTTTTCAGCAGAAAAATATCCGTGCTCCGGAGAACATATGGCGAAAAAGAGTTTCGTTCCCCTTATCTTTTCGCTTTTGAACGCTCGGTTTCAGACAACTTCTGCTTACGTAGGCGCACGCTGAGAGGAGTGATCTCCAAGTATTCGTCCTCAGACATGACTTCAAGACCTTTTTCGATAGTGAGTTCGTATGGTGGGATAAGCTGGATTGCTTCGTCAGAACCAGATGCTCGCATGTTGGTGAGCTGTTTTCCTTTTGTAGGGTTTACGGACATTTCCTCTCCCTTTGACGTGTTGCCGATAACCATACCCTCATACACTTCAACTGCAGGTCCGATGTAGAGAACACCGCGTTCCTGAAGATTCCAGAGTGAGAAGCCGAGCGCCTTGCCGGCAGCCATAGAGATCATCGAGCCAACTGCACGCTTCTTTATCTCGCCCGCATGCGGCTGGAAACCGATAACGCGAGAAGAGAGTATTCCTTCACCTCGAGTGTCGAGAATGAATTGGTTGCGGTAGCCAAGGAGTCCACGAGTAGGACCTTCAAAAATGAGACGCACCTGATTTTCGTGCATCTTCATATCTTTCATGACAAATTTACGAGTACCGAGTCTCTCCATAATGGAGCCCTGGTATTCCTGTGGAGTATCAACGATGACTTCCTCGAAAGGCTCTAGCTTCTTTCCATTCTCTTCACGGAAAATTACCTGCGGCTGAGAGACCTGCATTTCGTATCCCTCACGACGCATGTTTTCGAGCAAGATCGCGACATGGAGTTCGCCACGGCCTGATACTTTAAATGTATCTCCACTATCAAATGCAACGCGAAGACCGACGTTCACTTCGAGCTCTTTTTCCAAGCGCTCGCGAATCTGGCGTGATGTGACGAACTTACCTTCGCGACCAGCAAAAGGCGAGTTGTTAACCAAGAAGTTGAGCGTAATTGTTGGCTCATCGATGGCAATAGCTGGGAGCGCTTCAGCATTTTGGTCAGTCGTCACTGTTTCTCCGATATAAATATCTGGAAGACCTGCGATAAGCGCGATGTCTCCGCTACCTACTTCGGTACTTTCTACTTTCTGTAGACCCTTAAAGGTATACATCTTTGTGATCTTCCCGGGACGTGCCTCGCCTGTTGGCTTTTTGACGAATACAGAATCCCCCGTCTTCAGAGTGCCGTCGTATACACGAACGATCGCAAGACGACCGAGGAAGTTATCGTACGCAAGGTTGAATGGTTGTAGGCGCGCAGGAACCCCAACAGCTTCTTTATTTGCAGGAGGCACGTGAGTGAGAATAGTCTCAAGAAGCGGGGTCAAATCTTTTGAATCGTCGGTCAATTTAATTTTTGCGATACCCTGTTTGCCGATCGCGTATACGACAGGGAAGTTTGACTGATCATTTGAAGCACCGAGCTCGAGGAAGAGTTCGAGAACCTGCTCTTCAGCGCGAGCTGGGTCAGCCGCCGGCTTGTCGATTTTATTTATAACGACGATCGGTTTAATGCCGAGTTCCAGTGATTTCTTAAGAACGAATCGTGTCTGAGGCATGGGGCCTTCCTGAGCATCAACCACGAGGAGCACGCAATCGATCGATCGGAGCACGCGCTCCACTTCTGAACCGAAGTCGGAGTGCCCAGGAGTATCTACAAGGTTTATCTTTGTGCCCTTGTATGGAATCGAGGCGTTTTTGGAATAAATCGTAATACCGCGCTCACGCTCAAGATCGTTTGAGTCCATTGATACTCCTTCCTCACCAACTCCCGTTTGCTTCAAAAGCGCATCCGTAAGTGTTGTCTTTCCGTGGTCGACGTGAGCAATAATCGCTATGTTTCGAATTTCCATAAAATAAAAACTCCGTACCGGAGATAGCCTCAATATACCGTATTCTCTAGGCTTTGTCGCCCCCTACCGCGCTTAGTAGCGTTTAGAGCGATTCTGTCGTTTTACCGTCAAATTCCTCCGAATCTGCTTCCGCATCCTCCTTTGTCTTATGTACAACAGCATCCCTATGATGAGGGGGCGAGTAGAGTGAGTAAATCTTCATCTGCTCTCCTCCCGTATTCAAGATGTTATGCGTCGTTCCCGCAGGAATAATGACTGCGTACCCATCACTTATTGAGTGCGCGACTTCATCGAGAATTGCCTTACCTTCTCCCTTCTCAATGCGAATGAATTGATCGACGTCATGCGTTTCTTCGCCGATTTCGCCTCCTGGTTCGAGCGACATCACGACGAGTTGGAAGTTCTTCGCGGTATAGACG
Organism: uncultured Candidatus Saccharibacteria bacterium; assembly: GCA_964399865.1. Classification (GTDB taxonomy): domain Bacteria; phylum Patescibacteriota; class Minisyncoccia; order Phycocordibacterales; family UBA2100; genus UBA10103. The sequence goes on along the minus strand of CAYNRJ010000001.1, from coordinate 26,709 downwards.
ACTCTTCTAAAATTGTCGTTACTGAGTGACTCCTCTTCTATGTTCGATATGTATCCTTTCATCTAGTACATTGTACTCTCTTATTAGTGGGCTCAAAGTGCCCGCTGTCTTGCAAAGATTTTCCGTACTTCTTCCACAATAACAATGGAGAACGCTACGCCAACGATGAGCGCCCACTCTGAAAGAGAGATCGGCACCGTGTGAAGCACGCCCTGTAGGAATGATGTGTAGACTGCGAGAACCTGCAAGACGACAACAATGAGTGTCGCACCCACGAGAAACAAATTCGAGAATGGATTCATTGTAAATACGGATTCCGTTTCTGATCGCACATTCCATGCGTTAAACCACTGGAATACCGCGAGCGCTGTAAGAGACACAGTAAGCGCTTTTGCAATATCATCGACATAGAACACAAAGAGCCCGAGGGTGCCGATCGCCATGGTAATCGCCATAAGAACCATCCGCCTCGTCATGAGGCCATCAATGAGATACTTTTTTGGCCGCTCAAATGTTTTCGTCAGAAGCCCTTTCTCTTTTGGCTCCATAGCAAGCGCCGCTGTAAGAAAACCATCTGTAACGAAATTGAGCCAAATGATCTGCGATGGGAGGAGTGGAAGTGGGAGGGTAAGTATAAGTGCGCCTGTTATCACGAGCACCTCACCAATATTTGTAGAGAAAAGATATAGGATCACTTTCTTAAGTGTTTTATAAATACTTCTTCCTTCCTCAACGGCGGAAACGATCGATCCGAAATTATCATCAAGAAGAATAATGTCCGACGCTTCTTTTGCGACTTCCGTACCAATACCACCCATAGCGACACCTAGATCCGCAGCAACGAGGGACGGGGCATCGTTCACACCATCGCCTGTCATCGCAATAATTTCTCCGCGCAAACGATACGCTTTGATGATGCGGAGCTTATGCTCCGGAGTCATGCGCGCGAACACACTCACCTTCCCGATCCTTTGTGAAAGCTGATTGTCCGACAGTGCGTTCATTTCCTCACCCGTAAGAACTGCATCCCCCTCCTGAAATATCCCCGCTTCCTTGCCGATGGCTCGCGCGGTGACGGCATGATCGCCGGTTATCATGACCACGCGAATACCCGCCGCTATCGCTCTTCGCATCGCGTCCGGAACCTCGGGACGAAGTCCGTCTTTCATGCCAACAAGCGCGACGAACGTGAGCGCACCCACATCCTCAGCGGCCAAGGTTTCTTTAATGTGCCTTTTCTCAGCTAGCGCGACTACTCTGAGACCCATTTCGGAAAGTCGTAGGAATTGCTCTTCGATTTTCGCTCGTTCAGTTTCCGATAAATGCTTGTGCTCACCGTTCTGCAGAGACGCGTTGCACATCGAAAGAATGACTTCCGGCGCCCCTACGACTGATAAGAAAAGCTCTCTTCCATCACGATGTACGAGTGCGTGATATTTGACTGCAGAGTCAAACGGCAATTCCGCGATAAGAGGCGAGCCCCGTTCAATATCCTCTTTACTAAGTCCCAGCTTCTGTGCAAATACAAGAAGTGCTGCTTCTGTGGGGTCCCCAGTCACACGCCAACGTGAAAGTTCCTCCGAATATAAAACACGCGCATTCGCCGAAAGTGCTGCGATTCGCCCGGCCCGTGCAAGTCCATGATGCATTTCGGGAGTCGTGTTGGTGCCACCGATCGATGCATTACCCTCTGGGGCGTATCCAACGCCCGAGATATCAAAAAGATCACCTTTACCATTTGCTTCTCCGTGTATGTATAACTTCTCAACAATTATTTCGTTCTTGGTAAGTGTTCCTGTTTTATCGACCGCGATGACCCTCGCTTGTCCCAGTGCTTCGACGGCAGGCAGACGCTTCACAAGTGCGTTCCGTTTACCCATTCGCCACACGCCGGTTGCGAGGACGAGAGTAAGAACGATCGGAAGTCCCTCGGGAATCGCTGACACTGCGATCGCGACCGCCGTGCCAAACATAAGTGATATTGAATAGCCGACCGCAAGCCCGTAGAAAAAAAGTACAACGCATATTGCAAGTACGGCGCCAATGATGAGATGAGAAAGAGATCTGATATTTGCGGCAAGTGGGATCTCAACAGCTGAAGATGATATCTCTTCTGCAATTTTTCCGATCACTGTTCTCTCACCTGTTGCAACAACGACAGCTTTACCATTTCCCGCAACTACATACGTACCCTTAAAGAGCATGTTGTCCTGATCCGTGATCGGCAAATCAATTTTCGAGAGTACCGCGGCAGTTTTTGTGACAGGCTCTGATTCACCGGTGAGCGCCGCCTCATCCACTCGAAGTGAGTGTGAAAGCATGAGACGCGCGTCCGCAGGCACTTTCTCTCCTTCCTGCAAGATAATACTATCGCCTTCGACAACTTCTGTATCCGGAATTATTGTCTCAACATTTCCTCGCATCACGGTCGCGTTAGTTTCGACGAAATGTTTTAGCGCGCGCAGCGTATTCTGCGCGCGCCCCTCCTGAATCGCTCCCACGATCGCATTGAAAAGAAGGACCGCGAGGATGATGAGGGCGTCAACGGATTCCCCCATAAGAAACATGACTGCGCTTGCGCCCAGGAGAACGTAAATGAGGGAACTCTTGAATTGGCGGACAAATAGGAGCGCGATACTCTCGCTCTTTGCTTCAGGTAGGGAGTTGGGGCCCGATTCTTTAAGTCTTCGTGAGGCTTCTTCAGTACTAAGCCCATTTTCAGAGGCCTTTAACGCGTGCAAAATATCTGAGACCTCCTCTGTGTGCCATGCTCCGAGCATGTCTTATTGTACCCTCCCTCAAGCAATCGGAAATATCGCCTCCGACCCCTTTGTTAAAGCCTCATATACGGGCTTATTCGCTGCTATAAAATTCAAATTTGTATAATCGTACGTATTCTTTCCAATGTTTGCGACAATTCCTCCTGCCTCCGCCACGAGTAATGTCCCCGGCGCAAAATCGTAGTCTTTACCAAACGGATTGAAACAAACTCGACCTTCTATCGCGCCTTTAGCTACTTGAACGAATTCGTGACCCGCGGTCATGGTTTTAAAAAGTGGATACTTGGCAGAAACTCTTTGCAGTAGCTCTCCATCATGAGTTTCTACACCAAGCTGGATGTCTGGCGGCATACGATCGCTCACATGAATGCGAGTATTTTCTTCATACGCCCCTTTTCCCTTTTCGGCGTGATACATAGTGTCGGTAACGAAATCATAAATAACTCCTAACCGTTGCTTTCCCTCCTCAATGAGCCCAAGCATCGTGGTGCAATACGGCTTTCCTTCGATAAAAGCGACTGTGCCGTCTATCGGGTCTGCAAGCCAAAAGCGCGAGACCGTTCTGTCCCCACCGCTCTCTTCCCCTACAAATCCAATGTCGGGATACTTCTCTCGTAATGCAGTTGAAAGGATCCTCTCCGACTCACGATCGTAATACGTTACTGCGCCATGATTGTTTGCTTCCTTATACTCCACAGTCCCCGCCTTTCCCCAGTGCGGCAGAAGTAGCGGCCGCACGGAGCGAACGATATCTAGTACGGAAGAAAAATCCTCATTCATGCGATTACACGAGGTTTGCGAGCGTCTTTAGGAATTCTGCGGACCATCGGTAGACGTTGTTATCGCGTACGATATTTCTCATTGCTTTCATACGACGATGTTGCTCTGTGGGTGACATGGTAAGAGCCGAATGGATCGCCTCCGCACCATCCTCGGCACTATAGGGATTAATGACGATCGATCCCTTGAGGTCACGTGATGCACCTGCAAACTGACTGAGGATAAGTACTCCACTCTCATTGTTTCGCGCAGCAACGAACTCCTTTGCGACAAGGTTCATGCCATCGTGAAGGGAGGTTACAAGACAGAAATCCGCGTTCGCATACAGAGGACGAAGCTCCTCATGCGAAAAGTGTCGTTTCTCGAATACGATCGGTTTCCAATCACCTGTTGCGAATTTATCATTGATGCGCTGCGCCGCTTCTGAGCACTCTTCTGAGTATTCACGATATTTTTGTGACGTTTCTCTTGAGGGTGATGAAATCTGAAGGAAGGTGAATTTCCCGACATAATCTCTGTGCGCATCAAGGAAGAACTCGATCGCCTTAAAGCGCTCAAGTATACCCTTCGTGTAGTCGAGACGATCTACACCCAGACCAATAAATTCGGTCTCGATACCAAGATTTTTAAAGACGCCCTTATTTTCAGTCTCGTCGTGAGGAGCATCCACATTCGTAAAGGCGATCGAAATTGGGAAAGCCTCGATCTGAGAAATATGCCCATCACGACTTATGCCAAATCGTTCGAAATCTATACGAGCTTCAATTTCCTTACCCACGGTATCCATAAAGTTGTTGCAGTACTGCTGCGTGTGGAAGCCGATAAGGTCGGCGCCGAGCATACCGTCGAGTAATTCTTTTCTCCAAGGACAGATACTAAAACTTTCGGCACCCGGCCATGGAATGTGCCAGAAAAGACCGACGCTCGCATCCGGTCGCGCTTTCTTGATCATGTGCGGCAAGAGTGCGAAATGATAATCCTGGACGAGAATGATCGGATTCTGCAGATTCTTGATCTCGCCGAGGAGTGCCTCAGCGAATTTTCCATTTACGCGGCGATACGCGAGCCAGTCTTCTTTTCGGAATATGGGGCGATTGTGCGCCGTGTGACAAAGAGGCCACAAAGCTTCATTGGAAAAGCCAGTATAAAATCCCTGGATGTCCTTTTGCGTAAGCCAAACTCTCTTTAGTGTGTAGTGTGGTTCTTCCGGTGGGACCTGTAACTTGCCGCCCTCATCGGCAGTTTCTCTATCTGCAGATCCGCTTCCATGCGCTATCCAAAGGCCGCCGCACGCTTCCATGACCGGCTCAAGCGCTGTAACTAGACCGCTCGCAGGAACAGTGAACTGCGTTTCCCCATTTACCCTGTTGTGCACATACGGCTCGCGATTTGAGACGAGTACGATCGGTCTATCTTTAAGATGACCTTTCACGAATTCCTTTAATCGCTCCGCGGTCCAAGGTGTGTCGAGTTTCTCCAATCGCATACGCGCCTCCTCGCTCGCAGCAGATCGCGCCTGAGTGAGACTTTTAGACATTTTGAATATTTCGTGCGCAAGCGGCTGAAAGAAGAACGGGTGCTCGAGCGTAGAATCCGCTCCCCCCTTTCCTGCGCGCACGGATTTCACCGATTCTGCAAGGCGCGAAAGTGGTTTAACGATGATCCAGCGTACGATCAGAAGAACAACTGCTGAATAGAACAGCACCTGCACCGCAAAACGAACAAAGTTGTTCCACAAGATACTGAGAACAGCACTATCAATGTAGTCTGCGTCCTGAATGACGAGAAGCACTCCCTCTGGTAGTTCATTGGCTCTAAGCGGTGAAGCAAATACGTAGAAATGACTCCTTCCGCTTCGCAAAAACTCACCCTCTGAGGCGTTGAAGTCCATGGCCCGAGTCACGAGCGGCATATTACTCTGCACTGGCTCCGGAATTTCTCCAGACGCCGTCAGAATAACTCCGTCACGATCGAGAACTGCGAGTCCAGCAAGACGTTCGCGGTCAGTAAATTTCGCGACGAGTGCCTCAACAGATTCCATCATTCCTGCGCGATATGAGGGCTCTACTGATTCCTTGAGTGAGTCCGCGAGAAGTCGTGTGCGATATTGAAGATCGGCAGAAAGCGATGCACGCTCCTGCTCTACCTGCGTTATCGTAAAGACAAAGGTCATCGCGCTCAGTACCACGATACCTCCGCCGATTATCAAAAGGATATGCTTCATTGGGGTGATTTTTAGGACGTTTTTGGACAATTTTGCTTGTCCTCTTTTTCTGCCAGTTCAATGCGGGAAAGGCGGATTTTACGGCCAAATATCAGGATTTTTCTCGAATTTCCAGAACTAGCCAATTATACAGTAAATCGAGGTTTCCTCAAAGATGGACGCGGGGATACTATTTGCCTCTAAAAAGTAGGGCGCGGGCACCTTCCAGGCCTGCATTATCGCCAAGTTTTGCCATTCTAAGGGACGGTGCCTTTGGATACATTGTTACTCGAGAGACAAAGGACTTCTCCACTCTTTCAAGCGGAATCGGATTCACACCGAGAATCATTGAACCTCCCAGAACGATTGTTTCCGGCGACCAATGGAGCGTCGTGTTGTAGAGTCCGATCGCAAGAATATCTGCAAGATTGTTACGCTCCTCTTCCGAGTCCAGTTCGCGCGGGTGAATGCCAAATTTTTTGTGGACCGCACTCCCCGAGACTAGATCCTCGAGTTCTTGCCCATTAATAAGCTGTCTCCCGATTTCTGGGTTGTAAGTGGTGCGATCCATTTCGCCCGCGACCACGCGTCCACCACCGACTCCAGTCGAAACCGTAACGAACACACAAATATCAGATCCCGCCCCAGCGCCATATCGCGCCTCTCCAAGAGCTGCGAGGCTCGCATCATGAGAGACACTCACTGAGCTACCGAGTGCATTTGATAGTTCTTTTACAAGTTCGAATCCTTCCCATTCTGGAAGTCCCTTGTCTTTGAGGAACACACCGTCGACGACGCGGCCGCGAATACAGCCCGCTGCAGCATCAATTTTCTCTTCTCCGCAAAGTTCGCGAGCAAGGGATGCGATGAGAGCGACTGCTTCCTGGGGAGATTGCGGTGTTTGCTGCTTCTTTACTTCTCCCAATCCATCTTCCTTCGCGACAGCGACTCGCACAGATGTGCCACCTATATCGAACGCGATATGACTCATTCCTCCATCATATCAAGGATTAATGCACCCCATGTGAAGTGCCGTGCACCATACCCGACTCCAGTGTCCGGGTTAAAACATTCCCGAAACCCAGATTTCTCCAATAACCGAATACTTGTTTCCCGTATCCATGCAGCATCTTCAATGTATCCGTACCGCTGGAGACCTTTGTAAATAAACCACTGTGATGCGAACCATATGGGTCCCCGCCAAGAAAAATCATCGACAGCGGACGAGGAACGGTAGGATTGTTCCTGTTTTGATACAGTACGAATACCAAAGGACGCCTTGAAAGTATTGTCATTACGAAAATGTGTACGCATAACATCCTCCGCCTCTTCCTTTGAGTACAGCCCCGCAAACATCGGAACAAAATGTGACCAGGTATTCACTTTAAGTTTTTTAAAGTCAGCGCCGCTCGTGGACCAGTACACGCCATCTTCAAACATATGCTCGCGCATCGCTGCCGCCACACTATTGGCGTCTTTATAAAGTAAGTGTGCCTCGTCCTCGCGATTGAGCGCAGAAGCAATTCGTGCCAGGGCTCTCAAATTCTCTACCAAGACCGTATTAAATAGAACGTCTTTGACCCAGAAGTGATATCGCATGCAGGTCGCGGCATCAAATTTACAGACACGATTCTCATCCACGAGCTCATGCCGTTTTTGGAGATGATCATCGAGAGATATATCCGGGCCTGCCCCAAGAGGCTCATCAAAGCGCGGCGAATTATCCTCGCCAGATTCGTCAGGGTTAATAATTCCCGCCAGGTGATGCCCGCGCGGATCGCGTTCCGTTAACAGGAATTTATAGTAGCGGAGAAGTGCTGGGAACACCGACTCCAAGAAGGGCATATCGGGAGATTTCGTATGTATTTCCCATACCGCGTACGCGAGCATCGGGGGCTGCGTAAGTGAGCTCGTGCCTTCAGTCCCCCACCTAAACAGATGAAGGATGCCTGGAGTCCAATAGATAATGTGTGGAACAAGTCCGTTCTCGAATTGGCGTGATAGAAGTGCCTGTATTTCTTCCCGTGCTATCTGCGGCTCTGTGCGCGCGAGTACAATTGCATGAAAGCAAGAATCCCAAAGCCATTGATACGGGTAGTGATCAGAGGAAGGAAGAGTGTAGTGATGGCCGTTTATATTCCGTCGATTTTTCAAAAATACTTCGTGTGCGGCCTTCTCTAGATCCATATGCCTATAGTACTACACGCGTTTTACGCGTTTTTCATGAAGACACTCTGGATAGCTTAGAGCGAGGCAAAGGCTGCGCGAGTTTTTGGACCAAAGTATCCGACAGCAGGGGTAATATTTTTTGCCTTCTGGAATTTGATAAGTGCAGCTCGTGTCGCAGGTCCAAAGTATGTGGTTTCGTTACCAGGTGACCCACCGCCTGTCGTCGCTATAATATGCCCACTGGCATTGAGGATTTTTTGGAGAGCTCGCACCTCTTCTCGTCGCGCGCCAAACTGAAGATCGACTGCTGGCACAATAAGTGACGATGCAATAAGCCCGCTTGCAGGCGATGGCGCCGTGCGAACTGCGCTCGCATTTGAGGTGTCCCCCTTATAGCTCGCAAGCACATCCCAGAGTTTTGGATCTTGTCCTCCGTCAATTTTAAATATCGCGATACCGGCAAGTCCGAGCGTTTTTGCAAGCTCAGCTTTTTGACGAATGGCTTCCGCATCGCTCCATGTCATGACACGTGTGGCGTTCGGGAGCGGTATGGCGGGATCTACAGACTGAGACGCAGGATATACGAGTGACATTTCACCGGCGGAATTACGTATAGGAGCAATACCTGTTTTTGTTGCGGTTTCTGCGACATATCCGGGATTGAACGACCACAAGCGAGAGTAAGACATATCTCCGCTGCCGTCTGTCGAGGGGAACATATCGTATTCATATCCATATGTTGCAACACCGATAAGGAGTTTATTTTTATCAATATCTTGCATCGTCAGTCGCATCACTTTCTCAACCCACTTACTGTCGGCGACCGGTATGTACGGATCAGTGTTCGCATCATTAAGTTTCAAGTCATACCTACCCTGGTCATACGCCATAACGCGCACCTGATCACAGTACTTGTTTATCTCCACAAAATCGTTCGCATATTCAATGTCCTTTGGAATAGATTCCGGTGACGAGTAACGCGAGTCAAGCGGTGTGCGCGCTTCTATCGTACACATGATCCATTTATCGAAGCCCATCGCGGTACTAAGTTCTTTCAAGAACAGGGAAAAGTATGGACGAGTTTTGGCGTATTTGCCTTCATAATCGATATCGATACCTTCAAATCCTCGGCCATACACCTGACTTACAATGCCGCGGATGTGTTCAGCACGCTTCTCGGGGTTACTAAGAACGTCGTGGATTGCGTCCGCGTTCGCCCACATCACTGTCGGCATGAATCGTACATTCAGCTCTTTTGATTTCGCACGAAGCGTGGCCCATGCACCTGTATCCAAAGGTTCGGGGAGAAATAACGAGCCATCTTGTTTTACGGTATAGACGAAAGGATTCACTTCCGTGAATTTCCCTAGGTGCGGAAGGATACTTTCTACACCCTTATCAGCTCGCCAATACGGTATCCAACCCGAAACCTCAAAAGGCGCTGTCTGTGCAAAAACCGCTTGCGGAGTAGCAAGAACTACCGCCATCGCCGCTACAAAACCACGTAATACCTGCGTTTTCATGTTACTCATAGTATATACGACGAACCAGTCGCGAAAATCATACAAAAAATCCCCCACACTGTGTTGTGGCTCGAAACACCCTCAACAAGAGAAACACATTCGCGTGAAGAAACAATTAATTACACGAGAGCGCTGCGAGGCATTGCTCTCTACCGCTGCCCGCTGGTATTTGATTGCATGCGACGCATCGCAGTGCAGTTGTGTCACTAATGGATGCGCTTCCTTCAATACGGGCACTAATATCCGAGAATTCTATGTCGACGGGGAGTGAGAATTTATTTTGATCGGGTGTCCAGGACTCACAGTAATATGATGTGTCTTCACTAATGCCCCCACCCTCTTCACCTCCTTCTATTAATTTTGTTTCATCTCCAGCTTCTACTCTTGTTTTAATTCCTTGCGGAAGTGCCGGGCCCCAGATGTAATTGTACCCACCAGAGCGAATAACATGCATTTCCATGGCCCCCGCGCCGCTTTGCTGTATGTTGAAATCGCCACGTATCTGCTGCGCTCCTTTAGTCATGTAGACGATACCCGACGAGACATTTCCGTCCCCATCGTTATATTCGAAACTACATTCGAGATCTTTGTTGCTCTGCATCACTGAAGCAAAAGTGCCAGATGCATCAGGTGCCTGCTGACTCATCTCTTCATTTGCTCCATCGGAGTTTGAGTTATTTAAAATGAGATATCCGCCTCCTGCGACAATGACTGCGCCGCCGATAAGCATCATAAGTAGTGAACTTTTCATACGATGTATTAATTAAGAATGATTATAAGTAATATCTAATATGCGCTATTTCGTTGACGTGATAAGTAGCGCAACTATCACGATACCCGTAACGCCCGCAAAGGCGGCCAGAGTTTTGACGAAAAATCGAACAGCGTCCTGCTTGTTCCCTTCGAGATACATCATGAGCGGTTGGTAGAAAAAGAGGTATGCCATTGTTGCAGCAGATAGCACCAATAATGAGAGCATGGTGATAGGGGCAAGGATCGTATCTGGACCTTCTGTGTTCTCAAGTACCACGGTGATGAAGAGAACTATAGCGACGATATACAGGCCCGCAAAAACCGCGTTTAGGTAAGGGTTTTTCGTCATGTAAAAACTATACCCCTTTATGCAATGAGCGCAATAAGTGAGATTCCAAGCGCATTCATTGCAAAAGAAATGGGAAGCAGGGTCCGTACACTCATAGTGGAGACTCCCATCAGGGTAATGCCAAGTTCATCGGGAAGCGGTGAAGCGATGATGAGCGCACCTACAAATGGCAATATCCAGCGAAACACTCGCCGATCAAATGCTGCTTTAAATCTTTTATGTACATGCTTCTTTCCGAGGAGATATTCAACATCCGCAGCAAACGTATTTCGTATTAATCCAAAAAGAAATAGGTCTCCGAGGAGCGCGCCCGTCGCGCCAATTAAAACCATGACCGGCACACTCATATCGGGCGCAAGTGATATGAACATCGCGATCGCAAAGGGAGTTGAGAAAAATGAAGTAAAAAATACTCCTGCGATAAATGCAGCGATATATTTACTCTGCACGTCCATGTGAAAGAGCTGCTCAAACAGCCCACTCTGACTTACCGCTATAGCCGCAGCGGTACTGAGCGCGATAAGAACAAGATCCCTCTTTAGATGGCGCTTAAAAGTCGCTTTGGATTCCATTTTCTTTATTCTACCGCACCAAGAGCGGCGATTTTCGAACTACTGTGCTACTGAGCTGAGCGCGTTGCCAAGGTAATACGGCCAAATCACAACTGCGAGTACTCCCTGCCAAAACGTCAGCTTGAGGTACCCGATCGTGAAGAGCCAGAATGCGATCCATACACCTCCCGAAACGGTGTGCTGCTCAATCTTTATCTTTTCCATTGCCATATACCACAACTATATACCCTCTTCTGCTTGTATAGGCGCACTCTGTGTATTTCTTCGCCCCACCGCAATAGGGAGGAAAAATGTAATGAAATAATACAAAAACACATCAAAATCGTAATAATTCGCCACAGAAAACGCTCTTACAAGAAATATGTAGTCGAACGAAACGGCGATAAAGAGCCATACAGCGCCCACAGAGAGAAGGTACAAGCCACTATCACCTCTCCCTCGAAAACGTCTCAGACAAACCCAGAGAGCGGCGGCAAACGCGAACGGTGTAATGACAAGACCGAGATATGCTGTTGGAACGATAGAGAACAGCATCATACCGAGGACAAATCCGAAGAGCCACAGCGCGAACCCGAACCCAAACAGGTCAGCTAGTTTTTCTCGTGTTGTTTTCATACTTGTAGATACTATTCCCCACGCATGTCAGGGATGAGGGTTGTAGGCTCTTCGTTCAGGTATAGCTGCACTCGCTGCACCGTTGGGAATTGGAGGGCTGTCTCCTCAATTTGAATTGCAGCACGTGGATCATCGCAGACTCCTGCGAGCCCGGTGAGAGATCCCGTGAGATAGATATGAGCTGTGCCATCTACCACGGTCGCACGGTCGAAAGCGAGTGTATCATTCGTGCGCGCGATGTAGCTGAAGAGTCCATTGGCGTTCTCCTCATCAATATCGAACAAGATAAAGAGAGCGATCGTAAGCGGTGCTCTCGTCTTATCTATCGTATACGGAACCATAACCACCTTGTCGCAACCCCTCTCCTTTCCGTTTGTCGTTCCTGCGGTATCCAAGAACGCAACGAAAACTTGCGACGTCTCTGCGGCAGGCGTCTCTTCTTCACGTGCGATCGGGGTACGTATGCGCGCTTTCAATTCGTCAAGCGAAGGAGATCCTAGGTACCACCACCACACTCCTCCGGCAATTGTGAGGAAGACCGTGATGAGTATCGTGGGAATGTAAACGTTTTTTATCATGTATAAACTGTACATCCACTCCCTGAATATTCAAGGCTGAATCGTGCTCTTCAGTGCGTGATACTATGAGGAACATACAAATATTAATAATTAATCTATATCCATGGACGATACAAATACAGGAAATGTGAATAGCGGAAGCGGAGTGAACACGATCCTCATCGTGCTTGTGCTTCTCATTTTGGTGGGTGGCGGAGTATGGTGGTATATGAAGTACGGCAAAGCTGCACCCGTTGAGGAAACGAACAACGGACTTGAGGTGAATATCGGAACGAATCCAACACCAGAAGAATAATTTCTCTATTCTCTTCTGAAGTGTGACGACGCGGGGCCAAATGGCCCCGCGTTTTGTTTCTATACCATTCCCGCAATACTACGTGCGAAGTCCAAAATAAGATTGAGAAGGGCGATAAAAAAATTAACAAAAAGCGTGAGTATCTGCACGAGAAAATCGATCAGCATTTTCAAAAAAGTATTTAAGCCTTCCATATTGCAATTTTACCATTTTGACTTGCCGAAATCAGCACGGAGGGGAAATCGAGTACACCTCCCTTCCTCGATTAATGCTCGGCCTGGTGTATATCTTTCTCGACTGCCTTCTCGGTATCTTTAATGGTTCCCGTCATTTGCTTAATGAATCGCGCTTCCGCATCGGTGAGTTCACGATTTTCACTCTCTCGCTGTAATTCTGCAATTGACTGATTAATACGTTCGCGAAGCTTGAGGAACGATTTATGCACCTCAACATCTACATCATAGAGGGCATCGTTCACGGTAAGTTTTTTCGACCTAAAGAAGTATCTGCCGAGCACAAGTCCTATCCCGAATGCCGCTATAAAGCCATACGTGATAAGAAGCATCGGCTGCATCAGAAAATCGAGCGCTTTTGAAAGGAATGGCTCCCCTTCAAACGTTATGACGAACGGCTCAGAGGGAGAGCTTTGGGCATTGCCCTGATGGACAACCACTGATCCAATGTACTCACCTGGAATTATGGAATGCTGTTGGGTTAGAGAAAATACCCCGTTCTCTCCGACGGAACCGTTAACCGTGAGAATAATACCGCCAGAACCCTGAAGTGTAAGCTCCGCCGTAGCACCAGGATAAATAGAAGAACCTGTTACTTCAGCTGCCCCTCCGAGGGGGACACGTTTCGTTGAGCTCGTTATAATCGGTGGTTGTATACCGGTGTCAGACTCAACTTCCTCTGCCGATTCCTCCAGATCTTCAGCAGGTGGCCTTTGTGAATCTTGTATGGTTGCCTTTGCCGAAGTAATCGTGATCGTTGCACCAGAAGCACCGGCTAATACATTCGTGCCGCTGCCGTCGTTTGCAAGCGTCTCGGCAGGTGAAATTGTAAGGTTTGCAGTACCCGGAGAACGAGCACGGAAGCGTACGGTTATGAGATTACCTCCACTACCGGTATAGCCTGGATTGGGCACTACGCCGGCAAAATCTACCGTGCCAGAAGTATTGGAAAAGGAAGGCTCTTGTACCCATAGGGTCAAAATTGAATTCGCTTTAGAGATGGAGAGTACCTGCAATACATCTTCGGGAAAATGTATGGTACCAGACGCAGCATTGATGGCTTGATCCGTACTCGAAACTAGGATTGATACTGTCAGAGTATCTCCGGCCGAATATGAGCCGGATGATGGTGAAAGCGAGAGAGTCGCAGCGTGTGTCACCCCTGCAGATATAAAAAAACATAGGCTCGCGACAAATCCTATGCTTACATACCCTAACAGCCTACCGAATCTTGCGTTTTCGTACATAAAAAAGTAACACCGAGCCGAACAATACAAGAAGTATAGCGATAAGCGCTGTGTTACTAAAGTAGAAAAATTGATGCGAAGGGGATAACCGCGCGATGCGCTCATTTCCCGCTTTGTCGACAGCTTTCACGTATACATATGACATACGCGACTGATCAGAGAGCACGAACGGGCTCACCGCTTTTTGCCAAACCATTTTTCGTAAGAGGGCAAACGGAAATCCTTTGCGCTCTGCTACTTCATAATGATCGACACTTGATCCTTTATCTTGCGTTGCAAAAACGATAAATGATCGCCCCTCAAAAAGAGATTGATCCGTGGCAATCATGGGAGTAAAGGACTCAGGTGGTGTCTTGTCAGTTTCTAAAATTGACTGCACCGACATCCCTCCTCCCTTTTCGCTAATTGCAAACGCGGGGATGCGAGCTACGAGCGGGAAGGCAATTCCATCGTCAGTATTTCTATACGCTTTTCCATCTTGAAGAGATATCTCCGCCCGACCGCTTTTAACCGCTTCAAATACGAGAGTAAAGATCTCTCCCTCATTTCCATGAAAGCCTCCCGGAGTTACCCCTGCAAAGCGTACGGACCCAGGTTTATCTATACTAGGTTGCTCAACCCAGAAATTAACGATCGAATTACCCGTGCGCAATTCTCGGAGCACGAGTGTAGAGCGTGTGTACTGGAGAGTTCCCTCTAAAGCATTGATGCGCTCATCTTCTGTGTCGAGCAAAACCGAGACAGTAAATGCATCTCCCACGCCGACTCCGGACGGAGTTCTAGCGATGATTTCTGCTGCGTAAACATCCGTCATACTTAAGACGTACAAAACGCCAACGAGCAGAGAGAGCAATCCGTACATACTAATTTTTTTTGTTGTTATCTGCATACTCAATATCATCCTCCCCAGTGATAGGCTATGATGGAGAAGTCAGCGAGTGTTACTTGTCCGTCGCCGTTGAGCATCGTCTTCTCGATTTCCCTAAAGGCTGGGGTGAGCGGGCGTTTATACCAATAGGCAGCAACTGAAAAATCTACGAGGTTCACTTTTCCGTCTCCACTTGCGTCACCCTTTGTGGCTTTCTTCGTAGTAACGAGAGCAACCACATTTTTTGTTCCTACGGTAAACGCGGCAGCTTTGCTGTATGTACTTATCTCCCCTGCCAATGCCGCCTTTGATTTTGCTGTGTGACTTCCCATCTCGAGAACCGATGTGTCAAAATTTAGGAGATACGCTCCACTATCATCCGCCTTTACCTGCGCGAATAATTCTTCTTCAGAGTTCACCGCGATGACTATGTCTGACTTTGGCGATGATTGTCCGAAGATTGCTATATTGTCTCCTTTTCTCACCTCAGCCTTGTCAGTTGTAATCGATGGTGAAATGAAAATACCACCGACATTCGTAAACACATTGGCTGTTACGCTCACCGGAAACGACAGGAGCGAGGAGCGATTGCCAGCTTTATCTTCACCATACATTGAGAATATAAAGTTCCCGGTTGAAAGCCCTCCGAGGGCGATTTGGAATTTCGCATCTGCTCCTGCAACAGTTGTAGCGGCCACCTGCGCGTCCTTAAGGAGAACTACGGTACTTCCAGGATACGCGCGTCCTGAAAAGAATACATTCGCACCGGACGGCGCTGCTGCTCCACCGCCTCCTCCACCGCCCCCGCCACCACCTCCTCCACCACCACCTCCGCCCCCACTTGATGCAACCGGCGTCGCGGATACTTCTGTCGAAGTGGCGATTCTATTCCCAAATATATCCTTCGGAACGACAACAAAATAGTACGTGGTCCCATTAGTGAGGCCGGTTCTTGTACTACTAAGAACATTTCCAACATCTGAGTATGTGTATGGACCGCCAGAAACCGTGGCCCGAGCGATGTCATACCCCGATATACTCCATCCGAGGAATCCTTCCGAAGCGCTCCACGAAATTGATACTTGAGCGTCACCAGCAGTTGCAGAAACTACCGGGGTAGAGACGAATGGGAATGTAAGAAATCCGGAACTTAGAGAAAACGTTGTCGCCGTGCTTGTTCCTGTTGCTAATTCAGAGATGGTGCTCCACAACTGAAAGCTAGAAGACGTCGCGAATCCCGACGGCACGATGACGGGATCGACTATTTTATAATCACCGGAAGTAAATTCATCCGCAAGAGAAACGGAAGAAAACAGAAAAAATAGTCCCAGCATAATACCGATCGCTATAGTGTTTGTTCGGTATGCCATAAATACCTGTATGCGTATTAGACTTACTCAGAAATCGCTCCTGAAACATCTGTCTCCACTTCAGCGCCCGTGGCCGTACTAAGAGGTGCGACTTCTATGAGTTTTCCTGCGACAGGATCATACAAAAACGCTTTCCTCGCTATCGTATAAATGAGAACTTTATCTCCCGCTTTTGCCTTGGCGAAAAAAGGTTGATCCTTGAGACGCTCTGGGTTAGAAACCGTTGCAATTGTCGGCGTCTCACCTTCAGGAAGCATGATTAACTTCCCTATTTCATCAATAAGTGATTGAACTTCTTTTTGCGTGTCTTCCTGTGATTCTGTCTGCACAACCGATGCCTTTGAGTAAAAGTAATATGCTGCCCCACCAGCCCCAACTAGTAGAAAAACTAGAATAGCGATGACAATTTTTGAATTCATCCATGGGACCGAAACGCTTGGGGTTGGCATAATAAAAAAATCAATAGCTCGCTCTATATCGCTGTAATTAAAGCACGTTTTCACGGGCATGCGGAAGGTCGATATGTACTTTGTTGAAAACGTAGAGAGAGAGTCTTGCCTGTGCTAGCATGGTGGCACATGCGTAGGGTATTTTCCTTCACCGTAACGCTTGCGCTCGGAGCAGCCCTCGGAGCGATCGGATACGCAAACCTTCACAAGTCCACACCGCACTCCAGCACATCAGCACAGGTCCGCTCAGGTGAAGGTGTGCTTACCAATCCACTCCTTGAATGCGAGATTGCACAAGGAACGATCGACGCAGAAAAAATAAACTTCCGGTCGGACCTTGAAAAACTAGTAACCTCTCTAGAGAAAAAAACTTCCGCGAGTGAGATAGCAGTATATTTCCGTGACCTGAACAACGGCCCGACCTTTGGTATTCAACAAGATGATCCATTCATTCCTGCGAGCTTATTGAAGGTACCGGTCATGATGGCATTTTTCCGCGCCGCTGAGGACAACCCGAGCATCTTGCAGAAAGAAATTACATTTCAAGAAAAACGCGCGTCACCTGTCGAGCAAACGATTTTGCCAGAGGAGACTCTTGAAGTCGGGAAAGCATATACGGTAAGTGAGCTTATCGAGAGAATGATCATCTACTCCGACAACGAGTCGTTATTTCTCCTACTTACGGATCTCCCAGGAGATGATATTAGACACCTGTACGATCTATTGGATGTCGACGCAAATGTACTAAACGATCCGAGTTCAGCTCTTTCCGTAAAACAATACGCCGCTTTTTTTAGAATCCTTTATAACGCGTCATTCCTCTCCCAAGCACATTCAGAGCAGGCACTGTCGCTACTTTCGAAAATCGATTTCACCGAAGGCTTGCGTAAGGGTGTGCCAGACAAAATTCTCGTAGCTCATAAATTCGGCGAAAGACAAATCAACGATGGTGAGCGTCATTTGCACGACTGCGGTATAGTCTATTATCCCAAACACCCCTACCTTCTCTGCATCATGACTCGGGGCGAAGAAGTGCCTACTCTCGAGAGAGCCGTCGCCGACATTTCAGAATTTGTTTATAAAAAAATAGACTCGCAGTATCGATAATAAGAGAAGCTGCTAACCTCTTTACTCTTCTACAATTTCAGAGGAAAGTTCTGGGCTAGGTTCAGCTTCTACCGCGGACTCTGACTGAGGAGCTGAGCCTACGACTACTTCCGGCTCAGGAGCTGGTTCTGACTCAGGCTCTGGTAGAGATTCTGGTTGCGCCTCAGAAACTGGTATTTCGGGTTCATATACTTCTACAATGCGAGTCTTTTCTGTCACGTTCCCTGCTGAATCCGTTGCGCGATACTTGATCTCGTATGAAGTCGTTGTTGAGGTGTCCAATTGCACTGCGAGGGAAAACGCTCCGTTTACAAACGTCGTGAGACCGATCCCAGTATCATGGTCATCGGAAACGAGCGCCCCCTGATCGGAATACCCCGTTCCTATTTCAATACGTACAGGACTCTCTCCTATCACCGTCACTTGTGGGGGCGCATCTCCAGAGCCCCCTGTTTCCTCCTCCGCAATTTCCTCCTCGACCGACTGCTCCGACTCGCCTCCACCCTCGTTTTCTTCCACCGGAGATTCTTGTGGTTCAACAGGAAGTTCTGGGTTTTCGACATCAACGCCTTCTGGAGCAGCTGACTGGAACGTCTTAGCTCCCTTCACCGCGAGAGCGATCCAACTAAACTGAATGTCTTTAGAAGCCGGTTTGTTGAGAAGCACCGTGAAGCCTTTTGCGCTCTTTTCCGTGACAAGGTAACGGATATCATCCGAAAAGATTGCTTCCGCAGCAGCAGCCGCTTGCGCTTCGTCAGGGAGAGCGTCGAGCGAGATGTTTGCGTTTACAATTGGCTGCTCGAGATATTCTCGGTCGAATATAACTTCAACTTTTGAACTCCCCGCCTTCACGACAGCAAAGCCCGCAGTGTCAGTTGTAAAGTACGGTCGACCAAAAATGACGAGATCACCGCCGATAAATAGGTTTCCAGAAGCATCAAACGATGCTACTGGTGTTGAAGAGGCGCTTCCCGACGCGTCTTTATTGATAATCGCGAATTGTGTACCTGTAGCAAGTGCGACTGATACACCACCTGAGACCCCGGCGATCGTATTTGCGGAAAGCGTGTCCGTCGTTAGCTGTGGCGAGACAATCTCGAACGCAGAACTAATGCGATCAGTGAATATCTCAGAACTTATGCCCATTGCTCCCCGCTGCTCTTTCAGGTTCTGGAGGAACGCGAGTATGCGCGCTCTCCGTGCGGCAGCCTTTTCGTCAGCGGACGGAGCCTCTGCGACGAGCGCTAGGCCCTCGAGTACGTCCTCGTCCGCAGAAACCTCGGAAGCTAGTACTGGCTCGTCTATTGAGAATCCTGCCTCATCCATCATTAGCTCTATTGGCGAACCAAGGTAATCGACTAGGTTAACGAACATCATGATCGTTCCGCATTTTGTAGATTCGACATTCCCGAGCCCCTCGGCAGGACATGGGGTCGCCGTACTCTCATCGAAATTCTCGAGTGCCTTACCAAGGGAGCGGCCAGCTTGTGTTGCGCGCATTGCATAACCAGAAATCGACGCAGAAGTGAGGATGTCACCTGAGCGAATTGGGCCATTCTCGGTTGAGATCTTCACAGGTACACGACCGATAAGACCGATTGGGTAGGAATTTTCAGTAAATGCGCCGGCAATGAAGCCTGGCTCAGTCGAAACAACGCCGAGTATCGTATTTTGATACTGACCAGTCGCGCGAATGACACCCTGTGCGTTCGATGGATCGATCATCACGACCTCACCAGCAACGAGCGTCTGTGTGGAAGTGTAATTTTCCGCCAAGTCAGCACCACCACTATAGAATCCACCGTTGGCGGCAGAGTAGATGTTTCCATCAGATGTAACTCGCATCAGATTACGACCGTTCGTCTGGAGTGTGAGGAGATCCTGGCCATTACTGAGCTGGAATTGAAATACTGACGGAGTTGAGATATTGCGGTACGGATAGACGTTGTTGCTGGAACCTCCATACACGCTATCTTTTGCGCCACTATATGCAGGGAAGTCGCGGCGGAAGTTAATTTCTATCTGTGCCCACGTCTCGCCACCCGCATTAGCGATACTGGTTCCAGGCTTCCCGACAGTAATAAATGTCGAGGTTGCGAGATTTGCCTGTGATGAGGCAACTCTCACACGCATTGAGACAAAGTTATCTGGTGTCTGCTTCCAGTTAAGTACAGCGTTTGCTGGGAGCGCAGGAATTTGAATCTGCTCAGAAAGATACTGCCCGTCCGGATACCATCCAACGTCAATGAGCTGTGTGCTGCTTGTTGCATTTCCGTTAATGATAACGAATTTACCATCCGGTCTTTGGAAGGCAACAGAGCCATTACCAACAGCTAAGTTAAGCGGAGGACCAATTGGAGCAACGCCGAGCTGTGATACGCCTGAGACCGCAGATGCTGCAGGTCCGACACCATACGGAATGATGATGTTGGTGTTGACTGTGTTGTTACCGCTGATAAGTAAGAATGTGCCGTCAGGTCTTGGAATGAGAAGTTGACCCTTTCCAGCGGTGTTAGTAGTCATCGGAGCACCAATGGATGTCTGACCAGAGTCTGGGTTAATGATGTTGGTGACGAGCGTACCTGCACCTGACGTCGTACCGCCGCCAGTCACTTCCCAGAATCCGTCTGCCCTTTGGAAGACCTGCGATCCACAGCCAACGGCGTTTGTAACCATATTTGTACCTGCAATAAACACTTTCGCGCGCGGATCATAGTTCATCGTTGTTGCTGCTGCAGCTGCCCCGTCTGCAGCACCAACGATAATCTTGTAATTTCCGTTACGAAGCGGTATAGCCGCAGCACCGCAGGCAGTGCCTGTTGTTTGTGTAGGGCCAGTTGCCATTCTTTGCGTCGTGTAGCGTATTGGATCGAATATTGACGATGTTGTAGCACCAGCACCGTGGGTAATGGTGTACGTTCCATCGGCATTCGGAATCGCGATTGCACCAAGGTTTGCCGCGACAGTAAGATCTGGCCCGGCGCTAAAGGTATTCGTAATAGGATCGTAGAAGTTCGTGGTTACAGTATTATTTCCGAGAACAACTAGGAACTTGCCGCTAGGGAGTTTCAGCGCAAAGCCTCCAGGACCATTCGCGGCGGTTGGAATATTACTTCCAGACTGAGATGTGAACGTCTGCGTGTTCGGATCATACAGAGCAGCGTTTGCGGCTGGAGTCGTAAGAGAAGCAATAATCACGAACGTTTTGTTAGGCCGTTCAATGACAATTGTACTCGTCGTTGCCTGCGCTTGCGGAATTGGCGGATGAGCAATTGTTGTTGTACCAAAGTAATATCCTGTACTTCCTGACGCTGTTGTAGGATTAATACGACCCCAAGGAAGATAGACTCTGTCCGAAAGAGCTTCAGCTCTCGTGAGGACCGGACCAGAAGCGTCACTCTGTGGAGCGGCGGCATCAGCGCTTGCCACATTAAATGCAAAGTTGTTACGACGGAGGAACGAGGAGTTATCGACGACGAGCTCCTGGAGACTTACGTTGTAATAATCGAGCGCTGTGACAGTTGAGCCGTTTCCTGTAAATGTACCGCGTTCATCTATAATGCGTTTTGGTATTGGTCGACTCATGTTAACCGTAATACGGATACAATTGTCGGTCGAACCAGCACCAATCAAGTCTCCTGAGTTACGGATTTCCCTATCAGTTGCTGCATCAAGGGGGGCTGTACAGCCGCCACTATTTACAGCCGTGCGTACCAGTATTTGGAGACTGGACGTAGCGTTTACGTTTCCAACCATTGCCGTTTGTGCGTCTGCTACCCACTTAAGCGTTGACGAGAGATTCAAAGCAGTCGTTGAAATATCATCTGAGGTGTAGCGCGTAGCAGAGCCTGCCATTGGGAGACCAGTGTCGAAATTATTTGTGGTTGTTGGAGTAGTTGTACCTCCGGCGAGAATCTGCCATGTGCCATCCTGCCTCAGAATAGAGTGCGCGCCATCACCGATGACAGAGAGAGCGGTCCCGTGTGAAGTAAACGTGTCGGTATTTGGATTGTAAATATACGATGCGGTCGAACCACTACCAACGATGATGAGGAAAGTACCGTTCTGGAGGGGAATCGCATGCGCGCCGACACCGAGTGCGACACCAGGACCGTTAGATGTGCGGCACGTCATCGTACCCAATATCGGATCGAAGACCGCTGAGGCATTTATCTTGGAGAGAATCACATATTTACCGTCTGGTCGCCCAATCGCTACGGAACCCCAGTTGTTTATTTCACATCCCGTACCGAGCGGTGGTCCAACAGTGAATGAGCCGCGAGGACCAATGCCTGATACCGAACCGTCACTGCTGTTATAAATCTGAGTTGTGCCGGCCGCACCCCCTGTTACAAATAGTGCTCTTGAACTGATTCCGCTCGTACTTGAGGCCATAGGGATGACGAGTGCTCCCGCGCCCCAAGTGACACCACCGCTGTTCGTAGGACCTGCGACGAACACATCACCGATTGGATCATAAATCTGAGTCGTGCCGGCACCTTGTCCGTTTGCGATCAAGAATCTTCCGTCAGGTCGCCTAAACGCGACGGTGCCAGTCGCGACGGCTGCGTTCATGGCCGTAGTTGTTCCAAACCCGAGGTACATATTCCCCTGAGGATCAATGAGAGTCGTGGTCGTCTGTGAGCCGCTTCCATGAAGAATGCGGTATGTACCTCCTGGACGAGGTAGTGCGAGCGTTCCACCGCCAGCTGTTCCGTTCAAGGTTCTCGAAGAAGCAGTGAACGTGCCTGCTACAGAATCATAAATAGACATCGCATTCGTTCCACCTCCACGTATGACTAGATATTTCCCGTTCGCAATTGCGATCGAAAGTGCACCGGTGCTTACGGCTGCATCCACGGATGGCTGACTCCCTGTCGTAATGATGCCGTTGCTAGAGGTCAGCACTGTTCCATTCGACATACTTAGCTGACCATTTGCATTCGAGAGCCCTGCTCCGACAGTGCCGAGCGCGAAATCTGCGGTCGAACTGCGCACGACGTCACTATTCGCGCCGTTGATGGTGAGTCCGCCGTTCTCTGCAACTGCGAATATGTCTACACCAGCATCATCCTCAATAAGAATTGGGTATGCCGTCGATGCGACTTGTGATTGATCGACGACGATGCGGAGACCATTACCGGCATACGCATTCGCGTCAGTTGCGTCCATCGTTATCTGCAGAGCGCTACCGGAGAACGTGCCCCCAGCTGCCGGATTCGGAGCGAGCTCAAGCAGATTGTGCGAACTTGCCGCAGCGGCTGTTTCGGTAATAACGATCGGGTTTGCATCCGATGTCTCAATCGTATCTCCTGCATCATAGGAACCCTGGAGAGACGCGCCGGCACCTCCTGCGTCAGTGCCACAAGAAAAGACTCCGTTCACACTCGCCTTCACGTCACAGTCTGCTGCATTGAGACCGGAGACAACAAGTAATGTAGAGGATGCGGTACCAGAAACAGTAATAGCGGTGGTTGATGCGTATGGGAACGTAGATACACGAGCCGTAGATGTTGCGGTGAAGTATTCACCTACGGTTTGACCGACGACGGAGAGTTTTGCGAACGGAGAAGTGGTGCCGATTCCGACGTTCCCCGTGGCGTCGATGATAAACGGACTGTTGTCTGGCGAGGCTTCGTCCTGAACAACAAAAGATGGCTCTGTTCCGACATTAGTGACCGACAAACGACCCCATGGTGTCGATGTCCCGATGCCTATAAGTGCGTTTGTATCGATTGTCGTACCTGTTGAATCAACGCCTGTACCAAAGATTATATTGCCAATATTGAGCTGGCCACTAAGAGTTGCTGAAGGAGCATCAATGCTATACCCCATAATAATATTGTTGCTGCCCCCGGTGAGATTATCTCCAGCGAGATGACCGATGAAGATGTTTGCACCTCCGTAGACTACGCTTGCGCCAGCGTCATATCCTATCGCTATACTCCCCTCTAGATCGTTGACCGAGCTTGTCCTCAGAGAAATAAGAGCCTCTGTGCCAATAGCTATGTTATTAGAAGAACTTGTAGCAATCATGAGCGCACCATTTCCGATAGCAACATTGTCTGAACCTGTCGTATTGTTCAACATTGAGGTAAACCCTGACGCTACGTTTCGAGAGCCCGTTGTATTTGCAAGAAGCGAGTCATATCCAACAGCAACATTACGTTCACCAGAGTTATTAGCCGTAGCACTAGAACTCCCTCGAAGTGCGCTCCAGCCCACGGCAGTATTAAAGTCTGAAGAGGTCGCGTAGCGAAGCGCGTTCTCACCAACCGCTACACTGTACGTAGCGGAAGTGGCATCTGTCGAAGTTGAGATCGCGCTGGCAAGAGCATTGATGCCTACCCCTAGAAGACCTGTTGTCGTTGTGGCGAAGAGGATCGTCGAACCGTTCTGTTTGTATCCAGAATATTCATTAATGTTTATAAATCCCGCTATATCGAGGGCATACGCAGGAGATGTAGTACCGATACCGACGCTTCCGGCAAAGTATGCATTTCGAGTTGTAGTAGCGCCACCGGAAATCGTAAGGCCTGTCGCCTGACCACCTGCGCCAATCGTCGAAGATGCAAGAGCGTAGATACCTTGTGTGAAGCCGATAAGAGTAGAGGTTGAGTTTGCATCTATGGAACCGAATGTTGTTGCAGTCCATGGGAATTGGAAGAAGCTCGAGGCAGCGACGTAATCTGTACCTGCAACTGCCGGGATAACAGCTCCTGACGCCGTAGTCTTTAAGAGTGACGAGGTAACGTTTGAGATTGCGAAGTTCGTTGTTGTTGCACCGAGCTGGTCAACAGAGAAGATGGTTGATGTTGCAGAGAGAGACGAGGATGCTATTGCGAAGAGAGTAGAAGCATAGGCACCGTTACTTGTGCCATGCACCGAGAAACGGGCGAATGGTGAAGTGGAGCCGACTCCCATATTTCCGTTTCCGAGTGCCGTGAAAATCTGAGTACCTCCACTAAAGGTCTCGCCAGAGACAGTTGCCCCGGAAAGGATCTTAAACGCAGTGTTGCTGCCGGTTGAATCTGAAACGGCTGATACTCCTGACCTCCCATAAATACCTAATGTGCCAGGTGCATATAGGCCGCCGTTTGAGCTGTTATCAATATTTGCAGACAGCTTTATGCGAACAGTACCCTGCCAGTTTGCATATGCATTTTGTGCCCACACATCTTGGAAATTCCCCGAGTAATAAAAACCCGCCTTATGTCCTGATGCTGGATTCAAAAGTAACTGCGCCGTGTTTCCTCCACCTATAGTAAGTAACGCCGATGCAGTACTTGTTCCAATACCAACGTAACCAGTCGTTTTATCAACATACAAACGTGCACTTGATGTCCCTACTGTAAGAAGTCCATTGCCCCACGGAGAAGTGGTGCCAATACCAAAGTAATTTGCCACGGTAGAAGTACCAGTCCCTTGCACAGCCAAATCCCCTGTCGTTGTCGCTCCACCACTTATCGTCAGTCCTGTCGCCTGTCCACCTGCACCGATCGTCGAAGATGCGAGTGCGTAGATACCTTGTGTGAAGCCGATGAGGGTTGAGGTGGAGTTTGCTGCTGTGGAGCCAAAGGTGACTGCAGTCCATGGGAACTGGAAGGAAGTGAGCCCAAGCGTTGAGGTCGCAAAGTTCGTCCATCCAGAACCATTCCATGCAAGGAGATCTCCATATGCCTCTGTCATGGAGCTAACGTCAGAGAGCTCTTCGATGGACTGTGACTCAGCATCAATCGTACAGGTGGTGCCGTTGCAGGAGAACTCTCCAAAGTCTGCGTTCGCAAGCATTGCTGCTGTCACATCATTGACGTTGAGTGTGCCTGCAGAGACTTCGAGTGCATCTCCTGCAAGGTCAGTGAAGCGTGTGTTGTTGAGGAAGAGAGAGCCAACTCCGAGCATGCCTGTTGTCGTGGCGTTGCCGATGATGGTTGAAGAGGCTTGAGAGATGAAGCCTTGGCTAAAGACCATGAGAGTTGAAGTTGAGTTTGCGTTGGCGCTTCCGATGGTGGAAGGGGTGAATGGGAAGGCGGCGCCACCTGCCCCAGCCGCATCGTCTCCATCACAAAGACTTGAACTACCTGTAATGCCGACACAGAGATCGTCGAGACTATTTGCAAATGTACCTAAGAGATCAATTGTATCTACATCGAGCGTCGGAAGTGTAGAAGTTGCTGTAGTGGTTGCCGTAAAGTTCGCGGCAACAACCTGTCCGACAACAGAGAGCTTGGCATACGGCGAAGTGGTTCCGATACCAACGTTCCCGAGAGAAAATACGCTATTGCCACCTGAGCCCACTGTGAGATATGTACTGCTGTTTGCTTTGATAACGCTTGAACCACCCACCGAATCAACTACTGCATTGAATCCATCGCTTACACCAAAATATGCACCACGCGAATTTGCAGTGTCGAATAGATATATCTGAGGAGAACTCCCCTGAAGATGCAATTGTTGCGACGGCGAGACTGTTCCGATTCCCACGTTGCCTCCAAAGTAGGCATTCCCCGTTGTGGTTGCGCCACCATTAACGGTGAGTCCTCCTGTCTGTGAGCCAGAGCCAATCGTTGAGGATGCAAGAGCGTAGATACCTTGGGAGAAGCCGATCAGAGTCGAGGTTGAATTTGCTGACGTTGCGCCGAAAGTGCCTGGAGTGAATGGAAACGCTCCAGCAACTGTTGCGAGGGA
Source organism: uncultured Candidatus Saccharibacteria bacterium (assembly GCA_964399865.1). Taxonomy (GTDB): domain Bacteria; phylum Patescibacteriota; class Minisyncoccia; order Phycocordibacterales; family UBA2100; genus UBA10103. Next base: position 130 of record CAYNRJ010000001.1, on the reverse strand, counting down.
TGCGTAGTCAGTACCGGCGACCGCAGGAACGATGGAACCATTTGAGTTTGTCTTCAAGAGTGAAGATGCGATTGAGGTGATTGCGAAATTCGTGGAGGTCGCGTTTGCGAGTGTGGTGTTGCCCTGAACA